>JAVKDO010000102.1:0-34665 GCA_040222235.1 Cyclobacteriaceae bacterium
TATCTCTTCTCAGCTACCGGTCAATACCTGGCATGAGGTGATTGGAGAAAGCAACATTGCTGATGCTATACTTGATCGGCTCGTACATACCGCACACCGAATTAAATTAGAAGGAGAATCAATGAGAAAAGTTAAAAAGTAGAGCTATTTTCAAACCAGAAATCACCTTGAAAAAAGTGGCACATTTTGCTCCGATATGAGTGGCACACTTTACTCCGATATGGGTGGCACACATTCACCGATATATCGAACTACTCACAAGGATTGTTGAAAAGTTTAAACAAACAGAGCTTTTTATCAAAAATCCATACTATCAACAAGCATTTGTTTTCTTGAATTTCACAGATTTCTACACCTCAAGAGATAAGGATGCAATCTTTAGAAATTATGAGATATTGAAGCATGGGTTTGAATATGTAACAGATGGCATAATTGTTCATCTTGCCATTCATCTTGCCCATATTAACGAATCTGATAAGCTCTTTACCATTTGCGATTCGAAAGACTTCAATCAAATATTAGATCTAAAGCTAGTAAAGGCCGAGTACTATTCTAAAAATGGTAAAGCCGTAGAAGCTCTGGAATCTTATAGGTCCTATCTGGATTGTGTTGAGACTATTGGCTTGCGTGATGCAAAACTCTCTTTAACGGTGATTGACATCTCTTACACATCAAAGGGGAATCCTCTAGTATTTATTGAAGATCTCCTCCAGAGAAAGCAATTCTCGACCACATACCATAAACAGCTTCTTAAGGCGTATGCATTAAGGTTCTATATTGATAAATCAGATGATACATATGATATTTTACAGCCAATTTTAGATAGATATGCTGATTTTGATAGAGATGAGAAACTTGCGGTATGTTCTATACTGGCAACAATACAAAGACACGAAGAATGCCAATCCTACCTAAGTTCTATAGTTAGTATTGATGTAGAATCTCCTGAATTAAAGTTTTACATTAAGATACTTCAGAAGCTAAAGAAAAACCATGAGGAGTTACTGTTATATCTTGGGAAATGGAACGACCACTATGAAGTTAATCTCCAATTTTTAAGTTGGGAGATGCACCTGAAATATATTCAGGGTGACATGTCTCGGATCGAATTTCTTGCACAAAAGGGAAAATCGTGTTTTCCAAAGAATGCTTTCTTCTTAATTAATTTGTGTGTTGCTCTTTATAGACAAGAAAAGAAGGATCAACTAAAAGCCATTAAATCGGAAATAGAGGATTATGATATTCCTTATCAATCTGCTTTCGAACTGGCAAGCATCTATTTTCAAGTAGGCGAGAATGAATTTGCTACTGAATTAGCATTTCAGCAATTAAAGAGACACCCGAATAATGTAGTGGTAAAGCAAGGTTACTTCACGCTGTTGGCCTTTGGGAATAGAGAAAGATCTGAAAATCAACCGATTCTAATAGAGGAAGACTGTACTGTTAGAGTACAGGTAGGAGAAGAAATCAAACTTATTCATATCAACGAAGAAACGCTAGTTGCAAACAAAATTGCTGAAACATTTCTTGGTAAAAAGATCGATGATGTTATTCGATATGAAGAGCCCATGACTGGATCGATTTCAGAGTATAGAATTATCCAGATAATGGATAAGTATACGGGCATGATTGCCGAAATAAGTGAAGATTTTAAACAGTCTACCATAATTGAGGGATATAACATCATCTCAGTAGAAACACTCAAAGACGACATTGAAGGGTTTAGTAAAAAGCTCAGCGAAACTTTCGGTTATGAGGGCGAAAAGAGGCACTTGCGAATACAAGATGCCTTTTCCAAGTACGAACTTGGAAAATTATCATTTTCGGAACTTTTGATTCAAGTAGATGAGAATAACCCAATTCAAATCTATGACCACTTAACTCACTTTGGAAAATGGTATAGAATACCACCACTAGAGTTTGTTAAAAACGTTGATTATACTAAAATAGAAGAATATGTTATCGACCTAACATCAATAAATGCTCTAATGGCCTTTAGTGATGAAATAGCGAAACTCGAAATCAGTTTTATTGTATCCTCATTTTTAGTTGAGCACCTAAAGCAAAAAATACAAGAGCTGGAAAACCATGGAGATGAACAAATGACTCTTTCTATTAGGATTGAAAGAGTAGAACCTCATATAACAGGAAAGCAAGAAATTGAAAATCGAATAGACAAATATAAAGGTTACTTAAAATGGATTGAAGAATTCTGTCAGATTGAATATAGTGCAACCAAGTTGGATGTCATAAGTCAGTTTGCTGATTATGATCCAAACCGTTGGTATTTCAATTATTGGCTGGATACGGTCTTCTTAGCTAACTCAGGCAACAGAAGCTTAATTACAAATGACGAAATAAATTTTAAAAGCTTCTTTCAGCAGACTCAACCAATGACTTCTGAATATTTTTTTCTTTCGAAAGGAGTTTCACAACAACTAGTCTCGAAATATCATCTCCAAAATAGATATGTAGGTGTAATAGTAGATGCGGATATATTGAAAAAGGCCTATGAGTCCACTAAGATTTATGAAAACAATCAGCTATTCAAAAACTGTATCAATGCACTCCATTTCAACTTCCATGGTGACAAAAATGTGATTTATGAGGTGATAAAATTTCTTAAATATCTATATTCATCCACTCCAAACAGAATATTTAAAAATTCTGTCGCTGAAGCAGTGATCTTTGAAACTCTTAAAGCGTATCCTTTGGACTTAGAGTTTTCAAACAAATTCACAAGATTTATTAAGAATGAATTTAAACACTTGCCCATAGATCATATCGAATTAATGAAGGTAGTCATCAAAGTATTTGAAATCCTAAATTATAAGGGATGAAAATATGACAAGGGTATTCAAATTAGGTGATGCTTTACTAATTACCATAGCTATACAAGACCCCCTGTCCGAATGTTAGATTACATGTATCAGGGGCACATGCAATCTGATTTCTAGAAAAATGACCAAATCAAGCACTTGCTGGACATAGCCAAAGAGATGCAGGAAGATGACAAGCGCACCAAGGAGCTGGGATTGTCTGAAGACGAGCTCGCCTTTTACGATTTGCTTACAGCCAATGAAAAGCTACTCAATGAGACCGGCCCCATTCAGGACTTGGTGCATAAAGTCGTAGCATCAGTCAAGAAAAATCTCCAGCTCGACTGGACGAAAAAGGAAGATGCCCGAGCCGCCATTCGCCTAGCCGTCAAAAAGGAACTTCGAGGCAAGGTGCCATTCTCCTCTCTGGACGACATATTAAAAGAAGTATTGGAACAAGCGGAAGGTCAGTATGCGGCATGGCCGGTGGTGGGGTAGAGCCAACGCTGCGAGGGCCAAGTGTCAACTAACCTATTTGTTAGGTCTCTTCAGTAGTCCGAATTTATTAAAGGTTTATCTTCTAGACATCTCCCTATACCCTCTGCCAATAAACATCGATTAAACTGAACGAGCTAGTTGAGTGCGTGTGTTATTGCTATAGTAACTAGCCAAAGCCACATCATTTGTTTGCACAATGTTTGCACAAATTTTAAACCCACAAAAAAAGCCCTTACAAATTAATGTAAGAGCTTGATTCTGAGGCGGTATGGACGGGACTCGAACCCGCGACCTCCTGCGTGACAGGCAGGCATTCTAACCAACTGAACTACCACACCATTTCAATAAATCTGAGCCTTTGCTCAAACGTGATGCAAAAGTATAACCTTGATTTTTTGTATGCAATAGCCAACCAAAATTAATTACTCAACTTGGATGATTTTCTTTGTGGAGCCTTCTTCAATATTTATCTAAATTTGCCGCAAAACAAATCCGTCGCATGTTACTAGAATTCGAGAAACCCATAGCAGAGCTGGAAAATAAACTGGAAGATATGAAGCACCTAGCTTCCGATAGCGATGTAGATGTCACTAAGGCTATTGCTTCACTCGAAGAAAAGATCAATAAACTCAAAGTTGAGACTTTTGAAAACCTCACGCGATGGCAGAGAGTACAATTGTCCCGACATCCTGAGCGACCCTACACGCTAGACTATATCTATGAGATAGCCAATGACTTTGTAGAGTTGCATGGTGATCGATCTGTCAAAGATGACAAGGCCATGGTCGGCGGATTCGGTGATATTGATGGCATGACGGTGATGATGATCGGTCAGCAAAAGGGACGCAATACCAAGCAGCGTCAAATGAGAAACTTTGGTATGGCCAATCCAGAAGGCTACCGCAAAGCGTTGCGATTGATGAAGATGGCTGAGAAGTTCAATAAGCCGATCGTGACTCTAATTGACACTCCTGGTGCGTTTCCAGGTATCGAAGCAGAGGAGAGAGGTCAGGGTGAGGCCATTGCGCGAAACCTCAAGGAAATGTTTATGCTCAAGGTTCCCGTTATCTGCGTGATCATAGGAGAGGGGGCGTCAGGTGGAGCGCTGGGTATCGCCATTGGTGATAGAGTGCTCATGATGGAGAATACCTGGTATTCTGTGATCTCCCCGGAGAGCTGTTCTTCTATATTATGGAGAAGTTGGGAATACAAAGAGCAGGCAGCAGAGGCGTTGAAACTAACTGCAAAGGACATGTTGTCTCATGGTCTGATCGATGGTGTGATCAAAGAACCGCTAGGAGGCGCGCATAATGATATGAAAGGAGCTGCCGCTGAACTTAAGAAGGTGCTCAGTAAGGAGATAAAGGCTTTGAATAAGGTGAAACCAGAGACTCGCATTAGCAAGCGCATCGATAAGTTCGGTAATATGGGTGTCTACCAAGAGAAGTAACCGTGAAAATTGGCCTAGTCTTATCTGGAGGTGGTGCCAGAGGGATCGCCCACCTAGGCGTAATAAAAGCTCTCGAGGAGCTAGGTATTCACATTAGTAATATTTCAGGAGCAAGTTTTGGAGCAATAGTTGGGGCATTCTATGCCGATGGATATAGCCCCGATGATATTTTTAAGCTCATTATCAAGACCAACCTTTTCAAAATGGTGCAGCCTGCTATCAATTGGCAGGGATTGCTAACCATAGAGAAGTCAGAGGTGCTTTTCAGTCCGTACTTGACCGCCAAAACCTTCGAAGATTTAAAGATCCCGTTGACAGTAGTCGCTACTAATGTGAAGAAAGGAAAGTCGAAGTTTTTCTACAGTGGGGAGCTCATAAAACCGATGTTGGCCTCCTCATGCCTACCTGTAATCTTCAAGCCGGTAGAGCTTGATGGTAAGCTCTATATTGATGGCGGAATCTTGAATAATCTACCTGTAGAGCCACTCATAGTTAATTGTGATAGAATTATCGGTGTGCACACCAACCCGATTGATGCTAAAAATATGCCTACCAATATGAAAGCTGTTTTCGAGCGGACGATGATGATGACCATCAATTACAACGTCTACGCTAGAAAAAACAAATGTGATGTTTTTATAGAGCCTAAGGAGCTTTGCAAATTCAATGTTTTTGATTTCAAGAAGGCGCAAGAGATATTTGATATTGGATACGACCATACAATCAAGTATTTTTCGAAGAAGTCGAAGCTGAAAAAAGAGCTTCAGCTAGATGAAGCATGATAAGGCAATTCTTCATATTGATGTACAAGATCACCGGCTGGAAAATCAAAGGTGATCGCCCTTCAGTACCTAAGTACATTCTAATCGTAGCACCACATACCAGCTATTGGGATTTCCCGGTAGGGTGGGCTGCCAAAACGATTTTGCGACTAAAGGGTGTATTTCTTGGTAAAGCAGAGCTCTTCAAAACACCTGTCATAGGCTGGATACTTAAGAAAATGGGAGGTGTACCAGTCGATCGTAGTAAGAATACTAAACTCGTGGATTTTGTAGCTGACTTATTTAAGCGTCACGAAGAGTTAGCAGTCGTTTTGACCCCCGAGGGAACAAGATCTTATGTGCCCAAGTGGAAGACGGGGTTTTATTATATGGCGCTCACTTCTGAAGTGCCCATCGTGATGGTCGGTTTTGATTTCAAGCATAAGGTCGTTGAGCTGAAAGAGCCCTTTTATCCTACCGGAAATCTGGAAGCGGATATGGATTTTATTCTGGATTATTTTAGGGGGGTTGCTGGTAAATACCCTCACTTGGGTGTGCGCTAGGCTCAAAGGAAGTAATGCAATGATAATTGGATCGACCGGTTGAAACTGTCATTGCGCTCGTCCACACTGATATCTGTTATACCAAGATGATACCTCAGGTCAACGCTCCATCCTTCACTCAAGTAGTACCCCACCGAAATAGGGATGTAGATATCGGAGGTACTATATTCTTCGTTGATAAGTGCTTTCAGTCCACCACCCACTGCAGCAGCCCTTATGAGAACCCCATATCCTAGACCTGCGCCTGCGTAGAGCCTGGTACTCCCGAAGGTTCGACGGAGCATAACGGGTAAGTTGATATAGTTAAGTCTGATTTCACTATTTGCGTCAAATTCGCTCTTGAATCCGAGTAAGGAGAAATGCAGTTCAGCTGTCAGTTCGGTTTGATCTAAACTACTAATTGGAGACTCAAGTCCGATTCCTGCTAAATAGGAGAGCAGGAGTCCATTATCTCCTCGTTGTGAGCCAGCAAAAGTAGCGAGTTGTGTGCCTCCTTTGAGATAAGCGGTTTGTGCAAAGCCGCTACTAACAATAAGGACAAAGAGTAAGGTGATGGTATTTCTGATCATAATGAATTGGCTGCTCTATCTGATTTTATTCGGTCTCTGTTGGCCCTCCCTTTGCTGATAAGCTGGGACTTCAGCCAAAATGATATCTGTGGGAGAAAATTAGCGATTTTGGCGGTATAACCGCGTGATTCGGGTACGCAAATCTCTAGCTGGCGAGTGCGCATTGCACGATCAATGGCTTTCTCTATATCTACTACTGTCAATGCTTTGTTACCACTAAATGTGAGAGCCGTCTCCTTGTCGTAATCAAGTTGTTGATCCAGCATGGGTGTATCCACCAGGTCAGGACATATGACGGTGCAGTAGATGTTCTTTTCTCTCAGTTCTTGGGCAGCCGCCAACGAGTACCCTCGCACTGCATACTTACTGGCAGAGTAGAGGCTGATGCCATAGATGGGAGCCACACCTGCCAAGGAAGCTATATTGATGATATGCCCGGATCCTTGGTTGACCATCTGATCACCGATGATCTTCATACCATAAAAGGTGCCTTTGGCATTGATATCCATGTGGCGGTCAATGCTACTCAGGTCAATATCAAAGATGAAACCAGGCTCAATGATGGCAGCAATATTGAGCAGATAGTCAACTCTTCCGAATCTTTCAAGGGTATTGGCCAGCATGGAATTCCAACTTTCCGGTAGGCTGATATCGTGCTCATTTATGATCCGATTGTCCTTTTCGGAGAATACGAGCTTAAGCTGCTCTATATTCCGATCCGTGGCTACCACATTAAACTTCTTATGGCTATAGACCTTAGCCATATGCTGACCAATTCCGGAAGCCGCACCAGTAATCACGATGACAGGATAATCTTTATTCGATATATTTTCTGCTTTCATGCAACCTAGATTGAAATAAGAAGTCTAATACTAGAAAATAAAAAGCAGATGAAACCAAAAAGCATATTCCTATTTCTTGCCTTGTTCGCAAATTCAGTAGTTTACTCTCAATCCAATGAGACCCGCCGTTTAGGCGATTTCAACAGGGTCTCTGTTGGTGAATCGATTGAGTTGGTGCTGATTAGCGGTAGCGAAAACTCAGCGCGTATCGAGACAAGCGGAATAGATGTCTCTGATGTAGAGACTGATATCTCAGGAGGGAAATTGGTCATTGGTCTCGATAATGGTAACAAGTGGTGGAAAAACTCCAATGTTAAGGTTTGGTTGACCTACCAGGAATTGGAAGGTATTAGCGTTAGCTCATCTGCTAGTGTAACGAATGAGGGAGTCATCAAAACAGATCGGCTTGTCTGTAGAGCCAGTAGCAGTGGTAGCGCCAACCTGACTGTTGATGTTCAATCGCTGGATTCAGAAGTGTCAAGCTCTGGAAGACTCACGATATCTGGAGAAAGTATTGAGCAAGAAATAAGCGTGAGCAGCTCTGGAACCTATAGTTCTTATGATCTCTCAAGTGAGAAATGTGAAGCCAAGGCCAGCAGCTCTGGAAATGCACGCATCTCCGTGTCACAAGAGTTACGCGCTAGTGCCAGCAGCAGTGGCTCTATCAGATACAAGGGAGACCCGGAAAAATTGATCACCAATAGTAGTAGCAGTGGCAGTGTGAGAAAAGGCTAGCTCCTAACATTGATCAAATAGATATATCTGAGAGGAGGACTGATTAAATCGGTCTTCCTCTTTTTATGCCCTCAATTCACCTCTGATCAATTATTTCAGATTATCTTGATCAATTATTCGGTTTCGCCGTTATGTAATCACATATCTATCACGCATATCTAGTTAATACATGAAGTTTATATCTGTTCTAGTTGTTGGGTTTCTGTTTGTTTGGGGATTTACGGATGTACGACCACCACTTAGTGCCTCACCAGAATCATCTGTTGATAATGTAATCTCTACAGCCTTTGCGAGTACTGAGGTCGATGAGGGTTGGGAGACTGATACCAGCGGTATACTTAGTCCAGAGCCACAGCATTTTCGCTCAACGCTATTGATCAACACGTTGTTGAATCAGCATCACTACCGTAAAGTGCCCATCAACGATTCTCTGTCATCAGTCATTTATGATAAGTTTATCAACGCCATTGATCCTAATAAGGAGTATTTCCTGAAAGCGGACATTGACTATTTTGAGAAGTACCGCAATAGACTGGATGACGATATCCGACAGGGTAATCTCGATGTGCCATTTCAGATTTTCAGAATATATAAGGAGCGCGCTAATGATCGTGTGGCTTACGCTTTAGCGCTCTTGGAGACCGAACCTGATTATTCTATTGAAGAGGAATTGGACTTTGACAGAGAAGAGATGCAGTGGCGAGAGACAGTCGAGGATGTGGAAGACTTCTGGAGAAGAAAGATCAAGAGCACTACTCTAAACTGGAAGCTTTCTGGTAAGGAATGGGAAGATAGTCAGGAGATATTGGTCAAGCGCTACCGCAATTTTGAAAAAGGTCTTTCCCAGCAGAAACCTGAGGATGTCTATGAGATTTATATGAATGCGTTCACAGAAGCATTTGATCCGCATACGAGCTATTTCTCTCCTGTTTCCTCCGATCGTTTTCAGCAGAACATGAGTCATTCATTAGAAGGAATAGGAGCAAGATTGGTTCAAGAGATAGACTACACGAAGGTGTATGAAGTAGTGCCTGGCGGCCCTGCCTCCAAGAGTAAGGGTATATTTAAAGATGATTTGATTGTAGGCGTAGCGCAAGGAGATGATGGCGAGTTTGAAGATATCGTCGGATGGAGACTGGATGATGTTGTAGCCAAAATAAAGGGCCCAAAAGGCACTATTGTTCAATTGCTGTTGCAGAGAAAAGATGCTTCAATGAATGATATGCCAGATACGCTCAGACTTGAGCGAGACAAGATCAAGTTGGCTGATGATGATGCTAAGGCTGAGATCATCCCAATATCAGACGGCATCACCACCTTCAACCTTGGTGTGATTACGATACCTAGCTTTTACATCAATTTTGAAGATGCTCAAAAAGGCTTGAAAGATTACAAAAGTGTCAGCCGCGATGTGAAAAAGCTCATCACCGACCTCAAGACTCAAGGCATGGACGGACTTTTGATCGACCTTAGAAATAATGGTGGCGGAGCACTTCAGGAAGCTGTTGACCTTACAGGATTGTTTATCCCGGGAGGCCCAGTAGTACAGGTGCGGAAGGGTAGTGGTCTGGTGGACATTGAAAAAGCTAACAATACAACAGCTCATTACGATGGACCTCTAGCTGTAATGACCAATAGGTTTAGTGCCTCGGCTAGCGAGATTTTCTCAGGTGCTATTCAGGATTATAAAAGAGGTGTCATTCTTGGTGAGACTACTTTTGGAAAAGGGTCGGTTCAGAACCTTGTCGGACTAGAGCAGTTTCTACCCAATGCTGAAGAGCCTCTCGGACAATTGAAGTTAACATTAGCCAAGTACTATCGTGTATCGGGTAGTAGTACCCAAAATATCGGTGTAAGTGCAGACATAGGCTTTCCAAGTCCGTATGATGCTGATGAGTTTGGTGAAAGCTCTGAGGCTAATTCATTACCATGGGATCAAATCGCCAGTTCAAGGTTCACCGCACAAAACAAGATTTCTGAAGATTTGATCGAGCACCTAAGGATCCTTTATGCGGAAGACCTTGAGAACGATCCTGATATGATCGACCTATTGGAAAAAATAGAAAAGTCTAAAGAGAATAGAGATAAGACGACCGTGTCACTTAACTATGAATCTAGAAAGGCTGAGCGTGAAGCTAATAAAGCCAAGACGGATGAGTTAGAAACTAGTATTGACTACTCAGAGATATTCCCGGTAGAGAATGAAGATACTATTGAGAAAATCAAGAATGATCCATATCTCAAAGAAGGCCTTAAGCTGCTTGCAGAGATGATCAAATACAACGGGGTAGGTTAACTAATCAACAGACTATTGTCAGAAGCGCTGCTCGCATCGTCGAGCTTATCATTCAAATATCCCGGAGAAGAAAAAGCGGCAGTATCCAATTTCTCTTTTGAACTTTTAAGTAAAGAGATAGTCACTATAGTTGGGTCGAGTGGAAGTGGTAAGAGCACGCTCCTCAATCTGATTGCTGGGAACTTGTCGCCCACGGAAGGGCGAGTATTGATCAATGGCCAGATCATGCAGGATCCTGCCAATTTCCTTGTGAAGGGGTTTGACGATGTAGAGATAGTCAAGCAAGACTTTCAGCTTTCCCCAAGGCACACCGTTTGTCAGACTATCAAACATCCACTAAGACGGTACAATCAAGAGTTTCAGGATGAGAGGACACGAGAGTTAATTGCACTCTGCAATCTTGGTGGCCTTGAGGACAAGATCACAATGGATTTATCAGGTGGTCAAAAGCAGCGGGTGGCGATTGCACGATCGCTAGCGGATAATCCCGATCTTATCTTAATGGATGAGCCGTTTAATCAACTGGATCATACGATCAAGACGACACTCAAATCGGAACTACGGTCGATCTTGGACAAGAGCAATACAGGCGCTTTGATAGTGACCCATGACCCTTTGGACGCTCTATCTGTTTCTGATCGGATCATTGTAATGAAAGAAGGCTATGCCGTATCGGTTGCTAGTCCAGCAGAGCATTATCTTCGGCCATTGAATCGATACACCGCTGAGCTCTTCGGCCAGTATAATATTCTATCTAAGATGGAATTGAGCAAGCTTTGGTCTGTTAGCATTGATCATGAGCTGGTGGGCTGTAGACCAGAACACATCCTACCTAAAGAAAATGGAGCACCGTTCAAAATCGATGATGTGAGCTACCTTGGGGCACATTTCCTGATCAAGGCAAGTCATGAAGGGTTGAGCGTGTTCTTTTATTCCGATAGGCAGTTAAACGTAGGAGGGATGGTCAATCTCCAGATCAACACCGATCTATTGCACCCCGTTACACTGTAGCTAGCGTGTAAAGAGACAGTCATTCGGAGTTTGGGTCACTAAGATTAAAATAGCTTTCAAACCTTATCGCAAGCATGCTCCTAGTTTGGAAATAAATTCTAATTTAGTTGCCTTATATATCACAAAACTGAATTTCGTGGAAATACTCCAAACACCTGAAGAATGCTTTGAAAACCTGGCTGATTATGATTTTAAGGCCAGTTACGTCACACTAGGAGACCTAAGAATGCACTACATCGATCATGGATATGGTGAGGAGGTCGTCTTACTACTCCATGGCGAGCCCAGTTGGTCTTTCCTCTATCGAAAAATGATCAAAAAGATAGCCCAATCAGGATATCGTGTGATTGCACCCGACCTCATCGGATTTGGCAAGTCAGACAAGCCCACCGATCCAGATATCTTCACTTACCAGAATCATTATAATTGGGTGAAGGATTTTGTGGTAGCTCTGGATTTGAAAGAAATTAATCTGTTTTGTCAGGATTGGGGTGGATTACTAGGGTTGCGGTTGGTGGCATTAGAACCTCAGCTTTTCGCAAGAGTCATAGCCTCTAATACCTTTTTACCGATAGGTCAGCCAGCTCCATCAGACGAATTCCTGAAGTGGCGTGAATTTTCAAAGACATCTGAACAGTTTGATATAGGTAAGGTCATACAAATGGGATCCGCTTCCGAGCTAGCGCCTGAGACGATAGCCGCCTATAACGCACCATTCCCAGATGAGTCGTACAAGGTTGGTGCTCGGGTATTTCCTTCGATAGTACCTATCGATTTTGATGATCCTGAAGCTGAGATCAATCGAGAGTGCTGGAAGGAACTTCAGACTTTTGATAAACCATTTTTGACAGCCTTTGGGGACACTGACCCTATTACCAAAGGTGGCGAGAAAGTGATGCAAAAACTGATCCCTGGATGCAAGGGTATGTTCCATCCTACGGTCAGCTCTGGTGGACATTTTATTCAAGAAGATAAGCCTGATTTGCTATCTAGTCTGATTGTCAATCTCATCAAGAATACGAAGTAACAATTGTGGACAACTTCGTGGATAACTATGGTTTTGGAGCGTGGATAGCTTGTGGGGTTCTTTCCTTAGAAATAATTTGAATTTCAGACTGTTACTTCTACTTTAGAATCACCAAGAGAGAGATATTAAGTTGAACTGATGGTTCGGTCTCGGACGGGGGAAGTTTACCAAACACCACGGTGCTGGCAAGCAAAGCTGAAGGGGGCTCTTGAAGCAGAAACATAGTTCGCTATGCGAAAACTTTAAAGGACTTTAAACGGTATCTTGGCATGCTCTCACCATCACGGTGGTGGCAGTATGAAAAGGGTGAAGATGTAAAATCTTGACCCTTTTTTGTTTTTTGTCCCTCCAGATTGCAACCTCACGTCCTGTATTGTAGTCTACTCTATAAATCAAAAACTCAAACTATGCTTAGAATCACCACAATGATGCTGTGCCTATTGATAGGAGTCACAGCACAAGCCCAAAGAACTGTTGCAGAGGCCAATTTTTCATTAGACAATATAGAATCACTGGAAGTAGAAGGTCGGTTCTGTGATATCACCATGGAGGCCAGTTCAGGAAGTAGCCTTGATTTTGATGGACTCATCAAAGTCGCTAAAGAATTGGACTATGAAATCAGGTACGAACAGTCCGGCAGTCATGTTAGAGTGTGGGTCGAATCCCCTCGTAGCAATAACTGGAACTGGGGTTGGAATGACTTTGAGGCTCGATTAGACTTCAAAGTTCCGGCTAATGTCAAAGTCAGAGTAGACAATAGTAGCGGTGATGTATCCATTGCTGGTTTGAACGCTTCTAATCATAGAATCGAAGCGAGTTCTGGTGATATTGAAATTCGGAAAGTAAAAGGAGATATGATCGTCAGAGCCTCGTCAGGTGATGTGCAGATAGATGGAGTGGAGGGTGAGCTAGAGGTTGAGACGAGCTCAGGAGATCAGAGAGTCTATAATATTGGAGGTGACGTGAGGTTTGATGCTTCCTCAGGTGATACCCGATTTCAGAGTATCGCTGGTGACCTCAGGGGAAGGACTTCCTCTGGAGAAATAGATATGGTAGACGTAGAGGGAGTGTTCGATGTGAGTGCTAGCTCAGGAGATATCGAAGGTCGTGACCTAGTCGTTAAGGGCGGCTCTTCATTTGTAGCTACGAGTGGTGATATCACAGTATATGTCAATCAAGACCTAGAAGGATTGAGTTTTGAGGCTCGTTCGAGTTCTGGGGACATCAGTATCGGTAGAGAAAGAGGAGAAGATAGAATGGTGATCAGAAACCCTGGTGGGCAAGATGTTTACCTTAAGAGCACCTCTGGAGATATTACATTCAGAAACTAGGTATTAGCATCATTTACTGAAAGGTTGTTATCTGATTGGGGGATTTTCTTATTCCCTGAATGGATGACAACCTTTTCTTTTAGTTTTGCGCCAAATTATGGCCATGAGATTATCCCTTCCTTTACTTCTACTTATTTCACTTAACTGGGCGTGCTCCGGACCGGCTCAAGAGTCCAGCGAGCAAGAGGCCACACCACAAACTGCTTCTGCTGATCTTAGTCAGTTTGCGGTAGCAAGTAGTCAGCCCTTGGCAACTCAGACCGGATTGGATGTACTGGAGAAGGGTGGTAATGCCTTTGATGCGGCCATTGCGGTAGCGACTACTCTCGGAGTGGTGGAACCTCAGCACTCTGGCCTAGGAGGGTATGGCAGTATGCTAATATTTGATGCTGCGATTGGTAAGGCCAAGTTCTTAAGCTTTAGTGGGAAATACCCTGAGCAGCTCGATAAATCGGCTCTCAAACCTACGAATGCTAAGGCTGTAGAAAATAGAAATGGCTCCAAGGCCACTACCACGCCAACACTATTGGCTGGTCTGGTTGGACTTCATGAGGTCTACGGCTCCCAGGCCTGGCCAGACCTACTCGATCCAGCCACTCAGCTTGCGATCCAAGGTTTTGCTATTGAAGAGGAATTGGCAAATGACATCAGCTCCAATTACGCTGGCTTTTCTGATTATGCTCAGTCTGTTTACGGTAGTGAGGGTGCCCCATTGAAAACGGGTGATCAGTTAGTACAGTCTGACCTTGGACGAAGTTTGAAGGTCATTTCAGAGAGGGGAGCGTCCGTATGGGGAGATGGAGATATCGCCGAGGCGGTAATCGGATCTATCCGACAGTCTGGAGGGTATCTCTCTGCTGACGATCTGAGTGCAATGGAGTCGAACTGGTATGAGCCGTTGAGCATTCCCTACAATGGCTATGAGGTAGTGACAAGTGGAACGCCCACTGCTGGCTTCTCAGCACTACAGCGCATAGGAGAGATGGGGCTGTACAACCTCCCCTCAATTGGTATTAATACCAGTGCTTACCTGCACTTGCTTATCGAGGTTTCTAAACACGCTTACTGGACATATTTGAGATTTGGGGGATCTGTTGATACCATTCTGCCCAATACTGGTATGATATTATCAAAAGAATATTGGGAGTGGATGGCAGAGAATATACGGCCTGATAGCGCCGTTGCATTTTATCCTCCATTTGACTTTGAGTATATCTCTGATGCGAGCAATACCACTCATTTTGTAGTGGCTGATGCCGCTGGAAATATGGTAAGTGCCACTCTCTCATTGGGAGATGTGTTTGGTAGCAAACTGATGCCTGCTGGTGCTGGCTTCTGGATGAATAATGGGGCTAAGTTTGCCACCTTTGAGCAGGATAAAACGCCGAGGGATGCAAATCCAGGACGTGAGCGTGTGGTGATGGATAGTCCAATGCTACTGTTTAAAAACGGGCAGCCAGTGGCTGGGTTTGGTTCTCCAGGAGGTGGGCAGATGCCCGAGATCGTCGCTCAGGCAGCATTGAATATGACTGACTTTGGAAAGTCGATCACTGAGGCGCTTTCCGAGCCCATGATATACTTCGATCCTAGCGGAATCGTCTATTACGAAGAAGGGCTCTCTGAAGCAGTAGTTGAAAACCTGCAATACATGGGACATCAGCTAGAGCCTACCAAAAAAATTGGCAGGCCCGCTGGTGTTGAAGTCATCTATGACGCTAGTGGTCAGAGGTCTGGTTATGTCACAAGGCCGGGTAATTAATCCCTACCGTTTACGATTATTCTGGATACATTTTCTTGATCTAATAAGTCATTGAAAGACTTGAGGTCGTCGGCCATGATACCATCGAACGGCTCAATGAATACATCGTATTCAGCTTTTAAATCTTCCCAGCGCTCTACCATACCGCCAGTTGGCTTGTTGTCATCACCAGCAAGCACCTGATATAACCTGGCGATGTTATTGGTCCATTTTCTGGGGTAGTTAATCTCATCCTGAGAGGTTTCAATCTTGTTTTGGAATAGGTCCTCTTCAAGCGAATCTAGTTTCTCGATGATGGCTTGACTCTGGTCTTTGATCGAGCTGCTATAACCCGCCTTGATAGCTCTATCACTGATGTCATTGAGCTGAGTGCGCACCGCTCGGATAGCTCTGATATTATCCTGAGACTCATCGATCAGACTTCTAACTTCCACTGCCAGGTCAAACTGCTTTTGGAAATCTGCAGTGGTAATATCTTCCCATCTGGGATCAATCTTGACCTCTAGCGACTTGGTATGAACCTCGCCATTACTAAGTAGACCTACAGTATAATTCCCAGGTACAGCCTTAGGGCCTCTGGCAGATTTTGTGCTAAATACCATAGCTACAAAGTTATCAGCCATCTTTGGAGCTTCATATTGGAGATTCCAAGTCGTAGTATTTATGCCTTTCTCCATGTCTTTGAGATCATCACCCTGCCATGACTTGACTGTGTCTTGTTTTGCATCAAGAACAAAGAGCTTCATGTCGTTTTTATCAGCAGGCTCGTCTGCCAAGAACACTTTGATTTTGGCCGGTAGGCCAGAGCGCCCTCCAGCAGATGTACGATAGGCTGGTGCCGGAGTGAATAGATAAGCTGAGGCCTTCTCAGCTTGTGCTTTTTCCTGCAGAGGTGTCAGATCATCAAGTATCCAGAATGCCCGACCCTGTGTGCTAATCACCAAATCATTATTGTGTGCCTCCATGTCAGTGATTGGAGTCACTGGTAAGTTCATCTGTAGCGGCTCCCAGTTGCCACCTTCGTTATAACTAACATAGGCGCCAAACTCAGTACCTGCGTATAGTAAACCTTTTTGTTTGTTGTCTTCAGCCACGGCTCTAACGAAGTGATTGTTTGGGATACCGTTTTGTCCATTGGTTAGTGACTTCCAGGTCTTGCCATAGTCGTTGGTCAGCAGGATGTAAGGCTTGAAGTCATTGTAGCGGTAGTGGTAAGCTGCGATGATGGCGCGCCCTTTTTGATGCGTCGAGATCTCGATCTTATTGATCGTTGCTTCATAGGGGATACCTTTCGGAGTGACATCCGCCCAATCTTGTCCACCATTTGTGGTAACGTATACCAATCCGTCATCAGATCCTGACCAGATCACACCCTCTTCGATGGGAGACTCCTCTAGCGCGAATATGCTTGAGTAGACTTCCACACCTGTGGCATCATGCTGAATCGGACCGCCGGGGATGTCTTGGTACTTCTCAATGTTTCTGGTAAGATCAGGACTGATGATCTCCCAATCTTGTCCTTTGTTACTCGATCTCATCACATATTGTGATCCTTGATAGATATGATCAGGATTGTATTTTGATAGAAGGATTGGGTAGTTCCACTGAAAACGGTACTTGAGATCGCGCATCTCTGTACCCTCTGTGTAGTGAGGGTAAGCTGTGATTTGGCGCTCTTCGCCAGTCTCAAGATTGCTATAGGTGAGCTCACCGCTGTAGGTGTTGGCATAGACGATGTTCGGATTGCGGGGATCTACTGCTACGTCAGCTGACTCGCCACCGCCGATTGCCATCCAATGCTCCGTATCCGAGACGGATCCTAGATTCTGAGAAGGGACACTGATCGTCGTATTGTCCTGTTGACCTGCATAGAGTCGGTAGGGAAACTGATTGTCTACAGTTACGCGATAAAATTCAGAGGTAGGCTGACCATGCTGTTCACTCCATGTCTTGCCGCCATTGAGGCTGACATTAGCACCTCCGTCGTTGCAGTTGATCATAATGTCTGGATTCATTGGATTGATCCAGATGTCGTGATTGTCACCATGCGGTGTAGAGATCGTTTCTCCAACGGTAGCACCTCCATCAATCGATTTGTAGAGACGAGTGTTGTTAGAATACAATGTGTTCTCATCGGTTGGGTGAGGAGTTATGTGGGTATAGTACCATCCACGCTGACGAATTCTATGATCTCCGCTCACTCGCTTCCATGCCTTGCCTCCGTCTTCAGATCGGTAGAGACCACCATCTTCCTCGACGGCAGACTGGATGAGCGCCCACATGCGATTGGGGTTTGCAGGGGAGATGCCTAAGGCAATCTTCCCGAGCAAGCCTGTAGGCAGACCACCCTCCATTTTCTTCCAGCTTTCACCTCCATCTACTGACTTCCAAACACCACCGTTGTATCCACCATCGATGAGTGTCCATGGCTTACGCTCAACCTGCCACATTGAGGCAAATAGAATTCTTGGATTCTCTGGATGAATGATCAGATCTGCGGCTCCCGTACTGTCATTTACAAAGAGTGTTTTCTTCCAGTTAGCACCTCCATCAGTAGATTTGAAAATACCCCGCTCTGAGTTCGGGCCGAACACATTACCAAGTGCTGCTACCCACACCACATCTGGATTGTCGGGATGCACGACAACCTCGCTGATCTGCCCCGCATTTTCGAGCCCGATCTTCTGCCAGTTGGCACCACCATCCATCGACTTATACATGCCGATACCAGTGCTAACATTACCTCGCACACATGCCGATCCTGTACCGACGTAGATCATCTGATCATCTCCCGGTGCTACTTCGATTGCACCTATAGACCCTACCGGAATCTGACCGTCACTGATACTTCCCCAGGTGAACCCCGCATCCTCGGTCTTCCAAACTCCACCGCCTGATGTCCCCATAAAAAAGGTGAAAGGCTTATGAGGAATTCCTGCGATGGCGGTGGAGCGACCACCTCGAGATGGACCTACCGATCTCCATTCAAGCCCGTCATGATAAGAGCTATTTTGGTCTGATTGGGCGAAGGAAATTGTGGTTAGAAAAATGAGAAGGTAGGGTAGTGCTTTCATAGTGTTTCAATTATTCAGGATCAATATCTTCAATTTAAGTAGGATATAAAATTTTGAAATACGAATTGTGATAAGTGTATTGCTTGGTCTCGATACCTTCTAATCGGAGCGCCATTAATTTGATTATGCCACTTTTAGGGTCGCCTAAAATATATCGTGTATGATTATATAAAATATTTATAATCAATTGATTAGTATGTATTAGTTAAACTAATAGTAGTGATTAACTAATTGCACTACTGGTCTTAGTTGATATTTCAATTGATTGTTGAAGTTCTGATCAATGGTTGTGATTTTGTCCTGCGGTTAAACCAAATTAATGGTTATTTTAACCGAAGCATTCAAAACCCACTTCACATGAGTCAACCGTATATCAGTCCTGAAACCAAGCTTACCGAACTCACCTTTCGCTCTATTATTATAGGTGCGCTACTCTCTGTAATACTGGGTGCAGCCAACGCCTACTTTGGGTTGTTTTCTGGATTAACAGTTTCTGCATCGATCCCTGCCGCCGTGATTTCGATGGCCATCCTCAAGGCTTTCAAGAATTCAAATATCCTTGAGAACAACATGGTGCAGACTGCTGCTTCTGCTGGAGAGTCACTTGCCGCAGGTGTGATCTTCACCATACCAGCCTTGGTGATTATGGGTTATTGGGAAGAGTTCAACTACATGGAGACTACCTTGATCTCCATATGTGGAGGTGTACTTGGAGTGCTCTTCACCATACCACTTCGGAGTGCGCTTATAGTAAAAGAGAAGTTGATGTTTCCAGAAGGTGTAGCTACTGCCGAAGTACTGAAGACAGGAGAGAAAGGAGGAGATGCTGTCAAGTATTTGGTCTTCGGAAGTTTGATTGGAGCCATCTTCAAGTTCGGTAACGAAGCTTTGAGACTTTGGGATGGTCTCTTCGAAAAAGCTGTCTTGTTGCAAGATAAATACTATCTCTATTTCAGTCTTAATCTATCGCCAGCCCTAGTAGCTGTTGGGTATATCGTTGGGCTTAATATCGCCTTCCTCGTATTCCTTGGAGGAGCCATCAGCTGGTATTTGGGTATCCCAATATACATTCTCATCAATGGTGCTCCTGACGTGGGTAGTGCAGAAGCAATTGGAGGAGCAATATGGAGTGCTCAAATAAGATATCTGGGTGTGGGAGCGATGATTATTGGAGGGTTGTGGGCATTATTAAGCCTAAGGTCTGCACTAAGCACCGCATTCTCCAGCGGAGTAAAAGCATTCAAAGATGGTGCGCAAAAGGTAGAGGACACATTAAGGACAGAGTTGGATACCCCAATGTCATGGGTGCTCATGGGTATCGGAATATTGGTTGTACCAATCTTTTTCATTTATCTGTCAATTATCGAGAATGTGCCTATTACCCTGTTTATGGCTGTAGTAATGGTACTGGCTGGATTCCTATTTTCTGCGGTAGCTGGTTATATGGCCGGGCTCGTGGGTAGCTCCAATAACCCAATTTCTGGAGTTACCATTGCCACGATTCTTTCGACTGCATTATTGCTTCTTTTATTAATGGGCTCAAGTGACCCTAGCCGAGGTGCTGCCGGAGCTATCCTTGTGGGCGCTGTAGTATGCTGTGCCGCCGCAATTGCAGGTGATAATATGCAGGACCTTAAGGCGGGCCATGTACTGGGTGCTACGCCCCGCAACCAGCAGATCATGCAGATGATCGGTGTTATTGCTGGAGCATTACTTATTGCACCTGTGCTTAACTTGCTTTTGGAGTCTAAGGGTATTGGTAGCCCAACTGCCGAACATCCCAATCCACTAACGGCACCCCAGGCGACACTGATGATGAGTGTTGCAACCGGCATCTTTGGTGGTAAACTTCCATGGACAATTATCTCGATAGGGGCTGGGATAGGTGTCGCCATCATCATGGCAGATGAATACTTAAAAAGTATTAGTTCCAATTTCCGCATGCCTGTATTGGCCGTAGCTGTAGGCCTCTATCTTCCCTTTGAGTTGGACTCCTCTATATTCGTTGGAGGAGTTATCGCATGGATGCTAGAGCGTGGCTACAAACAGGTGAAGAGCCAGACGAGTATAGATAAAGCGGCGAACGCCGGTCTCTTGATTGCATCTGGATTGATCACCGGTGAGGCGTTAATGGGTATTCTCATCGCGCTATTAGCCACTCTAGGTCTTAATATTGCAGTGTCTGAAGAACCACTTGGGGGCAGCCTACTTGGGCTTGGGCTACTGTTCTTAATCCTCTACTACTTGTACAATACTGTGAAGAATGTGGCTAAGAAGTAGTAGGTGAATCTGACATTGCCCTGTTATGATTTGGTAAGGTCAACATGTCAGATTGCTTTAAAAATGAGTATTTTAGTATAAACGATACAATTATGAGTGTTGCAGAACTTCAATTGGAAATACACAAGGCTATCGATTCTATTACTGATAGTGGTAAGCTCGAAGCTTTACGTACACTTGTAATAGGGTCGAAAAAACCGTTTGAAGCAATGTCGACCGAAGAGTATGTTCATGCGATTAACGTTGCAAAACGTCAAATTGAAAATGGAGAGTCCTTGAGTGTCGAGGATCTAGAGAAAACGTCTGAGCGCTGGTGAGTCAAATGAAGGTGGTTTGGTCGAAACAGGCCATTGCTTCTCTAAAAGAGCATCATGACCATATCAAACTTGATTCAGCCTCTGCTGCTAAAACAGTCAAATTTCAGATAATAGAGGCTACCAAAGGATTAAGTACTTTTCCTGAACGCTTTCAATTAGATGAATACTACCCCGATAACCCAGGAAATATTCGGAGATTTTTTAAGTGGAGCTATCGAATTGTATATCAGGTTAATGATGATACTGTTGATGTTTTGAATGTTCTACATACAAGCCAGGAACCAAGTCAAAAGAACTGAGCCAAATAGTATTTCTATGCTGAATCTGTACACCTACAAATATTGAAACCTTAAACCCCTCTCTTTTGGATATTCGTGCATCAGGAATAATAATTCAGTTTACCTCAACCCCAACGCTTGCAATTGTAGGTCTTCCATTTGCGCATGTAGCTTATATACCGTTTGTTGGTGATCTGGGTCATCAATCAAATTGACAAGTTCATTTGGGTCGTTTGAAAGGTCGTACAACTCAGCTTCTTCAAATCTTAGCCATTTGATATACTTGAATCTCTCAGTTACTACCACTCGATAGTCAAGCTGAGCAGTCCATGGAAATGGATTTTCATTGCTGAAGTATTCGATAAAAGCAGCCTGTCTGGTATCCTTCTGTGAGCCGTCTAGTAAGGGTACAAGGGACTTACCCTGAATCGTACTCGGTATGTCCACCTTAGCGATAGCTAACGCGGTGGCAGACAGATCGATAGATAATGTCAGTGCTTCTGTTTGTCGAGGAGTGTTGGAGATACCCGGGGACTTAATTATCAGTGGCGTTTTTACAGATTCCTCATATGGCATTCTTCTTTCCAGCGAGAAGCCATGATCTCCAAAGAAGTAGCCATTATCGCTCGTGAATATGATCGTGGTATTATCATCAATGTCAAGATCTGATAAGGTAGTCATGATTCTTTCCATACTCTCGTCAATACCAAGCATCATTTCGGCACGATCCTGAATCGACTTTTCGGATGTGCCCAGGTCTATCTCCGCAATCCAACGCGCGTCATTATCCATAGTTGCTTGACGAATTTTGAAGGCATTTTCGATTACAGGTTTACCTTGTTCTACTGTACCCGTCGGTGAGTAAGACGAACTCCGCGCATAGGCTTGTGCGCCAGCATAAGTGCCCTTGTGTCGATCCGCGGCGATGAATGTTTTGGGAACAGAAAGGTCCGTCGTACCATCATCTCTCTGGATCGCTTCTGGGTGGACCGCCTTATGTCCAATGTATAGGAAGAATGGCTGGTCAGCTGATCCCTTGATAAAGTCAATTGCTTTATCTGTAAATATATCAGTGATATATCCTTCGAATTCAATCCGCTCCTCACCTTCATAGAGTGGGGGGTTATATGTCTTACCCTGCCCTTCCATACAAAGCCAATAATCATAGCCAGGTCGAGGCTTTGGACTATTCCCCATGTGCCATTTGCCTACATGAGCTGTTTTATACCCGGCTGCTTGCAAGTATTTCGGGAAAAGGTCAAGCATAAAGCTTGCTTGATTTCTTGATGTATTGTCTATGATACCATGTCGAGATGGATACTGTCCTGTTAAGATGCTCGCGCGATTGGGTGAGCAGAGAGGTACTGCATGATAGGCTCGGGTAAATGTAGTGCCCTCAGCAGCTAGCTTGTCAATATTAGGAGTTTTTAGAAAGGTATGTCCACCACCTCCCCATTCATCGAACCTCATGTCATCTACTACAATCATGATGATATTTGACTGTTTTGATTGAGCAAGAAGTAGTTGACTGGTAATCAAGAAAGTGCAGATGAGAAGAATTGCGATTTTATGTAGAAAATTCATATCGATTGAATTGGTCTTGGATGGATATCCGATTCCTACTTTAGAATCAGAAAACAAGTGAATATAGAGATTTGAAGCGAGTATGAAGACGTAATGATTGACAGACTCTCTATTGATTTACACGTATATAATACGTATAATAGTGGTATGAAAAAACTAACTATTAGTGTTTCGGAGGAGGTTTATTCAGGACTATATGACCGGATAGGTTCGGGTAAGATCAGCAAGTTTCTGGACAATCTAGCCAGACCGCATGTCGTGGATGAAGATATTATTAACGGTTACAAGGCTATGGCTGAGGACCATCAAAGAGATGCTGAAGCTGAAATCTGGACTGAGAACCTTTCTAGTGAGATTAAGAATGAAACGTGGTGAAGTTTGGTGGGTGAATTTTGATCCAGCCATTGGTTCAGAGGTCAAGAAAACTCGACCAGCCATTATAATCAGCAATGACATTTCAAACCAGTACAGCCAACGAGTTCAAGTTGTCCCACTCACCAGTTCGCCCCATAAGTTGTATCCTCCTGAGTGCTACGTAATTATCAACAATAAAACATCTAAGGCCATGGCAGATCAGATAATGACTGTTTCAAAACGATGATTATCCGGTCAATTGGGTACGGTCAGTATGGAAGAGATAGCTGAAATTGAGAGGGTCGTAATGCTGCAGCTCGGAATTAAGACTTAAGCATCATGTCCGTCAGCTAGTTCATCTTAAATCTAGCCACCAAGGGCCTTTTCGGTCTCAAGGTTAGCGTATAATCAGCTCCAGGAAAACTATCATCCTCCAATTCAAACTTGTATCTGGAGAATAGCTCCTTTATGATGACCTCCAGTTCTTGTAGTGCGAAGTGGTTGCCGATGCATAGCCTTGGCCCACCACCGAAAGGGAAGTAGGCATACTTATGAACAGGCTTTCCTTCCAGCCACCTTTCTGGTCGGAAGACTTCTGCGTCTTGCCAGAGATCGTGTCTTCTATGGATCAGGTAAGAACTGAAGATCAGGCTATCTCCTTTGTTGATTTTGAAGTCACCCAATTGGTCGTCCCCAATTGCTTCACGGCCTACAATCCAGACAGGGGAGAGGAGCCTCATCGACTCCTTTATGATGGCTTGCAAATAGGTTGATTCATCCTCGGTTCCAAAAGTACTTCTCAGTTTTTCTTCGACCTTTGGATTGGTTTTTAGAAGCCAAATCGTCCAGCTAGCAGCGACGGCTGTTGTCTCATGGCCAGCAAGGAAAAAGGTCAGTACTTCATCATGAAGCTGCTGATGGGTCATGCCCTTGCCTTCATCATCTCTGGCACTCAAAAGCACACTCAACAAGTCGTCTCCAGGTTGCTTTTCTTTCATAGTGATCAACTCCTCGATGATCTCATGAAGAAGTTTCATGGAGCTAGAAAACTGACGGTTGTTACGGGTGGGAAGCCATAATGGGCTATTAATCGGACTTGTAATACGCTTGATCATGAACTTCAATCCGGGAGGGAGTATCTCCTCGACAGTCTTTCCCACCTTGTCTTCAAGGGATAAACCGAGAAGTGTTCTTGCGATGATTTTCAGCGTGAGCTGGGTCATCGAGGTGGTCAGGTTAATAGGCTCTTGGAGGTCCCATGCATCCATCATTTGCTGGGTTTCCTTCAGCATGATTTTCTGGTAAGATTCTATCTCACCTTTATGAAAAGCGGGCGCACTCATCCGCCGCTGACGCAACCAAAACTCCCCTTCGCTGGTAAGTAATCCGTTACCAAGTACCACGCTCAATTTCCGGTAGGCCAGGCTCTTTCTATAGTTGCGATTGTTCTCCTGAAGTATGTGCTGAACATGGTCTGGATTATTTGTTGTAACCAATGTACGATGAAGGACCCGGAAGCGATAGATATCACCATGCTCTTCAAAATTTCGCCTCAGGTAACCGATAGGATCGCTAGTGTAGTTTTTGAGATCACCGAGGATTCCTCGACTGCTTATTTCGGGTACGGTTATGGCCATTTGATTACTTGGTATTGATGTTGACTTCAGGAGCTTTCCAGTCTTTTGATTTGCTAATGATGCCATGCTCATAGCTAACTACCTCCAATCGGATGGGTTCAACTTTTATGAGTATCATGTCTTGTTTGGTAGGATAGAACTCAGCCCAATCTTCTCTCCAGTGCTCTGCTTTGGATTCGGGATCATTGATAAGCCTTGCCTTGCCTATCAATGTGACATAGTTGCCTTTTTCACTTTGAGGATAATACAATGCCACCGAGCCATTTTCTTGAATCTGCTGCACTTTGCGGCTTGAGGGGTTAGTGGCTAGCCAAACCTCAAAGTCCTCAGAGGGTGGTAAGGCATCCATCGTACGCGTATTGGGATACCCCAAACTGTCAATGGTCGTAAGTCCTGCGTAGCGTACGTCTGTCATAATGGCTCGGGCCACTGACTCCAACTCACCGTCATCAGTTTGCTGAGCATAAGGCTTAAAACTTACGATCAACAGCATTATGAACATTAGCCCGAGGTTTAGACAGGCATTCGGACGACTCATTTCTTTGATGTACACTACCATTACATTGGCTTATCTACCGTTGGAAAATCTCTGCATTGGAATTTAACCCAATCCGACTGAAATTAATGCTCATAATCAATGTAGACTTATTCCGATGAATCAAAAATCTTACTTCCTCGCCTTCATGATGCTAGCGACCAGCTGGGTCACACAGGCTCAAGACTTGTCAACAGAACACCTCTCCGGACTCAAACTTCGCAACATTGGTCCAGCTAATATGAGTGGCCGTATTGTGGACCTTGATGTGGTCGAGAGCGATCCGTACACTTTCTACATCGCTACCGCAACAGGTGGCGTTTGGAAGACGACAAATAATGGTATTGTGTTCAAGCCCGTCTTTGAAAATGAAGCGACTCACTCAGTGGGCGATATAGTCATCGACCAGCAAAACCCTGAGACCATATGGGTAGGTACTGGCGAGCGCGCCAACCGTCAAAGCTCATCATGGGGAGATGGTGTTTATAAATCAACTGATGGTGGCCAAAACTGGACTAACATGGGCTTGAATGACTCACGTCATATCGGACGAATTGTTGTTCACCCAGAGAATAGTGATGTAGTCTTTGTAGCGGCCATTGGCCATCTATGGGGGCCTAACAACGAACGGGGCTTATATAAGTCTACCGATGGTGGTGAGACTTGGGAACGAAAGATTTATATAGACGATATCACAGGTGTTATTGATGTTGCCATTGATCCAGATCAGCCTAATATCATGTATGCGGCTACTTACCAGCGGATGCGTAAGCCATTCGGCTTTGATGGTGGTGGACCAGGTAGTGGGCTGCATAAGTCCACTGACGGAGGTGAGACTTGGAGTGAGATTACTGATGGCCTACCGGAAGGAGATAAAGGTCGTATTGGTATTTCCATCTATCGATCAAACCCTGATATAGTCTACATCAGTGTAGAACAAGGCTTTCAATACAATGCTTCTACTGCCTATGGCGAGCGTAGAGCGGGTATCTATCGCTCCGAAGACAAGGGTAAGACTTGGACATTCATGAGTGACTGGAATCCACGTCCTATGTATGCCAGCCAGATCCTTGTTGACCCTAGTGATGATCAGCGCATCTATATGATGAATCGCTACAGTTGGTCAGATGATGGAGGAAAGACATTTACTTCACCAAGACAATCACTGCATGGTGATGACCGCTTTTTCTGGGTCAATCCTGAAGATTCACGTCATGTGATGAAAGCAGATGATGGTGGCCTTGGAATCAGTTATGATAGAGGCAAGACCTTCCTATTTCAGACTGCTTTGCCTATAAGCCAATTCTATCGCGTAAGCGTTGATATGAAGCATCCGTACCATGTATATGGCGGTTTGCAGGATAATGGTAGCTGGTATGGTCCCAACCAGACCTACAGAGCTGAAGGTATCCTCAATCAGGATTGGAAGCGTAGCGGAGGTGGAGATGGATTCCTCAATCTGGTTCATAATGAAGATCAGAGCATTCTCTTTGGTGAGAGCCAGTACCTCGGCCTTTACAAGATGGATATGGATACGCGTCAAGCACAGACCATTCGCCCAGGTGATCCCAAGGGACATATCAGCCCAAGAAGAAACTGGGATGCCTGGGGACCTAATGTTCCTGAGCCGGAGTTAGGCAATGCCATGGAGCCTGCCAACTGGGATGGCCCATTCTACCTGTCTAAGCATGACAACAATACGATTTATGCAGGAACTAACATACTTTACAAAAGTACTGATCTGGGCCAGTCATGGACAGCCTTGGGTGATCTGACAAAGAAGGTGAATAGGAGAGAGCTTTCCATCATGGGGCAGTATCCTGACAGCCTTTCTAATTCTCTAGACGATGGTATCCCATACTGGCCGACACTGACTGCCATAGCTGAGTCTCCATTGAAGCAAGGCCTCCTGTATGTGGGCACAGATGATGGTAACGTTCAGGTGTCGGCTGATGATGGTAAGACATGGAAGGAAGTTTCTGATAAGCTGCCCGGCCTACCGGAATCGACGTTGATCAATACTATTGAGGTATCACAATTCGATGCTAATACTGCTTACTATGCGATCAATAACTATCGTAATGATGACTATGCCAACTACGTCTACAAGACTACTGACGCAGGCAATACATGGACTTCAATAGCTGGAGACCTTCCTGCTGACAGGGTAGTAAGGGTAGTGAGAGAAGATCCTAAAAATAAGGACCTGCTTTACTTGGGTACTGAATTTGGATTATTTGTTTCATTCAATGGCGGTACGAATTGGGTAGAGTTGAAGAACAACATGCCGACACTCCCATTCAATGACTTGGTGATTCATCCAAGAGATAATGACCTTATTTTGGGTACACACGGAAGGGGTGTTTGGATCTTGGATAATCTTAGTGCACTTCAGGGAATGTCATCGCATGTAGCTTCTAAAGAAGCGGCTATCTTCGATATTCCGGCAGCTGAGATGATCAACTACTCAAGAGATGGAGCTCATGTTGGTGACATGATTTTCAAAGGAGAAAATCCTCCTAAGGGCTCGATCATAGACTACTATCTCAAGGCAGCTACCGAAAAATCGAAGGTAAGCTTGAGCATCCTGGCTCAAGATGGTAGTCTTATCAGAAAGCTCAAGGCCGATACGGTCGCAGGCCTCAACCGGGTAGTTTGGGACTATAAGTATGAAAACTTTCCAAAGCAATCCAAGAATCCTGCCGATACTAGTACGCAGATGAATAGATGGGACCGGGCATTAACAGGACCAAAAGTAGTGCCTGGTAAGTATACCGCTCGCCTGACAGTCAATGGCACCAACTATGACCAATCTCTTGAAGTAATGGCTGATCCAAGGCTTAAAACCTCTTCGAGTGAGCGTGCAGAATGGACAGCTAATTTGCTAAAAATGAAGGATCTATATGCTAAAGTGCTGGAGGATGTCGAAGTGGTGAGTCCTATTCAGTGGAAAGTCGAAGCATTGAAAAAAGAAGGAAAGGCGCTAAATGCAGCCGCTGTTGCTCAAGTCAAGAAGACTGATGATCGTACGGATGAGCTACTTAGCAGAATATCGAACCTCTATCGTGAAGTATCTTCTTGGACGGGTAACATGACTGAGGATCAAAGGCTCCAGATGCAGTACTATACTGAAATGTCCGCTAGCATCACCAAGGAGCGCCAAGCCTTAGTAGGCACTACATTGAAAACTCTGAACAAGGGACTAAGTAAGAAGGATCGAATAACTGTAGACTAGATTAAGCTCAAATACTCTTGTTAAGCGATAAGCTTTAACAAGAACTCTCATTCTGAAAGAAGCCAAGGTTCCAAACCTTGGCTTCTTTTTTATTAATACTCCGATTATATGCCAGAGAACACTGTTCTAAATGACTTTTATTGTACGTAAAATATTATTATTTTAGTGGTATAATATAAAATCATGGATGCCAAAGTCACTTTAAGTTTTGATCAGGAGATTATTTCTAAGGCTAAGTCATTTGCAGAAAGTAATGGTATCAGTCTTTCGAGGTTGACAGAGCATCTGCTCCGCCAAGCTACTTCAAAGCAGTATCCTTCTATAGAGGAGCTGCCCATATCTGACTGGGTGAGTCAGGTGGCCGAAGGGGAGGTTGAGTACAAGACCCGCGGAAGGAAGCCTATGAAGGAGCAGTATTTAGAGAGCCGCGGCAAGCATAGTTAGCGGTGAGAGTTCTCTTGGATGCAAATGTACTGGTGTCAGTACTCAACAAGGAATACCCCGTATTTACCTATGCTTCCCGGTTGTTGAGTCTCAGTGACCAGAGCCGATTTCACTTTTTTGTCACTCCCCTAAGTCTATCCATTGCTGCTTATTTTTCTGCTAAGAAAAGTGGTGGTGCATCCGCTAAAAGTAAAATCAAGTTACTTTCTGACCATTTGTCGATAGCTATTGTCAACGAACAATGCATCAAGCAAGCATTGACTAATAAGGCGGTAGAGGACTTTGAGGATGGCATGCAATATTATGCCGCTTTAAACGAGCGGTGCGATTGCATCATCACGGAGAATAAGCAGGACTACTATTTCTCTGATATCGAAGTAGCCAGCTCCGAGGAGTTTCTAATCAATCACTCCACTTAGTTTGGGATTTTAAGATTTCGGATAAGCTTCCTGATCTACAAGACAAATCACATTTGGATGATTTTTGAGAAAACTGGCTGGTAGCGAAGGATGTTCTTCTGAGGCCAGGAGTTGATCAAAGATTTCCCGTTTGGAGCTACCTGATACCAACAGCAGAATTTGACGACTGTCCAGAATCTGCTTCATACCGAGCGTGATACCTTGACTAGGAGTTGGCGATACCCCATCGATCATAGCATGCTCCCTTGATTCATGAGAGAGTGGTGTGAGGTGGCACTCGTCGGTCAACTCATGAGTGGGTTCGTTGAACCCAAGGTGGCCGTTGGTGCCTAGACCAAGAATACACAGATCAATAGGGCCTTTGTTCTTGAGATAGTCGTTGACTTTGAGTATCTCATTTTCTATTTCAGAACTACCACCATCAATAAGACATAGTTCATTGATATTAAGTGGTTTAACTAGCTCTTTCTCAAGTTGAAATTGACAACTGGATTCATGATCAGCAGGGAGCGAAACCCATTCATCGAGCTGCACCACCTTGATCTGTGAGCACTCAACATTTCTTGTTTTCGCTGTGGCGCTCAGCATCTTATAAGTGCTCTTTGGGGTATTGCCAGTAGCCGCACACAATAGCAAATCAGGTTCTTCACCGATTCGAGTTAATATCACCTGTACTGCCCTTCGACTGAGATCGTGATAATCCTTACAACGTATTATTTTCATGGAATTTGGTGGTGCGATGTGCACCATCCACTTGATTGATAATGAACAAATGATTAAACTGTCAGGAAGATACAACGAAAAACTAACCCATGACTGGTAAGCGCATTGCAATCCTCGGAACAGGATTTATTTCTGATTTTTATGTCTCTACTTTGTTGAGTACTCGATCACCCGATAAGGTGGTTAGTGTCTATTCAAGATCAGAGGATCGAGGTAAGGCATTCGCTGATAAGTATAACCTACCGGAACACTATACGGACCTCACCGAAATCGTGTCGAGTGATGCTATAGATACGGTGATCATTGGATTACCTAATCATCTTCATCTTGCTGCAGTACTCGCTACCGCAAAAGCAGGCAAAGCCGTACTTTGTACAAAGCCGCTAGGTCGAACAGCCACTGAGGCTTATGAGATGCTGCAAGCTGTAGAGAAAGCCGGTGTATTTCATGGCTACTTAGAAGACCTTGTCTATACACACAAAACTTTAAGGGCGCTGCAATCGGTAAGAAACGGCGCGCTCGGTGATATACTCTGGGTACGGTCTAGAGAAACGCATCCCGGTCCGCACAGCGATTGGTTTTGGGACGATGAACTCTCAGGTGGTGGAGCAATAGTGGACCTGGGTTGTCACTGCATAGAGATCGCCCGCAACTTCATCGGCAAGAATATCCGGCCGGTAGAAGTAATGTGCTGGGCAGATACGCAGGTAAAGCCGATCAATGCAGAAGATCATGGAATAGGCCTGGTGAAATACGAGAATGGTGCCATTGGTCAGTTTGAGGTAAGTTGGACTTTCAGAGGGGGTATGGATCTCAGAGATGAAGTCAGTGGTGTGGAGGGCACGATACGGATGGATCATTTTCTACGGACTGGCTTTGAGATGTTTACCGCTGTGGGTGAAGATGGCTATGTGGCAGAGAAGTCTGAGACCGAACGTGGTTGGATTTTTCCGGTAGGAGATGAGATAGGTGCCCTTGGCTATGACAACATGTTCCAGGACATGTTTGATGCGATTGATGCCAATGACAAACCTATGGAAGACTTCTACGACGGCTATGTGGTTAATGCCATCATAGATGCTTGCTACATTTCTGCTAAGTCAAAACAATGGGAACCCATAAAGCTGGAAACCTGGCGAGGCGATAGCGACGTGAAAAAGCTAGGTGTAAAAAGTGAGTTTGATGAGCAGCATTGGCTGGTCAAAGAAGAGCGCATGCCGGATGGTAGTATCAAAGTCATCCTCAAGCATAAGGAAACAGGAGTGATAAGTCAGCAAGTCAAGTAATAGCACTATGAAAAGAAGAGATTTTGTCAAGACAGGAGGAGCAGTGGCCGCAGGCTTCTACATCGTACCAAGGCACGTATTGGGCAAGGGTTATACAGCACCCAGCGATAAGCTTAATATTGCGGCTATTGGTGCGGGCGGCAAGGCCAAAACCAATATAAAGAACTCTTTCAATGAGGGTACTGATAATATAGTAGCGCTATGTGATGTCGATGATAGGCAGGCAAGTGAGATGGTTGCGATGTTTCCGAAGGCACCCTACTATCGTGACTTTCGAGAGATGCTTGAGAAAGAGGATAAAAGCATAGACGCTGTTCTCATAAGTACGCCTGACCACATGCATGCCGTGCAGTCCATGAAGTGCATGGAGATGGGCAAGCACATCTATGTCGAGAAGCCGCTGACGCATGATATCGCTGAGGCTCGCTTACTTACGCTAGCGGCCAGGAAGTACCAGGTCGTCACACAAATGGGAAATCAAGGAAGCAGTGGAGATGATACCCGACTGATCGAGACCTGGATCAAGGATGGCCTGATCGGGGATGTGCATACCGTGCATGTTTGGACCAATAGACCAGTTTGGCCACAGGGCATTGCCCGACCTACTGGTGAATTTGCAATACCAAAAGAGGTGGATTGGGATCTTTGGTTGGGTACAGCACCTGAGCGCCCATTTAATCCTATCTACATTCCGGCCAACTGGCGAGGATGGGGTGACTTTGGTACAGGGGCACTTGGTGATATGGGCTGCCACTTCATCGATGTGCCCTACATGGCACTTGACCTAGGATATCCAGAGGCGGTAGAGTGTAGTGCTGGAGCTGTTTGGAGTGGCTTCTTTGAGCAGGCGGTATTTACAGATAGCTTTCCGCCTTCTGCTAAGATCCATTTGAAGTTCCCCGCAAGAGCTAAGATGCCTCCTGTGGAGATGGTATGGTATGATGGTGGGATTCTACCAAGAAGACCTGACGAGCTTGAACCCGAAGAACCAATGGGTGAGTGGGATGGAGGCATGATCTTCGAAGGTACTTCTGGTAAGCTGATGGCTGGACTCTTTGGTCGCAACGCCACTTTGCTACCGACTTCTAAGATGGACTTGCCTAGCCTACCGAAAGCTAAAAAGCCGCTAGTCGAAAATGGATCCAATGGCCATCAGCAGCAGTGGGTCAAGGCCTGCAAAGAAGGCTTTGGTGCCTATACCAGCTCACCGTTTGACGTATCAGGACCATTGACGGAGACGGTGCTCATGGGCAATCTTGCAGTTCAAAGTTTCAATTTTCGAGAAGGCAAGGTGAGCGAAGAAGATCGTGATAGTTTTCCAGGCAGGAAGCAACTGCTTTGGGATGGAGACAACATGCGCATCACAAATTTCGAACCAGCCAACGCTTTTGTAAAGCGCACGTATCGAGGAGATTGGAAGGTTAGGCTCTGATTAGAATAAGATCGTCATTCTCGAAAATGTTTTTCTCAACTTTTGAGGAGAGAAATGTTTATCGGGAATCTCTTAGTGTACAATCATTTTAAAGGCCTTACGCTCACCTCTTTGAAAAGCACCACATCATCGCCCCCATGATTTTGTAAGCCAATATAGCCAGCCGTTGGTCTTGGCCCACGGTCAGGCTCATAGTCCTTTACTTTTTCGGGTACGGGATCACCTTCTGTGTAGTCGGTTACCAAGTTGCCGTTCACCTCTACCATCGTACGATCGCCATCAAGGGTAATGATCATCGTATTCCATTGATCGCCTTTGCTAAATCGACCCTTGACCTCAGTCAATGAGTACAGCGCTCCTGTCGCATGAAAGTCATCCTCATTGTTGTCGATTTGTACCTCATATCCTTTGTTGACCGGCATCCAAGGTTCAGTGGGTGCCTCTGGGACTCTTATAAACACACCTGCATTACTTTCGCGGATATTGTTGAATACTACTTTGATCTGCACGTCTTCAAATGCCTGCGGTGTGTAGTAGAGTAGACCCATACCACCAACAGTCTTTAGTAAGCCACCATCTACCAGTTTCATTTCACCGTCTCCGACATGCTCCCAATTGTCAAGGGAGGTGCCATCAAAAATGGTTTTCCATTCGGTATCCTGTGAATAAATATTGGAAACTACAAGTAGCATCCCCGCAATAACGAGCGATGCACATTTCAACTTTTGAAGGTTGCTATTCGTGTTATTCATGACCTGATAATTTATAGTTGAGGTTGCGTATATGACTATTCCTTACAATATCGGAACTTTTGGTTTTTTATCAAGTTTAACGACCTATGGATCAGACTTTTTTAGATCGGCTATATCAACAGCATCAAGATTGCCCTACGTGCCCACCACCTAAGGTGATTGCACAATTCTTCGATGACCTCATTGAGACATTGTTTCCAGAGGTGGGCATGCGCGCCTTCAGTTCGAAGAAAGAGCTTTCCATTCATCTTCAGAAACTTGAATTGACCTTGGATGAGCTTCTTACCAGAAATCCTATGAAGCCCACACCTGACTTGGTGGATACCTCGAGACTTTTCTTTGATCAGCTACCGCAAATTCATGAATCCATCTGGCAAGATGTCAAAGCAACCTACGAGGGAGATCCAGCCGCTAAGAGTATTAGTGAAATTGTAAGAACTTACCCTGGTTTCTATGCCATATCCTCGTACCGGATAGCTCATGTACTGCACCTGCTAGGAGTGAAGGTGATTCCGAGAATGATCACCGAACATGCCCATAGCAAAACCGGCATAGACATACATCCTGGAGCAGCGATAGGCAGACATTTCTGTATTGATCACGGTACTGGCGTAGTGATCGGGGAGACTGCCATAATTGGAGATCGAGTGAAGT
>JAVKDO010000103.1:0-4315 GCA_040222235.1 Cyclobacteriaceae bacterium
TTTTGAGCAGTGTATCTGCGTAGCGATGCACTCTTTTTTGAGGGGTTCTTTCGTTTTTTTTGCATCAACTCGTCGAAGTATTCCTAAAAATAACCCCTCACGTCACCGAATCAAAGAAATTTGATTTCTCAGCAAGCCCTAAATATACTCGATCGCCCGGGAATCTGCGAGCTCTATCCTGGGGGGCTATCTCGATCATTTTCCGATATGCTGTAGCTTCCAAACGAGCCATCTCCAACTGCTTCTCCAACTCTTGAACCCTGCTACTAGCAGAGGGAGCAAAAGACTTGTCCTATAAGGGTGGATTTCCAAGTAGAAGTATCATCACAAAAGTTATGGCAATTATCCAGATTGGAATCGTAAATATTTGCCATAATTTGATTGTCTTATTAAGTCTAGTCGCTTTATACTTTCTCTCAATTTCGCTTCTGATCCTAGGATTTAAATATCTGATTAAGTTGATAGCGAAAAGAAATATTGCTAGTCCCAAAAAAAGAACCCAAAACAACTCCTTACTCATATTTTCACTTGAAAACCATCCGCCAGTAAGTAAATTAAAAACCGACGCAAAAAAGAAAATCACGCAATACTGAACTACGAAAACAAAGTAAATTCCAGTCATAACTGGAATATCCTTCTTCTTCTCGTAATACTTATAAATTCTGAAGTAAACGTAATCTTGGATACTCATTATTCTAGTTCCCCCAATCATAGATAGCTCCTCCATAGTATGTATCGAGGTGATCACCTATACCCTTATCTGTGAAAGTTCTAGAGCCAACATCCAAAATTAAATAACCACCTCCTATTGCCCATCCAGCTCCTGGAATAAAGGATAATCCTGTAACCGTGGCGTCCAGTATATGTGAAGGCTTTAACTCAGAATTATAAATAATATCACCGACTGTAACTAAACCGCTAGCAACGCCGATACCTCGTCCAACATTTTTTAAGACTCCAGGAACAGCCGCCTTAATCGTGCTAGTCTTAACGTTGATTCCACGGGACTTGAGCGCTTTATGAGCATCGTAAGATTTCTTCCATTGCTGTTTGTTGCCAATCTCACCCCAAGTACCGGATAAGTCATCTATCACCAGACCTTTTAAACCTAGTAAGGTTCCGGTTGTACTGAAAACATCATCTCCAAGAAAACCAGCTTGCTGCACATTTATCTGATGTTCAGAAACCATAATCCCCCCGGCCATACTTCCATTATTGGAATAGTAGGCATTTCCTGAAGTGGAATACCAGTTTACGGCTCCATTACTATATGTTCCTCCAAGTAATTGGGCGGCTTTCTTAGCTTGAGCTACTTGTCCTCTGGAACTGACATAACCTTGATGACTACCAGATCCATAACTACCGTTTCCTACACCGTATAATCCACTATGGAATGAGGGCCCACTGCTATTCATCCCAGCTAACCAACTATCAAACTGGGCAAAATTGTTAAGCGCATCGGCAGCCGATACCATGCGCTCTTGCTTATCCTCATTCTTCGGGTCATCCTGAGGATCTACAGGCTCTGCAATGTTATCATCATGCGCTGGCCCATAAGCACCCATCCCTGTCGGATCGATCAGGTTCATTGGATTATTTCCCATACCATTATATGGTGAGGAGAACTGCATGAGTGGGTCAGCGGCTAAGAACCTGCCCAAGTAAGGATCATACTGCCTTGCATGGAAGTCGTACCACTGCAGGTCTTTGTCATACTCCTTTCCCTGGTACCTAAAGTCATTGGTCTTGCTGATGATCCGCTCAAAACCACTACCCATCAGCCCGCCAAAGGGATAGTAATCATTGGCCTGATCGATAGGGTTCATCGTGTAGTCGATCGTCAGGTCATCGAAAAACACATCTATACCCGTAGAGCTATTAGATACAAAAATGAAGATATATCCATCTTCGGTAAATGTACGGGTTAAATGTAACTCCTCATGATCTCCGACCGGAGAATTTGGATCTACGGCTGCTGCACTACCTACTTTAACATAGGCATAACCCACATCGACGGTATTGACAAAGTTGAAGTCCTTATCAAAAAACAAATACTGTAGATAGGCTTCTGGTTCATCACTATTTCCTGTACCTGCTACCAACGCACCCAAGGCACCATTGGCTTGCTCAAATAGATCAAGTACAACACCACTCTCTGAGGAGTTAGGATTAAAACCAAAGGCATTCACCAAACCCGACACTATGCCATCTACGCCAACATTGTTCTTAGCACCTCCACTATTGTACTTAGCATATGCCTTAACGTCTATCGCATCCCCTCCTTGTACCTGGAGCATGGCCATGGTACCGATGTTGTTATATCTTTCATCACCCTGATCAAACTGTCCATCGAGCTTTACATAGCTATAATCCGGGCTGCTGGTAGATACATTTGTGTTAAACTGAGTATGATCATACTGTTGCTGGCTATTATCCCGCAGCTCCAGGTTATCAAAGACCATGGCCTCTTCAGTTAGCCTTTCACCTTCATGCGTAGCGACCACAGTGACGTGTCGCTCAGCGATACTGCTCAGCACTACACGTGCATTGCCCAGGTGGTCAGCCAGCATGTACTGGTAGTCCACACCATCCCAGCCATCAGGGCTACCACTGGCACGTCCATTGTCATCATTGACAATACGCCCAGTCTCGGTAAAGACCTGGCTCAGCGCATCGTCTTCATAGTAAAACTGCCCGGCGTATGTAATCTTCCTGACCATCTCTGTTCCCTCGTAGTACTCCGCCCGCAGGCGTGCGCCACTACCATTGTAAATATACTCGATCGCCCGGGAATCTGCGAGCTCTATCCTGGTCGGCAGGTTCATATGATTATAGGTCACAGCATTGACGCCTTTGTTGCGCTCCCGCGTTAGGTTGCCACTGTTGTCATACTCTAGCTCCAGGGTGTTGCTCGCTCCATCTGTATAGCCTCCATCGAGCGTTGACTGGTCATCCACACTTTGCAGCTGATTAGCCAGGTAGTCGTACTGCAGTTGGTCGATCATGCCAGTGGCGACTTCTGTCTTTCCCTGCCGCTCCAGGGCTTTGATGTTACCGTTCTGATCGTACTCCGTCACCCGTGTGGTATAGTCGTCAGCGCCAGAGTAGTCCGCCATGCGTACCTGCTGGCGCGTATCGTAAACGTACCCGAATGTCGCTGTAGCCGGTGACTCCTCCATGTGGGAGCGGTTGTACCATGTAGCACCCGCGACCTGTCCTGAGTATTGGGGTTGCTCAAAACCCTGGTCATAGTCCAGCTTCAATGCAAATACATCATTAAGTCGGCCATTGTTGGCGGAAGGGTTGTCCGGGTCGTTAATTGAGGTGAGCTGACCATGGATATGGTAGCGCAAGTCCATCTGCTGTAAGTAATCAGTTTCTCCATTGGCCTGGTGCAGGTTTTGCGTAATCACCTGACCAAGCTCGTTGTAGTCATAGCTCGCAAGGGTCACCTTGTCGGTGGCATTGTCACCCATCTGATGGGTGACAGATAGCAGCCTGTCCATATGGTCGTAGCTGTACTCGCGTGTGACTTTGAGTGGAGTGGCAGCCGTGGCGTTGTGGATCAGCACTGACTTCTCCACGACTCCCCTGAAGGCATAGAATTGATAAGCATGGTCTATGCCGCCAGTGGCATTGTCGGACACGCTGTGGATCGGTCGGTACTTATAGTCATAGTAGTAAGCGGCCCTGAGCCATCCCCCACTGCCATCCAGTATTCGGATACGGGCACCCGTCATCAGGCTGGTGATCGCTGTATCCTGATAGGCAGAAGCGGTATATCCTGCGCCTGGCACAAAATCATAGGTGGCCTGATCAGGAAAATTATAATCATCAAAGTAGGCCACATTGTGCACATCTCCAGCTACTACTGTAGTGGGATAAGTGGCGTTGACGGTGTAGCCTATTTCACCGGTAGGTGTAGTCGACTCGTACCTTATTCCGGTAGGTGACATCAGGTCTGCTCTGATGGTCTCGATGCTACCTGCAATCGACACTACCCCGCTCATGACTGGTCGGTTCCATTGGTCATATTTGATGAAGTTGTATTGCGTCAGGCCATTTTCTCTCATGTGTGCACCCTGGCTGAGCACGAGTCGATCCCATTGATCATAAGCATAGAACTCCCAGTCGGCACCAGGCACCTTTTTTCTGATAAGCCGCCTGCGCTCGTCATAGTCAAAGAGATAGAGATGCTGGAATGCCTCGTAAGCGGTGAGGTTCTGTGTAGGAATGACTATGTCTACATTGCCAGGTGAGATACTAAATACACTATCTACATCGGTAGCCTTAGCATGAAAGCCATCGCTGAGGG
>JAVKDO010000104.1:0-7951 GCA_040222235.1 Cyclobacteriaceae bacterium
ATTCAGTATCAATAGCAGGAAAAGTGCATCCAAACCTGTCAAAAACCCATCTGGAGGGTCAAATGTATCGTCCAAAACCGACTCTGTCAGGGCTGAGTACAGACAGAAATGACCCAAAAGAGTAAAGAACCAATCAAGCCAACAGATAGCAACCCCTCAAAACATTGAAAATAATTGTTCTGCGGATTTTAGGTAGTATTAAGTTTAGCGGAATAGCTAGCTGATGGGATTGTCCTAGCAAGTTTCCAGCTTTCGTCATACTTGCCAATATGTAAACGGCTTCTCTCTTTTTAATTGTACCGTTTCTCTTTGTTGTAGAATAGATGATTGCTGCCAGATCACGCGTTTCATTAAATATTGGTATAGAAAGTCTTCCAGTTTCAGAATGAAGATACTTAGACCATCTTGATTGGATGAATTTATGTCCTTCAGGAAGATTGAAGCTTTGATCTGTCCAGTCAGTAAACTGTGCCTCTTTCAGTTGATTTTGGAAGAATAATGAATCATAGTCATCGTCAAGATCCTTTAAAACAGTGTGAATAGATGTTTGAAAGGTAATTGGTGAGGTACAAATGAGGCTAATTGTATTCGGTGGTCTATCTGGATGAACTCTATCGAACGAATAATCACCATCAAATTGACATGAAGTGATTTTTCCAGCAAAGCGAGATATTGCCTTGTCAAGTATTCGCTCAGATGATAATACCTGTAGTATGTCCTCAGCCCCGTCAGGTAAAGTAACTCCTTTTAATTGTGCATTAGCCGAATATTGTAATATCAGCAGCATATTAAAAACGATCTTCACCTTCATCATTTGTAAGATACTAACATTATATATGCCAGATGATTTACGTTGACTTACTAAAGACCAAGGACTATCGACTAACGACTAAGTACCAACGACCAACTACTATTCGCGATATTCCGATAGGTCACTCACCACCTGCCCGGGCTCACAATCTAACTCCTCAAAAGGAACACCTGTACGATTAACCCAAACGGTATTGAAGCCGAAGCTAGCTGCACCACATACATCCCAGGCATTACCGGAGAAGAAAACCACATTTTCGCTGTTGCATTGGTAAGTCTGGTTGACCAGGTTGTACATTGACCGGGCAGGCTTATAGACCCTCACCTTATCAGCAGAGATTATTTGACCGATCAGTTTATTTACTTTAGCCACTTTAGTTCCCTCTATAAGGGTCTCCTCCACACCATTAGAAAGAATTGCCGTTTGCCTGTCCTCCTTGGCTAGCTTCTTAAGGAAAGGTAATACATCATCGAAAGTGGATGGTGAGGCATAAATACTGAGTAGCTGCTCTTTAAGCCAAGGGTCATCGACTTTATAATAAGCCATCGCATAATCGAGAGCTCGCTCCGTCACGTCATTGAAGTTATTCCATTTACCCATGCAGGTCATGAGCCAACTGTACTCGAGCTGACGCACGCGCCACAATTCTTGTATCCTATTCACAGCCGCTACAGACCTCTTCTTTAATCCAGGGATCTCCGTACTCACTTTAAATAATGTGCCATAAGCATCAAAAACATATACCTTTTTCATATGGGAATATCGGTCAATTGACAAATACTATTTGGATTCAGTTTAAATAATCATAAAAAAGAAGCTTCAATCGATCAGAAAATAGAATTTTCATATCTTAATCTGGCGTAATTTAAAATTATAATAAATGAACATAACAACTAGAATAAATGGAAAAGAAGTGGCTCGGGAGATTGATGACCGAACCATGCTTTCCTCTTTTCTGAGGGAGGACTTGAGCCTTACCGGTACACACGTCGGTTGTGATACCAGCGGCTGTGGCGCATGCACAGTACTGCTCAATGGCAAAGCAGTGAAATCATGCACCGTACTCGCCGCACAAGTAGACGGTGAAGAAGTGACCACCATCGAAGGCATGAGCAATGGCAGCTTGCATCCCCTGCAAGAGGGTTTCAAAGAAGAGCACGGCCTACAGTGTGGCTTCTGTACTCCTGGTATGATCATGACCTCTGCTGACTTGCTATCACGAAACAGCAATCCATCGGAGCAGGAAATACGGGAGGCACTGGAAGGTAATTTCTGCCGATGCACCGGTTACCACAATATCGTGAAGGCCGTACAGCATGCAGCCAAAAAAATGAATAGTTAACCAAGACAATTGAGATATGAGCTATATAGGAAAATCAGTCAAGAGAGTCGAGGATAAACGATTCATCACTGGCAAAGGAAATTATACCGACGATATCAAAATACCTGGCATGACCCAAGGCATCTTCGTAAGAAGTCCCTATGCGCATGCGCGAATCAAGTCGATCGACATCAGTGCGGCGGAAGCATCACCAGGTGTGGTGAAAGTCTTCACTGGCGAGGATATCGCTGCTTCTGGTATCAACGGAGTGCCCTGCGGATGGCAGGTTAACTTCAAAAACGGGGATACCATGAAAGAACCCCCTCACCCTATTCTGGTTAAGGATAAAGTACTGCACATGGGTGATGGCGTGGCATTCATTATCGCTGAGGATTATGCATCTGCCAAAGATGCGGTAGAGAAAGTAATCGTGGATTATGAAAACTTAGGCGCGGTGACAGATCCCCAAGAAGCTGTAAAGGATGGTGCTCCCCTTGTACATGATGATGCTCCCAATAACATTTGTTTTGACTGGGAACTCGGCGATCCAAAAGACGATGTAGCGGCAGCATTAAAGTCGTCTCACCACATTACCACCCTGGACATGATCAATCAGCGGATGGTGCCGAACGCCATCGAGCCACGTTCGGCCGTTGGTCACTATGAAGAGTCGCATGACAAGTTCACCTTATATACTACTTCACAGAATCCTCACCTAACACGCCTACTGATGTGCGCATTTGTACTGGGCTTACCAGAACACAAAGTGCGGGTAGTAGCTCCTGATGTCGGAGGTGGGTTTGGTAGCAAGATCTTCCATTATGCAGAAGAAGCGATGGTTATCTGGGCGTCCAGAGAAATCAACAGGCCAATCAAATGGACTGCCGAGCGTTCTGAAAGCTTCCTTACTGATGCACACGGTCGTGATCACAGGACATCTGTTCAGATGGGCTTTGATAAAGACGGCAAGATCACTGCACTTCAGTCAACAACTTTTGCCAACCTTGGCGCTTACTTAAGCACCTTTGCTCCCGCCGTTCCCACTTATCTGCATGGTACATTGATGCAGGGCCTCTACACCACACCATTGGTCAATGTAGATGTCACAGGTGTGTTTACCCACACAAATGCTGTGGATGCCTACCGTGGTGCAGGACGCCCTGAAGCGACCTATCAACTAGAGAGATTGCTTGACTTGGCAGCACTAGAGATGGATATGGATCCTATCGAGCTCCGCAGGCTCAACTTTATACCTAAGTTCAACGGAACAACAGAGCCTGGATATCAGACTAGGGTAGCACTGCAATACGACAGTGGTGACTATCATGGTGTGGTTGATAAAGCACTCAAGATGGTGGGCTATGAAGAATTCAGAAAGGAACAAGCCGCACTGGACAATGGCAAGCTGCTAGGTATTGGATTTTCCACCTATATTGAAGCTTGTGGTATTGCGCCCTCTGCCGTGGTTGGAGCATTAGGAGCCCGTGCAGGACTATTTGAGTCAGCGCAGGTACGTGTACAACCTACCGGAAAAGTGAGCGTGTACTCAGGCTCGCATAGCCACGGACAAGGTCACGAGACTACCTTCGCTCAAGTGGTCGCCGATCGATTAGGTATTCCGCTAGAAGACGTTGAGATCGTACACGGTGACTCTGAAGCTGTAGCTTTTGGTATGGGTACTTATGGTTCCCGGTCATTGGCGGTAGGAGGATCAGCCATCGTGAAGAGTATTGATAAGGTGATAGAGAAAGGTGCCAAGATCGCTGCGCACAAGCTGGAATCTAGAGTTGAAGACCTGGAGTACGCAGAAGGCAAGTGGACTGTGAAAGGCACGGATAAGTCAATCTCATTCGGTGATGTGTCGTTGACGGCCTATGTACCTCACGATTATCCTGCTGACTTGGAGCCAGGACTGGACTTCTCCAGTTTCTATGACCCTGCGAACTTCACCTATCCCTTCGGATGCCATGTAGCCATCGTAGAAGTGGACAAGGAGACCGGTCAGGTGAAGTTGAAAAGGTTCATTGCGGTAGATGATGTAGGAAATATCATCAACCCGATGATTGTCGATGGCCAAATTCATGGTGGACTCGCACAAGGTATTGGTCAGGCGCTCTTTGAGGGTACGGTCTATAGTGATTCGGGTACGCTGATGAACGCGTCCTACATGGACTATGCCATGCCTAGAGCGGACGACTTCCCAAGCTTCGAAGTGGATCGTACGGTGACCCCCTGCCCTCACAATCCGCTGGGTGTGAAAGGTGCCGGAGAGGCCGGATGTATCGGCTCTACACCTGCGGTGGTCAACGCCGTAATCGACGCACTTTGGAAAGGTGGTCATAAGGTTAAGGACATAGAGATGCCTTTGATCAGTGAGCGTGTATGGAACGCAATGCAAAATGGATCCTCAAACTAGAATTTCAGAAAAATGATACCATCAAGTTTTACATATAAAAAAGCAAGTTCGGTCAGTGATGCGCTGGCCATGCTCAAGGAGCACGGCGATGAGGCCACATTATTGGCTGGCGGCCATAGTCTCATTCCGGCGCTTAAATTGCGTCTCAATGAGTACGGTTATTTGATTGACATTTCTAAGGTGAAAGAGCTAAAGTCGATTGAAGACAAAGGCGACCACATAGAGATAGGTGCCGGGGTAACCCATGACGAGATCGTACAGTCTGAGCTTCTTCAATCCAAGGTTCCCTTCTTCTCCGAAGCAGCTGACCTGATTGGGGACGTACAAGTGCGGAATATGGGTACCATTGGCGGTAGCATCGCTCATGCGGATCCTGCTGCGGACTGGCCGGCATTGTTGTTGGCCGCAGATGCTACCATCCACATCCACAATGGTTCGTCCTCAAGAGCTGTAGCCGCTGGAGATTTCTTCCATGGCCTGTTTCATACGGCTGTTGAAGAAGGTGAGATGATCACGAGCATTAGCGTGCCTGCTCCTTCAAATGCTAAGACCAAGTATATCAAGTTCATGCAGCCTGCCTCTCGCTTTGCGATAGTCGGATGTGCGGTTTGCTTGGAGATGTCGGGAAGCACGATCAGCAAGGCCCGAGTGGCTTACGCTGGTGTCTCAGCAAAGCCATTTCGAGATGGTGCAGTAGAGGCAGCACTGGAAGGTAAGTCGCTGGATGCAGCGACGATCGAAGCTGCTGGTGCCGCTGCGGCGGAGGGTGTCTCAGTGATGAGTGATCACTTCGCCTCTGAGGGCTACCGCAAACAGATGGCCAAGGTGTATACCAAGCGCGCGCTTAAGGCGCTTGCTTAATTGAGAATGGATAATTGAAAATGGAAAGATGACAAGGATTTACAGTCATGCTGAACTAGTTTCAGCATCCCTCAGCAGTGACCGCTGGGATTCTGAAATGAATTCAGAATGACCAGGACTCATAAACCTTGTCATCTTTTCTATCAGTTTTTCAAGTTTATTTCCCTAATAATTAAAACACCCTCCTGCACCTCCGAAGTGTCGGATCACCTCAAGGGAGGACATCAACTATTGATAGCGAATTCAAATTTGACTTTATTTTTTAGGCAATAAGGATCATTATGCTGAAACTTCAATCGAGCGGTGTGTCCCCTTGAGGGGACTACAGGGGTGTTGTGAGTACTCATATAAAGTAGTTATATCCATAATCTAATCAATGCAAAACCAATTAAACGAGATCCGTGAGGGATTAGAAAACCAAGGCTACATCCCCGACCCTTCCATCATCATGTCCATCAAGCTATCACAACAGCTGCAAAAGCCGCTGCTGATCGAAGGGCCTGCAGGTGTGGGAAAAACAGCTATCGCTAAAGTCATGGCGGACATGTTAGATACGGAGCTCATCAGACTGCAATGTTATGAGGGGCTCGATGCATATCAGGCGATCTATGAATGGAACTATCCTCACCAGCTATTGCATATCAAGATGCTAGAGTCGCAGGGATATAGTGTAGAGCAAAAGGAAGCGGAGCTGTTTTCCAACAAGTTCCTGATGGAGCGGCCATTGCTCAAGGCTATCCAATCACCCAAACAAAGTGTGCTACTGATCGATGAAGTGGATCGAGCCGATGAAGAATTTGAAAGTTTCCTACTAGAGCTCCTATCGGAATGGCAAATCACCATCCCTGAGATTGGTACAATCAAAGCAACGTCCATCCCTCAGGTGATCCTTACTGGTAACCGCACCCGAGAATTGTCAGAGGCGCTACGTCGTAGATGTCTCTACCTCTATATTGACTACCCGACCTTCGAAAAGGAAGTTCAGATCATAGAGCGTAAGGTACCGGGCATTGATAAGCAGTTGGCCAGAGAGATATCGGCCTTTATGCATGAGCTGCGTGCCATGGAGCTTGAGAAAGCCCCTGGTGTCTCTGAGACTTTGGATTGGGCTACCGCCTTAGCAGAAATGCATCTCGACCATTTGGATAAATCACTCGTAGAGCAGACACTGGGTGTAGTACTTAAGGACTGGGACGATATGCGCGAGACTCAGACTTCCTTATCAGAATTGCTGGAGAAGGTCAAAGTCAAATCAAAACTCGAGTAACGTGAAGCGGCGGACTGCCCTTTCCCATCATGTCATTCAGTTCTGCGCCTTTTTGCGTCAGAAGTCATTTCCGATAGGCCCACAAGAGCAACAGGAAGCTTTGCAAGCGCTGGTAGCTATCGACTGGAAGAACAGCACCCAATTCAAGCTAGTCTTACAATGTACGCTCTGCAAAAGCTATGAGCAGTTTGCAAAGTTTGATGAGCTCTACTTCCACTACTGGAAGTCACTGAGCAAGTCCGTAGATAGTAAAGTCAAAGAGGTAGCCACGGCAGAGCAACAACCCAAACCAAAGCCACCGAGTTTTCAGGAAATCAAGAGCTGGCTTCATGGTAATCAAGCGCCAGAGGAAGAAGTTCAAATGGCACAAGCCAGTAATCATGAAGCAAAGAATGCTGCCGACATCAAGATGATCAATCCCACACAGCTACAAGACTGGCGGGAGATCATCCTCTTAATCGAACGCTTGGTGCAAAAACTACCTTCTCGTAGGTACGTTTCGAGCAAATCACCCAAACAGCTGCATTTCAGAGCTACCCTCAACCGGAATATGCGCTACGGTGGTGAGATCGTCGAACTCCGCTTCAAAGAGAAGAAGCTCCATAAGACCCAGATCGTACTCTTCTGTGATGTGAGCAAGTCGATGGAGCTGTACAGCAAATTCGTCCTGCACATGATGTACATGCTGCAAAACGGCCTTTTCAACCTTCAGTGCTATGCCTTTAGCACTTCGCTCTACGACGTGAGCAAGCCGCTTCAGTCGCGAGACTTACAAGGTGCCCTCAAAGCCTTAACCACCAAAGTGGAAGGCTGGTCCGGAGGCACCAATATGGGCGCGAGTATTGGCCAGCTCCTATCGGGAAAAGGTAATCGCTATCTGCATGGAAAGACTTTCGTATTTGTAGTAAGCGATGGCTGGGACGGTGGTGATATTGGTCAGCTTGATAAATCCCTTCGCAAACTCAAGTCGCGTGTCAACAAACTCATCTGGATCAATCCCGTCGCTCAGTCCACCAACTACAGCCCAGAAGTCTTAGGTATGAAAACCGCACTCCCCTATGTAGACTATCTGATCCCTTCGATGGAAGTCAGTGGGTTTAAGAAGTGGTTGAGGAAGATGGTGGGGTGAAATGACTTTAACCCCCATTATTCACCTCGCTAATATGAGTGCTTTTTTTGAGTTACTTCAAGCTGGTGGCAGATGCGGTGGGTGTTGCCTGGTAATATGGGTTCATTTTTGGGGCAGGTCTATCTATGAGACAGGCTTTTATTCTG
>JAVKDO010000105.1:0-25747 GCA_040222235.1 Cyclobacteriaceae bacterium
AGGGTCAAATGTATCGTCCAAAACCGACTCTGTCAGGGCTGAGTACAGACAGAAATGACCCAAAAGAGTAAAGAACCAATCAAGCCACCAGATAGCAACCCCTCAAAACATTGAAAATAATTGTTCTGCGGATTTTAGGAATTTATACAATCCCTTTTTTGCTGGTTGTGTCCAGCTTTCGATTTTAAGCCAAATGATGTAATTTGACCTATAACTTCAATCCAACTTTATGTGGATTGAACAGGCTATGGAAGAAATAAGTGATCTGTTTAATAAAGGGCCTGTAGTCCTCTTCAAGTGGAGAAATGCAGAAGGATGGCCTGTAGAAACGGTCAGTGACAATGTGATTGGGCTTCTGGGCTACAGCGGTGAAGAGTTAAAAGATGAGCACTTCAAATATATTACGGTAGTCCATCCTGAAGATTCTGAAACGGTTGCTCAAGAAGTTGAGCAGTTCAATGAACAAGAACTGGTCAACTTCACTCACCAACCCTATCGCCTTATCACGAAGTACGGTGATATCATTTGGGTCAAGGATCATACTCATATCATAAGAAATGAGCGCGGTGAAATCACCCATTATGTAGGTTACATCTATGATATCACAGATCAAGTCGCTTCTGAAAACCAAAAAGAGGTCGCTCAGCGCAAGCTCAAGTCTACCCTCACTTCTATTGATGAGCTCATATTCGTCCTTGACGAAAAGGGATACTTTAGGGAGTTTTACTCCAATAAGGAAGATGAAAACCTCGTCACACCACCAGAGGTCTTTCTTGATAAGCATTACTCAGAAGTCATCGAACCTGAGAACTCCAAGCTAATAGAGGAAAGTCTTCAAAAAGTAGTAGAGACTAAACACCCAGCTGTTTTTGACTATACCAAGGAAGTAGAGGGCAAATCAAAATACTTCTCTGCCAAGATTACACCCAACGTCGATGAGCACAATGAGAAGCCAAACTACACCATTGTCATAAGTGATAATACAGAGAGAATGCTGTCTGAGATCAAAATTAGAGAGTACTATGAGCTTTTCAGTAAGTCAAATGATCTGCTTTCCATCTCTACTTTTGATGGGAAAGTGGATGCTGTTAATCCCTTATGGGAGAATAAGTTTGGCTACACTCTAGATTATATCAATCAGAAAGGGTTCCTATTTTTTGTCCACCCTGATGATAAGGATCATGCCTATTACGAGCTTAACCGCATAAAAACCGATAGACCCCCACTGGTCAAATTTGACTGCCGTGTAAAGACAAAAAACGGGTCTTTTGTCTGGACTGAATGGGTGTCGACTTTAGACTATAGCAATGAAAAAGTTTACTCTGTAACTAGAGATATCTCCGAGAGTAAGGAAGACCAAGCCAAAGCAGAAAGAGTCTCAGACGGGCTGTTCAACCTCGTCAAGAAAAGTCTGCTGCATGGTGATTCACTCAAGGAATTTCTCAAGACTGTGGCCGTTGAGGCTTGTAATCTTCTCGATTTCGATCGTTTCACCTATTGGGCCTGTGATAACGGGGCAGCTCTAGAGTGCATTGCTTGTTATGATGCGATCCAAAGAGATTTCTTGGATTTGGCTGACATACCCATCGCGAGATACCCCAATTACTTTAAGGCCGTGGGGAGCCAAAGAATTACAAGCAGTACCTATCCAAGAACCGACGCAAGGTTTGAAGAGTTGACTAAAGACTATTTTGACCCTCATGAAATCAAATCCACGATGGATGCTTCAATAATCGGGGATGAAGGTCTGATAGGTGTGCTCTGTGCTGAAACGATCTCAAAAGAAAGGGATTGGAATAGTACAGATAAAAAAGATTTGAGTTCGATTGCTGAAATCATAAGAACAGCACTCTTTGTAGAACAAAAAAATCAAACTGAAAATGAGCTGAAGAAAAGTCGTGCGCTGATGTATGCCCTCGCTGATAAAATGCCTGGGTTGGTACATATAAAAGAACCTGACGGAAAGCACCTTTATGGTAATACAAGCACATTGGAATTTTTCGGCCTCAATCTTGACGAGTATAGAGAGACTACCCACTATGATCTGTTTGAAGAGACATTTGCTAATAAGCTATCGCAGGATGATCTCAACTGTGTGAAAGAGGGAAAGACCATTTATAATGCTCTGAAGGATCCCTTCGGTCAAGACAAATACTATGAAGAGTATAAGTTTCCCATTGCCATACCCAACGAGTCAACACTAGTGGGAGGTATAGTCCTAGAGGTGACCGATCGCAAGAAAGCAGAACAAGAGCTTATTGACAGTGAAGCAAAGTACAAGATGTTGGTCGAGTTCGCCAATGCTGTTCATTGGAAGCTTGATGTTGAAAAAGAAGAGTTTACTTACATGGATGAAAAGATCCTTGACCTCACAGGATACCCTGCAAGCGAGTTCAATACCCTTGAACAGTGGGCTTCCAAGATTCCACCTTCAGAAAGGGATAGCATAATAGCCAACTGTGATCTGCTATCTCAAAAAGGCGAGGATTATGAACTCATCTATCGAAACATAAAACCTGATGGTGAGATAGTCTGGATCAAAGATTCAGTAAGTGTAATCATGGAAAAGGGCAAACCTGTATCGCTCGTAGGTTACATGATTGATGTCACAAAGCAGAAAAATGCAGAATTAAAACTAATAGAAAGCGAAAAGAGGTTCAGGTCTCTAGTCAACGACATACAAGTCGGCATCATAGTACAAGATGCAAAGTCCAAAATTCTGCTAAGTAATAGCCGTGCACTAGATCTACTTGACCTTACTGAAGACCAACTAGTGGGCAAGACCTCTTTCGACCCTCATTGGAATGTAACTCATAGTGATGGTTCCCCCTTTGACAATGAAGATTTCCCGGTTCCGACCGCCATAAGGAAAAAAAGCCCTGTCACTGATTCTATTATGGGGGTCTATCGACCAAAAATTGGCGATAGGGTCTGGCTTCAAGTAGATGCAACCCCCCAAATAAACGAAGATGGTGATGTAGCAGAGGTCATTTGTACCTTCGTGGATATTACAAAGCGGATCACTGCTGAAAAAGAGCGAAATGAGTCGTTCATCAATTTGCAACTAGCCGAAAAAATAGCAGAAATAGGCTATTGGTCATATGATCCCGTTGAAGACGAGCAAGTCTGGTCTGACCAGGTTTATCGCATATTTGAGGTATCAAAAAACGACTACAAGCCAGCCTACGGAAAGCAGACCTATAGAATGCGCCCAGAAGACATGCAAATGCTTGATGATGCTAGGCATAAGGCCATTCATGAGGGGCTACCCTACGACGTTACCCTGAAATACAATTATGGGTTAAACCAATTCAAATGGATACGCATCATATGTCAAACCTCTGAAATAGAAGGCGCTAAGAAATACTTATCAAGAGGTACTGCTCAGGATATTACCGCCCAAAAACAAGCTCAGGAAGAACTGCTTGTATTCACAAGGCTCCAAACGCTTTTGATGGACTTGTCTTCACGGTATATCAATATGCCAAGCCAGCAGGTGCATGACTCGGTCAGTGAAACGCTAAAACGACTAGGGGAGTTTGTTGGGGTAGATCGGGCCTACATCTTCGAATATTCGAGCGACTATAAGACTAGTACTTGTATCAACAACTGGGTAAGGGAAGGGGTAGCTGGAATAGCTATTGATCAGCCATTTGAGATGGCGGGTTTAGAGGAATACTTTGGTTCTCATATTAATGGAGATCATTATGGTATTGAGGATATCGATACACTAGAAAACTCCAAAATCAGAGATCACTACAAATCGCTTAACATCATGAGTATGTTTACCGTGCCTATGATGCTTCAGGAGCAGTGTATAGGGTTTATAGGCTTTGATGCGGTTCACGATAAAAAGTCATTTACCCCTCGAGAAACTGACCTCCTGAAACTCTTTGCCGAGCTATTGGTCAATCTGCGCCAAAAGGTGAGCTATGAAACCTCCCTCGTGCAAAAACAAGGTGATCTTGAAATAGCACTTCAAGAGAAGGACACTTTGTTCAAGGAGCTACATCATCGTATAAAAAACAATCTTCAGCTCATCTCCAGCCTCTTATACATCAAGCTAGACGGTGTGTCGGATCCCACTATGTCCAGTTTCATCAATGAGACGATTGCTCGCATACTGTCTATCTCAAAAATTCATGACCAGCTACTCAAGATAGAAGAGGTGTACGAATTGAATATTAAGGACTACCTAGAAGAGTTGACTGAGAATATTATTCGTACCTACTGTGAAAACCCCTCTTTGTACCCCCTGAATATTTCTATCGAAAATGCCAAATTCCACATTGATGATGTATTATTAATCGGACTGCTTATCAATGAATCTGTCTCCAACATTATTAAATACGCCTACGACCCTGAGTCTGGAGGAGAAATAAGGGTTGCACTAGAGATCACGAGTGAAAATGAAGTGACCATCTCAGTAGCAGACAAAGGCTCAGGCTTACCTTTTGATTCGCTAGATGATGCTTCACAATCCAATGGGATTCAACTTATTCGTATTTTCGTTGAACAGTTAAAGGGAAAATTAAGTTTAGTTCAAACTCAAGGAACTGAGTATCAGATACGTTTTGTCAAAAGAAGGTAACATATTGATCGTTGAGGATAGCTTGATTACCACCATTCATCTAGAGAAATTGGTAACAAATGCTGGGCACCATGTACTGAGTAAAACGGATTTTGCAGAACAGGTGGCTCTTATCTGCGACGATCAAATGCCGGATCTTATCTTGATGGATATTATGCTCAACGGAGAAATGACCGGAGTTGATGCCGCGGAGCTATTAAGACAATCAACGGTCAACGTCCCTATTATTTTCATTAGTGCTCTATCTGACCACAATACTCAAACACGAATCGAAAATATCTCTAAGAGCACTTTAATACCCAAACCATTTGATCAAACTCAATTGATCAGCACGATCAATTCATTCCTGAATTAGCTTATTCCCGGTAGGGGTACAAACCCTGATTCTCCCGAAACCATCTTGAATTTCTTGTTGGCCCAGTCTGCCTTAGCTTCTTCGATCCGATCTTTCCGAGAAGAGACAAAATTCCAGTAGATATACCTTTCTTCTGTAAATGGCTCTCCTCCGAATATCAGAAGATGTGAACCCTTCGCCACTTCAATATCGCATATGTCCTTGCTTTTCGATACGAGCATATTGCCAGCACCAATAGGCTCTCCACAAGCCTTGATCTCTCCGCTCACAATACAGATGCCAATCTCCCCTGATAACCCTCCATTGGCGTCAAATCTACCTGACTCGCTAGCGCGAATGTCGAGCATAAACAGCGGAGAATAGACGGGCACTGGAGATCGTCGGCCATAAGATTCCCCTGCAATCAGTTTAATTTCAAAGCCATCTTGCTGCCAGTGTGGAATATCTTCTTTGGCGACATGGTGAAATGATGGGGTTAACTCCTCCTGATCTTTGGGTAATGCCACCCAGATCTGATAGCCATGTAATGTATGAGTGGAGCCGTCTCGGAGCGCCTTAGGTGTACGCTCAGTATGCACTACACCACTGCCAGCAGTCATCCAGTTGACCGAGCCAGGGTTGATCTCTTGCACACTACCGACACTATCACTGTGAAGGATCGTGCCTTCCATCAGATAGGTGAGCGTAGAAAGGCCGATATGTGGATGCTGTCCAATGTCGAGGTATTTACCTGGACCAACCTCTGAAGGGCCCATATGGTCAATGAAGATGAAGGGTCCCACCATTCGCTTCTTGCGAAAGGGGATGAGCCGACCTACTAGAAAGTCACCAATATCTCGACTCCTCTCCTCTATAATCAATCCTGTGTTTGACATAACAAATGGTTTGAAATTCAATTTAAGGTATTCTCCCAGAATCGATCATGCCAGAAAAGCAGAAAAGAATTTGTAATTTCCTACAATGAAAATCGCTGCTCAATTCTTTATTGGCTTTATAGCCTTCCTTCACCTCTATATCCTATGGTTTGAAATGTTTGCTTGGGAAAGCCGCGGACCCAAGGTATTTCGACAGTTTTCGAAGGACATGTTCCCCAAGACAAAGGTCATGGCGGCTAACCAGGGCCTTTATAATGGATTTTTGTCTGCTGGGCTGATCTGGTCATTTCTGATAAGTGATCCTATGTGGTCAGTGCATGTTGCGACCTTCTTTCTTGGCTGTGTGCTTGTGGCTGGACTCTATGGAGCAGCTACCGCAAGTAAAAGTATTCTTTATGTACAGGCTGTCCCGGCCATTATTGCACTGTTGCTCCTACATTTTGCCTGACGGAAGAGATCATCAGTTGGTCAAGCCCTTGAGCTTAGTCTGTGCAGCCATCATCTCATCTTTCATCTCCAGCCTATCGTAAATCACGATGAGAGTTTCCCAGTTGCTACGAGCTGTCGGTCTCAGTTCCGTGCATTTTATAACAAAGGGCAATGCGGACTTAAGCCCTTCTTTTCCTTCTGCTTTTAGGGTGGGGGCTTTACTTTCGTATTCCTCATCTGATAGTTCTACCAGTTGATTGAGCGTACTGATGGCCTGATTATAGTAGATCACACTAGCGTTGTAGTTCGGCTCATAATATCTCGGATTGATCTCTATCGCTCTCTTATATCCAGCCACAGCCTCCGGCAGTCGGCCAAGAGATTCATTGAGGTATCCCAAATTGAATAAGAGCTCAGCATTAGCTGGATCTTGCTCCACAGCTCCCTCTAATAGTGAGATCGCTCGGTCTTCATGGCCAGTATAGACGTGATGATTGATCTCAAGTCTTCGGAAATCTCCATCTGAAGGAAATCTTTCACGCGCCTGCAAGATCGCCTTTAAGGTATCTTGACCCAGCTTCTGTGTATAGTAGATAAGGCTCTTGTAGACCTCTCTGTCGTTTACTCCGATCTCTGCCAACTTCGAAAAATTATCCAACACGACGGTCGATCGTTCTAAAGATTGAGCGGCGATTCCAGCGTAGAGATACGCTGTGGTATCCTGAGGTTTGATCCTCTTAGCTCGTGCAAAATGCTCGATAGCCTCCTCCATGCGCTTATCCTGAAAAGCATTCGCCCCTTGGTTGACAAACTCTCCCCATAGTGCAGACAGACTCTGGCGAGCAAGGTTATAATAGGCATCCCCTTTTGGGCCGATTTCGATGGCCTTATTGAAGCCATTGATTGCCTCTTCCATGGCTGCATCCTCACTCATCAAGACCTTCTCAGTACCGATACCCGTTGCGATAGCTTTGTATACCCTGCCATACTCAAACCAAGCGCGCGTGCTGAACATGAATGCTTTTTGGGTTACCGCTTTTCCGATCAACTTTTGTGCGGTGACCATATCACCCTTATTGAAGGCATCTGTCACCCTATCTAGCGGCGCTTGCCTCGCATGTGCAGTGAGCATAGCCAAGCTGATCAAGACGAAAAGACAATATTTAATCACGTTCATTATTTGAAGTTTTATTACCTCTAACAATCCAGAGGCCACCTATCTCTACATAATGCGCAAAGTGTATAAAAGTTGTCAATTGATCGACAAAAAGGTGCGCGAAGGGTTCAGGCTTCTCTTCATTTCTTTAGATTTAATACTTGATCATGTTACGAGCCAAGACATTTCCACTCGCTTTAGTTATCCTTAGGACTTTTGTCATTTTACCGATGTTAGCTGCCCCTCTTGGGTTTGCGGTAGCTGGGGTGGGCCTATCGGAAACAAGTAAGCTCAGCAATGCCGTATTTATCGAGAATAAAGGCCAATGGCCTGCCTCAGTACGCTATGCGGCAGACATTCCAGGCGGTAGACTGTACTTTGAGCAAGACGGACTGACCTATGCATTCAACGACCAAAACATCTCGCACAATCATGCCGGAAACCTAGGAAGTGCTCGTCTAAGAACAAAATCGACGGGTTCTGAGGCCACCAGTATTAAAGTAAAATTTGAGAATGCTAACCTATCTAGTCTGGCTAGGTCCGGAGAGGCGATCACCCAATTCAACTATTACATCGGTAATGATCCTGACCGCTGGGGAGAAGGATGCCGTGCGTACAGTACGATAACTTACCAGAATCTCTACGAAGGGATTGATCTGCATTTTTACACTTCCGAAAAAGGCCTGAAGTATGATCTTAACCTGAGTGAAGGCGCTGACCCCAGTCAGATCAAGTTTGCCTACTCAGGTCAGGTTGGGATGCATATCGAGGATGAGTGCTTGTTCCTTAATACTGGCCAGGGTACGATTACAGAAAACAGACCCATTGCTTACCAGCAAAATAAAGATGTAGCTGCCAGTTACCGACTTGATAAGAACATAATGTCCTTCGAGTTCCCACAAGGCTATGATCCCTCCAAACCATTGACCATAGATCCTGAGTTGATTTTCTCCACTTTCTCCGGCTCCATTTCAGACAACTTTGGCTATACCGCCTGCTTCGATGATAGTGGTAATCTCTACTCTGGAGGTATCGTTTTTGGATCCAATTTCCCAACGACTGTGGGCTCTTTTTATGCTGGCGGACACACTGATAATCTAATATTAAAATACGACTCACTCGGAGAAAACTTACTCTATGCAACGTTTTTGGGAGGGTTATCGGAAGAAGCACCTCATAGCTTAGTCGTCGATAACAGTAATGAGCTTTTGATAATGGGAAGCACTGGTAGCCCAAACTTCCCTACCTCATTTAGTGCTTATGACCGCACATTTAATGGTGGAGATACTGTTGCAGTCAACGGCTCATTCTCTGGTCCGGATATGACTCTCGGAACGGATATTTTTATCACAAAGCTGGATGAAAATGGTCGTCTGACTGCCTCTACGTTTATGGGGAGTGAAGGAAACGATGGCCTTTTGAATATGCGAAGAATCAGAGAGTATAATACCCCGCTGATTCAAAACTATGGCGACTATCAGCGCGGCGATATCATCATGGACGAAGAGGATAACGTCTACATTTCGTCATTTACCGATGGTGAAGATTTCCCGACTGATGGCGGGTTTCAAAAGCAGTACGGCGGAGGGAATAATGATGCAGTGGTCTTCAGCTTGAATAGCGACCTATCAGAATTGCGCTGGTCCTCCTATCTCGGTGGTACCAATGATGATGCGGCCTATTCTATCAAACTTGATCAGGAAAACAATGTGTTTCTTGGTGGTGGTACCATGAGCAGCGACTTTCCGATTACCTCTGGAGCAATCAACACTTCATACAAAGGGTCAATTGATGGATTCATTACCAAGATCAGTGCCTCTGGAGATAGCATTCTTCAGAGCACTTTTCTGGGTACCTCAAACTATGACCAGGCCTATTTCATCGATATAGATGCTGATCAAAATGTCTATGCTTTTGGCCAGACAAGGGGTTTTTATCCTGTTACGCCTGGCACCTTCAGTGTTTCAAATAGTGGCCAGTTTATTCACAAGCTCAGTCCCAATTTGGACAGCACGATATTCTCTCTGGTCTTTGGATCAGGTAGCCGTGAACCCAATATCTCGCCAACAGCCTTTCTGGCCAATGAGTGCGAAAATATCTTTTTGAGTGGGTGGGGTGGGATCGTAAATAATGGGAATAGTGGAAACAGTGGAAACACCTTTAATATGCCTATTACCAATGATGCTCTGTATTCTCAAACTGATGGAAGCGATTTTTATCTCATGGTGCTATCTGCGGATGGGTCAGAATTACTTTACTCTACCTATTTCGGGTCGACTGATACCCAGAATGGGGATCACGTAGATGGAGGCACCAGTCGTTTTGACAAGCGAGGTATTATGTACCAGTCTGTCTGCTCATGTGGTGGTCTGGATGATGACTTCCCAACGACCCCAGGGGCATATGCTAGGGTGAATACCGGTACAATTTTTTCTCCACAAGGTAATGTTGATCGCTGCAACAATGCTGCCTTCAAATTTGACTTGGCCTCATTAGATGCTCGGTTTGATGCTGACAAGCTGGTGGGTTGTGTGCCACTTAATGTCTCCCTAGTGAACCGGAGTATAGGCGGTGAGCAGGTCATCTGGGAGTTTGGTGATAACCAACAAGCATCTAACATTGATACCCTGACCCACGCCTATGATACGCCGGGCACCTACGAGATCACGCTGACCATCCTAGATGAAAACACCTGTATCGGTGTTTCATCGGCTACCAAGACCGTGCAGGTATTTGATATAGATATTCAACTAAGTGCTGAAGACTCAGTATGTACAGGTGATCAATACCCCCTTTTCGCGACTGGAGGCGTCAACTACCAATGGTCCCCTGTTGAAAAGCTCGATAATCCGAATATCTCCAACCCAATCGCCCTATTGAATGAGACTACAGAATTTACTGTTCGTATTACCTCTGCTCAGGGTTGTGTGGTAGATACAGCTGTGACCATCAGCGCAATTCCCATAGTTCAGGAAGACATTTCTATGACTATACTTGAGTCCTGTACCAGCGAGACGCAATACCAATTTTCGAACAACACTGAAGGTCAGCTGCCTTTCCTCTGGGACTTTGGAGATGGTACTACATCCTCAGAACCAAACCCTTTTCACACCTATGATGAAAATGGCCTCTACACAGTCAATCTATTGACAGAAGAGCGATGTTTTGTTGAAGTGTCTTTGCAGATTGATCACAAAAGCTTCTTTATTCCCAATGCTTTCTCTCCCAATGGAGACGGAAAAAATGACTTCTTTGAAATCATCAGCGAGCAATCCTACCCTTTGCAAGTGGCTGATCGAACAGGTAAGTTGGTTTATGAATCAAGCAGCTACCTCAATACCTGGAATGGCGGTGATCTATCATCAGGCACCTATTTCTATCGACTGGCCTTGCCAGACGGTGACTGCAACGGCTGGGTTCAGCTATTGCGGTAGCTCCGCCTCCTCTATCCCATTCAAGGACTTTTGCTTATGAGAGCAATCTTTGTAAATTGATCAAAGACAACTAAACCCAACCTATGAGTCCCGAAACCTACGTCTCCAACTTTATGGAGGGATTGCACAGACGCAATCCTGGCCAGCCAGAGTTCCATCAAGCTGTTTTGGAGTTTGTTGGCTCCATTGCTCCCTTTCTGCTGGACAATCAGCACTATCTTGACCATAATATCATGGAACGGCTCACAGAGCCAGACCGTGTCATGTCGTTTCGTGTAGCTTGGCAAGATGACAAGGCAGGTATCCAAGTCAATCGCGGCTATCGCATCCAGTTCAACAATGCCATCGGTCCTTACAAGGGAGGTCTACGTTTCCACCCTACAGTGAACGAGGGTGTGCTAAAGTTTCTGGCATTCGAACAAATCTTCAAGAACAGCCTAACCACGCTACCGATGGGTGGTGGTAAGGGAGGAGCCAACTTCAACCCCAAAGGAAAGTCAGATGGTGAAGTGATGCGATTTTGTCAAGCCTTCATGACAGAGCTATCCAAATATATCGGGCCAAATACGGATGTACCTGCAGGTGATATAGGTGTTGGTGGGCGTGAGATCGGCTATCTCTTCGGCCAGTACAAGCGATTGCAAAATGAATTCACTGGTATACTTACCGGTAAGCCCATCCCATTTGGCGGTAGCCTTATCAGAACAGAGGCAACAGGGTACGGCTGTGTCTACTTCGTAGAAAACATGCTCAACCACAAGGGTAACTCGGTCAAGGGCAAAACGTGCGTCGTGAGTGGATCGGGTAATGTCGCTCAATACACAGTGGAAAAAATACTTCATCTAGGTGGTAAAGTAGTTACACTTTCTGATTCCGGTGGGTTCATCCATGACCCTGATGGTATCGATCAGGAGAAATTAGACTGGGTCAAAGAGCTCAAAGGTGTAAAACGAGGTAGGATCAGCGAATATGTGGAGCAATATCCGAGTGCCAGTTATCATGCTGATCAACGCCCTTGGAGCGTCAAATGTGATGTAGCTTTCCCTTCTGCAACGCAGAATGAAATTAACGGCAAAGATGCCCAGGCTCTACTAGACAATGGGTGCATTGCCGTAGGTGAAGGCGCCAATATGCCGAGTGATCTTGACGCGATCCATATTTATCTAAAGTCTAAAATCCTCTACGGGCCAAGTAAGGCGGCTAATGCTGGTGGTGTAGCTGTATCCGGACTTGAAATGACGCAAAACAGTATGCGTCTCAACTGGACCTCCCAGGAGGTGGAAGACAAACTAAAGGATATTATGCAAAAGATTCATAGTCAGTGTATACACTACGGCCAGGAATCAGCGGACTATATCGATTATGTGAAAGGGGCGAACATAGCTGGTTTTGTGAAGGTAGCAGATGCTACGATTGCACAAGGGGTAGTTTAAACCTTTACCCTACCGTTGAATCAGCACCTTCCGCGCCGTTTGATCTCCAGTCGCTGTTTCTAGCTGCAAAATATACATACCTCTTGGCAGGGCCTTGACAGCAATTGTTGCTGGTGAAGATTGGGCTCTGCTCTCATGCCATATCTTACCAGAAAGGTCGATCATCTTGAGTGACTTTATACTGTGATTAGGCAGCTCGACGCTCAGTTCTTGATCTGCAGGGTTAGGGTAGATTTTGAGGGCGGGGAGGGCTTGGATCGAAGTGACCTTTTCTCTATCCGTCACTTCGATGGAAATACTAACTGTCCCTCCGTTGTAAATTTCATTTTCCTCAAAGTGGAGATCAAGTGTATATACTCCATTAATTTGTCCGTAAAACGCACCATTCTCAAAGGTAATCGCTGATGGGTCGTCTATCGTAAAAGTAAAATTAGCTTCTTCTATATCAGAGATATAGGGAAGAAAAGCTTCGCCTGGCATTACTTCCATCTCCGATAATTGTGCCAGCCGATCCTGAAGCCCAACATCTAAGGCCCATAGTTCATGACCAAAGCCTTCTGCGTATTTGAGGGTAATCAGCTTTCTTCCCAATGTAGTTATTGGTAGTTCCTTATTCGGGTCATCAGAATATATTTCCTCCTCAAGGGTCAGTTTGTTCCACCTAGCTAATGCCCCAAAGTTTGACCCATAGCTCAGAGCATCATAAATGTAGTTGCCAATTGAAATATTTCGATTTGGTATAATTGACCAATCTAACTCCCCTGCCTCACCGGTCGCCCTGTTATAAAAACGTGAATTCACCCAATCATGCAGTATTAGATTATGGCCAAATTCCATTAGTTGTGGTGCTCTTGACCAATCAGTCTGCTCTCTCTCATCGAGGACTTGGAACTCGTCCTTATGATTAACTCTGTACAATCGCTCAGTCCCTTCATAAAAGGATGTGAAATAGAGATTACCGTTTATCAGTCTGGGTCTTGATATAGAAGCCTCCTTAGTTTCATCAGCATCTGGAAAGTCAGTAAAGTAAATAGACGTGCCCTCGGCCGTGCCATCACTTCTGAATAGGCTTTGTCTGTAGTCACTTTCTCTGGATCTAAAGATTACTTTATCATTGAACTCAATAAAATCAATTGGATAAGAATCAGATTCAGGATCTAGGTCTCCAAGAAGCCGAATTTCGAATTGTTCTATGTCTATTACCCAAGGTTCATACCCGTGCTCACGCGTCCAACCTCTAAAAAAAACTTGGTCTGGGAGAGAGAGAAAACGCTCATCTGCTAAATACCCTGTTGTGGATGCTCGTGCAGGAAGATGAGTTTGAATTGAATATGGCAGCCTTAACCTGATATCATCACGCTCGATGGTCAAGGCGAAGCTTTCGATACCACTATATAAAAATACCGCGTCCGCACCGGCGCGAAATAGATAATACAAATTACCCTCTCCATAAGCATATCCCTCATAAACTCTAACCGGTTGATCACTTTCAATCTTAATCAAGACATTAGAGTCGGAGTTATCCTCAGAAACTCCAAAGACATAAAGGTGATCGAAACCCGTAACAAACCGAGGTGTGCCTTGGAACTTGGAAAAGTCGGAAGAAGTTATGTTTATAGTACCTTCAGGAGTACCATCAGTAACCCAAATACGGCCTTCGCTCGCAATGTATAATTTGTCATTATACACGGTAAAATCAGCCCCGGTTAGAGCTCTAGTCTCCATGGAAATATCTTTAAGGAGAGCCTCTTCTCCCGTTTGCCAATCTATTGACAATAATTCATTCGAATTATTAGACAAGTTCCCCGCTGCAATGATCAAATTCTCTAATACGACCATCCCTTTACTGTGCCTGCTTAAAGTATGATTAGGTGACTTCACGTTGGGTTCTGAGATTTTGCTGTCCAACTTTACTGATCTCGTGTTGAGTCGATCACTCTCGGAAACGATCAATTCAGAATCAGTGAAATAATAAAACCTCGTGCCATCATAGTGGTAATAATCAAATGGCGTACGTCTATTCCAATTAAGAACGTTACCAAAATGTCCTAACAAGTAATACTCTCCGTTATCCATGACTGAAAACAGGCTCTGCCCACCCAGTATTGTCATTGCCGTATCACTTTCAATCAGGATATCAACATCAAAGCCAATACCTTCGTCACCTCCAACAAGGCTCACCTGACCATTTCGCCATCTGTGAAGTTCTAGCCAAGGTGAGTATCTGCCATCACGTTCTACTCGCTTGGTAAAGAATATTACGTCATCTCTTAAAACAACGATAGGCGATACTTTTGAGTAGCTTGGAATGCCGGTTTCATTGAAAAAAGTCAACTGCTCAACATCAGATGTAGCTTTGCTTTTAGCGTAGAGCTGAAATAGGTTGCCTTCTAAATTGATGGCACTGAATACAACCTTAGCCGCGTCCTCATCAGCGGCCATCACATTCTGTTCAGTGAATAACACCGTTCCATTCACCGTACCATCACTGATGAATGTTTTGTAGTTCTCGGTATCGTCACGGCAGACAATCAGAGTACGACTATCTAATTTCACAAATCGAACTAGCTCATAACCCTCCAACAAAACCTGCACAGAAGCTGATTGATCAGATGCCTTGATCACGTCTCTACGCTCATTGCTGGTAGGCTCAGCCCAAAAAATACGGCCATTATTGACATTCACGTCCGTATTTTTATCTTGAGCTTGAGAAGATATCCTTTGCAGTGACCCTTCCATTCCAGTCGTAAGGTATAGTGCGTCGTGCGTCTGGATCAGAATCTTGCTGTCATCATAGTGAATCAGGAATTTCCAATCAGTCCTATCATATTGATCATTGAACCAATCTAAAGCGAAGGTTCCTTCTTTCGTACCATCTGTCCTCCAAACATCGAAACCTATTGTTTCGCTCGCAATGAAGTAGACGCTAGAACCTACTTTCACAAAATTCCTAGGATTACTTCCATCTTCTTCTTGATTGATATCACCAAGAAAAACAGGCTGACCTTGCCCATGAGCAGAAAGACAATAGATAAAGATTAGTGTAGCAGCAACGACAGTGCTTATGAAGTTTAACATCGGTCTAGTTCTACTCATTGGTGAAGAATTGGTTGATTAAATCGCTATCGCTGAATTAAAATTTTGCGAGCTTCTCGGATGCCGTTATTGCCCTCTACCTGCAGTAAATATAAGCCTTCTGGCAGCCTACCCAATTCTAGAGATAAGTTGCCCAATAAGGTGACAGATTCCTGCCAAAGGCGTCCTGACAGGTCAACAACACTCACTCGAAACTTTCCTTTTTGGGGAGAGGTCACCGCTATCCTACCAGATGTTGGATTAGGATAGACTTTGAAATCAGACATAGCATTCAGCCCGGTCACTGTCTCGCCTTCTGTCACTTCTACTGTGATCGCGACTGTACCACCTTTATAGATTTCATCTTCATCAAATTGTAAATCAAGTGTATGTACACCATTGATAACGCCAGAAAACAATCCATCCTCATAGGTGATAGCTTCCGAGTTGCTAATACTGAAGGTGAAACTTGCTGTCTCGATATCAGAGATATAAGGAAGAAAAGGCTCGCCAGCTTTGACTTCCATCTCCGGTAAATGTGCAAGACGATCCTGAAGCCCAACATCCAGCGCCCATAGCTCATGACCAAAGCCCTCTGCATACTTTAAGATGATCAACTTGCTACCCAGCGTCGTATAAGGCAACTCTCCATTGGGATCATCAGAGTAAATCTCCTCTTCGAGGGTTAGTTTATTCCATCTACTTATAGATCCATAGCTAAGGGCATCAAAAAAGTAATTGCCAATTTCTATCTGCCGCGTTGGAAGCATCGACCAATCAACTTCTCGGAAACTGTTGGAAGCAACATCGTATGCGCGCTGAGCTTCATCTCCGTTGTAATGAACCAAAAAGTAACCCAACTCAAAAATATCCTCGACCCGATCAGAAAACTCCCCCTCCATTATTCGATCGTCAATTGTCTCAAAACTGCTTTCTCGATCTACACTTTTAAAACGTTGTGTCCCCTGATAAAAAGAATTAAAATAAAGTTTATCTCTCTTTGCTACTAAGTTGGACAAGGAAACAAGTTTTTCATCCTCAGCTTCCAAGAAGTCTTCATAAAAAACACTTGTCCCTTCTAGAGTCCCATCGGTGAGATATATTTTTTCCTTGAAAAAAGTCTCCCGAGCATTGAATACCACTTGTCCATTGAATTCGACGAACTCCCTGGGAAATGAGTTATCGGTAGGGTTGATATTCTTAATCAGCGATGCTGACCCATCAGACAAATTCACTACCCACGGTTCTATATCCCAGTTACTAGACCCGCTACCATCAGCACCACGAATAAATAGTTCATCTCCAACAACCGTGTAGTGTTGAGGCCATAAAAATTCTCGGTTAGGACTTGAGAAACCTTTAGGGAACGCCGAAGAAAAGGGTTGTTTCAGGTGCGTGGCTTCTTCGGTTAGGTCGAAGGAGAAGTTAATCGGCGGTGCTGAAAAAACGGCTTCATTTCCTATTCGTGTCAGATATTTAACCCCTCTGTCGGATTCAAGGCTACCTTCCCATTTCTTAATCAGTCTATTATCATCTACTTGAGCCAATGAATAATAATTGATCCCGTCAGATTGGCTGGTCACACCAAATAGGTACAAGTCTTCAAAATCAGGAATAAATTTTGGACTGGTTTTAAATGCCTCCATACTTGTTCTTTCTATCCGAATGGTGCCTTCTGGAGTGCCATCAGTACGCCAGATCTCCCCATTTTGCACAACAAATAGATGATCATCGAACTCGACAAAGCCTTGCTGGTTCCATGAAAAACTTCTTGTGGCAGAAGAGATATTCTTCAATAGAGTCGCTTTTCCAGTTGTTTTTTCAAGTGTCCAAAGTTCATTTTCCCCACTTGTTTCCACACCGGGGCAGATGATTTTATCACCAAAAAAAGCGATCGCTGTACTAGGTTTTTCTGGCCCTCCAAAAGCAATCTGAAAGTCAACACGCCCCACTGGAATATCTGCCAAAATAATACGTGTGTCATTTTGAAAGCCATTGGTCACAACGAGATCTGCACTTCCAGAAAAACCAGCGAAATAGTATAGTTCGCCTCCATCCCAGTGATAATAGGTGTCTCTTAGAGGTGAAAATGAATTAAGGATAGGCAGATTACTGTGTATAACTGAATAACTCCCATTTACATTGATGCTGTAAAGGTTATTCCCGTCAAGAACTAAGACACCAAAAATAGTTTTAATGACAAAATCTGGTTCAAAACCCTGGTCACTTTGCTCACCGATAAGTTCGGTATTGCCCTCACCATGCCTATGTAATTCAGGATATCGTTCCAACCCACCATTTCGTTCAACAAGCTTTGTAAAAAAAACCGCCCCTCCAAAGGCGCTTAAATGTGTTTCGATATTACTATAATCTGGAACAATTGAGTCATCAAAAGAGGACAGTTGCGCAATCTCTCCTGTCATCTTGTCCTTCGAGTACAATTCAAAAAGACTATCCTTATGATAAATCGCGGTGAAGTAGTAATTGCCGTCGCTCTCATCAGCTGAGAGTACTTCTGCCTCAACAAATAAACGAGTTCCTTCTAGCGTTCCGTCGGAAATGTAAGTCCTGGTATTGCCATCTACATCACTAACCGACAATAAAACAGCACTCTCTAAGTTGATGTATCTAACCAAGGAATATCCATTAAGAATCGTCCTTGAACCCTCAGCTGTTCCATCACTTGTCCGTATAATGTCCAGGCCCTCAATTTGACTAGGTTCATTCCAAAAAATTAAATCATTGTTGACATGGACTTTAGCACTGATACCGGCCTCTGAAATTTTTTCAATACTAAATTCATTACCTGCTGTGACATATATCCCGTCAACCGTCTGAATGATGAACTCAAAGTCTTTGAAATCAATAAGATGTTTCCAATCAGAAGGTTCATACCTATCATTAAACCATGTTAGCGGCGTTGTTCCGGCCTCCGTTCCATCAGTTCGCCAAAGATCATAACCATTGCCGCTTGAAGCAATGAAAAATACGTATACATCGGTAGCAATAAAATTCCTAGGATTACTCCCATCTTCTTCTTGATTGATATCTCCTAGGAAAACAGGTTCATTTTGGCCATAATTAGGAGTGAGGCCGAAGAGCATCAAAGAAATGATAAGGATGAGCTGCTTGAGATCGGTCATAACGATTGATTGGAGGAGTAAAAAACTAAATTCTTCCCTTTCATCCAAATGATAAAGGTCAACATATCGGGAATCCGGTAATTCTCTCGACATATAGTGCCCGACTTTCCGCTAGTATCAATTGATCACTACATTTCAGTCTCCTTGACTATTTTAGACCCATGAAAAATCTGCTTTTACTTCTATTGACCCTTTCAACAGCCACTGCGGTAGCGCAAGACTACCCCTCGGACTATCTCAACACGGACTTCCATAAGGATAGAAGAGAAGAGCTTCGAAAGCTGATGCCCGATAATTCGGTAGCGGTATTCTTTGCAGCTCCTATACGTAACAGGGCCAATGATGTGGATTTCATATACCACCAGAGCCCTAACTTCTATTACCTCACGGGTTACAAAGAGCCCGGCTCGGTATTTTTTCTATTCAGTGATCCACAGGAAGGGCCTGATGGAGAGTTCAACGAGATCATCTTCACTCAGGTAAGGAATGCCCGAAGAGAACTCTATGATGGCCCGAGGCTTGGACCGGCCGGAGCTAAAGAAACTCTCGGATTTACTATGGCCTATGATGCCACGCAGTTCAAGGAATTCTCTATCGACATGGCGGGGTATGACAAGATCTTCTTCTATAACTTCAAAGATGATGTTCGTGATAATCCTGACAATGATGCTGACTTGTATGATTTGATCTTACAGTTTAAGTACAAGGCGGAGTATCCCGTCGACTTCAATGCCGATAAATATAAGATGTACGACTATATCAAGTCGGACGACTTCCTGAGTAACCCACAGGCCAATCAAATTCTTCGCCAGGTCGTTAATAGCTTTCCAGAGTTTGAGACCAACGAAAAGATCAAAGCAATCCTCCTTACCAAGTCTCCAGAGGAGCGCGAGTTGCTCATCGACGAGCTACCACAACCTAATCCTCGACTTGATGTCACCACGCTCCAGATCTACATGGCTACTCTTCGAGAAGTTAAAACTGAAGCGGAAGTAGACCTGCTTCGTAAAGCGGTGACCATCTCATCCATTGGTCAGCGAGAGGTGATGAAGGCAATGCGTCCTGGTATGTCTGAAACAGAGATACAAGGCATCCATGAGTTTGTATTCAAAAAGTATGGTGCCGAGTACCAAGGCTACCCATCGATCGTAGGAGCAGGGAATAATGGCTGTACGCTTCATTATATTAAAAATGATAAGCTGGAGCTTGGCAAGGACCTGGTGCTGATGGATCTCGGTGCAGAGTATCGCGGCTATACGGCAGATGTTACCCGCACCATACCTGCCAATGGCAAATTCTCCAAAGAGCAAAAAGCAATCTACGACCTGGTCTACAAGGCACAAGAGGAAGCCTTTAAAAACTCTAAGCCTGGCAACATGATCCGAGAGAATACCCAAATCTGTCGAGATATCGCCAATCAGGGGCTGTATGAGTTGGGCATCATCGATAGCCCTGACGCAGAGCACAACTACTTCCCGCATGGAGTATCTCATCATATCGGCCTTGACGTACATGACCCTGGTAACTACGAGGAGTTTGCTCCTAACATGATCCTGACCGTAGAGCCAGGCATCTATATCCCAGAGGGTAGTGATTGTGATAAGAAATGGTGGGGTATCGGTGTGCGCATCGAGGACGACATCCTCATTACGGACGATGGCTATGAGCTACTGTCTTGGCAGGCTCCTCGCACCACAGAAGAGATCGAAGCGGTGATGGCAGAGGATAATATCTTCTCGGAGTATGTCTTACCAGAATTGGACAAAGAAATCCGCAAGAAGGGGGAGTAACGCATTCAGTCCAGAACGCTCAGTTAAAACAAATAGGGATTAGCCATGTTCAGTGAGCAGATATGAAACTCACCATCTCCACTACCGTAAATCAGCCCTGGCAAAAGGTGACTGAAGGCTTTACCGAAAAACTATTTATGTCTCTAAACCCACCTTTTCCTCCAGTAAAGCTGTTGAAGTTTGATGGGTGTCACAAAGATGATATCGTGTCACTGGAACTCAATTTTCTGCTCTTCAAGCAGACCTGGGAGAGCCTGATCACGTCGGATGAAACGAGTAGCACGCATTTCCAATTCGTGGATGAAGGTGTGAAGCTTCCCTTTTTTCTCGCGCGATGGGTGCATCGTCATAGGATAGAAGCATCCGATGATGGTACGGCGATTATAGATGCCATTGAGTTTAGTACTGGCACTTGGCTGACAGACCTGCTCTTTTGGCCTGTGTTATACGGGCAGTTTGCCTATCGCATCCCAATCTATAAGCGGTTTTTCCGATAGGATCAGCTGGCTGCTCTGATCCTTCGCTTGATGATCGCCTTGGATATCATCTTCACTACGTCATTAAGCGATCCCTTGAGCAACCTTCGGGCAATGGGAGTGAGCAAAAAACCAAACCACTTTTTCGGTTTCATATGCGACTCAATGCGGAGGCTAGTAGTCTGCTCGTCTTTCTTCTTAAGAATGAAGTAGTTCGTGACCACATCGAGTATCGGCAAGTCCTTAGTCCGCTCACCGTAGACCAAAGAGTCTTTCCCAAAATCATTAGTCACAGTCTCAAAATTAAAATTGTTCCCATCGATGACACACATATGGGACTCCCCGATACGGTTGACTTTGTCCTTTTGGTAGTCGAGTCTATCCACCTTGGTGTTCCACAAATCTCTGAAATCAAGATTGCTGATTAACTCATAGGCATCATCAAGCCCTGTCTCTAACTCTGTCTCCACTACTAGTGGTTTATCGGCCTTTGGGTACGGCGGTATTTCCGGTAGGTCGGGCACATTGCGCTTCATTTCCGATAGGCTACTGTAGCAGTAGCTGACAACTCCTACGTCATCGAAGACCTCCTGCATTTCGGTCTCCTCAAACCATTCTGGTAAGTCATGCGCACCCACGCCCTCGGTAAGTAGCACATACTCGTGATCGGGAATGGCATTCTTTAGTAGTCGATGAGCCACCACCACCTCCGGTCCAAATGGCTTGGACTTACCCTGAAGCGTGATTAGCTCTGCGTCACCACCATGTACTACAAACTTGAGCGTCAACTGGCTCGCCGTAGAGCACGCGCCACACTGGCACATGCGTCGCTGTTCGTATAGCTTGAGGTGATGGTGAAACTGTAAAAACATCTTTTTGGAGAGCTCAAGTACCTCTGCAGGTGTTGACACCTCCCCACGCTGATAAAAGAACAAAGCGTCCCCCTCTATCTCCGCCAATTCGAAGGCATTTTCATTTTCATCAATGAGCAGTTGGAGTAACTCGCCAATGATGTGCTTGGCATGCGTGACTTCAGTGGTATTGATAAACTGAGTAAACCCACTAATGTCGGGTAGGAAAAACAGGGTGTTGTACTTTGCTTTGGCCATTTTTTTGCTGAATCGGGTAGCGCCCCGAAGAGCGCAAAAGTTAATAACGCAAGTGATTCTGAAAAGATCAAGGATCAGGGGAAAAGAGCTGGAAGTCCGAGATTGATAAGTCCTTTGGTCGTACTCCTGACCAAGGATGTGGTTGTGTGACGTTGGGTTGTAACACATTGTCTCTCATAGGCATCAAGCTGTCCTTCGGCGTAAAACTGCCCATCCACTCAACGACCCACCGCTCCCAGCGTATCTTTGTAACGTGATCACCTTAGACAAAAGCATAATCCCTAAAACGCGCTGGGTTCAACACGCCATTTTCTGGGGACTCTATCTGCTCTTCTACGGTATCCTATATGGTGCATATGATGAGAACTTCAAGCACGCCTTCATTAGGGAGATGATGTACCTACCGGTAAAAATCGTTATCACCTACTTCGCGCTCTACTTCCTCCTGCCAAGATTTTTGCTAAAGGAGCACTATATCGCCTTTGCCATCTGGTTTGTGCTGTCTGCGACAGTAGCCGGAGTACTTCAGCGCTTCATTACTTATTATTTGGAATACCCCATGTTCCATCCGGGCGGACAGGACTATCCGTTGTTCATTCCTATTAAGATCATCAAGGGTCTGGTGGGTGTATATCCAGTGGTGTTTTTTGCGGTAGCGATCAAGATGCTGAAGTATTGGTACAAAAGTCGGCAGACACAGCAGGAGCTAAGTAGTCAGAAGCTTGAGGCAGAACTGAAGCTACTGAAGACACAGATCCATCCCCACTTCCTCTTCAATACACTGAACAACCTCTATGCGCTAACGCTAAAAAAGGCTGACAATGCCCCGGCAATGGTGCTCAAGATTTCAGACCTCATCAATTACATGCTCTACGAATGCAATGTCGAACGCATCGGGCTAGGCAAAGAGATCAAGTTCATTGAGAACTACGTGGAGATAGAGAAGATGCGCTTTGGGGATCGGTTAGATTTCAATCTGACGTTGCACGGTGAGATCAAGGACAAAAAAATTCCGCCATTACTGCTCTTACCCTTCTTTGAAAATGCCTTTAAGCATGGGGTAAGTGAGGAGCTAGAGGCATCTTGGGTAAGTGCCACCATCGGTATCGGACAAGGCCGGATGAAGCTGCAGCTGGAGAACAGCAAAGGTGACTATACACCCTCTCATGCCAATGGCGATAAAGGCATAGGACATAAAAATGTGAAACGCAGACTCGAGCTACTCTACGGTGAAGACTATCACTTGCAAATCCTTGACGAGCAGGATACGTATCTGGTAATACTTGACATCCCAATAAACCATTGATATGGAACTGAAATGCATCGTGATCGACGATGAGCCGCTGGCCATCGAAGTGTTGGAGTCCTACATTAGTCGTATTGACAGACTCAGCATAAGTGGCACCTTCAACAATGCCATCAAAGCCTTCGAATATCTACAGCACCATCAGGTCGATTTGATCTTCCTGGATATACAGATGCCCCGACTCACTGGGCTCGAGTTCGTCAAGACCTTGACCCACCCACCCAAGATTATTTTTACTACTGCCTATCGGGAATATGCCTTAGACGGTTTCGAGCTGGAGGCAGTAGACTATCTCCTAAAGCCCATCGCATTTGACCGATTTTTGAAGGCCGTAGGGAAGATCGTACCCGAAACAAATGCCCCGGCAGAGTCTGTTGTGAAATTCTCTGATGATGATCCATTCGTCTACTTTAAGGTCGACAAGAAAATGGTCAAGATCAGGCTGACTGATATTCTCTATATCGAAAGCCTAAAAGACTATGTGAAAGTAGTCACCCCAGAAAAGGAGATTATCACCCATCAGCAGATCAGCTATCTGGAACACAAACTTCCAGAAAATCAGTTCATCCGGGTGCATCGCTCTTTCATAGCCGCTATAGAAAAAGTGGAAGCATTCACAGCTACGGATATCGAGATGGGCAAGCACCACATCCCCATTGGCCGCAACTATAAAAGCGACGTGACCAACCGACTTGGAGCGAATGTATTGTAGCTGATTTGATCTAATTTAGCTGACACGGATAGTAGTCGTCGGACGAGTATTGCACAAAAGTTATATACTAATTATTCATTTGCAGTTCGAGCGTAAAACACTCGTCCGACGACTAGAATTAAAACAAGCAAATTGGCTAAAACCAAAACCGTATTCATCTGCCAAAGCTGTGGAGCCAACTCTCCCAAATGGCAAGGAAAATGCTCTTCCTGTGGCGAATGGAATACCTACACAGAAGAGCTTGCACCTGACACTAAAAAAGTATGGAAGGGCAGCACTCCGCCAGTCACTACGCCTAACAAGCCAGTACCCGTTCATGAGGTAAAGATCAAGTCCCAACAGCGTGTATCACTCAATGATGGCGAACTCGATAGGGTCTTGGGAGGTGGTTTAGTACCCGGCTCGCTAGTCCTGATAGGTGGAGAACCTGGTATTGGTAAGTCTACATTGATGCTGCAGGTAGCACTCAACTTGCCTCAGCTGAAGGTGCTCTATGTATCTGGTGAAGAGTCAGAAAGTCAGATCAAACTACGCGCTGAGCGCATCGGTATCAAGACAGAGACCTGCTTTATCTTATCAGAAATCTCACTAGAAGCGGTCTTTCATCAGATAGAAGCACTGCAGCCCGATATACTCGTCATTGACTCCATACAGACGCTCCGTACGGAGAGTATTGAGAGCATCGCAGGAAGTATCTCACAAGTACGGGAGTGCGCTAATGCCTTGATGCAGTTTGCCAAGTCGTCAGGGACACCCGTCTTCCTGATTGGCCATATTACCAAAGAAGGTTCTCTGGCTGGCCCAAAAGTATTGGAGCACATGGTCGATACCGTGCTACAATTTGAAGGAGATCGACATCTGGTCTATCGTATCCTAAGAACGCACAAAAACCGCTTCGGCTCCACCTCCGAACTGGGCATCTACGAGATGAGAGGTACCGGTCTCAGGCAGGTCACCAATCCAAGTGAGATACTGATTAGCCAAAGAGAAGAAGACCTCAGCGGTGTAGCCATCTCCTCTACTTTGGAAGGGAATCGACCGCTGCTCATTGAAGTACAAGCACTAGTCAGCCCTGCCACTTATGGCACACCACAGCGTAGTTCGACAGGCTTTGATATCAAGCGCCTCAACATGCTCTTAGCTGTACTCGAAAAGCGCGGCGGCATGAAGCTCAACACGCAAGATGTCTTCATCAACCTGGCAGGTGGCTTGCGCATTGACGATCCAGCCATTGACCTAGCCATCTGTGCAGCGATCATCTCCTCTTATCAGGAAATTCCCATACCCGACAAAACCTGTTTTGCAGGGGAGGTCGGTCTCGGTGGAGAGATCCGAGCGATCAACCGCCTAGAGAATCGTATCGCCGAAGCGGAGAAACTCGGCTTCAACAAAATCATCGTCTCTGGCTACAATGTCAAAGGGCTCGACCTCAAGAAATTCAATATTGAGGTGTTTGCTACCAATAAGTTGGGGGGAGTATTTACGGAGATTTTTGGGTGAGTTAGAGAACTCTTCCATATTTCAAGATCCCCACAGTTTGATTTAAACAGACTCGAATAAGTTTGAAACCTTGTCGAGGTTGGCCTATCTTTAATACGAGATGACAACAAAAGATCAAGTAAAGAAAAAAATAGATCGATTGACGGAGAGCGAACTAGCGCTGGTTGACTCATATTTATCACAGATAAAACCTAAGACTAAACAGTCGTCTAAATTTCGATCCTTTAACCCCCATTATTCACCTCGCTAATATGAGTGCTTTTTTTGAGTTACTTCAAGCTGGTGGCAGATGCGGTGGGTGTTGCCTGGTAATATGGGTTCATTTTTGGGGCAGGTCTATCTATGAGACAGGCTTTTATTCTG
>JAVKDO010000106.1:0-17989 GCA_040222235.1 Cyclobacteriaceae bacterium
GCGGAGGTACTGGCATTTGTGACGAAGTTTTGTCCATTAATAAAAATGTCAACCGTATTGGAGCCCAATGGATGTACCACACTGGCTATGATCGTTGAGTCCTTCGGTATAAAAGAACCTCCATAGTTAGCACTTCCCGAATAGCGATTCTCAATAAAAAACTGGCGATCACCAGTATTCACCGGAGATATACTCACCTCAAAGAAAGCCTCCTCAGAACCGTCCGTAGATTGGTTAGTCGCCACAATAAAGGCGGTGAGGTCGCCAGTGGTCTTCGTCAATGTACCTACAATAGCTTTATCATCGTCATTAAAATTAATGGCTGGCTGGAAGTTGTATGCATTTTCAACAAACTCGACTGGGTCAGCCGTGGGGTCACTATCGTCTCCATCATTGCCATTACCTGACTGATCTAGCCAGGTAGTGAGTACATCACCATTCTCAGGTGTGGAGGCATCCGCTTCTTGTGCTCCATCATTGGCCTTTAGCCATACACCTAGTCCATTGGCTACATTGCCGGGCACCTGGATCGTAGAGAAGGTGAAATAGTCGCCATCGTCAAGGTTGTAGCTTGTGGTATATCGGCCGTCGACCAAGGTCAGGGCTACATCAATGTTTCCACTTGAAAAAGTGGGATCGCTGGTGTTCACCACCAGATTGACCAGACCACCAACACTCTCATCCAATGCCAGGAACACCGCACCGATATCGCTGCTTTCTGTGACTCTCCATATTTTATTGAGCTGACGCTCACCAGATCTCATTGTGCTCTTGTAGTCACCTCCGTTGCTGGACACAAAGAAAAATCCCTTGTCACCTATCGAGGTGGCACGCACAGCATTCGCTGAAGTGAAATCGCTGGTGGTTGCGATCGTTAGAAGATCGGATTGAGCTCGCGCCACATTTTGCGATAGCGCAGTGGCATTGTCCTGACCCAGGGCGATAATATCATCAAGATAACCCGCACTGGTAGCACGGTTAAAAATGATTGTGCCATCACTGGCGAGGTAATCGGTGCTCAATGTAATCGCATACCTGATGGCCAGGTACGACTCTATTCGTTGAATCTCATTTCCGACAAAAGCTCCATCGTAGAATATCAACTCATTGATGGTACCCGAAAATCTATTTGATCCGTCATTGTCATCACCCAGATAAAAATTGTATGCCCCAGCAGCAGAGGGGCCAACTGTCGTGTAGCCACTCTCAAATGATGCTCCATTGATGGATATGTCGGCAGTGGTCGCATTGTCATGCGCTATTGTCAATAGAGAAGAAGCCCCTTTGGTAATATTGGATGTGAAGGCACCCCCCCCGGAAAAATTATTGTCATCCAGTACTCTATTCTGACTACCATCAAAATCCCACAGTACCTGGTCACTGTCAGCGGATGCATCATCCTGATAGACTGTAAACACCGTGTATTCCGCATTGGCTGTGGTGACTGATCCTGAGAAGGGCTGAGGATCATCGTCAAAGGCTATGGCAGGATTGAAATTAGTCTGATTGTCTTGCAGCTCTGCGTTACTGGCACCAGCGGCATTCTGACTATTGCCACTTTGATCCTCCCAGAGGGATACAAGGTTTCCCGGGGCAGTTACACCGCCATCAGCTTTTAGCCAAAGCTCGATATTAGCCGACACAGCTCCCGGGTAGATCGGATCTGCGGCGAAAGAAAAGAAATCACCATCAGCAAAATCATAGGAAGCAGTATAGTATCCTCCAGACAGTGAAAGTGTGATCTCCGTATTTCCGCTTGCAAACGTCGGGTCACTGTTGACCACCATATTTGAAAAAACACCCAAAGAGGCGGGAATGGCTACATGGACTGCTCCGGGTGAATTCGTCTCATTGACTTTCCAGACCCTTCCCAATCTTATATCGGCTATTCCTCCTGAAGCACTGTCCAGCCCAAGAGAACCGCCATGATGCGAGACTACAAAGAAGGCGTCATTGGAGAGTGAGGTCGTACGAGAGGCATCATCATTGGGTGAGGTGAAGTCAGCTTCTGTGCCAATGATCAAAGAGTCGAATTTGGAGGTAGCAACCTTCTGGTCTAGCCCTGAATCATCGTCTTGTCCTATGGCGATGACACCTTCACTAAAAGTCGGATTTGAAGCGATCTCAAATATGGTCGTAGATCCATCGGATAGAATGTAGTCTTGGGTAAGCGTGATTCCGTATTTGATCGCGAGATAAGATTCAATTCTTTGTCGTTCTCCGGCTGTAAGTGTGGCATCATAGACTATTACCTCCGCGATGGTTCCTATAAACTCATTTCCTCCGGTATCGTCATCACCAATCGTAAAATCATATGTGCCACCAGCTGCTCCCGAGCTTGAGTTCGTGGTGGTTATATTAGATACAAACGACTGGCCATTGACATATATATCGGCCGTGGTGGTGCCGGTCGGGTGATCCACTGTGAAAATTGCCAGCGAATCTTTTGGTAGAAAGAGGCCTCCATAATTTGGCCCGGCTGAATATCGACGCTCTATTAACCAATGACGATCTCCACCTCCAGCTATTTCAAAGAACCCATTGTCCGACCCGTCAGAACTCGAATCAGATGCAACGATGAAAAGTGTATAATCGTCGGTAGCTTTAGACAACTGACCTGTTATAGGTTGATCATCATTGTTGAATTCAACTGCTGGATAGAAACCGTAGACGTTCTCCAGGTACTCTACCGGATCTGCACCACCGGCAGAATTATCCCCATCATTTCCATTCCCAGACTGATCCAGCCAGTCCGTGACCACATCTCCGTTTTCAGCTGCAGAAGCACCCGCGTTCTGAGTCCCATCATTAGCCTTCAGCCATAGCTCTAGCTCGGTGCTCGTGCGTACTCCACCTGGAGCAGTTTGCCCATTGACTCCTAACGACAGGGTCAATAGAACAATGACTGAAAGTATGTACTGAGGGTAGTTAGAATTCAAAAACAAGCTCATGTTGATTTAAGCGTAAATGATACACGGGATCACATATTAGCGCTTCCCTTAATCAGCGAAACAACAACAAAACAAGCATATTCTACAGAGTACTTTGAACTATTCGACGAGACTAAGAAATCTCCCGATCAACACGTTATAAACGACCTTAAAAGTGAATAGGGCGTTGTGAGGGCAGAAAAGACCTACCCTTTATTGGATCATGTCTTCAGTTAAGCGCTTGCTATTTCTTGATCAAATTGAACCTGAATTCTCTCATAGAAGTACCCACATTAAGGACATAGATGCCTGAAGGCTGTCCAAAGCTTAATGAAAGCTGTTCATTGATTCGACCAGCTTCATCTGCTCGAAGTACACCCTCACCTACATAAGCTCCCTAGAATAATTCGCCTCTTCATTGGCGCTGATACCCTTTATATCCAATGTAAATACATCTCTTACCGGATTAGGATAAACATTGAAAGTAATCGGCTCCAATCGTACATTGACCAGTACGATCTCTGTAAAGGCAAACTGACCATCATAATCCACCTGACGCAAACGATAATAGGAATTGCCTACGTAGGGTTTAAAATCGCTGAAGTCGTAAACCTGTTCTTCGACCGTGATACCAGCCCCGGTGACCACTCCTATCACTTCCCAGTCTCTACCCTCCTGAGATCGCTGTACTTCGAAGTAATCATTATCGATCTCTGTTGCGGAAGAATGTCAATTATACCGTAGCTAGAGTAATCTACGAAGATGGGAATATGCTGAACTGTATCAATACACGTTCATCGAATTTATCGAGCCGTTAACCGATAAATAATAGAATTACTTCTAGAAAAACTTAACTATTCGTCTGGGCAAGAGAATTTAAGAAATTGATCGTCTGACTCCAAATCAAGCAGGTCTGATGTTAAGAGCGGGATGATAGTAATTTCGGACAGTGGATTGGAGACATCTACCTCTGTCAAGTCAAATAATAATGAGTCCGTAAAATTTCCTCGAACATCTTCGGTGACCGACCATGTGCCATAGCTCACACTGTCTCCATCTGCATTTATGAGTAGAAAACTGTTGCTAGTTGACTGTTGAATTTCCAATTGGTAGGCAGCATCTTGGGTAACCCAAGTCTTATCTGAACTAGCTGAGAGTAGTCGCTCTGCTTCAGTCGTGTTAAGTACATCCAGGTCTTGCTCAAGGCAACCTCCGAGCAAAAAGAGTAGCGCACAAAGACTACCTAACCTTACCATTCCTGTCAATGACGATATAGCCGACTTTATCACTGCTTAGGGTGGCTAGCTGGTCTTCTTCTACCATGAACAAGACCGTCTCGCCGAGCATGTCGTTGAACCGGGTGAGTACCGGCTCATTAATCAATTGAGTATTTAGCTGCCAGTTGATTTTTCCGGTAGGATCAAAATTGACAATCGTAAAATTATCACTTGCATCGATAGCAGGATCAAACATGTAAAAGGTGAATTGCCCCTCGGCGGAAGGAATGAACTCAGTAGAAAGGTTCAATAGTCCAGTGGTATAAGCATCGCTATGAAGCTTAAACTCTTGCACCCACTCCCCTAGCCTAGTATCCTTGAGCATTGCTACGAACCCCGTCGTTTTATCTGCTTCATTGCTAAGACCAACTGTGAAAATATTGCGATCCTCGTCCACCTCAGTAATCACCGGAATGTACTTGTCTGTGATACTGTCTAGTGGCTGTTGTAAATCCAGCCGTAGGTCAATACTATCACCCAAGATCAGCCCCCAGCGTGCCTTTTCATTCCAGTAGGTGGTAGCAGTCTCTAGTGTATTAATCCTCTCAGAATTGACTGCTAGAGAATTAGTGAGATAGTCTGTAAGGCCAGACTCATTGCCGAAGGTTTGAAGTAACTGTGAATATCGCTGTGCATCTCCCGCATTGTTCATACTCACAAGCTGCTCCAGCAAGATAGCTTGAGCACTGGCTATCTGCGACAAGCTATCGGCTCTTTCCAACTGTGGGGTGATCGCCAAGGAATCCACAAGCACAGGTTCGTATACAGGATTAGAGAGATAGTTGTACTTGACTTCTTCGCCTCTGAAGGCTAGCATCGCCAAGCCAAAGGAGTTTTCATCAAATTTACGAATGCCCTCTAAGCTACTGAGATCAATCGCCTCGGCGATAGCTGATGGATCAACACTACCTCCTGCAGAGGTCACAGTCAGCAGGCTGGCTATTTCGTCATCCTTTGCCTTTATTTTATTCTTCAGGGGAAGTATCTCTGTGCCTACCTCCCGCTTGGTCTTAAGTGCCCATCCTTTGTAGTCCCAAAAGTTGAACTCACCGGCATAGATGTCACTTGCACTCTTTCCATCATTTTCAAGATCTTCGATGATCCTCTTTTCGAGTTGCGGATTGAATCCGGTATTGTCGATCACAATCACAGCATCGGTTATATCTTTAGCTGCTTTTTCTATTACATCATCATTATCAATCAATGGGTCAAAGGCAGTCAGCTTTTCTGCGGTAGCCTCCATTAAAAAGTCACTGTAGTCGCTGTATCTCGCCAACAAGTCCTTGAACAAGTCTTGGGATTCGGCGTACGTTTTGACGATCAGCGCAACGTTATTGTTGATAGTTCTGGCGTTGGTTAAGCGCTTCTGTAGCGCGGCGATTTTATCATCGATGCTGAGTTGAATATCTGAGAGTTTGATTCCAAACTCTCCTGTGCGCAGATCTCGACGGTAAAACTCCCGATAGTACTCATCATTTTTCTTAAGCTCTTTCTCTTCAATCAATCGCTTGGCATTGTAGAAAAAGATGACAGCCGAATCTCCCATGTGATAGAGCTCAGTGGAGTCCTCAATCACTCCGGCATTCAGCGCCTTCTGCTCAAAGATGTAGGCCATCTGTAGATTGGCGCTAGGTTCATCGGCATTCTTCTCATTGGACATAAAAAGCCTCAGCTGAGGTTCTCCCTCAGTGTAGTTCTTGGCTTCTAGAGTTGGGAAAATATCCTTATACTTGATCTTCTGAGCAGACAGCTCAAAGGAGTACAGCAGTACAAATAAGACCAGAAATATTGGTTTGTGCATCTCGCTAGTGATTTAAGCAAAACTAACCAAATATCAACGATTGCCGAATTTTCCCTTAAGCATTGCAAGCTTCGCCTGTAGATCGCCTGCCGCCTGTGGTTTTTCTTTCGACTTCTGTTGTGGCCGCTGCTCTCGAGGTTGCACCCGCATTTTCCCAAAGGGGTCAGACTTCATCGACAATGCAATCCGCTTTCTCCCCAAATCTACCTCAGTCACGGTCACTTGTACATGCTGCTGAAGCTTGACTACCTCTGCTGGATCGCTCACGTACTTATCAGAAAGTTGGCTTACGTGCACCAATCCATCCTGATGCACCCCGACATCCACAAAAGCACCAAACTTGGTGATGTTCGTCACGATACCCGGCAGCTGCATGCCTACTTTTAAGTCACTCATTTCTTGTACACCCTCCTGAAATTGAAAAGCTTCGAACTGCTCTCTGGGGTCTCGTCCTGGCTTATCTAGCTCCTGCAGGATATCCTGCAGCGTGGGCATGCCTACCTCAGCGGTGACGTACTTTTTAAGATCGACCCGATCGCGTAGCGACTTCTCTTTGATCAACTGCTCTATGGTACAGTTCAAGTCCTTTGCCATTGCCTTTACTATCGCATAGCTCTCCGGGTGAACCGCACTAGCGTCCAGCAGGTTCTTACCATCCCTGACCCTAAGGAAGCCTGCCGCCTGCTCGAAAGCTTTATCTCCGAGGCGCTGCACATTTTTTAAAGATGCTCTGTCTTTGAAGGGACCATTCTCATTACGGTACTTCACGATATTTTCCGCTAGGACTGGCCCAAGGCCTGACACATATGTCAGCAGCTCCTTACTCGCCGTATTCAACTCTACACCTACCGCATTCACACAACCCATGACCGTATCATCAAGAGAATTCTTCAAAGCAGTCTGATCTACATCATGCTGGTACTGCCCCACCCCGATCGACTTGGGATCAAGCTTAACCAACTCTGCCAGTGGATCCATCATTCTACGACCGATGGACACAGCTCCACGCACGGTTAGGTCATGGTCGGGAAACTCCTCCCTGGCCACAGCAGATGCGGAGTAGATGGATGCTCCACTTTCACTTACTACCGCAATGATAATATTTGCGGGTAGGCCAAGTCCTCGTATAAACTGCTCTGTCTCGCGGCTCGCCGTACCATTACCAATCGCTATCGCTTCTATACCATTTCGCTTTACCAACTCCTTGATTACCTGTCCGGCCTGAGCCGCTTGTTTTTGAGGCTCATTAGGGTAGATCGCTGTATGATCGATAAGCTTGGCTTGCCTGTTGAGACAGACGATCTTGCATCCCGTCCGGAAGCCTGGATCGACTCCCAGCACATTCTTTTGACCGAGAGGTGCGGATAACAGCAACTGCTTCAGGTTTTCAATAAAAACACTGATCGCTTCAGTATCTGCCGTTTTCTTTGAGCCCAGTCGAGCTTCAGTCTCCATCGAGGGCTTCAGCAATCGCTTATAGGCATCCTTCAGTGCTATCTTTACTTGTTCCCCAGCCGAATTGGCCTGCTCAATCACCTGCCGCTCCAGTATGTTGAGCGCCATACCCTCATCCGGTAGTATGTCTACCGACAGTATCATCTCCCGCTCTCCGCGACGGATCGCCAGCAATCGATGGGATGGTATTTTTGAGAGCTTCTCCGACCAGTCAAAATAGTCTTTGTATTTCGCTCCTTCAGTCTCTTTTCCTTTGATCACCTTTGAGGTGACCATTGCCTCCTTTTCAAAGAGGCCTCTCATTTTCTTACGTGCTTCAGGGTCTTCGTTGATCTTCTCAGCGATAATATCACGTGCTCCCTGCAGTGCAGCTTCTACATTTTCCACTCCTTTTTCCTCAGAGATGTACTGAGCAGCGAGTACTTCTACTTCTTCGTTGTGCTGTAAGAATATTTTTTCCGCAAGGGGCTCTAGACCTTTTTCTCTGGCGATGCTCGCCTTGGTTTTCCGCTTGGGCTTGTAGGGTAGATAAGTGTCTTCTAGTGCCGACATGGTTTCAGCTGCTCTAATCTTCTTTTCAAGCTCCGGGGTGAGCTTCTCTTGTTCTTTTATCGATTTGAGGATGGCTTCTTTCCGAGCATCCAGATCCCGCAACTGCTGTACCCTGTCCCGAATGTTGATGATATATACTTCATCCAAGCTGCCAGTGCGCTCTTTGCGGTAGCGAGCAATGAAAGGAACCGTCGCGCCTTCATCTAATAGGCCTACGACCGCCGACACTTGGTTTTCATTAATATTGAGCTCGCTGGCAATCTTGCGGGTATGTACTGCTGACATGTTCGTTGGTAGTTGAAATTCGATTTGGGCACCAAAAATAACCGTAATTGTGAATTATTAGCGAGCAGAATCTGTAATCATTATCAGTACATTTTTAACTGTCTCATAACGTGATTGATCCATGACAAACAAAGTCTTCAAAGAGCTCCGAGATTGGACGGTCCTAGCCGTGGTAGCTGGCGGACTCTACTTTACTGGATATCATACAGAGGTAATCGGACAGATTCAGCGCGTCTTGATCATGACGGGTCTGCTGCAACCGGATCTAGACATACCCGAGGCTGATTACCAACTCGCTGACTTTGATTTGCAATTCGTAGATAGCAGCGGGCGAACTCTTCAGCTCGCTGATTATCAAGGAAAGACCATCTTTCTCAACTTTTGGGCTACCTGGTGTCCACCCTGTATTGCGGAGATGCCTGATATTAACAACCTCTATAATCAAGTCGGCAGTGATGTGGTGTTTCTGCTGATCTCGGTAGACAAAGAAGAAGAAAAGGTATGGGCTTTTGAGGAACGTAAAAGTTTTGACTACCCACTTTATCGCCTGTCCGGGGGGCTTCCAGCAGCTTACCACTCAGGTGCTGTTCCTACTACCTTTGTCATTGATCCTACCGGAAAAATCGTGATGCGTAGAGAGGGCATGGCCAAATACGACACGCAGAAATTCAAGGATTTTCTTAATAGCCTGAGTCGGACTAAATAAAAAATTTCTTAAAACCAGCTATCCCCGAATCAAGCCATCGGGGTATTCCGCTGGTTTCATTTTGATCTGAAGATCAAAAACAGAAATTTCTTATTTGATCCCCGCCTTCGCGGGGATGACGGTTTTATTGGAATCCTGGGGCAGAGCCCCAAGGAATTCTTTCGATTAATGCATCGAATGCTGGTATTCAATTGATTGGCACCCGTGCGACTGAACCGATATATTTCGAGAGCCTCAATATGACAATAAAGCATGAATGAGCCGTCATATTGAGCCCCATCGAAATATCAATCAATTGAATGCCAGCATATTAGAGTGGTAGGACAAATCGAACTCAGGTTAATACCCTTTGATCGACAATAGCCTGCCTATCTGGGTAGCAGTACGAATAATATTTTGAGGAGTGAGCTCTATAGCCTCGTCTAAAGTGGAAGGCCCATTTCCGATAGGGAATACTGCTCGAAAGGCCGGATAAGCCGTAATGTCAAAATCAGAATCGATCTGACCCGCTAGTGCAATGGTAGGCACATTTCTCTTTTGCGCGCGCTGAGCAATGGCATAGGGGCCCTTGCCATGCCTGGTCTGTTCATCAATACGACCCTCAGCCGTGATCACCAAATCAGCGTTCGTGAGATGGTCGTCAAGTTTCATCTTGGTGAATAGATAGTCACTTCCATCAAGAATTTCAGCGTCGAGATAGGCCGACAAAAAAGCGCCGCATCCTCCCGCAGCACCCCCATGTTTGAGGCTAGCAGGATCTAGTCCTTTGGTAGTCTTTGTCACATCGGCAAAATTCGATAATCCTGCTTCCAGCTCTTCCACCATGCTCTTGGTGGCTCCCTTTTGAGGTCCAAAGACAACCGCAGCGCCTGCATCGCCGAGCAAGTAATTGTCAACATCGCAGAGCAGGGTGAATTTCACACCATCAATGCGCTGGTCTAGTTCTGTAGTATCTACAGCAATCACATTAGGCAAAACTTGTCCGCCATAGGGTAGCTCCCCCCATCCTGATATACCCAAGCCAAGCGCACTCAGCAGGCCAATACCTCCCTCTACCGTAGCGCTACCTCCCAGAGTAATGACCACCTCATTCACATTATGCTCGAGCGCCTTGTTGATTAGCAGTCCGCTACCGTAAGTAGAGGCTAGCATCGGGTTGAGCGCTGACGCTTTGAGATGACGGATACCGCTTGCCGCTGCTAACTCTACGATAGCCGTGCGGCCCAGGTCGATGAGGCCAAAACTCGCATCCAAAGGTCTGCCAAGTGCATCTTCTGTCTCGCAGGTCACTAATTCACCCTCAAAATGTCTCACTAGTACCTCCATCGTGCCATCGCCTCCATCTGCAATTGGCAATAGGACTGTCTCACACTGTAGCCGGCTCTTCTTCAGACCAGTTTTTATTGCCTCCGCTGCTTCAAAAGCATCAAGCCCACCTTTGAAAGCATTCGGCGCTATCACAATCTTCATTTCTTCAGTTTTGATGTTTACTCCGGGATTTCTGAGGTCTCGGGATCAATGTAGTCCTCAAGGCGACCACTGTTCTGACTCACCTCTGCCCATGTCATATTCTCAAACTTGACCACCACAATACTCCCAGGCACCATATTGCCTAGTGGTGCAGACGTCAGGTAGTCCGCCAGATAGGTGAGGCCCGGATTATGTGCAATCATAGCGACGCGTTCGTACTTCTCTTCAATATCATTCACTATGGCAAAAAGAGTTCTGACCGAAGCTTCATATAGATCGTCATGGTATCTAATATGTCGCTCAGTGAACTTGAGCTGACTAGCCACTACCTCAGCGGTTTCCTTTGCCCGGATCGCCTTGCTACAGAGCAGCAAATCAGGCATAAGTTTGTTCTTGACAAGGTATTTGCCGGCATGTGCAGCATTGCGATTTCCCAGTCGGGTAAGGTGCCGATCAAAGTCCTTGCTATCTCGCTCTCCCTGCTCGGCGTTAGCATGTCTTATTAGCAATAAAGTTTTAACCATTTGGATATGCGGTCAGTTAAAAAGATGCGTCTTGTAAGATAAAATTAGTTACGTTCGCTACGTTTGCCGTCCAATATAGAAGTTATTCCTAATAATTAGGCTTCCTAAACCATAAGTAAATGTCCAAGAATCTAGTCATAGTAGAGTCACCTGCAAAAGCAAAAACCATAGAGGGTTACCTGGGAAAGGACTTTACCGTCACCTCCAGCTACGGTCACGTACGCGACCTTCCCAAAGGAGACAAGGCTATAGATATAGAGAACGGATTCAAGCCGACCTACGAAGTAACCGCCGACAAGAAGGAGGTCATCAAAACCTTAAAGAAGCTCGCCAAGGCAGCTCAAATGGTTTACCTAGCGAGTGATGATGACCGTGAGGGGGAGGCCATTTCATGGCATCTCAAAGAGGCATTGTCTCTCAATGAGACGAACACCAAAAGGATCGTCTTTAGAGAGATAACCAAGAAAGCTATCCAAAATGCTATCGATAATCCGAGAACCATTGATATTGACCTGGTCAATGCCCAGCAGGCGAGAAGAATCCTTGACAGACTGGTTGGCTTTGAACTGTCACCAGTGCTGTGGAAAAAAATAAAGGCTGGTTTATCAGCCGGAAGAGTTCAATCTGTAGCAGTAAGATTCGTAGTTGAGCGTGAAAGAGAAATTGATAAATTCACCGCTCAGTCCAGCTTCAAGGTATCTGCAGAATTCGATCTCGGTGGGGGCAAAATTCTTCATGCAGATCTTCCTGGGAAGTTTAGTACCGAAGAAGAGGCGAACGGTTTTCTTGAGCAGTGCATTGGCGCTTCTTTTTCAATTGCAGATTTGGTGAAGAAACCTGCTAAGAAGTCACCGGCACCTCCATTTACGACTTCTACACTTCAACAGGAGGCTTCACGAAAGCTGAGTTTTCCGGTAGGTCTGACCATGTCAGTAGCACAGAAACTGTACGAAGCTGGAAAGATCACCTACATGCGTACTGACTCTCTCAACTTATCAGAAGATGCAGTTGCTGCATCATCTGATGAAATACAAAAAGCGTTTGGTGCGGAATATGTCCAGAATCGAAGATTTAAAACCAAGTCATCCACTGCGCAGGAAGCGCACGAAGCAATCCGTCCTACCAACTTTGGTGCGCATACAGTGGGTGGTGCCAGCAATGAGCAGCGACTGTATGACTTAATCTGGAAACGCGCGATCGCCTCTCAAATGGCCGATGCACAGATAGAGCGAACTACTGCGGTCATCAATATCTCCACGGTTGATAAAACAATGAGTGCTACTGGTGAGGTCATCAAGTTTGATGGCTTTCTGAAAGTCTACCTCGAGTCCACAGATGAGGATGATGAAGATAGCGAACAGAAAGGTATGCTACCTCCATTGACGATAGGCCAGTCCCTAGAGCTCAAGCTTATGAAGGCCAAAGAGGGCTTTAGCAGACATGCTGCCAGATATACTGAGGCTAGCCTCGTGAAGAAATTGGAAGAGATGGGCATTGGTCGGCCGTCGACTTATGCTCCAACCATCTCAACTATCCAGAAGCGAGAATACGTAGTAAAAGAAGCTCGTGATGGCGTAGAGCGGAAGTATCGTGAGCTCTTCCTCGAAAATGGTAGTATCGTCAAAAAAGTAAGCACGGAAATAACTGGTGCCGAAAAGAATAAGCTCTTCCCTACTAATATTGCGATGGTCGTCAATGACTTCCTGGTGGAGCATTTTCCCAATGTGATTGACTTCACATTCACTGCTAAGGTGGAAAAAGAGTTCGATGATATAGCGCTAGGAAATCAGGATTGGGACAAGATGATTGGCTCTTTTTACGGAGGCTTTCATAGCAAAGTGGTTGACACTGAGCAGTTAAAACGCTCAGACGTAACTAGCTCGCAAAAAGACCTTGGTATTGATCCGGCTTCTGGTAAGAAGATCATCGCAAGATTGGGTCGATTTGGTCCATTGGTGCAAATCGGTGAGACACCAGAAGAAGGAGATGATGAAGCTGAGAAGCCCAAGTTTGCAAGTATGCGCAAGGGTCAGTTCATTGAGAGCATCACCCTTGAAGATGCACTGGAGCTATTCAAGCTGCCACGTGATGTGGGCACTTTTGAAGATAAGGTGATGGTTGCTGCTATCGGGCGGTTCGGACCTTACATTAGGCATGATGGTAAGTTCGTTTCTTTACCAAAAGACCTAGACCCCTTGGATGTGACAGAAGAGCAAGCGGTTGAGTTAGTTCTAGCCAAGCGCCAAGCCGACGCTGAGCGGTTTATCAAGGACTTTGAGGAAGACGATACCATGCAGGTGTTGAAAGGTCGCTATGGTCCCTACATCAAGTTTGGTAAGCGCAATCTCAAGATTCCAAAAGATGTCGAGCCCTCTGAGTTGACCTACGCTGATTGTATGAAAATCGCCGAAGAGACTCCAGAGAAAAAGGGACGTGGTGGCGGCAAGGCCAAACCAAAAGCCAAGGCGAAGAAGTAGACTGGAAGTGGTCTCAGGTTGAGCAGAAAGTGACCAAACAAAAATGGGCCATTTCAAAATTGAAATGGCCCATTTTTTATTCTGTTTGCTGTAGAAACTACTTGGAAGGCTTTACAGGATACTTCTTCATGAGTTTCCTAATAGCCTTTGGGATACTCTTTTCTCTCTTCTGTGGGTTATCATTGACCGCACCACTAATGACACCTTGCCATATCAGGGAGCCAGCCTCTTCATCATAAACGTCCATTACGAGCGTCCCTTGCACATAGTCATTCTCAGTGTAAGTAGTGTTGGCATAACCTCCACCCCATCCCCAGGCTCCCCTGCGGTATCGACCGTATCCTCCACCATAGTAGTCAGTGTAGGCCGTAGTGCTGGTTTTATTCTCAGTTACAAAAAACAGAGAAATGGCGATATCTGTACTATTCTCGTCGTACGTAAGTGCCCTTGCACTCAATTCGCTTTTGAAAGCGTCCCTGATTCTACGCTGATCTAACTCGTTGATCAACTTGTCACTATCATCTTGCCAGCCGAGGAACTTGTAGTTGCTGTATTTGGTAAAATCTGCTGACTTGTCTAGATCCGCAGTGACTTTCTGTGCTATCCCTTGGATACTGACTAACAAGGCTAGTATTACTAATATATTTCTCATCATTTGTATTATTATTGAGCGCTTTTAAACTGTTATGAGTAGCGAATTTAAGACATCTTAAGAATGTGGCTAGCTCATATTGTGGATAACTTTCACAATTTGGCGTGTCACATTGATAGCGTTTTGTCGAATTTAGAATTTCGTCCTAGCCCGTTTAATCATGAACACAAAAAAACGAGTATGTATATTCTGTGGGGCCCGAATGGGAACGTCTCCAGCGATTATTTCCGAAGTAGACATTCTGATCCAGTCCTTGATTGATACAGGTTATGATCTTGTCTATGGAGGTGGAAAAGACGGCATTATGGGTCATATCGCCGACAAGTTCCTGGCAGCCAACCAACAAGTCATAGGGATTAGACCTGAAAAGCTCATAGCTGACGAACCTCCGAGTGAAGACTTAACCGAATTGATTGTCGTCAAGGACATGTACGAGCGCAAAGCTCTAATGATTGAGCAATCAGATATCTTCATAGGGCTACCTGGCGGTATTGGTACCCTCGACGAGGTGCTCGAAGTATTCACACATGTGAAAATTGGATACATTGACAAGTTCTGTGCAGTACTCAATTTCAAGGGCTTCTATGATGGCCTAGACCAGATGCTGGATCAAATGGTCACCGATGGCTTTTTGAAATCCAAGGAGAAAGAGTTGCTTACATTCGCACCAACTGCCGAAGCATTAATGAATAGTCTAAACAGTTATGACTGAACAGAAGATCATCGATAAGGTGGCCTACATTCTGATAAGGGATGGACAAATACTCATGACCCGCTCTCGCGGCAAGAAGCCCTACTACATACCGGGAGGTAAAAGAGAATCTGGAGAAACAGATCAACAGGCACTGGCCCGAGAAGTGCATGAAGAATTAAATGTCAAAATCAAACCAGAAACCATAAGCTATCTAGGCACTTTCCAAGCACAGGCCGACGGTCACTCGGCTGGCACTATCGTGAAAATGACTTGCTATGAGGCAGACTACCATGGTAAACTCTCTGCCTCCAGCGAGATCGAAGAGATCTGCTGGCTCGGTTATTCGGATACGGATAAAATAGCGGCTGTGGATAAAATCATCTTCGCCTATCTCAAGAAAAATGGTAGACTGCTGTAATGATCAAACTTTAAGCTCGGGTTAAATTTTGAGATTCAGCTTCAAATTCATCGGAGTTTAGCTGGAGGTGTGCCTCTTTTTTCTCTGAAGTCAACGAGACGACAGTCATCTTCGGCCCCTTCTATTGCACCTTACATCAGGGTTCGTCCTTTTCCTCATTTTCTCGCGTCATTTGTACTATCCCTAGTTCCTTTTCACCCTTCTAAACAGTGTTTTCTGTGGCATCTGCTTAGCCAGGTACGGCTTACTTATCTTTTTAAGCCTAAATGAAACAGCCAATTCAAAAATCCCATTTTGAGTCCTAGTCAAGTCAGCGCCTACCGGCAAGTCATAACTCACACCTAGCGTTAGGTCGGATTGTTCGTAAGCGACAGAAAAAACACCGAGGTTGTTAGTATTGTACCATAAGCCCAGTTCAATTTTTTTGACACCCTCTTCGGAGTTGGCCAGTTCATAACCAAAGCGCGAGCCTATGTTGAAAAAATTGTTACCTGTCTGGTTTACCCACCTTAGACTCGGTATGACAGATAACTTAAGTCCCTGGTAAACCCTGTACCCTGCTGTAGCCCTCACACTTGCGGGCAACCTATCAGCGATACTCTCTACTAAGGACACATTAGGCCGTGTAGCATTGAAAATAGAACCTCCAAAAAAGGCTTTTTCCTTACCTCTGTCATCCTTGATCAGGTAATAAAGTCCGGTACTCAGTGTCGCATAACCTTTGGTTTGATTGAGCACGGCATCACCCGAAACCACATCGGGATCAAACACTCCATTGACAAATTGGTCATCTGTAATAAAATCACCACCCCTACCCCGCTGTAGATAACCTGCCTGCATCCCGAAGCTCAATTCTGAGTAGGTGGTAATGCGAATACTAGAGGCCAAGCCTAACAATCCACCATTGGTGCTGGTAAAATTGGAAACCTGATCGTTGAGAAAACTACCCGCCAATACCAAACGATGGTTTCCAAGATATAAGGGATAATACCCCGAAAGCGATGAGCTTTGAAAGCTCTCCCCTACATCTACTGCCTGGTTACGATAGTTCAACATTAGCCGGGCATCTTCCACCACACCAATGCTTCCGGGATTAGTGAAAAATGGCGTGTAGAGGTACATTGAAAAATTAGGCTCTTGTGCATAAACCTTCATGTCCGATAGCAACAGTGCGAGGATACTCAAGGCGATGATTTTTTTAAAGGATACCATATCTGTTATAGCTGTTTTTTTAAATTATCTGATAAGCTGTCATCTGGCGAGGCTTATTATACCAGTATCTTTGCCATTGATTAGTACAGGCGACCCATCTGTAAAGCTTCCCCTGATCACCCAGATGTAAGCACCCTGGGGTTGCTCGGTTCCTCCATTCGTACCATCCCAACCTGACTGAAAGAGGTCTGTTAGGCTATCGGAGCTAAAAACCAGGTTATTGTCCCGGTCAAATATTGAAAATTGTATTGATGCTACATTTCCCCCTCCTCTGATGATAAAGCGGTCATTGGTCTGATCTCCATTAGGTGTGAACAGCGTAGGGAGAAATAGCTCATTGGCGAGTATTTCAAAACTTTGGGATACATCGGCTGCTGCTGAGAATATATCATTCCCCGCCTGACTTGCGGTGACCACCACGCCTCCCGCGCCTTCTATGATAATCATATCATCAATAAGCGAGGCTACACCGGATGGTGGTTCTGTTACTATCGAAAAAGTAACTGGCAACCCTGATTCTTCTACTGTCGCTTTCAGCCTTATCGGATCTTCTCCGACTTTCTTATCTGCCAATGGCTCAAACAAGATCGTTTGGCCCACTTTACCAAAAGTAACCAGGGCTATGCCTGATGCGCTGTTACCAACTACATCAGTGACTGTAAGGGTGACGGTGGTTGATGTGATCGGTGCACTGAAAGTAGTCACGTCCAGTGTTTGGTTGGCTATTCCACAGTTGTCCGTACTCCCGTTATCAATATCAGCTGGGGTAATAGATGCTTGTCCGTTGGCATCCCATACTACCGCAATGTCCTGGGTAATGACGACCGGAGACATAATGTCTTCTACAGTGACCACAGCCACGCAGCTCGCGCTATTGCCATTAGCATCTGTGATGGTCAGCGTGACATTGTTAGCTCCAATATTATCACAACCAAACGTATTGATGTCTATAGTCCGAGCGGCTATGCCGAAATTATCGGAAGATGCATTATCTATTTGAGTAGCCTCTATGGTAGCGGCACCATTGGCATCCAACTGTACAGTAATATCCCGGCAGGCCACCTGTGTGACACTGCCATCATAGGTTATGCTCAATTGGGTAGCCGCTTCATTATCATTCCCCACCAAGTCCTGCGCTATCGCTGCGGCAATATCCACAGTCACACTGCCATCAGCGGTAGGCGCAACATCTACCGTATAGATGATGTCATCAGCGGTAGCAAAGTTGCCAGCCGTTCCATTGCCGATAGTTAAGTCGCTGATGTCAAAACCAGTCACTTCTTCGCTGAATGTGATGGTAACTGGAATAGGATTGCTGTTGGTCGGAGTGTTTGCTGTGCTGGTAATGGCCACTGTTGGCGCAGTACCATCATACAGCGCGCTGAAGTGGGTAGCAGCTTCATTATCATTCCCAGCCAAGTCCTGCGCTATCGCTGCGGCGATATCCACGGTCACACTGCCATCAGCAGCAGGTGTGATATCAGCAGTAAAGACGATGTTATCCGCAGTAGCAAAGTTGCCAGCCGTTCCATTGCC
>JAVKDO010000107.1:0-49949 GCA_040222235.1 Cyclobacteriaceae bacterium
TCTAAAATATCTGGTCAGTTCCGTTCATTCAGAGGTGCTCAGAACTTCGTTATCCTACGTTCTGTAATAGATACGCTCATAAAACAATCTCAACAAATACTACCTAACCTTCAAGCTATTGCTACCTCCTGAGTAGTTACAATATATTAAATCTTCAGGGTGTCGACACAACTGTTGGAAATCTTCCCACAAGTGATGACTATGATCGATTTTTGAGAAAAACGTATGACTCAAATAATAACTTAACTGATGACGAGGTAACTCGCATTAAGAATAGAGGTCGTAAATGAGTCCAATAGTATGTTGGGCCGATGTATTTTCACCAGGGTAATCGTTACAATCATGGATTTGAAAGCTGGCTGTGATCTAGGGTCTATTGCTCCTTTCTCAACCAGTTCTGCGCTTTCTTAAGAAGCTCTAGTTTGTAATCGAGGTAGTTGTACTTTGTAACCGGAATAAACTCATCAACAACAGGTGGGTTGCCTTCCAAGATCTGTCCGTTAGGCCGGATGGTATGTCCGATATTCCACATAAACTCCACCACTGGCTGACCGCTGATCGGAAAATGAAGCACCTCACTCCACTCCCAGGTATTGCTATAGCCACCATCAGGCATACCAATAGCATAGCCAAGGTCATTGTCAATGATCATAGCGGCAAACTGGCTCAAGTGCGAGCCTCCCCAAGGCCCGAGCATGATGGCTAGCTTACCAGAAAAATGCTGGTCGGCAGGCTTCATCACCCAGTCAGAGTAGTGAGGTAAGTGCGCACATTTGAAAGGCGTATTGTTACTGTAGGCCTGTCCGTCTGCCAATCCCTGAAGCACTGGACCGTGAAACCAATCCATGACCCACTTCCCATTGTCAGTTTCCACGCTCTCACCATCCATGATTGATTTTTCCGATAGGTAGCGCTCGGTGTAGCCTGCTATGAAATCATCCGTGATATCGCTCAGCTTGAGATTGCCACCAGTGGTAATGAAGGGCTTGGGGCTCATCCGCGCCAATGCATAGGCGCCCTGACTGCCACCACGGCTATCGATCCCGTCGATGATAATGTTGTAGTCGAGCATATCATTTTCGGCAGCATAGTCTACCAAGCGATCGGTGGCATCCTGCAGATCAGACCGGAACCCATACCACCAGAGCACAATGGTCTTGTTCGCCGGATCGGTAGGAATATGCAAGTGAAATGAATCCGTCTCCCAGGCCAACTCATAGCCCGGATACTCGGTAATCACTCTGCGGCCATACTGCCAGTCGACCTCATCTAGATAGGGTAAGTCGATATCGTACCAAGTTCCCTCCTCGTCCTCCAGAGTGAGCTGAAGTGTGCTACCGTAGAAGGACGCGGGAAGGTTATCAGACTTTTCTGATAAGCCATACGCTGTTCTACGCCAGAAGTTGGCCAGATTAGAGTGTCGAGTGTATTGCTTCACCTCAGCCATATACTCGTCTGCAGGCATACCATTTATGGTCAAGAGCTTATCTCCGATGCTCGGCGTTTTCTTAGTATGCTTTCCAATGTCTGCGCCCAAGTCGGAAACAAATACAAAATACTCATCTTCGCTATAATCAGGGTGAAACCGAATGGGTGCAGTGCCCTCCTCGATTGGCGGTAGCTGCAAGCCTCCCTCTACCTGGTCGATACTCAGGTGACGATCTCTCCGTGCGGCACTTAGCTTCATCAAGGCATAGTACAGTTCCTCCTCTGATGAGGCATTCACTACCTCCGACTTTACAGCCATCATCTCCTCGATCGGATCGAAATCAAGCACCTGCTCCTTGATGGATGATCTTGCCGCTCTGATCTTAGTCTTCTCTATGATGTAATCGGCCAGTGCAGCGCGATCCTCGGCGGTGCTGATACGTGACTGGCCATGGATCGACAGACTACAGGTCAGCAACAGCACTAAAATTAGTATTAGAATGAATGAACGCTGCATAGTCTTTTCTTAATCTTCTTTAGGCGGCTCCCAGCCCGCATCTTTTTTAGCAATAATGACAGTGCCCACTAGGTCACCCATCACATTAATCGTAGTGTTACCCATGTCCACCAATCGGTAAATGCCACCCAGTATCGCGACGATTTCCAGAGGTAGGTTGAAGGCTTGCGCGAAGAGCATGGCCACCACCAGTCCTCCTCCAGGAATGCCACCCGATCCTTCGGATACGATCAGGCCGACAATGACAATCTGCACCATTTCCGATAGGGAAAACTCGATACCCACCGCCTGAGCGGTAAAAATGAGTACGGCGGATAACATGATCGCTGTGCCGTCCTTGTTGAACTGCGCGCCAAGCGGAAGCGTGAATGAAAAGATGTGCTTCGGTAGTCTCAGAATCTGCTCAGATACCTCCAGTGAAACCGCCAGACTCGCCAAGCTGCTCGTGGTAGCCACAGTGGTCGTATAGACCGAGGAAGTCTTCTTCAAAAACCAACCAGGGGCCGCCGTACGAGTGATCCAGAGCAACAGCATGTAGATCAGGAACATGAAGAACTGGCCGATATAGACCGCCAATATGAACAATGCCAAGGGGCCAAGGATAGCATGACCATACTCGGCCATTGTACTGGCCATGAGTGCTCCCAGACCTAGTGGAGAGGCCTTAAGAATCAGCTCCACCAACTTCCGGGTCAACTCAGCCAAGAAGTCAGCTCCTGACTTGAACTTCATTCGATTCTGTTCCGATAGGGTCAGTCCTGCCACGCCAAGTAATACCGCAAACACCACGATCTGAACCAAATTGCCATCCGCAAAGGACTTGAAGATGTTGGTAGGGAACATTTGCTGAAATAGGTCACCCACATTGGGCATGATGCCAATGTTGTCTGGCACTTGGTCCTTGAGCGCCATTCCCTCACCAGCATTCATGAGCGTCATCGCGGATATCCCAATGATGATTGCGACCGTGGTAGTGATGAGGTAGTAGATCATGATCTTGTAGCCGATCCTACCGAAATCTTTCATATTTCCAACCGAGGAAAGTCCAGCGATCAGGTTGAAAAAAACCAACGGTATGGCTGCCATGATTAGCAACTGGAGGAAGATCTCCCCAACAGGTTTAATGAATAGAATGCGCTCCCCCAACCATAGTCCCAGCATCGTACCAAGAAGCATCCACAGGAGTACTCGGGTAGCAAAAGAGAGTTGGTTGTATTTCGTAAGCAGCTTCTTCAAAATCAATCAGCTGGTTAAGGTCTTTAGAAATCGACTGATTCCTTCTAGCCCATGGTTGAGTTCATCGTCGGTCTTGACGCAAGTCATACGGATATAACCTTCGCCAAACTCTCCAAAAGAGCTTCCATGAACGAGCGCCACTTTCTCCTGCTCCAGTAGCCGCTCGGTGAATTCAAGAGAGCTGATGCCCAAGGCCGTGATGTCGAACCAGGCATAGAATGCTCCTTCGGGCATTTGGCATGATAAACCTTCCATGGCGTCCAGTGCTTGCGTGATTCGCTGCGTCTTTTGATACCAGGTATCCCAAATGGCCGTAACCTCAGGTGGAGCTGGGTTTGCGAAAGCCGTTGCAGCTGCTGTCTGCACAAAAGCATTGCAGCTCGTTAGTAGATGCGCTTGTATTGTGACCATCTTCTCAATAAGACCAGCATCAGCATGTGCAAAGCCAATGCGCCAGCCTCCCATCGCAAAGCTCTTCGTCAGGCTTGTGAGGGTAATCGTCCATGGTCGCATTCCGGGTAAATTGGCCAGATTTTGATGCTTATGCCCTTTCCATACTATCCGTTCGTAGACTTCATCGCTTATCACATAGAGTCCGTGCTTTTGCGCAAGATCAGCGATCACCTGAAGATCCTCTTGGGTATGCACCACCCCTGTTGGGTTATGAGGACTATTGAAGATGATGGCCCTAGTTCTGGGTGTAATGGCCGCTTCGAGCTCATCAGGATCCCAGCGAAATCGATTATCTTTTCGGAGGGGCACTGTGACAGGGACTCCTCCTGGTACTTTGATCAGCTGCTTATAGCTAACAAAGCAGGGATCCTCCACAATCACCTCATCGCCCTCATTAATTAAAGTCAGCAATGCCAATGTCATGCCCTGCTTCACTCCCATTGTGGTGATAATTTCAGTATCTGGATTGGCAGAAATACCATTTTCTCTTTTGAGCTTCTCGGCCACCGCTTGTCTGAAAGGTGTCGTACCTCGCGCCATGGTTTGGTGCGTATCACCTGATCTCATCGCTTGATGGGCTACATCGACAATGTAAGCCGGAGTAGGTTCGAAGGCTCGGCCAGCAGAAAAATCATAGACTGTTTGTCCTTGCTCTCTTAGGTGCTTGACCTTGTCAGCAATACCCACGGTAGAGGATGGCTCGATGGAGAGGATAAGATCTGATAATTTATGATTCATGAGAGGTTCTGCTAGTGTCCGAAAGCAATTAGCTGAAGTTTTTGATGAATATCAAACAATATCATATGGTCGGGTGCCGCTCTTCATTGAAGTACTCTTTAGACTATTGGAATTGATGTACGACTATCTCAATGCCGTAGAAAGAAGTCAGTCCTATTTGGTCTAAATTTGTGTGCTAATACGATTCTTTAGTTCCTTATCAGAAAATACCTTCTATGAACAACAATGACGTCATCCGCCGAGTGCGCTACAGCTTCAATCTCAATGACAAAAAGATGATCAAGGTTTTTGAGGTGGCGGGAGCTCAAGTAACGAGAGAGCAAATCAGTGCCTGGCTTAAGCGTGATGACGACCCTGATGCTCAGCCTATTTATGACAATGACCTGGCCGTATTCCTTGAAGGCTTCATTATCAAAAACCGAGGCAAGAAAGAGGGCGTTGAGCCCAAGCCTGAGAAGAAGCTGAACAACAATATCGTCTTTAGGAAACTGAAGATTGCCCTCAACCTGAAGGATACAGACCTACAGGAGATCTTCAGGTTGGTGGATTTCAAGGTCAGCAAGCACGAGCTGAGTGCCTTTTTTCGTAATCCTACCCAGAGCCAGTACCGTCCCTGCAAAGACCAGATTCTCCGCAACTTTCTGCATGGTATGCAGCTGAAGTTTCGAAAGCCAGAGGAGGAAGAGAAGGTAGATGATTGATTGGTCATTTAGTGGTTGGACGAGTCTAGCATGACCATCGCTACAAGCCATTTCTTTAGCACAAATCAGTAGTGTACTCGTGCCACCACTTCGAACGGAGACTTACGAAGTTTTGAAAACTTCGTAAGTCTGATATTCTACGGCACACTTTAAGTCACTTTCACTAATTTTGCCAACCCATGGCTACCGATACCAAAAAAGTCGCTTTTTATACGTTAGGCTGCAAGCTTAACTTCTCCGAGACCTCTACCATAGGTCGAATGTTCGAGGACCGTGGCTATCGCAAAGTGGCTTTCACTGATGAGCCAGACATCTTCGTCATCAACACCTGCTCCGTGACTGACAATGCCGACAAGAAATGTCGCAAAATCATCAAGGAGGCCAAAAAGATATCACCTGATTCCTTTGTGACGATCATTGGCTGCTATGCTCAGCTCAAGCCCAAAGAAATATCTGAGATCCCCGACGTAGATGCAGTCCTCGGAGCAGCAGAGAAGTTCCAACTCATCGACTATCTCGATGGCTTTGAAAAGAAGCCTGAGACGCAAGTATTCGCTTCTGAGGTAACCACTGCCAAGACTTTCAACAATGCTTACTCCTATGGAGATCGCACCCGTACTTTTTTAAAAGTGCAGGACGGATGCAACTATGGTTGCGCTTTCTGCACCATCCCTTTAGCAAGAGGTAAAAGTCGTTCTGATACCATTAACAATATTCTTGAATCTGCTAAGTCCATTGCGAATACGGAGGTCAAAGAAGTCGTACTTACAGGCGTGAACATTGGCGACTTTGGAATTCAAGATGGTCGCAGAAAAGAGCGTTTTGCAGATTTGGTGACTGCCCTGGATAAAGTTGAGGGCATTGATCGCTTTCGCATTTCCTCGATCGAGCCCAATCTGTTGAGTGAAGAGATCATCAAGTTTGTTGCTGCGTCGGATCGGTTTGTGCCTCATTTTCATATTCCGCTACAGTCGGGCAGCAACAAGATCCTCAAGTCGATGAATCGCCGCTACCTGCGCAAGTTGTACATTGATAGAGTCAATAACATCAAGAAGCACATGCCGAATTGCTGCATTGGTGTGGATGTGATTGTAGGTTTTCCTGGTGAGACCGAGGAAGACTTCATGGACACCTATCAGTTCCTCAACGAGCTGGATGTGAGCTATCTGCATGTCTTCTCCTACTCCGAGCGAGCGAATACGCCGGCATTGGAGAAAGAAGGAGTTGTGCCAATGAAAGAACGTGCTAGAAGATCAAAAATGCTCAGAGGATTATCGGAAAAGAAGAAGCGCTACTTCTATGAACAATCAGTTGGACAATCTGCAACCGTGCTGTTCGAAGAAGATATCGAGGATGGCATGATGCATGGCTTTACAGAGAACTACATTCGGGTTACTGCTAAATACGACCCGCTCCTCATCAATGAGCTCAAGCCTGTCACCTTGAGCAAGGTCAATGACAAAGGCTTCATGGAAGTCATGGAAATGGACGAAGTGCTGGTCTAGCACTTAATTCTCTGTCATTCCTGACAGAATCATTATCTCCACATAAGCCGATTCACAATCAATGATTAGTTTCACCGTATGAAATCAATCATCACGATTCTACTTGTTCTGGTAAGCGCTGCAACTACACTAGCTCAAGTACTGCCACTCACTACCAATAGTGATTCTGCTAAGTACTACTACTACCAAGGATGGAATGAAGTCATGAACAATGGCAACTACTCGGCATCTGAGGTGGCCTTTCGAAAGATGCATGCATTCGACAGCAGCTTTGTTCTTGGACAGGCACTCCTGGGTAGGATCTCAGATCAAGCGGATGAGCAAAAGGCCATTATTGTGTCCTTGGAGATCAATCTTGATAGTGCGAATGAAGATGAGCAGTTAGTTATCCAACTATTCCTGGAATTAATCAAGCGTCGAGTAGATGCTGGCACTATGGAGCGCGATCAACTCTTTGAGCTTGCACTGAAAAATTTAGGAAGCATCTCTTATTCATATGATAAGGAAGACTACTACTTCGCTGAATATATTGAATGGATCAATGCAGCTAAGGGCCCTCAAGTGGCGCTGGATTCTATCAATAAGCTTGCATCACCGAGCCATCACATCATGCCTTTCATGATCGGCTATAAGGTGCATCTGCATGCAGAGTTGGGTGAATTTGATCATGCACAGATTTATTTGAATCAATTGGAGAACCAGTTGGAAGGAAAATCGGTTCCTAAAGCAGCAGCAGTGAAGGCTAGCCTACTAATGAAACAAAATAAGCCTAAGCAAGCAAATATCTATACTGAGAAGGCATTGGCACTAGATCCCAAAAATCTCGATGTAGCTAGACTGAAAATTCAACAGAAAACTGACAACTAAAAAGTGATATGAAGCATCTGACTTTCAAAAATAACGATCAAATGCCCATTCTTGGGCTCGGGACATGGAAATCCGAACCCGGTGAAGTTTACGACGCGGTGAGAGCCGCCATCAGAACAGGCTTTAGACATATTGACTGTGCAGCGATCTATGCCAATGAAGATGAGATTGGAAAGGCGTTTCAGGACGCTTTCAAAGATGGTGATGTGAAGCGGGAGGATCTCTGGGTCACGTCTAAGCTTTGGAATTCTTCGCACCTGACAGAAGATGTAAGGCCTGCACTTGAGAAGACCCTGGCTGATCTAAAATTGGATTACCTGGATCTCTACCTTATGCATTGGCCTGTTGCATATAAAGCGGGTGTGGGTTTTGGTCAAACCCCAGATGTATTTCTCAGTAAAGAAGAAGCACCCATTACCGATACATGGAAAGCCATGGAAACATGCGTGGAGTCTGGCTTGGTTCGACACATTGGTGTGAGTAATTTCAATATTACTAAACTTAAGGAAATCCAGGGTGTAGCCAGCATCAAACCTGAAATGAATCAGGTGGAGCTCCACCCTTTCCTTCCACAGCAGAAGTTGGTAGACTACTGCCAGGCCAATGACATTCACATGACCGCTTACTCTCCCTTTGGCTCTCCAGATCGCAACGGCAAAAAGGACACTGACCCGAATCTCTTCGAAAATGAAGTGGTCGCCGCTATCGCTGAATCACATGGCGTGACATCAGCCCAAGTCCTCATCGGGTTTTCAATAAAGAGAGGTATTGCTGTGATTCCAAAATCTGTGAATCCAAGCAGGTTGAAGCAGAACTTCAATGCAAGTTCTGTGGAGCTCACGGATGCAGATATGGCTAGCCTAGCTACTGTTCCAGGTTACCGATACATCGATGGTACGTTTTTCACTTTTGAAGGATCCCCCTACACGTTGAGTGATCTTTGGGAAGACGCTTGATTAAGTGATCTTACCTGGCAGAAAATCCAGCTAGAACTTGCCTAATAAATTATCAATAGCCTCAGGTTTCGAACTTGAGGCTATTGCATGCCAGCTTTTATAGAAATTGCGGTAGCCCAAAGAGCAGTCTATAATTACTACGCTAGAATGATCCTCCTCGCTTTTGCTACCTCAAAGTATGCAGCCAGCCAAACAGCTCCATCAACCAAGCTACGCCTAAATGAATCATGATGCCGCCCCAAATATTGCGAGTATTCAATGAAATAACTCCAAGAATATACCCCCCAAAAAAAGAGCTGACTGCCTCACCTACCGGTTTACCAAAATGGAAAAAGCAGTAGGTGGCCGCCATGGGTAACACCACATAGGGGCCAAGAATCCTGGTAAATGCAAAAATCAAATAGCCGCGGAAGAACAACTCAACTGAAAAGAAATCGGTACCATAGCAGAATTCAAATATTGATACAGTCAACCACTTGGGCCAATTAGTCTCTGCGATAAACACTTCCATTCGCGATTGCAGAAATCTGGGGTAGTGGTCTTGGATATCTGACATGAACGAACCAGCACCAATCACGACAGCCATGAGAAAAAGCATGTACAAATAGGGTCGCACATCAAACTTCCGCCAAGACAGACCATACCAGATTTTTGGACTATCGTTTTTCTCTAAAAACCAATAGATCATCAACAATGGAATCAATGTCGTTACAAGACTCGAAGACTGCTTGACACATTTGGCTATGAAATAGTAGGCATCACCACCTAAATAACCGGCTATATATTGAGTGCCAATGAAAGACCTATCCAAGGCCAGAATACTAAAACCAAGCAATACACGAACCCAGAAATCACCACTCCTGATCCAGTTATCAACCTTGCCAAAAGCCAACAATATCCAACAAACTGCCAGATAGGGCAAAAGTTGAAAAAGAAACATCCAAAGCCAGATGATGGGCTTACCTTGATAAGCGTCAATATAAGTATCCTCAAAATCGAAGAGGTAATTAGCATAGACGCAAGCCGCAAGAAAAGCAGCTATGGTAAGATAAAGTGGCCATTCGAACCGCTCTCTTTGATAATCAACCAAAAAAGCTATGACTTTCCGCATGATCCAAAATCTCACTTAGAGCGAGTTGAGTATTCTAATTTATGCCTGTCAATTTTATGCCTGTCAATTGATTTCTGGATCTATTCATTCGTTCAGTTTGCCATGCCGAATGAATATTGATACAAGTCACCTTTATCTATTATTTGCTGCCAACTTGAACCCTAGCCAAATAAATAAGGCTCCCAACCCACGATCCATCCACATTGATACTTTCTTATTTGCACCAAGATATTTAATAAGCTGACCGCTGATAAAAATGATCGGTATCTCTACAAAGGCAGCCACGACTATGATAAGAAACCCATGCAGAAATAACTGCAGACTGATGGCCCCAGCTTGAGGCTCTACGAACTGGGGAAGAAAGGCAAGGAAAAAAATAGCCACTTTAGGGTTGAGTATTGAGACAAGTATACCTTGCTGAAAAGTCTTTCTTGAATTTAATTCAGGAGCAGTATTATCCTTCTTACTTAGACTCGTGCCATTGGACTTAATAGACTGAATGCCAAGCCAAATAAGGTAAGCCGCACCCACCCATTTCACCACAGAGAAGGCAATGGCGGAAGTCATAAGAATAGCTGATAGTCCGAGAGCTGCGAAAATCACATGTACAAATGTGCCAGTCCAGATTCCTGAAACTGCTGCAAAACCTGATCGAATGCCCTTCTTGGAGGTCTGAGATATAATAAATATCAAATCCGGTCCCGGTGATAGATTCAATAAGATCGCAGCTGTGAAAAAAGTCACCCAGTGAGCAATAGAATATTCAAACATTAAAATTGCGTTTTGGAGTTACAAAATGTTAAGAAGCTAGCACGTAAAAACATCTAATACAAATTAAGCGGCACTCACGGAAAAGTCTCTAAACTAGATAACGTATTGGGCGACAGAAGAAGAGACCATCGTTCCAGGCTTTAAAAACGATTTGGTAACTTGCCAAGCTCATTATTATCGGAAAACGCTACTAACAATAGCTAGTTACTCAGCTAAGTCCTTCATCACCTTGCTTCCGGTAGGCCTATCGAAGTAGGACTGCTCAGTCTCCGGCAGGAACTCGATATCCGACAAGGTAATGTCCGTCACATAATCACCAATGGTGCCATCGGCCTCCCACATGAAGGTGCGGTGCTTTTCGGGAAAGATGATCCCCCCTACCGTCTGCTGACCTTCATAGGTCATAAGCTTCTCCTGTGAGTGTCCCCCATCCTTAAAGTAGGCCGGATAGGACACTACATAGCGGATAGCAGCCAACCGGAAAGTCTCCGAATGAATGTACAGCACATAGTAGTCGTCAGGCGCATCACCCACATTGTCACCGAAGGCGACCCTCACCACATGGTGTGTGGCATCCTCATATTGGATATCTTCCTCCTGCTCCAGGTTAACGCCCTCATCCCCAAACACAAAGGGCATACCTGCAAAATAGTAAGGTGTCAATGCCCAGAAACGCGTATTGTAAGGTATTTCGGCGGTAGCCGGAGCATACCAAAAGTCTGTGCCATCAAAGCCATACTGCTCTTGAGGGTTCGACACGCTTTGATGCTTGGTTTTGGAAGACCAATAGTCAGCCACTTCATAGGTGTCTCTGGCGGTTCCTGTGCCGGGCTTGGGTTGGTAGTTGAACCTGAAGTTCACGGGCCCATTATTCCACCAGCGCTCCAATCCTCCATGGAATTCCATAGACTTCCAGACAAGTTGCCCAGCGGCCGTTTGGCAGAGCCGCTGTTTGGCGGATGCTACTCGTTGTGTCACCCACTCAGCTTTGGGCTTGGCCAGGCTATATGGCGGTTCTTCTTTGGGGGTTTGGCTCTGCTCATTTTTTTCTGGTGTACAGGAGAATAAGCCGGTCAATAAAAACAGTAGTATGATTGGTTTCATATGAATGGTGATTATGCTGTCAAGATACGCGTCATCAAAGGCTTAGGATACCCTAACAGGACGAGCGGTTGATTTTAGTTGCCGAGATGTCATCTAGGCGGCATTCGCCAATTCCTCTTCACAAGCCTCATATAGCATGTGCCGTTCGCAGCATCAAGGAAAAACGTAGGGCTCCTCCAACTCGATATCTACCGTGTAGGCCGTACCACGGTGATCAAGCAGGGCGGTAACATGAAGCACCAGAAACTTGCACGAGCTCGTTTTGCGGATGGTGATCTCGACCACCCCTCCCTTCACTTCATCCGCAGCATCTCCTATAAACAGCAACGTGTCCGGGCTGACCAGCGTCAGCTCTTGCCTTCCATCTGGCTCAAATACAAAAGGATATGTGCCTCGCTGCACTAACACCTGCTCCCATTCGGCCTCTGAAAAGTTGGAAAACTCTACTGGCGAGATGAGTTGATCAAAGTCCGCGAAAACTATGACATAGTCTTCGTTGGTAAAATTGATACTCCAACTACCGAACTTATCGATGCTGTACAAAAAATCCAGGTTGATACCAGCATTGGGTTCTATGGAAGTGCCCGGCTCCTGAGGTTCGCCATTGACTGTCCATGAGCGTAAGGGCGAATCCGCATAGCAGACCTCCGGGATGGTCTGAGGATCATCTTCAGAACATGCGAGAACTGTCAAGGAAAATGCGACTATGAACAGAACAGGTTTAGTCAACTGAGTCATGTGTGATTACTTCGAAAAGATAAACGTATGGAACCAGAGGAAGTTGACTGTCAATGCATGTTGAGCCACCTCAGAAATATCATCAAGTTAATCCAGCCTTATCTGTCCAGCCACTGCTTAAACTCCTGTACGCGCTCGCGACTTACAATGATCTGCTCCTCGTCAAACCCGGGGATCTTGATCTCGAGTCGTGAGTTGGTGAAGGAAATGATGTCCTTGATATAATCGACCTGCACCAAGTACTTTCGGCTGATCCTGAAGAACTGGTCCGGGTTGAGCATATCCTCCAGTTTGTCCAGGGTGTAATCAACTAGGAACTTACGCCCTTCGTTATCATAAAGGTAGGTGCCTTTGTGCTGGCTATAGACTAGCTGGATACTTGATGTATCTACGGTCTTAAGATGGTCTCCCACCTTTACCACAAATCGCTCTTTTCCTTTGGGCTGCATCGACTTCATCAATTTCTCAATATCCTCGTCACCTCTTACCGCTTGCTTCTCAAACTTATCCATCGCTCGAGCCAACTCTACCGGATCTATGGGCTTCAGTAGATAGTCCACGCTGTTGGTCTTAAAAGCCGTTAAAGCATATTCATCATAAGCCGTCGTAAAGATGATGGGCACGTCAAACTTGATTTGATCGAAAATATCGAATGAGACGCCATCGGCTAGCTGAATATCCATGAAGACAAGGTCGATCTTCAATGCAGGCAAGGAAATAACAGCCGACTCGACTGAGTCTAGGACTACTACACATTTGTAGTCCGGCTTCATATCAGTGATCAATTGCTTGAGTCTATTAGACGCTAGTTTTTCATCTTCAAGAATTGCGTATCTCATTTGTCGTCAATGGTTAGAAGTGGTAAGGTAACTTTAAACACGTGCCCGTCATTCTCTATTGTCATAGCTCGATCGCTTAGATAGCGGTATCTCTCTTTCAGGTTATTGAGTCCAATGCCCGTCGAGTCTTTAGAGAGCTTTTCTCTGATGACGTTGCTGATCTCTATTTGATCATCACCGATGGCTATGTTAACAACCAATGGATAAGCTTCGGAGACGGTATTATGTTTTATGGCGTTTTCTACCAGCAGTTGAATAGCAAGCGGCGGCACCCACCCCTTTGTATTCTCATCCTTCTCGATATTGACAATCAAGTTATCATCAAACCGAATTTTCTGAAGGTACGTGTAGTTATCCATAAACTTCAGTTCGTCCGCTAGCGGAATCAACTCCTGTTCTTTGTGTACAAGCACGTACCGATATACGTCTGACATCTTTCTGATAAAGGATACTGCCTTGTCCTGATCCTCATAGACCAAGCTGGTTAATACATTTAAGCTATTGAATAGAAAATGTGGATTGACCTGATTCTTCAATGACTCATACTTCGATTCAATATTCTCCTGCTTGAGTTTCTCTGCATTAATGGTGGATTGTCTCCAGGATTTCAAGAACGCTCGGCTATGAGAGATCATCATGATAAAGCTTGTGATACCTATAGGCCATATTATAAAATCTAAGAAATTATTGATCAGCTGATCCATAAAATCACGACCTAGAATAAACCCAAAGAAAAATATGTAGATAGCTATACCTATCGTGATAGTGTAAATCAACATGATGGCGGTACCAGCCAAAAACCTTTTTCCAGGACTATAAAGCCATGAATAATAATGATCTACAATCCTGACCAAGTACTCATTCCCTTTCCAAAGAAATAGCCAATTGCTTCCTGCCCATAGAAAAACAAGAAGATCTCCAGAGTAATTGTCGCCTGTGAGGAATCCATTCTGAAAAATCAAGCTTTGTATGAACCCACCCAGACCAAAAATCAGGGAGATCTGACTAAACTGTTCTTTGGCTGTAGACTCATGTAAGAATATCTCTGAAGCTGTTGGAAAATTCATGCCGTAAAAATGGATTAAGAAATCAAAAGTGGAATACTATATCTGATAAACTGTATTCCGCTAGGTCTGAATTGTCAAAACCATAGGTCAAAATCTTTCTACAAAATTTCAATTTGTTATGCATGCATAACAAATTTTCATATCTTTGATAAAGTATGCATGCATACTATTAATAGCGTAAAACGATAATAAACTAATAATATCCTTTCAAAATGGAAGCAGTAGCGAAAAAAGAAGCAATCAAAGGTGGTGAGTTTCTCATCAGGGAGTCGGCAGCACAGGACATATTTATTCCTGAGGAGTTTTCCGAAGAACAGCAAATGATGGCGCAAGCCTGTAAGGATTTTATAGCAAAAGAAATTGAGCCAAACAGAGATCGCATCGACAACCTTGAAGAAGGTTTGATGCCCGAACTCCTCAAGAAGGCTGGAGAGCTAGGACTTCTAGGTATAGCCCTCCCTGAGGCATACGGCGGCATGGGTATGGACTTCAACACGAGCATGTTGATGGCAGATGTACTAGGCGCTTCTGGTTCTTTCTCCACTGCCTATGGTGCTCACACAGGTATCGGCACCTTGCCCATCCTCTATTACGGCACAGAAGAGCAGAAGCAGCAGTATCTCCCTAAGTTGGGATCAGGCGAATGGGCATCTGCCTACTGTCTCACTGAGCCTGACTCTGGTTCGGATGCCAATTCTGGTAAGACAAAGGCGACCCTGACTGAAGATGGCAAGCACTTCCTCATCAACGGACAGAAGATGTGGATCTCTAATGCTGGGTTTGCAGACTTGTTTATAGTGTTCGCTAAAGTGGATGACGACAAAAACCTATCTGCTTTCATCGTTGAGAAGACTTTCGGTGGCATTACCATGAATGATGAGGAGCGTAAGCTTGGCATCAAGGGTTCTTCGACCCGTCAAGTGTTTTTCAACGACTGTAAGGTACCCGTTGAGAATATGCTATCTGACCGTCAGAACGGTTTCAAGATCGCCGTGAATATTCTCAATATCGGTAGAATCAAGCTTGGTGCAGGAGTAATTGGTGGTTGCAAGGAACTTGCAGATCAATCGACCAACTACGCTAATGAGCGTAAGCAGTTCGGTGTATCTATATCCTCTTTTGGAGCGATCAAGCACAAACTTGCCGAGATGGCAATCAAAACCTATGCTACAGAGTCAGCCAGCTATCGTGCGGGTCAGGATGTAGATGATAAGATCACAGCATTGATCGCTGACGGCATGCCTGAGGCAGAAGCCAAACTCAAAGGTGTTGAGCAGTTTGCTATCGAGTGCGCGATCATCAAAATACTCGGATCTGAGTCATTGGACTATATCGTAGATCAGGGTGTGCAGGTATATGGAGGTATGGGTTTCTCGGAGGAGGCACCTATGGCCAGAGCATACAGAGACGCCAGAATCACACGTATCTATGAAGGTACCAACGAAATCAACCGCATGTTGCTGGTAGGTATGATCCTTAAGCGCGCGATGAAAGGTGAGTTGAATTTCATGGGACCTGCGATGGAGGTTGGCAAGGAGCTGACGGCTGTACCTAGTTTTGCCACCCTCGACCTATCGGAATTGTTTGCGGAAGAGAAGGAACTTCTGGTAAGATTGAAGAAGTCAATCCTCATGGTAGCTGGCAAAGCTGCGCAGACCTTCGGCCCAAAAATGAACGATGAGCAGGAAATATTGATGAATATCGCCGATATGATCATCGAGGTTTACACTGTGGAGTCTACCCTACTACGTGTAGAGAAGTTGGTTAGTATAAAGGGAGAAGAAGCAGCCAAGCTTCAAATGAACATTGCTAAGGCCTACTTGTATGAGGCAGTTGATCGTATCAACCTTGCCGGTAAGGAGGCTATCGTAAGCTTCACCTCTGGTGACGAAATGAAGGTGATGTTAATGGGCTTGAAGAGGTTTACAAAGATGAATCCTGTCAATACGAAGACGTTGCGAAGAGAGATCGCTGATCACATGATCGCTAAAAATGGTTACGATTTTTAGTAATTGATCTGCCAAGCAAATGAAAAATCCACCTTATTCAGGGTGGATTTTTTATTCCCTTTAGTATAGAATTAAGTAGGTAAAGCCATAATTTTAGGCAAAGGACGCTCAGGTATGCAACAAGCACGAAGAACTCTCACCACGAAAGAAAAGGCGCTCAGCTTAAATCTTGATGAAAAAATTTATGGTACCCTAGCGGAAATTGGGGGTGGTCAGGAAGTGGCGGCCCACTTCTTTAAAGCAGGTGGCGCATCAGGTACTATTGCCAAAACCATGTCTGCCTATGATATGACCTTTAGTGATGCCATTTACGGCCATACTGAGCGTTATGTCTGCGAGGAAAAGCTCCTGCTCATGCTGAACAAGGAGTATAACCTATTGTCCAAGAGACTCGGCTTTAGGGCCAAGCGTACGAACTTCTTTGCCTTTGCCAATACTGTAGAGACCATCAACTTCCAAAAGACCAACAAAGGTCATGGGTGGCTCGGCTTACGCTATCAGCTCCATCCAAATTCTCAACCAAACAGTTGCGTCATCCATGTACGACTCAAGGACAATGACTCGCTATGGCAACAGCAGGCCTTAGGTGACCTTGGCGTGAACTTGATTTATGGTTGCCATCATTTTTCGGATCCAGAAGAGTTGATCGTGTCACTTCTTGACGGTATCAGTAAAGATCGTGTCGAGATCGATATGTTTCGTCTGGAAGGCCCTGACTATCATCACGTCGATAATAGGTTAATGAGCCTTAAGCTGGTAAAGAACGGCTTGACTGAAGCGGCCATGTTCAACCAAAAAGGTGAAGTACTACAGCCCTCTGCTGCGATTTACAAGAAGAATGTATTGGTGCTAAGAGGTCGATTTCGTCCGGTCACCTATGTCAATGTAGATATGATGATCGCTGGTCTTCGAATGTTTAGGGAAGATGAAGATGTAGATCACGAGAAATTATTGGTGCTTTCCGAATTGACACTCAATGACCTTCGCAGTGATGGAGAAATCGATGAGATGGACTTCATGGATCGTGTCGACTTACTCTGCTCTCTGGGTCAGAATGTGCTTATATCCAATCACCAGGAACATTATCGCCTGGCGAGTTATTTGGCACAGTTCACAAGAAAAAAGAAAATAGGAATCATTCTGGGCATCAATAACCTCGCTAGAATCTTTGAAGAGAAATACTATGAGAATCTTAATGGTGGTATCCTAGAGTCCTTTGGCAGACTCTTTGGCACGAATGTAAAACTCCTGGTCTACCCTTCGGTTGATGATAAGGACGAACTGCAGAATTGCGAAAACTTCAGTCCAGCAAGGCATCTCGTATTTCTCTTCAAGCATCTCTATGTCAATAAGAACATTGAGGATATCAAAGCCGCGAAGATTGAGCACCTACATATCATTTCTGATAATGTCATCCACATGATCAAAAATGGTCAATCCGGATGGGAAGAAATGGTTCCCAATCGGGTATCCAAGGCGATCAAAGCACAAAGCATGTTCGGTTACAAAGCTCCGGTTAGTATAGATTTGGATTAAGCGAAGTAATCATCCTCTCATTCTTAACATTCTGATAGAGCCAATTAGTTAATTGTCTTTATCCTCATATATTTGAGGCTTTCACATGACACAACCCAACCCAAATGGCAAGCAGAGGCGCGTTTAATAGTAGAATCGGATTCATTTTGGCAGCAGCAGGATCAGCTGTGGGTCTCGGTAATATTTGGAAGTTCCCATTTGAAGTTGGAGAAGGTGGTGGTGCTATATTCTTGGTCATGTATTTAGCCTTCTGTTTTATCCTCTGCTTTCCTGTGTTGGTAACTGAGATCGCTATTGGTCGAAAGACACAAAAGAATGCCGTAGGAGCATTTGATGCCTTAGGATTCCCTAAGTGGAACTTCATTGGAAAGATCGGCATCCTCTGTGGCGTATTGATCCTCTCCTTTTATAATGTAGTTGCCGGTTGGGCATTTGGCTACTTCCTAGAAATGGTCGGTGGCAATTTTGAGATTGGAAATAACTTCGGTGGATTCATCAACGACATTGGTCGTGTTGGCCTGTATGGGGCGGTCTTCATGATAGCTACCGCATGGATCGTGTCTAAGGGTATTTCTGGAGGTATCGAAAAAGCTGCTAAATTCTTGATGCCGACTTTAGTAGGTATGATCCTGTTGCTTGTAGCCTATGCCCTTACTTTGCCCAATGCAATGGACGGCATATATTTCTATCTAGTGCCTGACTTTAACGAAATCAACTTAAGTGTTGCTGGTAGTGCGCTGGGACAAGCTTTCTTCTCGCTTTCACTAGGTATGGGCGCCCTGATCACTTACGGTAGTTATGTGAGCAAACAAGACAACATCGTTCAGTCTGCCGCTTTTATCACACTAGCTGACGTAGGTATTGCCTTCATCGCAGGCTTGATGATCTTTCCTTTCGTATTCTCGCAAGGCCTTGAGCCTCAGGGTGGTCCGGGACTTATTTTCGTTACCCTACCGGGAATATTTGCAAGTTTGGGAGGTGGAATTGGCGTGGTAGTTGGCTCAGCATTCTTTCTGCTGATCTCATTTGCCGCATTGACTTCTACAGTTTCGTTGCTTGAAGTACCCGTGGCTTATGTAGTAGACGAACTAAAAATTGAGCGTAAGTATGCGGTTTGGGTGGTTGCACTAGTGATCTTTCTTATTGGTATCCCTTCCATGGTCGCTAATGGAGATTCCGCATTTTTTAGTTCATTCGTCACTTACATAGGTGCCAGCGGTCCAACGGACTTCATGACCTTTGTTGGAGATGTGGCCAACGACACGTTGCTACCTCTAGGAGGCTTCTTCATCGTGTTCTTTGCGGCCTATATCTGGAAGAAAGAAAATCTTAAAGAAGAAATGCTTATCGGATTCCCGAATAAGAATAGCTTCGTTTTGAAGTACATAGACTTTGCCGTGAGCTATCTCTGCCCAGCGATACTCGGTACTCTTTTTATATTGACCGTCCTTAATAAATATTTTGGCATATCACCATTCAGTTAGAATCGGATAGTCCAGAAATTTCTATTTCAGTTCAACATTTTCCAATTTGAATAGTCCACAATACGAATACAAATATAAATTCCTGAGTGGCTTGAGGCATAAGCTTTATGTGATCATCTTCGGTACAGATACTAGGGCAGGTAGAATCTTTGATATCGTCCTGTTGACAATCATTGTGTTAAGTATCCTTGCCGTGATGCTCGAAAGCGTTAGTGAATTTGACGCTAAGTTTGAGAGTGAATTGGACCTACTCGAATGGTTCTTTACGATACTCTTTACCATAGAGTATGTGGCAAGATTGCTTACCTCGCATCATCCCAAAAAATATGCTTACAGCTTTCTAGGAATAATAGACGTCCTGGCTTTGTTACCGACCTACCTGTCACTTTTCGTAACAGGTACGCAATTCTTGGTTGTTATTCGAGCCATTCGCCTGCTCAGAGTATTTAGGATATTGAAGCTTTCTAGATACCTGGGCGAAGCGCATGTACTGGCCAGCGCGCTGCAAGCCAGTCGCAATAAGATATCGGTCTTTTTAGTGGCTGTGCTCAGTTTGGTGATCATTCTGGGTACAGTGATGTATATGGTAGAGGGTGGTGAAAATGGCTTCACAAGCATTCCGCGCAGCATCTACTGGGCCATTGTGACCATTACCACTGTGGGCTATGGCGATATAGCTCCACAAACTATTCTAGGACAGTTCATCGCATCGATATTGATGCTAACTGGTTACGCGATCATCGCTGTGCCTACCGGAATCGTCACGTCGGAGATCACCGCTGCAAACAACAAGAAAATGCAGAAAGAGGAGCGGAGATGTGATGCCTGTGGTATTGGTTCCCATGATAAGGGTGCACATTATTGCAAAAATTGTGGTGAAGAGTTGATCTAGCTAGTTCTTGGTGAACTTCTCTATCGTATTCTCAACTGTAATGAAGTACTCTCCTCTCCTTAACCGCTCAAGCTCAATGACTTTCCCCCTACCGGTAAGAATCGTATAGCCTTCGGGGGTCGAGATTTCATAGTCGGCTACTCTATTGATATTAAGTGTACGTGTCACTGTCAATGGAAATATCCTAATCGGTTCTGGGTAGTAAACATGCTCAAGCTCTTCTGAAAATAAGTAGCGATTGGCACTGGGCACTTCATACTTAATCCTAAACTTATTAACCCCTTCCTTCAAGTCAGGAAAGACAGCATACTCGCCACCTTCAAACTTACCCTCAGAAGCTAGCTCCTGATCGTATTCCCAGCCATCAAAGAACAGCTTCTCTACCGTGAATTTAGAGTTCATACGTTCTCCTTTGGTCTTCCAATAAAGAGCCGTGTCATTGAGAGAAAGTTGGGTAAAACTGAAAGCGCTGTGAAACCGAATAGCGTCTTCATTGAGAATCTTTGGAGTACAATCTGGCTGATGTCTGATTACTACCGTAACAGGCACATAGAGCTCTTTTTCACTAAAGCTGACCTCCAGCGCTGAGCTTTTATAGTCAAGTCTGAGTGGTACATTATTTACAGTAATGCGGGTCACACACGACTCTGATCTCTCAATGAATAATGGGTTTTGAACGAAAATAGACTTCCCCTGATACACCCCGGTGACTTGCAGCTCCTGCCCAAATATTGGAATGGTCAAACCGATCATCAGCAGACATAACAAAATTCCATATTTCCGACAATTCACCTGCATAGTGTCCTAGTAGACATCAAATTATGGAAAGATATTCATTTTACTCAAACCTGAGCGACTCTATCGGATCCAGCTTGCTCGCCTGATACGCCGGAATGTAGCCTGATATCACACCGACGACCATTCCGATCAGGATAGATATAAATATCCACAACCAGGGTACGATAAAACTGCCCCCAACAATAGCAGTGATCACATTCCCTATGACCAGTCCTAGGAATATGCCTCCAAATCCCCCTAACTGACATATAACTATGGACTCGATCAAAAATTGCCTCCTGATCTTTAAGGGTGTAGCACCCAGGGCCTTTCTCACTCCTATTTCGCGGGTACGCTCAGTCACAGATACCATCATGATATTCATCAATGCAATAGACGCTCCCAACAACGTAATGAAGCCAATAGAAAAGCCTCCAATGCGTAGGTATCCGGACATCTCATCTAGTCTTTCCGATAGGCTTTTGTTTACTCTAACCTCAAATGAATCAGGTCTGCCTGCATCGTCTTGTCTTATTTTACGCATTAATCCAGTGGTCTCTCCAACTACATAGTCCTGATTCATCGGAGCATCGGTCATCACCTTGATTTCGTAATTGAGGTCAAATGGACTGAGTTTTCGTCCCGTCTCCATAGGGATGATGATGGTTCTATCTGGCCCTGAATCACCACCTAGCCCTCCTTGCTCTTCCATCACACCCACTACTCTAAACTTGGCACCTAAGAAAGTGATAGACTTGTTGATAGGGTTTACCTTATTAGAAAAGAGCTGACTGCTAATCTCTGAGCCTATCAAAGCCACATTGGCTGCATTTTGTATTTCAATACCCGAAAAATCTCGTCCTCTGTCGATATTGTAGCCTTCCACGCTCAGCAGATTTTCATCACCTGCTTTCACCCGAGTATTGGGATTGGTTACTTCCGAACCGTACTTCACCTCAGCCGTGAAAGTAACCCAAGAGTTGAGCGTCACTACACCATCTCCAGTATATCGTTCTTTAAACGTATCAACGTCTTGCCATTCTAGTGGTCTGATATTCTTTTCCTCTTTTCCTGCGCGGCTACCACTGTTATTGCGGTAGCTCCTAATCCTAAAGGTGTGGGTGCCAAGATTAGAAAAGCTGTCATCGATGGATGATTGGATACCGTCTATTGCCGTGAGGATACCCACCAGAGAGGTGATGCCTATAGCGACTATCGATGCTGTGAGTACAGTTCGAAGACGATTTGAGTGTATCGAACGTATCCCTTCCTTTATGTTTTCCGTGAAATTCAAAATGCGTTTGCCCTTGTTCTTTCGTTAGTATACGTAGCGATGCATCCGTTGATACCTCTTAGGTGCAATTTAAAGTAAGAACGATAGATGTTCTGACTTTGGTTGGGTAACTTTTTGCCAATTATACGATATGAAAAAACTGTTGATTCTTCTGGTTGTCCTAACGCTTTCGATGAGCGCCAGGGCCTCTTATATTTTGATTCCCATGGACGAGAGTCAGTCCAACCATCTCAAATCGTATGGATTGGCCTATTGGGTACTGACGAAAGAAGTAACTGTCGATTGGTTGCTCAACTACCGGGGCGGTAGCTTCATGCTTCCTCACACACAACTCTTTGAGAACGAGTGTATCATTCGAGGTATCTCTTATCAGGTAATCTCTGATGCTCAGTCGATCCAGATAGTCAGTGACATTAGCAGTCCCTCAAGTAACATGGACGTCATGAAACTGGAGAAATTTCCGAAGATCGCCGTTTACTCGCCTAAGAGCAAGCAACCATGGGATGATGCGGTAACCCTAGTGCTCAGCTATGCTGAGATACCCTACGATGTGGTGTTTGATGACGAGTTGATGTATGATGAGCTACCTAAATATGATTGGCTCCATCTCCATCATGAGGATTTCACGGGTCAGTACGGCAAGTTCTACCGGGTATATCAACACTTCCCATGGTATCAGGAGCAGCAACGAGAATATGAAGAGTCAGCGCGTAAACATGGTTTTAACAAAGTATCACACCTCAAACTTGGGATAGTAAAGAAAATACAGAGCTATGTTGCCTCAGGTGGCTTCCTCTTCGCTATGTGCTCTGCTACAGACACCTATGATATAGCATTAGCAGCGGATGGCGTGGATATCGCAGATCGGATGTATGATGGTGATGCGCCAGATCCAAGAGCCCAGAGTAAGCTGGATTTCAGCAAGACTTTTGCTTTTGAAAACTTCCTTATTGAGAAGAATCCATATATCTACGAGTACTCAAACATCGATACTCAGCCAAATGAACGCGGGCTGACAGAGAACAATGACTTCTTTAGTTTATTTGAGTTTTCTGCCAAATGGGATCCTATCCCAACGATGCTAACGCAGAACCACACTCGACAGGTGAAAGGCTTCATGGGACAAACGACAAGTTTCAAGAGTAGTCTAATTAAGTCGGATGTGGTAGTGCTCGGTGAAACGCGCTCCATCAAAGAAGCAAAATACATCCATGGTGTCTTTGGAAAAGGATTCTGGACTTTTTATGCGGGGCATGATCCTGAAGATTATCAGCATCTCGTCAATGAGGAACCTACAGATCTGAATCTTCACCCTAACTCAGCGGGCTATCGATTGATATTGAATAACATCTTATTTCCAGCTGCTAAGAAAAAGAAGCAGAAGACTTGATATTGTTGACCAGGAGTCTGACGGTTTGAAACCGTCTGACCCCTCACAGACTAGATAGAAAAATTAGGCGTACAGCCATAGGAGCGATATACCTTACCAGAAATCGCCATGCTGCAAAAAGTATAGGGTTTATCTTGTTCCCAGCCGCTAAGAAGCAGAAGACTTAATAACCTCAATTGCAACGGGTTTAAACCCGTTGCAATTGAGATTATAGATTAGACAGAAAAATCAGCAACACGGCTACTGGTGCAACGTACCTTACCAAGAATCTCCATAGGCTGTAAAGCAAGGGATGAGATAGTGCTAGTGACGCTTGACTAGTAGATTTCGTAATAAACCATCCGCCGATCACTGCCATCAAAATACCTCCTACCGGCATAATCAAGTTGGACGCGAAGTAATCAATCAAGCCGAAAACCGTCTTTCCTGCTAAGGGAGTAAAACCTCCCAGAGGTGCCCAATCCGACCAGATGTTGAATGAGAAGACAGTGAGCCATCCTGTGAGCCATAGTAGCATCCCTGAAAACCAAGTGACCATCTTTCTTCGCCCGGGCATCATCTCCTCTAATCGAGAGATCACGGACTCCAGTAAGGAAATCGAGGAGCTCAGCGCAGCAAAGGCCAGGAGCACAAAGAATAGTGCACCGACATAACTACCTCCAGGCATCTGGCCAAAGGCAATAGGTAATGTCATGAAAATCAATCCTGGCCCTTCCGTTGGCGACAAGTTGTATTGGAAGACAATAGGGAATATGGCAAGACCTGCCACTACCGCCACTAGTCCATCAGCCAGAGCTATCGTCAAGGAGGATTTAGCGATAGATGCCTCCTTAGGCATATAGGCTCCATAGGTGAGCATGACACCTAGTCCAATACCAAGCGAAAAAAAGGCTTGACCAAAGGCTGTCAAGGCCACAGTAGCATTGATCTTACTAAAGTCCGGCACGAACATAAACGCCAACGCTTGAGCAAACTCTCCAGTAATCATGGCATAAAGCAAAAGCGCAATTAGAATCACAAATAGCGCCGGCATCATCCATCGCGTCGATCGCTCAAGTCCTTGCCCCACCCCTTGCGCCACGATATAGGTAGTCGCTAATACAAAGAGTCCAGAAAAAATAATTAGCCTTAAGGGACTCTCCAGAATGCCATCATAATAGGCCACCGCACTGCTGGCATCCGGAGTAGAAACCATTCCTGCTAAGGTGCTCACGGTATAGTCAATCGTCAGGCCCGCAATGACCGAATAGAAGCTAAGTATCATGAAAACGGTTACCATGGATACCCACCCGAAGATCTGCCAGTGACGACTCAACCCCTCCTTTTCCGATAGAATGGCCAGTGAGCCCACCATGCTGCGACCACCCAACTTACCAATCATAAACTCAGCGGTCAACACGGGGATGCCTAGTAGGATCAAAGAAGCCAGGTAAATGAGCACGAATGCGCCTCCTCCATTTTCACCTACCAGATAGGTGAACTTCCAAATATTTGAGAGACCCACAGTACTTCCGATGGACGCCATGATAAAGACGTATCTCGAAGACCAACGACGGTTAAGTGCCGGACTATTCATCCTGGAACAGAGTTAAAAATGATCACTTTTCAGGTTCGTTGAGGTTTTAGCGAATGTTACGGCCGTGCTTACCAGTCTTGTCACGCTCAATGTCGAATACATCACCCGGAGGATGTGAAAACCCCTCCAGGAGTGCCGCCAGCTGCGACTTGTTCTTATTGGTCAGCTTAATATCACCAACTTGCAGATTTGCATCAATATGATCAGCATTCCGAGCCCCGATGATCACTCCACCAACTTGAGGTCGATCGAGTATGTGCCTAGTCGCGATATTAGTCAATGTGGTATTATGCTCTTGCGCTACCGCAAACAGCAATCTCAGCAGCTCCTGAAAGGTATCCCAGCCCCCAATCTCCTCGATCATCAGCCTGTACTTCACCAATGAGCGGTTGTCTAGCGGGTACTTCGGTTCCGGTTTTCCTAGCCACTTCTCACTCAAAAATCCTCCGGCCACCGTACCGTAGCACAGCAGCTTAGTGTCGTATTTTGCACAGAGATCAATCAACTGCTTCTCTGGACGCTTATCAAGCAAAGAATACTGGACTTGAACTGTGGCAAGATCTACTCCTGCTTTGAGTATTTGCGCAGTAGTCTCCGTATTGAAGTTGGTGCTTGAGACTAACCTAATCTTTCCAGCCTGCTGTAGTTCTTGAAGCCAAATAGCTGTCTCTACCCAACCAGGAATATCATAAGTCCACCAAGAGAACTGTACCATGTCCAGTCGCTCCACGTTTAGTCGCTGAAGCGACCTGTCAATAATAGATTCGACATAGTCTTTATTGATCGATCCGAGCTTGTCATAATCGGGAACGAACTTGGTCAATACCTTGAGGTCAGGTGAAAGTGTCCCGCGACTCTTTTGTTGTTGGATATATTGCCCGATCAGCTCCTCCACTCCGGTATATATGTCTGCACAGTCAAAAGTGGTAATCCCTGCTTTTACAAAAGCATCCATATCCGCGATGGGATCGACTTCTCCTAAAGTGCTATGTCCTTGGGACAGTTGCCAGCCTCCTTTGATGACTCTGGAAATATCAAATCCAGGCCTGAGTTCAATTCGCTCTATCATTGACCCTCGTTCCAATCATTTTGATCCGGTAGCGGCACCACGGTCGTCTCATCTCGGAAGTACGTACGCTTACCTATCCGACTGATTTTGAACTGTGCACCACAGTGAGGATCAGGACAAGCAATGATATGGTCTGTTGCCATCCAATCGTATTGATTGAGCGGTCGCTGCTTAGGTGTGAGCAGTGGTAGCAATGCTGAGAGCGCATAGAGCGAAAAAGGCTTCTCAGTCTTGAAATGCAAGTTCTCACCTCTTAACTCAAAAGAATCACCCACTTCATGACTACATACAAAAGGTTTGTCCCCTTCTATGGTTTCGACCTTCAGGTCATAGAGTTCAAAACTCGGTTTTGACATATCATTAATGCATTAGGATCTGAATTGGAAGATATTCTTAGTTTCTCTAAAAGAAAAATGCACTCTGATGACTTGACTAAATGGTCATCAGAGTGCATAGTATTATCCCACGAATGGGTCAACTCTTATTCGAATATTACATCGTCTTTATGACTAAACCAGTCAGTATAGAAACCTGAATGGATTTTTTCTACTTGATTCCTCTTCACCTTCATCGTAGGTGTCAATAAGCCATTCTCTACCGTCCAATCTTCACTCATTACCACAGCTTTTTCGATCCTCTCGTGCTTCTCGAGAGTTGGATTGATCTCTTTGATCGTTTCCACAATGCTCTTCGCGATATCCTCCCTCGACTTGGACTTAGATTCCAACGGAGTGATTACTAGCGCGATTGGTTGAGGTATACCTGTTCCTACCACACATGCTTGCTCGACATAAGGATTCTTCATCAGCGCCAGTTCTATTGGTGCAGGCGAGATATACTTCCCTTTGTCGGTTTTGAATTGATCCTTGACCCTACCGGTAATCGTCAGATAACCTTCATGGTCATACTCACCGATATCACCTGTTCTCAAATAACCCTCTTCATCAAACACTTCAGCATTTTTCTCAGGCATCTTATAATAGCCCTTCATTAAGCTATCATTCTTAATGCAAATCTCACCTTCTGCCGACAACTTGCCTTTAGCGCTTTTGAGAGCTTTACCTACAGTGCCCAATCTATTCTGTCCTGGCATGTTGAAATGGGAATTGATGCAATCCTCGGTCATACCGTAGGCCTGCAAAATCTCGATATCAATCTTCTGATACCATTCCATCATACTCACGGCGATGGGTGCGGCTCCAGAGAAAATATATTTTGCCCTGGATAGTCCTAGGGCCTTCTTCAGTTTCTTTTTGATAATCCCGCCTATTATCGGGATGCCTACTAATCTATCCAATTTCTTCTGTGGCATCTTCTCTAAGATCTTTTCTTGGAATTTCGACCAGATTCGGGGTACCGCAAAAAACAAATGTGGCTGAGTGGCAGCCAGATCAGCAGCAAAGGTGTCTAAGGACTGAGGAAAACTGATAGACCCACCGCGATAAACAGAGTGGATTGAGATACCAATTCGTTCGGCGATGTGAGATAAAGGCAAGTAGGAAAAGAAACTCGCGTTTTCCGGTAGGTCAAATTCCTCTAAGGTGATGTTGCCCATAGTATTGAAGTTACCCACGGTATGCATCGCACCTTTCGGTGCTCCAGTCGTACCTGAAGTATAGATGAGGGTAATTAAGTCTTCAGGCTTAGTCGACTCAGGTGACTGCATGGGCTCATTGGCTGCTACCAGATCCTCCCATAAGTCGCCATCACTCATCCCAAACATGCCGATGCTTATCTTTTTAATATCCGGTATTCCAGACTTCTGAGCTTCATAGTCATCCAGTTTTCCTAGAATAACTGCTTTGGACTCACTGTGCACCAAGATGTGGTTGATGGTGTCAGCTCCTAGCGTGGGGTAAATAGGCACGGAAACGTATCCAGCCATGAGTATCGCAAGATCTGACATGATCCAGTGCGCGCAGTTCTTGGAGATTAAGCCAATCTTGGACTGTGGAGGATAGCCGAGTGCATTGAGCGCGGCAGCCATTCGCCTGATCTCATTGCCACTCTCTTGATAAGTGTAGGTCTTAACACCGTTATCGGTAGGTTGTACAAAGTGCGTGTTTTGAGGGGTCTTGTTTTCCCAATACAAGAAGGCCTCAATGGGTGAGTTAAATTGTTGCATAGGCTTGAAGATAGTAAAACTATTGTTTGAAGTAGTAATTCAATAACATCAACAGTTGATCATTGTTATAAATGGAGTTGTAGGTCAATCTAGAAGAGGTTTTAATGTCACCAAAAGCACTTCTTCCATCACAGCATATCCGTTAGCATTGGGATGAACCAGGTCATCAGCTGAGGTATATTCTGGAACCTTTAGACCTCCTTTGCTATCGACCATTGTACTGTAATAGTCTGCATAGACGAATTCATTAGTTTCGGCATACTGCTGGATTCGCTCATTGAGGGTGATGATCAGTGAAGCTGGTGAAATCTCCGGAAACCACGGAAAACCGATGGCTGGCAATACCGAGCACAAAACCACTTTGATTTTGTTGCCCTTAGCCAGGCTCGCCATTGCCTCAATATTGTTCATGATCTGATCAATGGTGACAGGGCCTGAGTTCTGTGCGATATCATTTGTGCCTGCCAAGATCACGACCACTTGAGGGTTCAGGTCAATCACGTCCGCCTGGAATCTCAGGAGCATCTGATGGCTCACTTGTCCCCCTATTCCTCTACCAATAAAGCCATGATCTTCAAAAAAGGATGGTCGCATGTTTACCCAGGCCTCAGTGATGGAATTGCCCATAAATACCACCTTGGGTGGTACATCGGATCGCTTCAAAGAGTCATTAGCAGAGGCGTATTTGGCGAAATCAGCATATGCGTTGATGCTAAACCTATCTTGTGCCTGGCTTCCAAAGAGTGTAGATATCATCAATATGATTATGCAGTAAGTTTTGGTCATTTCTTGGTTACTAGTGTCCATCAGAATAGACTAGATCCATTTCTGATCATTGACGGTCTTCTCATGCTCCACCTCTCCGGTGTGCATAGTATCCTTAGGTTCAAATAGCATCAGCCACACTTCTTGGTCATCTACAGTTCTCGGGTTGTGCTCTACTCCTTTGGGAATAATGATAAACTCTCCTGATCCGAGTTCCTGCGACCCATCTCGCATCTCCATGATCAGCCTTCCTTTGACAATCATGAACATCTCATCTTCATGCTCATGGCTATGCCAGACAAACTCTCCTTTCAACTTGGCCAATTTGACATACTGGCCATTAAGTTCACCCACCAGCTTAGGTGTCCAGTATTCATTAAACAAGGCAAACTTCTCTTCGATATTGACTTTAGATATGTTCATAGTTTTTGCGTGTCAACGAATATACGATGCTTATCCCTTTTCGTCCAGTTCCTTACTCATCTGCCATTGCCACCCGGCTCTTTGTTCATATCTACCGCAATCACACAATCTTCAAAAAAGTTCTTCCTTTGCAATACCAACTTCGCTAAATTCACGAGAGATTTACCACCAGCTATGGGATTGATGGCCTCAATCAAAATACTCGTTATCGATTGAGCAAATGAAATACGCCTATTCCGTATTTACTGTAGTACTACTGGCATGCACGCTGAGTGCTCCCCTACACGCACAGAACAGGGTCGCTGATAGCCTCAAGATGGAAGTCGCAAAAGCCACCACTTTTGAGCAAAAGATGAGCGCAATGGTGGCGCTGGGTTTTGAAGTATCCAATATCAACTTTGACTCTGCCCAGCTTATTTCCGATAGGCTCAAGCAACTAGCCGACTCAGCGCAGGCTCAGGAGTACCTGGCCGATTACTATCATCTGCAAGCCGTCATCGACTTTGGGAGGAGCGATTTCGAAGAGGCACTGAAGAACTACTACGAGGCGCTAAGGCTCTTTGAAAAAGAAGGAGACCTTAAAATGATGTCGACCATTTACCGCAAATTAGGACAGTTATTTTCTGACAACCTCGACAATTTCGTTTCTGCTAAGCAATACTATGATTCGAGCTATCAAATAGCCCTTCGACTCGGGGATCCCATCATTATTGGCAATGCACTAAACGGTCTGGGTAGCTACTATATCACCTTTGGGTACACTTATAACACGCTGAGTCAAGGCGAGGGTGCGGATTCAGTCGTTCGCCTTTTCAATGAGGCAGAGGTGAAGATACTGGAGGCCATTGATTGGTTTGAGAAGGGTAATTATTTAAAAGGTGTAGCGCTCGGCTATGGCAACCTTGCCAATATTAAGACCACCCTGGAAGATTTTGAGGGTGCGCTGGACTATATGCACAAGGCCATCTCGTACTTCCAAAAGCTAAACTATGATACCTACACGGTGATCGGATATTACACCCTCACCGAGACATTTACGCAGATGGGGCAGTTGGACAGTGCCCTCTACTATGGGGAAAAGGCCCTGGCACTCGCCAATGAATTGGATAGCAAAATAGATATCAAAAACACCCTCGGAAAGCTTTCAAGGGTGTACGAGGGCATGGGAGACTATAAGAAAGCGCTCGAATACCAGGGGCAGTTTTACAATGCCTATGTGCAGCTGATTAATGAAGAGAATAATCTGATGGTGAGCGATCTCAACAAGAAATACGAGACCGAACGCCAGCTCTTAGAAAATGAAAACTTGAAGACGGAAGCTGAAGCTACGCAGGCCACTATCGAGCGTCAGAACCAGGTAATCATTTTCGTCATTATCATCGCTATTCTCATCGCGGCATTGGCGCTCATTGCCTACAGAGCATACCTTATCAGAAAAAAGCAAAAAGAACAGGCAGAGCGAGATAGGGACATTATCAAGAAACAGTCCGACAGACTAATAGAACTAGACGAATTCAAGTCACGTTTTTTTCAGAATATTTCGCATGACCTCAGGAGTCCGCTGACGCTGATCCTCGGTGCTCTGGAAGGGGTCACGGCAGATGACGAGAGCTACCTGACTCGTAAGTCAAAAGAATTGCTAGATGTGGGATACAAGAATGGAAAGCGGATTCTTTTTATGGCCGATGAGATTAGAGAGTTAACCCAATTGGAGGAAGGCAAGCTCCAGCTTAAGCCTTATTGGGTGAAAATCGTCCCCTACCTTACCCTATTAACCAAAATGTTCTCCAGTGCGGCCGAGCAAAAAGGCATACAGCTCACATTTGAGTCAGATCTCAATGATGACCAGCTCCTTCACATCGATCCATATCAGTTTGAAAAGATCATCTACAACCTTCTCTCGAATGCCATTAGACATACGTCAAACAATGGTCGGATTACTGTCTCACTTACTGGTGATAGTGGTTCCTCGCTAGTTCTTCATGTCAAGGATAATGGAGAGGGTATACCGGAAAAAAGCGTTCCCTATGTCTTTGATCGATACTATCAGCCAAAGGGGGCAGATTATCAGGCCAAGGAAGGTTTGGGTATTGGCCTTGCCTTGGTAAAAGAACTGGTAGAGTTACACACAGGTAAGATTGAAGTATCTAGTCAAGAAGGCCGTGGTAGTGACTTCAAGATGATATTCCCAATAGGAGAATCCGATGAGTTGTTCTCAGGTATCGTACCCGAAAATCTCGAGTACTCCAAAGAGCGCAGTGACATGCTAGCTTCTCTGGAAAACCAGGAATTGAATGCACCTTTAATCAACGTGGACTTCTCTGATGATGAAAGGAATAAGTCCATCTTGATCGTTGAAGATCACCCGGAAGTGCGCAAGTATATTGCAGATATCATCTCTCCCTTCTTCAACATCATAGAAGCGCCGGACGGAAAAGAAGCCATCAAGATATTGGACAAGGAAAAGGTAGATCTTATCATCACCGACCTAATGATGCCTTGGCTCGATGGGTTTGAATTACTTGAACATCTCAAAAATGACTACCGACTGAAAAGCATCCCTGCCCTAGTGGTCTCTGCCCGCACGGATGAAAATGATAAGCTCGAAGTACTGAGCAAAGGCGTCAATGACTTTATGAGCAGGCCATTCAAAAGGAATGAGCTTTTACTCAGGATCAAAAACCTATTTGACAAGCAGGAGAAGTGGGATAACAAAGGTGGAGAAGCGTTGATCATCAACAATCAGCAAAAGCTGGAAGATATTGAGAAAGGCATCATTGAAAAACTCAAAAAGGTGGTGGTCAATCGCATATCTGATACTAATCTCAGTGTAGCCGACCTGGCCTATGAAGTCTCAGCAAGTGAGCGTAAACTCTATCGTCTGGTGAAGAAAATCACGGATCATACTCCCTATGAGTTTATCAAAGAGATTAGGTTACAATATGCTCAGCGACTCATTACCACTAAAGCTGTAGATAACCTAACACACGCTGCGCGTGAAATTGGCATGAGTAATGTCAGCAACTTCAAGAAGCAGTATGAAGAGCGCTTTGGGACTAATCCAGTTTCATTGCTGGAGTAGTCTTGTGATACAGCAACAATTCGTTTCAATAGCACCAGAATATTCGTAATTTTATTAACTGAATGAAATACAAATCAAACATGAAATTATTCTATCAGATTTCCGCCCTATTTCTACTCTTAACATTTGCGGTAGTACAACCGAGTCAAGCTCAGCTAGGTGGTCTTGGCAAGAAACTCAAAAAAGCAGCTGAAAAGGCGCTACAGGATCAGACGGGAATTGGCACTTCTGATGTACCTGATACGCCCCAAACAGATACTGGCGATACCTCAAATGACACCAATAGTAGCAATGTCAAAGGCAAGAAATTATCTCCACCGGATGTCAACGAGCTCCTGGATAATGCCAAAGCTGCCTTAGGCAATGAGCAATATTCGAATGCTCGATATGAAGTGAAGGAAGCCGTCAAAGGTGTTGAATTGGAAATTGGTTATCAGATACTAGAGGCCATGCCTAAGTCAGTTGATGGACTTGAGTCCAATCCTGAGGATGACGGAATTGTAAGCTCAGGTATGGGTTTCGTAGGCCTGGTGATCAATCGGTACTATGAGGGTGGTAAAAAGCAAATCACCTCCACCATTGGCAATAACTCAGCTATGGGTGCTTCCTATAGCTATATGATGAATTCCGGGTACGCCTCGAATGATGACAATATCAAGTCATTGACAATTCAAGGCTATAGAGGTACACTTAGCTTCGATGGCAACAATACCTACACGCTAGGCATTCCATTTGCTCAATCTTCAGTATTCGTTCTTGAGTGTAAAGGCTTTGTAGGTGAAGATGAGCTCAAGCAAGCGGCAGAGAATTTTGACATTGCGAAGTTCGAAGATATGCTTACTGACACGGAAACAGACGATGGTACTAGCAGCGACATTGATGCCTATTTGGCGAGTGCTGGATCAAAATACAATGACAAGGATTTTGAAGGCACACGCTTTGAGTTGCAGCGCTCTCTTACCGAGCTGGATGTTGTGATCAGTAAAAAAATACTGGAGATGCTGCCTACCAGCCTGGCTGGTCTTGAAGCCAATATCGAGGCTGATGAGTATGTGGCTAACTCTGCAGGTTTCGCAGGAGTATATATCTCGAGATACTACGAAGATGCGGGCTCTGATCAGAGAATAGAGATCAATCTCGTAGATGACTCTCCGATGATGGCGATGGTAAGTCAGTTTGTCAATACACCAATGATGGTGGGAATGTCTGGCAACAAGTCCGTAAAGATCGATGGTTATAAAGGCATGATGGAGGCCTCAGAAAATGGAGAAAAAGTGGGGCATGTGATCAACATTCCGTCTGGCCAGTCAATGTTGACCATTAATTTCTACGGCTTTGAAGAGTCCAAGGCCACTCAGACGGCTAATCAAGTTCCGGTAGGTGATATTTTTGCTTTTGTTAAGTAGCGCACGAAATTAGGTGGTGCGATCTTTAGTATCATTTTCGCCACCTTTACCATTGTCAAAAGCATTCCATCTATGAAAATCTTCAAGCGTCTAATTGTTATCATCGTTCTGCTCATTATTGCAGTCTTTCTATTCTTCAACTTTGCCAATTTTAGTTCTGGATTTCGTGCTGGCGTACCAATCAAGGTGAGTAAAAAAGGTATCATTTTCAAGACCTGGGAAGGTGAGATGAACGTAGGTGGGCTCGCTAATTCAGCCGAAGGTGCTATCCCGGCCACCTGGGCCTTCTCAATAGCTAGTGATGACGAACAGGTGCGAGAGAAGCTCGAAGAAGCCGCCACTTACGGCAAACGCGTCAAGCTGATGTACAATGAGAAATTCGTGCGATTCTTCTGGAAAGGTGACACCAAGTACTTTGTCTACGAGGTAGAAGTGCTGAATTGATTCTCATGCCGCTAATCTGTCTTTGGAATAATACTTCGACCTTCACTTATCTAGGTAGCGGTTACCCCAATATTCAAAATCATGACTAACAGAGGAGTCTAATTTCTGAATCTTTAAATGAATAATTCTTTAATTTTCAGTATGAAACCTGAATTAGCGGAACGTATTACCATCAATCCTGAGATTTGTCACGGCAAACCAACCATAAGGAATAAGCGGTATACCGTTGATTTCATTCTTGACTTACTCGCCGCGGGCACTACTCATCAAACATTACTGGAGGAATACCCCAATCTGGAAGAAGAAGATATATTGGCTTGCCTTGCTTATGCCTCAAAAGTCACAAAGTACGGCAGTTACTCAAAGCTGCTCACATGAAACTTATCTTGGACGCACAACTTCCAGTGTTGTTGTGTAAAGTCCTGGATAAACTTCAGATATCGTCAATGCATGTGGAAGCACTGCCTCAAGGTGACGAGACCCCCGACCGTGAAATCGTTAAGTATGCAGATGAGAATGACTTGATTGTTGTAACAAAGGATGTGGATTTCCATTATTCATTCATAAATGTTGGTAACCCCAAGAGGTTACTGCTAGTAACCACAGGTAATATCAAAAACCGACAGCTTTTCGATCTTTTTCGCAAGAACCATTTACTAATCAAATTAGCATTAGAAAGAAGTCATTTTGTGGAGTTGAGTAACGATGGCATTACGGAGTATCCCTAACCCTATTCAAGAGTAGGAGCCGCTTGAGATCCTATCAAAGCACCTTATTCAAGCCCTCGTCATATCACTACAGCAGGCCTTAAGTTCCAAACTTATGCCTTAGAGGTTCAATTCTTATAAATTCCCACCAAAGTACCAAACCCCATTGAGACTATCTACACGCGCACCTGGCATCTCGTTCATGACCATATCGACGATCTCCACTCCTACTTCTGCCATATGATCGAATCTGTCGATCCCGTCGTTCTCAAAACCTATGCGCGTACGGTGAATATTGAACTGGTCGGCGAACTTTCTGTCGAATGCTACCTCCACCCCTTCTTTGCCCAGCATAAAGCCCATTAGACCTCCCCAGGTGGCTGTTGGATTGTCTGAGTCCCAACCACTCAACATGCCGATCTTAATCGTTTCCTTAAGGTCGCCTTCTCCATAGAAGAGACTCACCAAACTACTGGCAAAATTGATCCCAGCTGCAAAGCAGCCATTGCAGTAGAGTTCCTGAGAAGTAATATCATAACCATCCTTTTGATTGACCTGATAGCGTACGTAGATACTATCACGCGCCTGCTCCCAAAGAATTCCCGAGGCGTATTTTCCCTTCACGAAATCATACATCTTAGCCGGATACTCAGCATCATCCAAGTAACTCCTTGCCGAATCTGCCATCCACATTAGCTGTTCCGGTATGGAACAATGGGTATCCGAAATTCCGGCTAAGGAATGCATCACTACATAGAATCTCGCAATATCTGCTGACTCATGCCTGGCAGATGTCATGATGGGCAGCTCTGCCACTCTGAGCGCATAAGCGGGATTACCAGGAGCAAACAATCCAAAAATCTCAGTAGTCAACTGTGCATCAATCATCTCATAATGCTCATTATTAGCTGGATCACCTGTATTTGGCGGTAGCATCCCTGACTGCATAAGATCAAATGCCTTCTGATTAGATACCCAGAGGTAGTTTTCCTCTTCCTTCTTGATGTGCTTAAGCCAACCACCTCTTATTTGCGCTGGAGTCAACATAGGATTGTGATGTTGATAAATGAGCTGCTGGTAGATATACTCTATGTCGGTATCATCATCGGCACCCCAGACCTCTTTCTCATCTCGGAAAACATAATCAATCGTGGATGAAAGATCGCTGGGCACACCCTCTCCCCAGATACTGGGTTGATCCGGCTGTCCCCAATCCTCACGGGTATAGAAGTCACCCGTTTTCATTTCTCCGATACTGCCGATCTTATCCATTTCGGTTACAAGCCCACTCCAGTTGGCGATGCATTGTCCTAGCCAAAACCCATAAAGCTTATTTTTATATTCCGCTCGATCTATCATTGGTGCACTTGGCAGGTCTAACTCATTATCAGAGACCTGACTAGTCTTTTCATTCGAACAGCCAGACATCAGAACCAGCCAGAAGGCTGCTATCAATGATAAAGCACATTTCATTGAGGTAGCGCGCCGTGACATCATTGTTTGCCTCCATCCACCCTATCCTTCTCTGCCATTACATAAGCCCATGCATTCCAGTGATCCGTCTGTAGTATGCTATCAAGGAGCGCTAGATAAGTGGTCGAGTCGCCTTGATAAGCATGGTACCGGGCTACTCCAAAAGTCACGGTAGCATCTTGTACCGACCATTGCTCTGTAGTCTCAGGTCGCTCAGCCATCAACTCTTCCGGTGAAAGCACCCCTTTGAAAAGCATGGCTTGCTTGAAGTACGGGTGCCCCTGATCAGTATCCAGGTCCTCATCAATCTGATCAATGATCTCTTGAGCTATCTCGGGCTGTCCTTTCATCTGATTGAGGTGATAGAGCCAAGCACTTGGCCCAACAGTATTCTTATTATCTATCGCCAAAGCAATGCAACTCTCATAGCACTTGATCGCATTGTTCAAGTCATCAGTAAGCATGTAGTATACACCTGAGTAGTATTTCACCCAGTATTTATACGTTCCGGTAGGTTTGCCACTACCATCATACTCCAAGTCGCCATTGTCTTCAGAGCCAATTAGCTGATCAGCCTTACTCAGATGGGTGATCCCAGGGCGCAATTCACGCAAGCTCAAATGACGGTGACCCTTGACACGGTGAAGTCTGTAAGAATCCGGATACTGATCAATCCCCTGCTGGTAGACTGCTATCGCATCTACTATCCGATAAGTACTTGCATACAGCCCTCCTATCTTAAGGTAGTCTTCTTCTGACAGCAGCGGCTTCTGTCTGATCTCCTCGATTATCTCATCAGCGCCTTCTAACTTCTCTTCATCAACCTGTTTCCTATAGAGCGGCTTCCCATCAAAAGAAGTCGCTTCCTGAATAAGGACTGGTTCGGTGCTCGCCTCTTTGGAACCTGACTGGCAGGATATGATCAGTGGGCTAATGATCAATACGAGCAGTGAAAATCGGAAATACTTGGGCATCATGTTATAGATTTAGTTAGCGAATGAATATAATCGATCTGCTAATATGAAGCGCGATATAGCTTCCCAAAATCTGATCAGTGCCTAATTCTTTTCAAGGGTTTTACTTACTTTTAGGAAGATCAACAACCCGCTAACCTTATGAAATTTCGATTGCTCCTGAGTATATGTTTGCTTTCACAAGTAGCTTTCGCGCAATGCGATGATTGGGAGACTGTATTTAAGGACAATACACAAGCAGTAAGCTTCAGGACAGAGGCGCTCACCGACTCCACCTATGGCCTATGGATCACCTGGAACTTTATCAACAAAATGCAGGGAGAAGTGCAAACGATCAAGGGTGGCATCCTCAAACTAGATCGTCACGAACTTCAGGCCTATGAAGGTAATCTCAACTTCTCACAGCGTGCGGGCATGAGCAGCCAAGGATGGTTTGCGATAGGTAAGTATATGCTCACCAGAGAGGATCTGGAATCACTACTGGAGCTACCGCTAATCACTATGGAAATGCACGTCATGCTCAATGGTGAACCAGGAGAGCTCATTGAGGAACTCAAGGATAGTGGTAGCCGTGAGCTAAAGAAATGCTTTTCGCTTCTTTGACGGAACTCTACTTAAAGTGCTTAATGCCCATTGACCCATACAATTCATCCGCCAAGTAAAGGTTACCTCCCTTCATCGTCCATTCGATTTTCCTAATATCACTGATATCAGCTGTCGGATCACCGTCAACTAATATCAGATCAGCGGCCTTACCCACTTCTACCGATCCATGAGAATCAGCCACTCCAGCGAGTTCAGCGGAAATGATAGTCGCTAGTCGCAACACTTCAGTCGCAGGTATCCCGGCTTTTTCGTACAGTTCTAGCTCTCGGTGATACAGAAAACCGGGTAGCCCGTCCGTTCCGGGTACAATATCCACTCCCCTTTTATAAAGGTCATACACTACTTCCAACATTCTCAGATGCGCCTCAGCAAACAGATTATCTTGTCCTTCAGGCGTTGGGAGTCCACCACTATAGTAGCCGCGCTGATTAATGAGTGGCAGCCGCTTGATGATCTTTTCATAGGTCGGACTTGGCACTCCTTTCTCAGCGGTGAACATATTTTCAAAAATTGAAACTGTAGGATCTACCAATATATCCTCAGCTTTCAAAAGCGCAACAAAGTCGAGGTACTCGTCAGAGGTCAAGTCAAGAGCAGCTCCGTGATTGGCCACCATCGTGAACCGCAATGGCGTGCGGGTATCGATGGTATCAGACATGAAATTCAGAAATAGCATATTCATATGCTGTATCTCATCATAGCCCAGGTTGATGGCTTGAGAAGCCGTCATATAAGCGGGTATGTGCCCACTTACCCTCATGCCTAGATCATGTGCCTTGGTCACCATAGGCCCCACCCAGTCCGTTCTTATGGAGCTATAGAGCTTGATCTGATCATAACCAAAACGCTTATAGTCTTCGATCTCGGCTAGTCCTTCTTCGAGGGTATTCACTACGTTGCGCGTATTTGCAAAGGGGCCAGAGCCATCGATGATCCCACAGAATTTGACAATCCTCGGCCCCATGATTTTATTGTTGTTAAACTGATCTGCCAAGCCCATCACTTGCTTATTATTGGCCAAATCCCGTACAGACGTGATACCTCCAGCTAGATGCAAAGCACCTCGAAACTTGGTATTGTGCGTATGCATATCAAACATGCCGGGCATCAACGTTTTGCCAGTCCCAACAAGCGTCATGGTACCACTTGGCACTCCTCGCTGACCGGCGGGATAAATAGCCTCTATCGTACTACCGTTTACGAATACGTCTTGAGCTTTGAGCAATGTCCCGTCCTTCGTAAACACATCCACATCGAGAATAACCGCAGTGCTGATGGGGTTGGTGAGTTGCTTAGCTGCCGCAAATAGATATTCGTTTTCGATGCTGTCCTGAAGCGCCTTCATCTCTTTGCGAAGTGGCGACAAATCCTCTCTGACGATATGTCGATTGCCTTGGATGAGTCCCATCATATTACCTTCATCCATCCAGAGGTAAGATGGGTTCATGTCCAGACCCTTGAGCATCACCAGACTCGCGCTGGTATTTCCACTCAATGTCATTGGAATCACATCTACCAGTTCCAATTCTCCTTCTGGATAAAGGCTCATCTTCTTGTCTGTTGATGATAGTAGTAGTCTACCGAGAATCTCATAAGCCGCCGGAGAACCATCATAGCGAAAGTAGAGTTCATCACCGCTGAAAGCACCCTCGTCTTTGCCTCCGTCATTTGCCCATGAAGCAGTTGTGGCATTGCTAGTGAAGCTTTCATCGACCGCATCTTTCAGATAATTCACTCCTGTGATGGACTGTTGCGTAATGAAGTTTTGATCATTGAGCGTGACTTGCTCATTGAGCTCAGGTCCCCTTCCCCTGTCTGTATAGGCATAGTAGTAGCCAAAGCTATCGTCACCAGTACTCCATTTTTTATAAGATCCAGCCAAGCTTTCACGAAAGACCACCTCATAGCGGGTCGTATCTGGAGCAGTCTGGGTAGAAGGTGAAGGTTGGTCGCACGATGTGGTGAGAGCAAGAATGGAAAGGGTGATCGCAATCAGGTATTTCATGTGTATATATTTATCTTCAAAGGTCACATGGAATTCGCGATAAACTTATTCATCCCTCGGTTGGTAAAATTAGGGACGCTAAGTTTATGCTCATTTCATGGTTGTTAGTTGGTTGGGGTCGATGATAATGGTGATTGGTAGTTGTAGGAAAGTAGCGGTTTTGGACAACCGCCACTACTTGATCACATCTCGATAATACCTGAGCCAGTTTTGTCCCAGTATTTTCTCAATATCTCCGGTGCTATAGCCTCGCTTGTCAAGAACTCTAGCGACGTGCCGGTATCGATCAGTACTATCCAGCTCCGGAATCCAGGGTGGCCAGCGTACCTGATAGGACGGTTTGAATCTGGTCAACCTGGGTACATACCAATTTTCTCTGGTGGCTCCATTGGCCTCAAGGCCCTCGATCGCATAGTCAGATGCTACGCCTACATGGTCTATACCTGCAATCTTCACAGCGTGATCAATATGATCAACGTAAGTTTCTAAGGTCGTCGCTCCACTGGGATCTGGCCCAATCATGTAACCAAGGCATATAATGCCTATTACCCCACCCTTTTCAGCCATAGTCTTAATCTGAGCGTCGGTCTTTGCACGTGGATGATCTTTGTACAAAGCTTCACACATCGAATGATTGATTGATACACCAGTCTTGCTAAAGGCTATACCATCATTCGTTGTTTGCCTTCCGCTGTGGGACACATCTATCACAATTCCGAGCTCATTCATGCGCTCTACGGCCTCAACTCCAAAATCTGAAAGGCCTACATTAGTGCGCTCTGTACAGCCATCACCCAGAAGGTTTCGCTGGTTGTAAGTGAGTTGTATCCAACGCGTCCCTGCTTTGTATAATGTGTCAAGGTTATCAATGGATTTCTCCATCATGGTGGCATTCTGAAACCCGAAAACGACACCTACCTTATTTTCTTTCTTTGCTTTTACAAAGTCCTCTGCGCTCTGAACATGTATAAAGCGATCTGGGTGATCCACCACCCGCTGACGCCAATCTGCCAGTGATTCCAATGCAGATATCAGGTTCCTTGAATCTAATGAGGCGTTAAACCCTGAGTACCCTGTCTCAGCCAGCGCCGCAAAGCTGTCGGCATCCCAACCTCTGGGAATGACTAATCCATCAATGACGAGCGCCTGATCGTATATCGCATCTATATCCTGTGGTGAAGCTAATTCGAGCGCACCAATGACACTGGGATCAGTCAACCCATTACTGTTTGCCAGTCCATTGACTACTTGCCAGGGGAACAAAGCTCCTAGAGGCAGTGCTTTAACTAGATTTCTGCGTTTGCTATTCATTGCTGTATTTCGATAAGTTGGAGAGATCAACTGTAACTATATCACCTTAATATAGCAGAAATATCCAGTACCTCCTTGAGCAATGAGATGTGCGGTAATAGATGATATAGATGTGTGAAGAAGTGGGCCTGATCCAGATACTAAAAAAGCTCAATAATAGATCTGGTCTTAGCTCATCCAGAACTTGGTAGATGAAATGAATATCGCATAATTTGTGCCTTCAGCTTAACATTAACCTAAGCGTAGGAAGTTGCTCAAATATGGTCATTTCCAGTATGTCCCTTTTAAACATTATTTCTCCATTTTCAATTGCTAACTGCAGCTCAAATTCATAGCCAGAATCAAAAATGAAAACTCTATCAAAATAAACTAGAGCCTGTGTATCCAGTATCTCAAGCCCTCTGATATATCGTTCTCGAATGGTTTCTTCATTTACATTATGTCCACCTTCTCTAACTCTTTGGGCAACCCGTTCAATACCCAATTCGGGAGATTTTAAAGCAAGAAAATACAGAGAGGTATTATACCCTTTTCGTCTTGCTTGTTGGGCTAAATCCAGATTGACGGTGGTATGTAAATTAGTTTCATACGCAACGGATTCTTTCTTTGTAAAAGCTGATCCAATGTGTTTCTCAAATTCTGTCGTGATGCTTTATCCAACTCCATCTTGCACAGCAGGATCAAACCCAAGTTGACCCCACACATCATAAAACCGTAAATCCCAATCAAATGCAACTAAGCCAAAGGGTTCAAGCAATGTACGGCTAACAGTAGATTTACCAGCGCCATTAGGACCAGCGATAACGATGAAATCAGGTTTAGATGCTTGGGGCAACTACAGTCGTTTTAGGGATAGACTGATGCTTCTTCTTTTTAATCTTCCCTTCCTTCAGAGCCTCGTTCATTGCACGTTCTGCTCTTAAGGCCTCTTTTACCGCATCTTTCATAGGTATAAAGATAAGTAAAATAGACTTTTGAATTCACAAGTCGGAGAACCTTAACTAACTGGTTGATGAGGTTGGCCAAAATAGTAATTTCGCATCTCCAAGGTTAAAGAGAATCCTCAATTTCAGAAGCCCGTTTTCGCGACTAAAGCGAAGGGATCTCCGCCCTACACTTTTAGTAGGACTGTGACTATTGCAGCTAATTGCCACACAACATCAACCCATCTCCTTTGCAAAGTATTCCTTTGGAGAAGTACCCATGATCTTCTTGAACGACTTATTGAAGGTCGTCTTGGAATTAAAGCCCGCCTCTTGGGCAAGACCGAAGAAAGTCAGGCGCTGGGCACCTTCCTCCTGAGCAAGGGAGATGAACTCCTTGATCCGATGGTAATTGATGTACTCAAAGAAGTTCATGCCGATACGCTCATTGAGGAGACGAGAAACCTCCGGATTGTTGACTTCAAGTAGCTCCGCCAGATCGGCTTTGAGCAAGTTTCGATTGAGGAATGGCTTCTTGTCCTCCATCAGTTGGTCAAGCTTTGCCTTGAGTACATCCAAGTCACCGGCCGATAGCTTAGACAGGGCGTATTTTTTAGAACTGATTAGTGGCGCTATTTTGAAAAGCTCAGGCTCTTTGATGCTATAGTAGGAAATGAACAGAACGATAAACGCCAGGCTCAGCCAAATGAAAGGTCTGACCGTCCTCTCCAGCCAACTATGACCAAATGCACCTATCAGATAGATCACCAGCCAACAAAGCAGGCACGCACCAACAGTAATGAGGAAATGCGAGAAAAACCGCGTCTTCACAGCATAGCTCACCTCATCACTAAGGTGAGCCCGAAACGCAAGAAATTTGCGGTAGCTCATCACCCAATAGGTGATATTGAATAGCAACCCTAAGCCCATAAAGAGGACGACTGCATGATAGCTCTCCACTCTCCAATCGGGCATTGATGACTACATTTGGGGGCAGTAGATAATAGAAGGTAATCATCACGATGTAGACGATTCCCGGTAGGTAATGCACCAGATCTCTGGGTGTGAAACGCCTCCCGAGTAAGGAGGACTGAGTAAATAGGTACACGGAAGCGCCAAATAGAAAAGTGGCGTATTCCGATAGGCCAAACCAACGAAACCCGCCTCCCAATAGCTCGAGCGAGTAGCCGACCTTGCCCATCAAACCGACCAGGATCACGAGGATCAGCACCAGCAAGTACGAGTTGATGTGGGGTCTCAGTCGTGAAGAAAAGACATAAATACCGAGCAGGAAAACGCTCTGAAGGAAAGCAAAGTAGACGAGCTGATTGAGGATGAGTTCGCGCATAGGATAATGCGAGACCATGGAGGGCTGCCATGGTCTCGGCTTCAAATCTATTGAACAATAAACTGGTTTACGTGCCTGACAGCACTATGGTCCATGCGCAGGTCTTCTTTGTAAAACTGCTCGAACGCCGCTTTGCTGGACCAGCTCATGATGGTGAAGTAGTCAGGATCATAGAGATATCCGTAGGGTGACCGTGCATGCGCCTGTTCTAGCACGACCTGCCCACCACTGCCCTTTGCTTTGCTTAACCAGTCGCGCTTAAACTGCACAAAGTCATCAGCATCTTCCGACCAGTGGTTGGTAGCAACATAGACCTTTGAGGGATCGATCTCAAAGGACAGGTCTTCTTCCAGCTCATAGTAAGCGAGCGAGAAGGAAGACCAAATATCTCTTCTGATCTGATGAAAATCGGGCTCCACCTTGACTACAGCCTCTAGAAAATCCTCCCTGGACTGTAGATCATCCCAGTAGCCAAACACCAGTGCGCTTGGTTGGTAGTTTCCTTGCGTAGGGCTACCGACAATCTTCATGGAAGGCAGCCGGTGATATCCTGACTTCTCTGCGATAGGGAAGACCGTCTTGAAATATTCATTGAGTTGATCTCCGACATCCTTTTTAGTCGTGATATAGAGTGCATCCAATACCTGTCCCTTTTTCACCTGTATGGATTTTACCTCTGACTGAGCCTGGACATTCCATGACCCTAGCAGGAATAACATGACCGTCCATCTGCATAGTAGTTTCTTCATTGCTGTTATGATTTTAGTTGTTGGAAAATGTTCACAGCAAGCTTACGTGCTCGGTCGGGACATGACCATCAAAAAAGCCACTGATGAGTACGCATAACGTATGCGGACGGGTTTGTCTAAGTTATGAGGTGTACTCACGGGTGCTCGATCTTATTCGACTTACACGCAGTACTCTCCTACCGGAATGATGTTGAGCGTGAGTAGGCGGGAGCGCAAACCTGACAGGTCTTCTAGACCTGTCAGGTTTGAAAGCGACGATGAAACCCTTCAAAAAATAGGAAGGCACACGAGAGAAGCTTCGGGGATATGAAGTCAGTGCTCACTCCTTCTCAAATTGAAATCATTATGACATTCGTCTTCTGACACACTTCTATTCAATTAAACCAAACTGCATATCGTTTCCTGCGTAAGTCTAATGCAAGCTTTTCTTCCATCTTCAATGCGGCTAACCTAGTAGCCATTGGCGCTATATGATTGTAGAGATTGGGACGTAGGTAGGTGCCGTATTTCTGAACAATCTTAGAAGAAAGTTTATGTCCTTTCTTGTTTATGTACCCGGCTTTATGTTGGTCAAACCGTTCTTTGGGAGTCTTACTAGTCATCCCAACATACAAACACTCCAGTACACCATTGAATTGGGGATTGGCAGCACGAAATCGAGCGTTTTCTGTAAATACACGCTTAGATAACTCTATAACGTAAACTCGGTACTCCAATCGCGACATAGCACTATCTATTCATTCGTTTTGTGAAACTATAGTAAGCTAGAAGAATAGACAACAAGTCAAATCATCAAAGCTACGACTCCTAAAAAAGCAAAGTCCTGAAATTCAGCTTTTAGCTATTGCTTATCAAAAGGCATGTGTTTCGTATTTTTAGATTATTCTACAAATTCCTGTAAGGATTTTAAAAACCAATTGTAGAGATGACTTCAAAGAAATAGAAAGACACACGTGGGCGACAGTATTGGGAAACCAAAGCACTTCATTTAAGTCAATTGCTATGCCTCCGCACGGTTAATGTAAGCTTCTAATAGCTGCCAGATTATTGCATTTTTTAAGTTACTTTTTATATTTACCCCATAATATCAAGTGAATTTCTGCTTTGGCAGTCAAGAAATTTTAATCTTTATGTAGCTAGATAAAATTAGGATCTCTGAAGTTGGCCTATTCTCAAGGAATTAGCGCGAAATCAACTATTTAACTATTGACAGTTTGTTTACCTTGAGTGTGATTTCTAAGATTAAGCAAATCCTTCCTAAATGATCAAGTTTCATTATTGTCGAGCATATAAAAAGAAGGTTGAGGGGCTCACGTATAATTCGGTTATTTCAAGCAAATTCGAAGACCTGAGCTCAAGGAATAGACTAGTAAACACCGGCAATCTCCATGATTATGGAAATGGTCTCTACTCATTAAAAACACATACCCCTCAGGCAAAAATCATCATCCAAAAAGCAGAAGTTGATGATAATAGCATTTACTTTATTCGTGATATAATAATGAATAAAGATCTTGATTTTCAGTTCAAGAATTACGTCCATCCTCAGCTCAAGAGTGGAGTTTGGCTACAGGAAAACTCTCTTGATGAAAGGGATATTAAAATATATAAGGCTGAAGAATTAAATAGAAGACAATCCTTTGAAGCAAACTCAAGGATTGCACCGCCAACAGAGGTGACGGAATGGCTCTCTGATTACAAATTGAACATTCGGTATGACATATTCGAAAGTGAAGATTGGGTAAGATACGCTCTTAGCGAATCAGAAATGGAGGGCATGAGAGACAAGGATGTTAAGTCCTTTGCTAGATTGATAGAATCTGTTGTAGATAGTAGGGTCGAGAATATTGACCAAGAAGTGTTATCAAAAGGTAGTATCACTTCATATTCCGCTAAGGAAGGGAACTTCGGCATAATCTTTTCCCGAACAAAAGTAGAGGGTTGTGATAGAGTCATTCTTCACAATGGCGCTCATCTTGAAAAGCAATTAGAGCATTGGGAAAAGGCTCTAAGTAAAGCATCAACCAGAATATTAGATATCTTTTGTGATATCGATAGCATATCGCGGTACGCGTATCGCGCTTACCCAAAATGGACAATTAAAAGTGATGACTTATGGTTTGCAATTCAAAAGAATGATGAATTGAGTAACCTCTCCCTAACACAAGACCAAATCCAGTTCTTTGAAAAATTTAAATTTCCGTACTATATCAATGGGCAAGCAGGAAGCGGTAAATCAACAATGCTCTATTACCTCTTTGCCAACGCATATTTTTATAAGTGCACAGGGGCCATTAAAGGTGAAATCCTCTTCTTGACCGAAAATGAAAAACTACTTGAGCACACGCAAAAAGCAGTTTTTGATCTCTTAAGCAATAATCCAGAATTCGATGGATTAAATATCAATCATCTTACAAACCTTGATTCAAATTTCAAATCATTCAAAGACTTTCTTCTTGATCAAGTTCCTGAGGAGGATAAGTTGTTATTTCACCAAAGCAAGTATCTAGACTTTTCAAGGTTTCGTGAGCTTTATGAAGAGTCAAGAATCCCTGAAAGTACCAAGCGGAAATTTACAGCTGAGGAATCATGGTTCACAATAATCACATACATCTTTGGGTATGATTCGTCAAAGAGAATATCAAGTGAGTTATATCAGTCTGAAGTCTTCTCAAAAGGAAGAAAAATTCCATTAGAAAAATTTAAGGGTGTTGAAAGTAATGTGTTGCCCTTCTATATCAAATTAATTCAGGATGAAGGTTATTGGGACAAGCTAAAGGTCATTAGATACCTACAAAAAAATAAGACAGCTGTTCCCAAATATAGCGTAGTAATATGTGACGAAGCTCAAGACTTCTGCAGGGTTGAATTAAGGTTTATACTCAAGTTGTCAGAGCTTTTAGCCTATGACTTGAGTCAACTTGACCAGGTTCCTGTCGTTTTCGCCGGCGACCCAAATCAAACAGTCAATCCAACTGAGTTTAGAGAAAGAGAGATGACAGAAATGCTCCATACGGAACTAAAAAAACTTGCTCACTTTGACTACAACAATGATGACAGTGTTTATAATCCAATTTATAACTACCGATCAACGCAATCAGTAGTCTCACTTGCGAATTTTGTACAGTACTACCGAAAGAAAAATTTTGATGTTAGATTAGTTAGACCTCAAGTGCCTAAAAGGCCTGATGCAACTCCGATTCCTAGACCAAATTTGTTTTTTCAATATTCCAATATTCTGGAGGATTCAGAACTTTATGAAAATCTAATCACTAAAATCAAGTATAAAGTATTTATCGTTCCAGTTGATAAAGAAGAGAAATCAAAGTTTGTAGATGCTCATCCCATTTTATCAAGTGTTGAAGATGCTGATATCAAGACATCAATAGAGGCCAAAGGAGCCGAGTATGATCAAGTGGTCTTATACGGATTTGGTGAATATTATGACAAGACATTCGGGGAGTTAGCGGAAATAACAAATCAAAGTGATGATGAAAGCTTTCGACGTGCGTTTTTCTTCAACAAACTCTACGTAGGTGTAACAAGAGCTAAAAAAGAACTAATAATTATAGATAATGATTCAAGCAAGAATGGTTTTTGGAAATCTCTTGTCAATAAATCTAAAATATCCGATTCTCAATGGGAAGAACTCAATGAATTTAAGGATAGTACGATCGTGTATAATCCAGACTCACTTAACAATGTTATTTCCAGCTCTAAAGAAGATGCCTTAAATAATGCCTACAAGGATAAAGAACAAGGTATTTATGACTCCAATTCAGCTAGATTAAAAGTAGCTGCGAACCAGTTTTTTAAACTTGGTATTAAAGAGGAATATTTCATCTGTTCCGCCATTGCCGAGTCTATTAAAGGAAACTGGGAACATGCCGCTAGACTTTATCTTCAAGCCGGTTCAAAAAAAGATAACCTTGAACACGCAGCAAAATGCTTCTTTTCTGGTCAATTATTTAACGATTTATCAACTACAATTGGCACTCGACTTAAAAACACCAATCAAGATGTTCGAGTTGCAATTTCCAACCTAATGCAGGGGAATAGTCTTGCCAATAGGGATATTGAACTATTCAATAATAACCGAGGAACTCTTCGGAAACTAACTAGAGAAACTAGTTGGCGATCACAATTTATAGATAGACTAATTCAAGATTCTTCATTAGAGCGACCATTAGAGTTTAAGCGAGATCTTACTGAGGTATACCAATACATCGCATTCGAACAAGATAAAGAACTCTGGGGCGTCATTGGGAGACTTTCTTATGAATTAGAAGAATTTGAACGAGCGCTCGACGCTTGGGACAGAATAGATCAAGGAAATACGAGAGAATATGTGTGCGCTAAAATTCACGTTGCATCAGCTAGTAAAAACCATGTTGCTGAGGTGAACTGGTTAGGAAAATTAGTTGAATTAGAGAATAGTGATGAAATAAATAAAAAATCAGAAGACAGAATAATTCAGATTTATAATTCCCTTGAGAACCCTGATTTCAACTCACCCACCTTTTTATTCACTATTTATTCTACTCTTCTTTCTAGGCAACCTGGAGATCATTTATCATCTATCGGACATATAACTGAAAAGGCATTTGAATTCCAAAAGACTCAATTAGAAAGTAAATACCTCAACTTAATAAAGCAAAACCGGCTTGGTCAAAAAGCCATGGATCACGCAGTTTATCGCTGGGCCAAAACCAAACAATTAATTGCCCATGAGCTGGGTAATACTGAATGGTTAGAAGAACTCAACCAAGAATATAAAGAGTTGTGCAAACAACTCTCAACTAAATTTCGATCGTTCACCATGTCTGAAATCAATGACTTACCCAGATACCCTAAAGATGTATCACTTGTACCTCCGCATCATATCAAAAACATAAGCATCAAAGGCTTTAGACGCTTTTCAAATATAACACTAGAGGGTCTTGGCCAATTCAATTTGATAGTTGGAGACAACAATGTTGGGAAACTTCACTATTAGAAGCACTATTATTTGACCCCAACAAAGAACGTTTTTTCAAACATTTAGCGTACGCATATGCTGATAGACAGAATTTACCACGATTTACTACCGACGAGAATATAGAAAGGTTTTTCATCCCGAAAGATTTCCTAACCACTTTCATGAATCACTCTGGTCAAAACAAAGAAATCTCATTTGAAATTTTTGGAAGCAGAACGAGCTGGAAATATTCGCTCAAACAGCTAAGAATAACGGATTTAAAACAACTTCTTGAACAAAATACTGGCATAGACCCACAAGATTATTTTGGCTTTGAATCCAACTCCAACCTTGATTATGTCGAAATCCCAATACTACTTAAGAATATAAAACCTTCCGAAAGTCTAGGGTATCCATTAGTACCATTTGGAAAAGGTTTTAACAGGGACTTAGCACAAATTTATTCAGATAAAATCGATAAGATAAAAAGCGTAAGACAAGAATTTTTAAAAAATATGGAAGTCTTCATTCCGGGCATAGAAAGGATTCTCGTTGATACCGAAAGTGGTAAGATATTGATCGAGGAAGTTGAT
>JAVKDO010000108.1:0-91148 GCA_040222235.1 Cyclobacteriaceae bacterium
GGTGTTTCCTCGATAAAAAGCTGTATTTTTATTACTCATATTTGGGTGTGCTTAAAAGGTGTTGTTTTGTTGCTAACTACCTTAAAATTAACACCTTACACCCAAATTACCTCCCCCGAAATGAATTTTTCGGGTTAAACTCAAGTGGGAATTCCGATAGGTTAATACCCATCACTAATGGCAGCAAGAAGTAGATGGTAGCTACGATGAGGAAACTAGAAATAAGGTTGAGTCTAAACCCAGCCCGTATCATATCACTGACTTCCAACTTACCAGCACCAAACACAATAGCATTGGGTCCAGTAGCAATAGGAAGCATGAAGGCACAAGAGGCTGCCAAGGTAGCGGCGATCATCAGCGCATAAGGATGGACGCCCACCGCCGATGCTAAGGCAGCAAGAATGGGTAGTATGATCGATGCGGTGGCGACATTGGAGGTCACCTCCGTCATAAAATTGACAAAGACTGCTATCGCCATAATAAGCAGCACAACATGGATGCCCTCCAGTAAGGTGAGCTGTTCTCCAATCCACAGTGCCAGACCTGACGACTGAAATGCAGCAGCCAGTGATAGCCCTCCACCAAAGAGCAGAATAATGCCCCACGGCAATTTCACTGCCGACTCCCAGTCTAATATTTTCTTACCTGAATCAGATTTTGCCGGTAGGAGGAAAAGCACCAATGCACCAATCAAAGCGATAACCGTATCATCAATGCTGGGCAGCAGCTTTTGTAAGACAAAGGATCGCATGATCCATGCCATTGCAGTCAGGCCGAATACTATTGCAATAGCTTTCTCCTCGGGTGACATTGGCCCCATGTCTGATAACTCTTTTTGAATCGTCTGTTTACCACCTGGGATTTCGATTTTGTCCATAGGAAATACCAGTTTCACCAGAACCCACCAAGAGAGCATTAGCAAGACGAGCACCATCGGTAGAGCGAAGAAGAACCAATCTGCAAAAGTCACCTCTACCTTAAATATCTGCTCTACCATTGCTGTGAAGATGACATTGGTAGGCGTACCAATGAGAGTTGCCAAGCCACCGATAGAGGCAGAATAGGCAATACCCAGCAAGAGTGCTTTTCCAAAATTATTTTTAACCTGAGCACTTTCATCCTTCATGTACTCAAGTAACTGAGAGATGAGCGCCATACCGATCGTAACCATCATCAAGGTGGTGGCAGTATTGCTGATCCACATGGACAGGAAGCCGGTGGCTAGTATAAACCCAAGGACTATCCTTCGCGCATTGGTGCCTACCGCAAGTATAATGTTCATGGCGATACGTTTGTGGAGGCGCCATTTTTCGATCGCTATCGCAATCATGAAACCACCGATGAATAGAAAGAGCATCTTATCTCCGTAGACGGCAGTGGTATCTTTCACCGTGGCTCCACCAGTTAGCGGTAGCAAAACGATAGGAAGTAATGAAGTGGCCGCCATAGGAATCGGCTCGGTGACCCACCAGGTAGCAATCCAAATGGTGCAGGCAAGTACTGCTTCCCCACTGTCGGACAGGTTAGGGATATCAGACAGTATCACTATTGCAAAGGCTAATGGACCCAAGATCAGGCCTACAGTCTGCTTAGTGATCCGCATCATCCCAGTGAAAGTCTTTCTCTCCTGCCGTTATCGAAAAAGCTAGTCTGTTTTGTGAAGGAGGTAATGGACATGTGGCATATTCAGTAAAAGCACATGGCGGATTATAGGCCTTGTTGAAATCGAGAACTACATTACCATTCTCGTCTGGTGGATTTGCGTAAAGGTAGCGTCCAGCACCATATGTTTCTTCGCCATTGGTCTCATCTCCAAAAGTGATGTAGAACTGATCACCGTCCATCGATGGATCGAGGCTGTAGGTCTCGCCAGCGATTTCGAAAACCAGTCGGCCAGGGCATTTTACCGGGTAGGTGAGTCCCACTACATTTTGAATCATCAAGGTCTTGGGAGGGCCGTAGGGCTCAAACTTCCCCTCAATGACCCAGTCCTCATCGATTGGATAGTAAGGTATCTCGAGGGCTTCTTTTAGTCTTGGATGGTCATAATTTTTAACGCGCAACCCAAGTTTATCAGCTCGCTTGATCACATAAAAGCGATAGGAGCCCCAAGAAAGTGCTTTTGGCTCTCCATCGCCATAAATAGTGTCTTGTGTGACTTGCTGGCCATCTATTAGAAGTTGCTTGTCGGTGACTTGTGAGATGATGGCTAGGTCTGCGAACCATTCAATATTGGCCAGCTGAGCTGGGAAATCAGCCGGCAGGATTACATCACCAGTCTCAGCAGAACCGAGCGTGTTCATTCCTTCATTGAACCAGTACAGTCCGGCAAGGTTGATAAACCCTTCCTCACTTTTCAAGAAGTCAGTCCGGTCGCTTCGCCATTTCATCAGCTTATCCACATATGCTGGATCAGGCGGGGTTTCACATGCAGAGAAGAGTGTCAGGCAAAGCGTATAGATTAGTAGGAGTCTCATATTCACCGTCAAAATAAAAAATAATGGATGCGAATCATTTAATTATTTACTTAATGGTAAATCAATAGGATTTATATGAAAACCAACCTACTCATGCTGGCCTTTGGCCTGATATCCATAGCTTCCCTCGGCCAGTCCAGCTACGACCTGCCGATTGAAGAGCACGTTTTTGACAATGGACTTAGACTCCTCGTATTAGAGCGACCTGACGATCATCGCGTATCCGCAAAAATATTTACTGACTTTGGTGCTATGGTCGAAGAGCCAGGCGAACTAGGGTCAGCGCACTATTTGGAGCACCTCATGTTCAAGGGTACCAAGACGCTCGGCACGACCAATTGGGAAAAGGAAGCACCACTTATCGAAAAACTCTTTGAGCTCGACGCTCAACTGATCGCCCAGATGAATAAAGATCGCAATGCCATTAGAGAGCGAGCTGTTTTTCATAATGATGAATGGAGAGGAACTACACCTGAGATCGAAGCTATTCGGAAGCAAATAGCAGATGTTGATAGGCAAATTAATGAAACTAGAGATCCTGGAGCGGTGATGAGATGGTACCAGGCCTATGGAGGAACAGGACTTACCGCTACTACCGAGCAGGAGTATATGAAGTTTGATATTATCCTTCCTAAGGAGCGTGTGGAACTATTTCTTAGAGTGGAGGCAGATCGCATGTCCAACACGGTATTTAGAGGGTTTGACGAGGAGCGGATGATCCTAGTAGAGCAGCGCTATGGCGACCTTAACCGATTGACCACACCCTACTATGAGCAAATGAATGCTGTAGTTGGTCTCGTACATCCGGTATTTTGGCCGGAGGGCTACTTGCCGGACTTCTACCAGTATACTCGCACATACGAGAAGGATTTTTATGATCGATACTTCGTAGTGAACAATAGCACGATAGTCCTGATCGGCGGTATTGACATGGCTACCGCCAAACCTTTGGTGGAGAAATATTTTGGATGGATGGAGCGAAAGCCCGAGCCCATGCGCATCAAGTCAGTGGAACCAACGCCGCAGGCAGAGCGTCGATTGATTTATCGCAGTGCTGATCTCGCCCCAAGAGTGGAGGCCAGGTTTATGATCCCGGGAGTTGGGCATGAGGATAGACCAGTTTTTGATGTGATGATGGAGGTGGGCAAGCGTCGACTGGAGGATAACCTTGCTAAGGCTGGAATTTCCGGTAGCGTGGATGTCAACACCCGAGTCGTACACACCTCTATTTTCGGGGTGCCAGGTTCTATTAATTTTGTCCTAGTCGTACCCGAGAATCAAGTTAGTCGCGCTGAAGGCATTCTGCTAAGTACACTAGAAGAGCTGAAGAGCGCTGGCCCAACCAGCAACGAATTAGCGGTAGCGCAAAAGCGAATCAAAGCACAATGGGAGCGTACGACGCTTGACGCAAGTCGCCTCAATTTTGCAATCGGCCATTATCAAATCATGGATGAATGGGGGACGCTAGGGACTTACCTCAATGAACGCGCTGCAGTGGATGAAGCCGCGATCCAACAAGTGGCAAGCACTTACTTCATTCCCGAAAACCGAACTATTGGCCAAGTAATCCGACCTTAATATGAAATCAATACTCAACTATACAATAATTCTATTGCTCCTGACCCTAGTTGCCTGCAACTCTGGAGGGGATACCAAGGAGAGCGATGCTTCTCAGGATGTCTTCAAAGCCCCGAGAGAAATGGGGCTTCTAGCTTCTCAGTTTACTATGCCCAACCCTGGCGATCACCGAGTGGAGCTAGACAATGGCCTGGTCGCTTTTGTGGTAACAGGAGACAAGGCGTCTCTAGTGACCATCAAGGCTGTGATAGGTGCCGGCTATGCGTACGATAAGAAGGGGGTTGCCCAATCGCTCAAGACAATATTGCAAAGTCAGCCGGTGTGTGATATGGAGGCTAAGGAATTTAGCAGATACCTGTATGATAATGCTTTTGAATACAGCGTGAGTCAGGATGAGGAGATGATGACTATCTCTCTCAATGCGCTGGCTGAAGATTATGACAAGGCTATGGCCTTGTTCGCCAGGATCGTTATTCAACCATGTATCAATGGACAGACTAGCCGTATGTTTAAGGGATATGCTGGGATACCCGATTCAGAATATGTGAAGAATGGATCACTACCCAAAACAGTCGAACTACTAAAGCAGCAACTCTATGGTAATCATCCCTTCAACGCACAGGTGAATGCTGGAGAAGCTTCTGCAATTTCTACTTCTGACTTGAAGGCCTTTCATCAGAAGTATTTTTCCACAGGAAATATGTCAGTGGCCGTCAGTGGGCAAATATCTGCTGATCAGGTAAAGAGAGACTTGGCGACTGCTTTTTCGGGTGTTAGTACTGCTGAGCGACAGTTGGCCAGCTTTGATTATGTGACATCATCCAAGGCTAGCATAGGACATACGACGAATAAGCTACAGACGTGGATTGTCATCGGTTCACTCCTACCGGAAATCAGCCCTGAAGAATGGCCAGCACTGCAAGTCATGAACTACATCATAGGTGGCGGCCACTTCGATACAAGGCTGTATAAGGAGACGCGTGACCTCAGGGGACTGACCAATGATGACAGTGGATTTCCAGAGTGGAAGCAAACTGGCCCTGGCTTTTATACATTCAGAACTTACGGTAGGCCAGAGGTGGCTGATCAACTGATTGATCTCACGATGACGGAGATCAATAAAATTCGGGATACCAAAGTGACGGAAGAAGAACTTTTTGTAGCCAAAGGAGCTTTAGCAGATGGAGTTTTCCAGATGTGGTTTGAGAACAGTCACACCACTTCGGCGACTTTTGCAGAGCACTGGGTGCGCTATCAGAGCTTTGATCATCTCAGCAAGTATCCTGAGCGAGTCAACGCGGTAACTATAGATGATGTGCAAGCGGCCGCTCAGAAGTATTTGAAGCCGGAAGAGATGGTCACACTAGTTGTGGCATCACCAGGACAATAGACTACAAGTCCCAGAGTCGGTAACTGTAGGCAAACTCAAAATAGGTCTGACTATAGCTTTGTTCAAAAGACTCTGGACGGATGTCATTCAAGTAAGTCGAAGCATCAAATTTGGTGACACGATGCACGACATTCAGACTGAAATAGGCTTTTGGATTTAATAAGACTTTGAATTTTGCTCCAAAATTATATTGGGTTCTGCCAGTGAAAAAATCGTTGAGATTCTTGTCATTGAAATTCTCAAAAGGCTGGGTGGCGAAATAGAAGTATTTATTGAAACCGCCTGTTGGTGCTATTCTAAACTTATTACCAATGTTGATATTGTAATCAACAAATAGTCCGTAATGAAAAATATATCTTGGCCATTCACCGGTATTTGGAGATCGAGTTACATACCTCTCATCATCTAGCCAGATAAAATTTCTTCCATCTCTTAGCCGCTGCGCTACCACACGATCTGGCTCACGAAAAGTAGTTCTCAATATTTGCTCGCCGACCTGATATACTTCAGGCCCTGCGAGCACGCCAAATTGAAGTTTTTTATATTGAAATGAAGCTCCTAGGCTATACCTGAATGAAGTGTTGACGGTGACCACATACTCCTGATTGATCATTTTGGGAGGTGGTTCTTCTGGGACAAAGAGCATGCTACCGCTTCCACTACCAAACCCTAGAGAAGAAAACAGTTGTACACCATATAGAAAATCGGGATGTCTAAGCTGACTTTTAGACTTAATAGCTACTACCGGCGGGGTTAGGTTGGGCTTATTTTGAGCTACAATCTCTCCAAGGCAAATAACAATGAGGCTTAATGCGAGTAGAACTCGGAGCATAAAATGGCTGAAATTTAGGTTTGTGGTGGCTTTTAAGTCCATCGGTAACATTGGTTTTCATGTTTACCCTTAACCCTTCGTTGTGCAAAAGTTTGCAATGATAGAATTTTTCTTCTTTAAGGTTCTCTTATTCCCTTAAGTTCATTCTGAGCATACGTTAATATGACATGTACGAAGGAGCTAACAGACTAATTTGACCAATGCAAAATTAGCGATTCGCTCTTATCCCTTATGTTAAAAATGATAAACGGAATCCTTCAGCACTAGTAGGTAATTGTTATACTTTGACTTAAGCTATCAAGAGTAAAAGCAGCCTCATCAAAGGAGGGAGGCCCAAAACTACTACTAGGATTCATACTGAAGGCGTAGGGTTCCTTGGGTATACCTATGAAATTGGTGTCCAGTCGGCCATTTTCATTTTTATCAAAAAAGCTACTCATCGCATACCTCCCATAAGGAACGTTTTCGAAAAGGAAAGTGGCTTTCCCATGTATAACACTGGCTTCCTTTCCCATAAATATATCTTCACCAAGAAAGTCTGCTTGACTGGTATATAAGGCGAGGAGGACAATGCCCTCCTCAGCTTTAATACCTTCAACTCTCACTGTCAATGTCGTCCTTTGGGCGAAGACACTCAGAGATATCGAGTAGAGAATGAAGCATAAAACAAGCTTCACAATGAATGCATATTAATCACTTGTATCCGAAAGCTCGAATTGTCCTAGGAATCTCTGGGCTTCTTCAAGATTTTGGAACTCGAAATCCTCCATCACACCTGTATTGTCAAAGATTTCTACCTTGACCATTTTTACGTGTCTCTTGGTGCTTACTGGATCAATTGATGCAGCTGCTGCATCACTTACCGCAAACCCTTCATCCTCGGACTTATGTCTCGGAATGACCATAGTCTTGCGCTTGATTCTACCACAGTAGGAGCATTTGTAGTGCTTTAATGTTTCGCCATCTTCAGTCTCGCTAGCTATTGTGATTAATTCTTCACGCTCAAGCTTCAGAGTATGAAGATTACATCTGTCACATTGTTCCACACCAAGACGGCCTTGGTATTTCTCTATTTTGGTAGAGCCTGTTTGCTCATCGATCCACACATCATAGTCTACCGAGAATACACTTTCCTCAGCTTGCATTTTTTCATCCAGATACTCATCCTCCTCTTCCTCACTAAGCAACTTCATTTTATTGCCAGTGTCAGGGTTGACTCTAGGTGTATAACGGAGCTTGTTTAGCTTTTTGTTGAGTCTGGTTGGATAGTAATACTTAAGTATAAGATAAGCCACATACCCGTGCATCGTACCTAAGGCGATACCGATGAACATGCGAATGAAAAACCAGGCAACACTCTTCTCAACAATGGCCGAGTTGTAAGTGTTGACAAGAAAGAAGATGCCCAATGCAAATGAAATATGAGTAGCCTGTAGGTAGGTTACACTCATTTCGCTTGTGATATCGTGCTTGTCTTTCAAATCACTTGCTGATGCTATTTTTATCTTAAGATATAGGTAAATTAAGATACCAACGACCACCGCAGCAGGTGCCAGTATGTACATAGCTTGATTCCAGATTTCTAAAAAGTTGTGCATGCCTTGATTTATTTTTAATTAATTCCGGTAAAACTAATTATTTGCATTGAACTGATTACTACTCTTTTGTGAACAATGAACAAGTCGAGCACCCCAACCCTATCCCCTGCCTTTGGTAAGGGGCCACTAGCCTCAAAAAAAGTCAAATCATTGACCCCTGGCGATAGTATAGTCGTGATCGGTGCAGGATCCTTTGGAGGATGGACCGCTTTGATGCTGCAAGAGCGTGGCTTCAATGTCACTTTGATTGATCCATGGGGTCCAGGGAATAGCCGATCTAGCTCCGGAGGGGAGTCCAGGCTCATGCGCATGGTATATGGAGAAAACCAGCTCTACACCAAGTTGGCGACAAGGGCATATCACCTTTGGGAGCGCTATCAGAAGCTATTTGGTAAGAGATGCCTTTTTCCTACCGGAAATTTGTGGCTGTGTCCAGATGAGGATCCGATTATCGAAAAGGCCATCAACATACTGGATGAAAATCAGCTGCCTTACGTCAGAATGAATCAACACAAGGCGGCTCGGCAATTCCCAAGTTTAAACTTCACGGATGTGGGTTTTGTGCTACATGAAAAGATGACAGGTTATTTGTTGGCGCGAGAATCCACGATAGCAGTCAGAAACTATTTTGTGCGCAAAGGTGGAAAGTACCTTAGGTGCGTACCAGACATTTCAGAATTATTAGGTGATGGTAAGGAGCTACCCGTGTCCGATGGGAGTTATATCCGCGCTGATGCATACATTGTTGCTTGCGGCCCATGGCTATCGTCTATTTTCCCAGGCTGGCTTACGGATGTGCTCACAGTGACGCGACAGGAGTTGCATTATTTTGGAATACCGCTGGAAGTGGCCCCTCAGATTGAGAGTATGCCTACCTGGATAGACCACACCTCTGATCAGTACTATTACGGTATCCCAAATACTTCCTATCGAGGATTAAAAATAGCTGCTGATTCAAGGGGAAAAGTGTTCGACCCGACAAATGGAGATCGATCAACGACTAAGGAAGAAGTAGAACGTGCTCGGGAGTACTTGGCTCATCGATTTCCTGCGATGAAAAACCCTCCACTATTAGAGTCACGAGTTTGTCAGTACAGCAATACCAAGGATGGCAACTTCATTTTTGATCCGCACCCAGCTCATGACAACATATACGCACTCGGCGGAGGGTCAGGTCATGGTTTTAAGCATGGCCCGGCCTTAGGAGAGAAAGTAGCGGCCATAGTACTTGGAGAATCGGAGATTCCCGGAGACTGGCTGGTCAGTTAGCATTAAAGGAAAGGGCAAGCTCTTTTTCAAGGACCATTTCATTAAGATGATAAATACATCTGGCCTGACCTCTCGGGCTTTTCATCTCAATACGATAGCGATTCAGTACCTTCCTGAGCTCCTTACGGGTGATATCATAGATCGCGAGCGTCTGCTTTTCAAACTTCTTAATTGCCTCAATATGTCCATCATAATATAGGTAATACCTCACCAGATCAATTGTGCTGGAGTTTCCAGTAATGCCAATATTACCATTGTACTGCTCGATTGACTCGAAAGTTCCTTTTTTCAGATAGGTAACAGGTCCAGTGATAATCTCCTCATACATCACCTGCACTTCATAACCATATCGATTGACGATAGGATAGTTGGCGTAAACATGGGTCACCCTTGTATTGGTATTATATATTTTGACTGTGTCTAGCTGGTGGGTCGGAAGCGTCTTGATCTCCTCACTATTTTCGGGGTTGAGATATACGACCTCATATCGGTCATCATAGGCCACCTTACCAGGAATATGTGCATCCTCAATGATGACCACACCCTTGTGCCAATCATAGTCATCCATCTTGACCTTTTGCGCCCATACCAACTGCAAAGGACAAGTCAACAACCCCAATACAACCCACTTGAAAATCTTCATGATGTCAGTGTTAACAGATTATTCTAAGGATACCCTCATGTGAATATTGTTAACTAAATTAGTTCAAAACTAGCTAGACACAGCTTATGATAAAACAACGTTGGGGGATAATAGGTTTGGGCAAAATTGCAAACAAGTTTGCAGAAGCTCTTCGGGAGTTTTCTGAAGCTCAGCTAATTGCGGTAGCGTCGAGAGACTCCAGTAGATCAGAAGTGTTTGCGTATAAGCACAAAGCGGACCGATACTATGGTGCATACGAAGACCTGATCGAGGATCCAGAGGTAGATGTTGTTTATATCGCCACGCCCCACACTACGCACGCTGAGCTTTCAAAGCTGTGCCTTGAGCATGGTAAGCATGTACTTTGTGAAAAACCTTTTGCCATGAATGAGCGAGAAGCTCGAGAAGTCTATGCTTTGGCGGCAGAGAAAGGAAAGTTTATCATGGAGGCCTTATGGACGCGTTTCCTGCCAACATACAAAAAGGTAAGGTCGCTCATTGATGATAATGCCATGGGCAAAATCAAATCGATTAGTTCAGATTTTGGGTTTAAATCGAAGTTTGACCCATCCAGCCGTCTTTTCGATCCAAAATTGGGCGGAGGCTCCATTCTTGACGTGGGTATCTACCCTATATTCTATGCAGTCAGTTTGTTGGGCGAGCCAAAAAATATAAGGGCTATCGCAAGCTTTGGCGTAACTAAGGTTGATGAAAGCTGTGCTATGATTTTCGAGTATGAGGATGGCGTACTGGCGCAGCTGTTCTCATCAATCATCTCTAACAATACCCAGGAGACGAGTATCCATGGGGATGTCAGTAGGCTTTTGATCAATCACCCATCACATGGGCTTACCACGCTCAACATCTCCCAGGACTGGAAGCCAAGGGGCTTGGTAAAAGTGAAAACTGCTGGTAATGGCTTTAACTATCAGATCGAAGAGGTAATGAATTGTCTTGCCCAAGGGTTGACCAATTCCCCTTTGTGGACCTCAGAGAATAGCTTGGCTCTTCATAGGACGATAGATAGAGTGCGCAAGGAGGCGGGTATAACCTACCCTCAGGACAAGTAATTTACCTTAACGCGTTATAGAGCACCTCCACAGGGTGGAGTGCTTTTCGGCCAGTACCATCTTTGATTTGATGCCGGCAACTAGTACCTGCCGCTGCGACGATCGTATCAGCGTTAAACGACCTAACAGCTGGAAAAAGCACTAATTCGCCAATCTTCATAGATAGGTCAAAGTGCTCCTCTTCGTACCCGAATGATCCGGCCATACCACAACAGCCCGAAGCGATCATATGCACCTCATAGTTTTCCGGTAGGGAGAGTATCTTCTTAGTGGGTGTCATGGAGGAGATGGCCTTTTGGTGACAGTGACCGTGTACTTTTACCAGCTGTTTTTCTTTATTGAAATGCCTGGACTGTATCATCCCTCGGTCTGCCTCCATTGCGAGAAACTCTTCAATGGTATAAACGTGCTTGCTTAAGGCGATAGCTGCGTCTTTGAGACTGGGACTACATAGATCGGGATATTCATCACGAAAAGACAGAATGGCTGATGGCTCAAGGCCCACCAGCGGGGTATTCTCTGAAATATGACTGCTGAATAGCCTAATGTTATCATCGATAATATCACGTGCCTCTTTGAGTAGACCTTTCGACAAATAGGTGCGCCCGCTTTCTGCATGCACAGGCATGTGTACCTTGTAGTTGAGATGATCCAGTAGCTTGATGGCCTGGATCCCAATCTCGGTATCGTTGAAGTTGGTAAACTCATCACAAAAGAAGTAGACGCTGCTCTTGCGCTGGTCTTCGTAGGTCTTTGGTGTAAACTTCTTGTTGTACCAGGAGCGTAGTGTAGTGTGGTATAGTTTAGGGAGTGATCGCTGACTGGCAAAACCGGCATACTTCTTAAACACAGCGGCTGTCAGTGGATTGGTCACAAACACATTGTAAAACCAAGGTGCTATTGAGGCGAGCTTGTTTGACTTGGTGTAGTTACTGATAAGTTTGGCTCTTCTCGGTACCCCGTGTACGTCGTAGTATTGCTGCTGAAATTCACCCTTCAGCTTGGCCATATCTACATTTGACGGACACTCCGACTTGCAGCCCTTGCAGGACAGGCAAAGATCCATGACTTCTTTTATCTCTTCTCGCGCAAACCGGTTGACCTGATCTGGCTGATTGAGCATTTCACGAAGTATGTTGGCTCGAGCACGTGTTGTTTCCTTTTCATTGCCTGTGGCCATGTAGCTCGGGCACATCGTACCTCCAGAGAGCGCCGACTTACGGCAGTCACCTGAGCCATTACATTGCTCCGCTGCACGTACTACGCCATTGAAGCGAGACCAATCATAGTAAGTCTTGATCTCAGGAGTCTCCTGACCAGCCGTATATCTTAAGCTGGTGTCCATCGGTGGAGTGTCGATGATTTTGCCAGGGTTGAAGATGTTCTGAGGATCCCAAGACTCTTTTATTTGTCGTAACAGCGAATAATTATGATCCCCGACCATAAACTTGATGAACTCTCCTCTTAGTCGGCCATCTCCATGCTCTCCGCTAAGGGAGCCTCTATATTTTTTGACTAGAGCTGCAATCTCTTCTGCGACCACCCTAAATAGTCGTGTCCCTTCTTCTGTCTTTAGGTCGAGGATAGGGCGCAGGTGAATCTCTCCGCTACCGGCGTGGGCATAGTGAACACAGTGCAGTCCGTATTTGCCAAGCGTGAGATTGAATTCTCGAATATATTCCGGTAGGTCATCTACATCTACTGCCGTGTCCTCAATGACCGGTGCTGGTTTTGCATCTCCAGGGATGTTAGATAACAGACCTAGTCCAGCTTTTCTCAGGCCCCATATCTTCGGTATATCTGCTCCCATCAATATGGGGTAATGATTGCCAAGATTCTCCTTTTTCAGGTGTGCAATGAGCATCTGTATTTGCAGATCTCGCTCTTCCTCGTCATCCCTTGCTATCTCCACCACGAGTATCGCTCCAGGATCACCCTTGATGAAAAAGCGATTTTTGCGCTGCTCAATATTCTCTTTGGTACAGTCGAGAATGAATTTATCAATCAGTTCTGAGGCGCTCGGCCCATACTGAAGTGCGACGAGATTGGCCAGCAGCGACTCATGAATGGTGTCACAATGGATGCAGACAAGTGCGTGGTGCGGTGGTGGAGTTGGGTCGCAGTGAAGTTTCAGTTCTGTCAAGAAGGCTAGGGTGCCCTCTGATCCAGCGATGAGTGTACAAAGATTAATGTCCTCTCCATCTGGATGGAAAGGTTTTGCCCTAGCCAGCAAATCAATTGCATAGCCGGTGTTCCGCCGCTTAATGTTAGGCTTAGGAAACTCAGCCTCAATTGAGGCTCTATTATTCTCGTTATCAAGGACTTCTTCTATGGTCCGGTAAATATTCGTCTCATAATCAGACTGCTCCGCTCCACCGGCACATTTAGCACGAAATTCTGTTTCGCTTAATGCTTTGAAGTTGGTGAGGGCGCCATCAGCAAGGAATGCTTCTGCTTCTAGTAAATGGTCACGCGTACTACCGTAAACGATGGAATTAGCACCGCAAGAATTATTGCCTACCATGCCTCCGACCATAGCCCTATTGGCGGTAGACGTCTCCGGGCCAAAAAAAAGGCCATACTCGGCGAGATGTCTATTGAGATCGTCCCTGACTACTCCAGGCTGTACACGTACCCAGCCTTCTTTTTTGTTTACTTCAAGAATTTCATTGAAATATTTCGATACGTCTACTATGATTCCCTGACCTACTACTTGTCCGGCCAGTGAGGTGCCGGCAGTCCTTGGGATAAGCGAGACAGAGTGCTCTTGAGCAAAGTTGATTAGTGTTTTGAGGTCGCTTTTGTGCTTGGGAAGCGCAACTGCCAGGGGCATTTCCCGATAGGCCGAGGCATCTGTGGCATACAGTCGACGCATCGTCTCATCGCTATAGAACTCACCCTCAAGTTGTTTTGCTAACTTCTTTAACCGCAACTCACTCATTGTATAACCGTGCCCCACCTTTATCGAGCGGCAAAATTAAGGTATTCAGGTTAATGTTAGCCCTTTACTCTCTTCAAAACTAGACATGTCCTGTTAGGTAAATAAGTGCTCAGAAAATCCTCACCAAAAAGCGTGACAGTTGGGTAGTTCATTGCCTCATCTACCCGACTGAAACCACCGTACTTAGCGCTATCACTATTCAGGATGATTTCGTATTCGCCCTTTTGATCTAGTCTAAATCGGTAATCCGGTATAGCATTGGAATGATGGAAGTTGAACATGAAAATGAGGTTGTGCCGCTCGAAGATGATTGTTTGATTATCCTCGTCCATATTGAGTTGCTTAGCCTGATCTGACGCTAGTAGATGATTGGTTTTGGCCACTTCGATCATGTCTTGATCAAAGGCGTTCAGGTACTTATACTTAAGATCCTGATTGTCAGCTAGCGACCACTGTCGTCTTGCGTATTTGTAGCTCCAGTTATTGCCTTCTCTAGGAAAGTCTATCCACTCTGGATGACCAAATTCATTACCGATGAAATTGAGATATCCTTCACCGCCAAGACTAAGACTGAACAGCCTAATCATCTTGTGCAAGGCGATACCTCTATCGACGACAATATTCTCATGATCGACATGCATGTTGAAGTACATCTCCTTGTCCATCAACCAGAAGGCCATGGTCTTGTCACCAACTAGCGCCTGGTCGTGCGACTCAGCATAAGCGATAGTGCGCTCTCCAAAACGGCGATTGGTCATAGTGCCCCACATCTCGTGGATGTTCCACGTATCATCAGTTTTCTCTTTGAGATACTTGATCCAGAAGTCAGGGATACCCATTGCCAGTCGGAAATCAAACCCAAGGCCGCCCTCCTTTACAGGTCGACAAAGGCCTGGCATCCCGCTCATATCCTCAGCTATTAATATGCTCGACTTCTTGACCTGCTTGGCCACAGTGCTGGCCAGCTGCATGTAGGTCAGCACATCCCAGTCCACATCAGCTTCGAAGTATTTACCATAGTTGTCAAATGATATATTGCCATGGTGGAAATATAGCATGGAGGTGACTCCATCATATCTGAATCCATCAAAGTGGAACTCCTCGAGCCAATACCTCACGTTGCTCAGCAAGAATCTCAATACTTCATCCTTACCATAGTTAAATAGTTTGCTGTCCCATCCATCGTGATACCCTTTGCCACCTGGATGAAAATACTGGTCATCCGATCCATCAAATTCGTTGAGTCCTTCTGCAATATTCTTGACGGCATGACTGTGGACGATATCCATGATCACGGCAATGCCCACTTCATGAGCTTTATTAACCATGTACCTGAGATCGTCAGGATTACCAAATCGGCTGGAGGGTGCAAAAAAGCTACTTACGTGATATCCGAAGGAGCCATAGTAAGGGTGCTCTTGAACAGCCATGACCTGTATGGCATTGTAGCCTTGTTTCTTTATTCGTGGTAGCACGAGATCGGCAAATTCTCGATAAGTGCCAAGGCCCTCTTTTTCCTGTGCCATTCCTACATGGCATTCGTAGATATAGGGCTCTTCTAGTGCGTTGGTGCTTTGAAAACTTTTGTCGGTCCAATCAAACTTTTTCTCGGGGTGATAGATTTCACCGACATAGTCGATTTCACCTTCGGGTTGTACGGCGTATTTAATATAAGCCGGTATTCTGTCTCGGGGTTCTTTGCTAGAGGAGATATGCACCTTTACTCTGCTGCCATGACCAAAGTTTGGTACTTCCGCTGAAGAAAGGAAGATCTCCCAAATGCCCTGATCGTTTCTTTGCAGGGGGTGTGAATTTCTGTCCCATCCATTGAAGTCACCAATTAGCGACAGCCCTTTGGCTTTTGGCGCCCACTCACGATACCACCAGCCTTTTTTCTTATTATCATGATTAAAGCCAAAATAGGAGTAGCCTTCAGCAAAACTCTTTAAAGACTTATGCTCCTTTTTGATCTCTTCAAGTTTAGTTTTATATCGATCAATTCTTCCCTGAATTTCGTCTGCATAAGGCTCCAGCCAGACATCATTTTTTGCAAGGATAGGGAGTTTTTTCTTGGCCATAGTTCTGCTTATTGAGAGTTAATAAGTTGCTTTTCGACTTTGACAAGATAATCTATTTCAGGATGTGAACACAGCATCCTAAAGGCCATATTTATTGATTCTTGATGGATGATGTATACTTTTGAGTTCTTATCCGTTGGTATAGGAAATCATTCAGTTATGAAGAAGAAGAGAATTGTGTGGGTGCTTTTGGTACCAGTGTTGATATTGGGAGAGTTTTCTTTTTCTCCAAAGAACGATTATTTCCCAATTGCTCGGAATCTAGAGATTTTTGCAGGCCTATATAAGGAGGTCAATACCTACTATGTAGATGAGATCAACCCCAACGAAGTGATCAAAAAAGGGATTGACGCAATGCTCAAAAATCTGGATCCCTACACGGTCTATATCCCTGAAGACCTTATCGAAGACTACCGTACAATGGCCACCGGAGAATATGGTGGCATTGGAGCTACGACGAGCATTATTGACAGTGAGCATGTGGTGGTAATGATCTATGAAGGATATCCCGCTTTTGAGTCTGGACTGAGAATCGGTGATAAGATCCTAGAAGTAGATGATATCCCCGTGACAGGCCTTAGGCATGATGAACTTGGAAGGCTTCTCAAAGGCCAGTCTGATACTGAAGTATCCATGAAGGTGACGCGATATGGTATAGACGAGTCTATTGATCTATCTCTTACCAGAAAGAATATCAAAATTGAGAGCGTCACCTATCAAGGAATGCTGACGGACGATATCGGTATGATCAAGCTATCGGAGTTCACCAACAATTCTGGTAAGGCTGTAAAAGATGCTGCCAAGACGCTCAAGAAATTAGGTGCAACTAAACTCGTGCTCGACCTGCGAGATAACCCTGGAGGCTTGCTTCACGAATCAGTGAACATATGTAACCTGTTTATCCCGAAAGATGCCGTAGTGGTCGATACGAAGGGTAAAATCAAGGACCTCAATAAGACTTACGCGGCGCTCGATGCACCATTCGATACCGAAATTCCCTTGGTCGTACTAATAAGCTCGGGGAGCGCTTCAGCCTCAGAGATTGTAGCGGGTGTAATGCAGGACTATGATCGAGGTGTGTTGATTGGTGAGAAGTCGTTTGGTAAAGGCCTTGTGCAAGCCACAAGACCGCTCTCGTACAATTCTCAACTGAAGGTGACGACCGCAAAATACTACACTCCTAGCGGCAGATGTATCCAGGCATTAGACTACTCTCAGCGTAATGATGACGGCAGTGTCGGCAAAGTGCCAGACTCACTTAAGACGACCTACTATACCACTAACGGCAGGGAAGTTTTTGATGGAGGCGGAGTAGACCCTGATATAGTGATAGAGAAGTCAAAAAGACCTTCTATAGTGGCTGTACTATCGCAAAAGGGATTGCTATTTTCTTACGCTAGTAAATATATAAGTGATAATGATTCTATAGCTGATCCAAGGAGCTATGAACTGAGTGATGCTACGTACAGCGACTTCAAGGCATGGGTTGGAGAACACTCGCTAGAGTACGCCAATAAAACTGAGGGAACCATGGACAGACTGATTGCATCAGCCAAACAAGAAAACTACTATGCCGATATCCAGTCGGCATTAGACGACCTCAAAGCGTCAGTTGTTGAGCAGAAAAATAGTGACTTAGACTTGTTTGCAGCAGATATCAAGGATGTACTGGAGGAGGAGATTATCTCCCGATATTATTTTGAAAAAGGGATTATCGAGTCGACTTTTAATGAAGACCCCAACATTCTGACGGCTATTGAGGTATTAAATGATCCTGCCAGATACGAGGAGATATTAGTCAAATAAAAAAGGCCACTTGAAGCGGCCTTAGAATGTTTTTGATTGGCTATGGGTCACATTAACTGCTTTTCCTTATGCTTCTTTAGTTGCCTTCTCAGTGCTTCTATCGCCTGATCGGCAGCCGCCTCAAACGACTTTGATTTCTCACTGGCAAAGAGTTGGTTGCCGGGTATATTAAGCTTTATCTCAATAATCTTATTTTCCCTTGAGTCATCATTTTCCACTTTCATATAGACCTCACCATCGATTATCTTATCGTAGAATGTCTCTAGTTTGTCAGCCTTCTTCTGGATGAAATCTGTGAGCTTCGTGTCAGCATCAAAACGGATAGAATGCATTTGTAACTTCATAGTTCTCAGGTTTAAATGTTAATAAATTATGCTTTTGGGTGCGCTTGATCAAACACCTTCTTGAGCTTGTCAAGCGAGTTGTGTGTGTAGACCTGGGTGGCAGCCAAGCTGGTATGCCCAAGCAATTCTTTTACCGCGTTCAAGTCTGCACCTTTGTTGAGTAAATGAGTGGCGAATGTGTGCCTCAGCACATGAGGACTTTTCTTATCAGAATGGCTGAATTGCTCCAAGTACTTCTTGATTAGCCGGTAAATAAAGACTGGATAGGTCTGGTCTCCTTTGTCTGTCAATATCAAATATTTAGTCTCGTTAGCTTCCTCCATTTGGAGCGCTACTTTCTGCGCGTATTCTTTAATTAATTTAACGATAAAAGCTGAAATAGGGATGATCCTTTCCTTGTTTCTTTTGCCCAACACCTTGATATGGTTCTCAAAGAGGTTGACGTCTGTTTTTCTGAGATTGATCAATTCAGACAGTCTTATACCAGTACCATACAGCAGCTCAATCACCAGCCGGTCTCTATTTCCTCCAAAGTCTTCAGAAAATTGAAAATGATTGAGCATTTGATCCATTTCACTCTCTCGAACGAAGGAGGGTAATTTCTTCTCGACCTTTAGTGGTTTGAGCCTCTGTGTGGGGTTTTCTTCAATAATCTCCCGTTTGAGCAGGAATTTGAAGTAGGATTTGAGGGAAGCGATTTTCCGATTGATGGATCGTGCACCCATGCCCGATTCGGACAAAAAAATAATCCAGGACCTAATCACTGCGTGATTAACCTCCTGGATTTGATTTGTTTGATATTCTTTATTAACAAACTGGAGAAACTTATCAAGATCGCTCCTATATGAGATGATAGTATGTTGACTATACCTCTTCTCATATTCAATGTACTTCAAGAATGATTCCAGCATAAGCGATCCTACATAAGAGGAGTCACTAACTTACGGAATTTGGCACTCGTAGTAAAAGGATTAGTAATTATCCTTAGCGTACATTTTTTGTCTGTAAGCAGCTTTGATCTTTTCTTCTCTGAGCTTAACAGAGTCTTTTACGAAATAACCACGGCCTCTCAATTCTCTAATGACACCCGCTTTTTCGAATTTCTTCTTGAATCTCTTAAGCGCTTTATCGATAGACTCGTTCTCTTTTACGTTTACTGTTACCATATCTTAATTATACTAATAAGTCGAAATTGGGATGCAAAAATATAACTTAATGTGAACAAACCAAGGCCCTTATTTAAGAATTGACCTAGAGATGACGAGTTTTTGAATCTCAGAAGTTCCTTCTCCGATCGTACACAGTTTTGAATCCCGGTAAAACTTCTCCACTGGATAGTCTTTCACATAGCCATATCCACCAAAAACCTGCACAGCTTCATTGCTTACATCTACAGAAACCTCCGAAGCATATAACTTCGCCATTGCGGATTCTTTATTCACATTCTTGCCTTCATCTTTCATCGCAGCAGCCTGGAACGTTAGAAGCTTAGCGGCCTCTACTTTTGTAGCCATATCAGCTAGTTTGAACGAGATGCCTTGAAAATTGGAAATAGGCTGGTTGAATTGATGTCGCTCTTTAGAGTACTGTATGGCAGCCGCCAGTGCACCTTCTGCGATACCCAGGCTGAGCGCCGCAATAGAGATTCTTCCACCATCAAGTACTTTGAGTGATTGTATGAACCCATCTCCAACCTCACCAAGCACTTGATCTTTGGGTATTCTGCAGTCCTCGAATATCATCTCGCAAGTCTCTGATGCCCTCATGCCGAGCTTGTCTTCTTTTCTTCCTGCTTTGAATCCAGCAGTACCTCGCTCCACCACAAAAGCAGTCATACCATGAGAATCACCGGGCTCACCAGTGCGTGCGATTACTACCGCAATATCACCGGAGTTGCCATGGGTGATAAAGTTCTTTGCTCCATTGATCACCCACTCATCACCTTCAAGTTTGGCAGTAGTTTTCATATTGCCCGCATCAGATCCAGTATTTGGCTCTGTCAGGCCCCAAGCCCCGATCCACTCACCCGTTGCGAGCTTGGGAAGCCATTGCTGCTTTTGACTCTCACTACCAAACTGGAGGATGTGACCTGTGCATAGCGAGTTATGCGCAGCAACTGATAAGCCGATAGCGCCATCGTGAGCGGCTACTTTTGAGATGGCCGTGACATATTCTTGGTAACCAAAACCAGACCCACCGTACTCATGGGGAACTAAGACTCCCATGAGCCCAAGCTCTCCCATTTTATGGAAGAGATCCTTTGGGAAAGTCTGATTATCATCCCAGTCTCTTCGGTAAGGTTCTATCTCCTTCTTGCTAAAGTCGTCAACCATTTTAGCAATCATTGACTGATTTTCAGCAACTTGGGAAGGTGAATATTCGCTAGTAATTGCACTCATAATTCATTGATTTTCAGAGGTTAACGAGATAATTGATTAGATTGTTCGCTAAAATATATCAAAAACCCATTCTTAGGATCAGTTCTTACAAGAAAGGACGAAAGGCGCAACGTTGGAATCCATAAAGACGGAGGGTACTTTTGCGTCCTAATTTTTACATTAAACAATTGAAGTTATGCGTATTGCGGTAGTTGGTACTGGTTATGTAGGACTTGTTACAGGAACATGCTTCGCTGAAACAGGTATTCACGTTACATGTATTGATATAGATAAAGAGAAGGTTGCGAAGCTCAACAATAATATCGTTCCTATTTATGAGCCAGGATTAGAGGTGCTCTTCGAGAGAAACGTCAAGCAAAAAAGGCTTGAATTCACGACGGATCTTAAAGAGGGTATAAAAGGAGCTCAAATTATATTTTTAGCCTTGCCAACGCCTCCAGGCGAGGATGGGTCAGCAGATCTTCAATACGTCCTTAAAGTAGCTGAGGATCTTGGTCACATGATGGAGGAGTATGCCGTGATCGTCGATAAGAGTACAGTTCCGGTAGGTACAGCAGAGAAAGTGGCTGCCAAGATATCTGAAAATGCAAAGGTCGATTTTGATGTGGTCTCCAATCCTGAGTTCCTTCGGGAGGGGGTAGCCGTAGATGATTTTATGAAACCAGATCGTGTAGTGATCGGAACATCGTCTGCTAAGGCTAGACAAATCATGGAGACACTCTATGCGCCGCTCGTGCGTCAGGGTAACCCAATAATTGTTATGGATGAGCGCTCTGCGGAGCTTACAAAGTATGCGGCGAATTCATTCTTAGCGACCAAGATTACTTTCATGAATGAGATAGCCAATCTGTGTGAACTGTTGGGAGCAGATGTTGATATGGTAAGAAAAGGAGTGGGTACGGATACACGTATCGGTAAGCGCTTTTTGTTCGCAGGAATCGGATACGGCGGTAGCTGTTTCCCGAAAGACGTCCAGGCACTAGCTAGGTCTGCGGAGGATGCTGATTATAACTTCAGAATTCTGAAATCTGTGATGGGTGTGAACGAGGATCAAAAGCTTCGCTTATTTGATCAATTATTGGCACACTTTGGTGGAGACATCAAGGGCAAAAAATTCGCAGTATGGGGTCTGGCATTTAAGCCTTACACGGATGATATAAGAGAGGCCCCAGCTCTAGTGAACATTACAAAACTGCTCTCTTATGGCGCGGAGGTATCCGTATATGATCCAGAGGCTATGGATAATGTGAAGGGGGTACTAGGAGATCAAATCGAATATGCGACCAGTCCATATCATGCCGCTGAGGAAGCGGATGCTCTGGTCATTATGACCGAGTGGCCCGTGTTCAGAACCCCTGAGTTTGATGTTCTTGAAGGCGCTTTGAAAAACAAGCTGATTTTTGACGGCCGCAACTTATATGACCTTCATACCATGGAGGACCTTGGCTATACCTACTATAGTATAGGGCGAAGAGTGGTTAAATAATCTTTAGTATGAAGACAATATTGATTACTGGCGGAGCTGGGTTTATTGGCTCTCATGTTGTAAGATTATTTGCAAATAAGTATCCAGAGTACACCATCCTTAATCTGGATGCGCTGACTTACGCCGGTAATCTAGAGAACCTGACTGATGTCGAGAACCTCCCTAATTACACATTCATAAAAGGGGACATTACTGATGCTGGCTTTGTTGATAATCTATTTGAGTCCTATCAAATAGATGGAGTCATCCATTTAGCGGCTGAGTCACATGTCGATAGATCGATAGAAGATCCGATGGCTTTCATTACCACGAATGTGGTGGGTACGGTCAACCTTCTGAATGCAGCACGTCATGCATGGAAGGAAGACATGGAAGACAAGAGGTTCTACCACATCTCTACAGATGAGGTATATGGCTCACTAGATGATGACGGCTATTTCTTAGAGACCACCTCTTATGACCCTCAGTCGCCCTATTCTGCGTCCAAGGCCAGTTCAGATCATTTTGTAAGAGCCTATCAGAATACTTACAAGCTTCCGGTAGTTATTTCTAACTGCTCCAATAACTATGGGCCGTTTCAATTTCCAGAGAAGCTACTACCTCTTTGCATCCATAATATCAAGCATAGTAAGCCACTCCCGATCTATGGGAAAGGCGAGAACATTAGAGACTGGCTCTATGTAGAAGATCATGCAAGAGCTATTGATGTCATATATCATCAGGGTACCATCGGGGATACCTATAATATTGGTGGTTTCAATGAATGGAAAAACATAGATATCGTTCACTTGCTATGCGACATCATGGACCGAAAGCTCGCTAGAGAAAAAGGAGATTCTGCTAAGTTGATCACATTCGTGAAAGACCGAGCAGGCCATGATATGCGATATGCCATAGATGCCTCTAAGCTGAGTAAGGAGCTGGGATGGAAGCCGTCACTTCAATTTGAAGAGGGGATAGAAAAAACAGTCGATTGGTACCTCGCCAATACTGACTGGATGGATCACGTGACCTCTGGTGCTTATCAGAGCTACTACAGCCAGCAGTATTCCGATAGGTAGTACTACTCCTCAAGCGCCCATTCTACACCATGCTTCATGTCTTTGATAATGATGCCTTGTGTTTTGAGCTCGCTCCTAATTTCATCCACCTTATCATAATCCTTGGAGGCCTTGGCCTCTCCGTAGATTTTCAAGAGCGTCTGGATCAGGCCTTCCTTATCGGCTGAGTTCTCCTCTTTCAACCCAAGCACATCGATCACAAAGGATTTGTAGGTCTGCTGCATGCGCTCAAAGGTGTCCTGATCCAATGTGCTGGCATCTAGGCCACCAGTGTGGATGGAATTGATCTTTTTCAATAGGTTAAATAAATGGGCGATAGCCTGAGCAGTGTTGAAGTCATCGTTCATGGCTCTGGAGCAGTTATCACAAATCTGATTGATTTGCTGTACTGCCTTTTCATTGATCTCAACTCCTGAGGCTTCTTCTCTTTGAAGGTCCCTAGTTACCCTGAGCCCATTCATCAATTTATAATAGCCTTTTTGAGCTGCTAATAGGGCAGAATTACTAAAGTCAAGCGTGCTCGCATAATGAGACTGTAGCATAAAAAACCTAACAGTCATAGGACTATAGCCTCGATCCAGCAGCTCATGACTACCTGTGATCAGTTCGTGTGGCAAGTAAGAGTTACCAAGAGACTTGCTCATCTTTTGACCATTGACGGTCAGCATATTGGTATGCAGCCAGTACTTTGCTGGATCTTTGCCACAGGAGCCTACTGACTGAGCTATCTCGCACTCATGATGAGGAAATTTCAAGTCCATGCCACCACCGTGGATATCAAATTCTTCTCCCAAGTACTTTGTACTCATCACAGTACACTCAAGATGCCAGCCCGGGTAGCCTTCCGACCAAGGAGACGGCCATCTCATGATATGTGCGTCACTTGCCTTTTTCCACAAGGCAAAGTCATAGCTGTTCTTTTTTTCTTCCTGCCCATCGAGCTCTCGGGTGTAGGTATAGAGGTCTTCGAGTACCCTACCGGAAAGCTTGCCGTATTCATGAGACTCATTGTACGCCAGTACATCGAAGTAGACCGATCCGTTTTTTTCGTAAGCAAAACCCTTTTCAATCAACTTCTGGATCATCTGTATTTGCTCAATGAGGTGTCCAGTGGCTGAGGGTTCTATACTTGGTGAAAGCGCATTGAATGTGTCCATGACATTATGAAAGCCATTGGTGTACCGTTGCACAATCTCCATAGGCTCCAGGTTTTCCAACTTTGCCTTCTTGGCGATCTTATCATCACCTTCGTCCGCATCATTTTCTAAATGACCTACATCGGTGATGTTGCGCACATACCTTATTTGGTACCCCAAATGCAACAGGTAGCGATAAATGACATCAAAACTGATGAAGGTTCTCACATTGCCCATGTGCACATCGCTGTATACAGTCGGCCCGCACACATACATCCCCACGAAGGGCGCATTTCGGGGCTCGAAGATTTCCTTTTGCTTGGTGAGCGTGTTGTATACGCGAAGTGGGTTTTGCATGGCGGCAAATTTATCAGAATGTGAGTAAAATACGAGTAGTCCGACTATAGAATGGATTATTCGTAATTGCGCGTCATTTGTTTGGGATAACAAAAAACTTTAATTTTGCGAAACATTAATAACGGGGACTCGAGTCCCCATTTTTTATGGTGTAAATTTTATCTGACGTGCTGGAAGAAAAGATTACGAAAGTAGTAGAGGAATACCTGAAGGAGGATAAAGATTTATTTTTGATTAGCGTGCTAGTCAAAGGCAAAGAACCAAAGCAGAAGGTTTTGGTAATCATTGATGGTGATCATGGAGTTAACATCGATCAGTGCGCAGGGATTAGCAGATCGATAGGTCATTATCTAGATGAAAATGAACTTATTAGTAGTGCCTATCAGCTAGAGGTGACCTCAGCTGGTATAGATAGCCCAATAGCACTTCCTAGACAGTATAGAAAAAATATAGGAAGAGGGCTGAAGATCACCAAGAACGATGGCTCTCTATTAGAGGGCAAGTTATTGGATGTGACCGATAAGGACATTTTGAAGCTGGAAGTAGCAGCAGAGAAGAAAAAACAGGCAGCATCTCTAGTGGATGTGACCTTGGATGAAATAATGAAAACATTTGTGACAGTATCATTTAAGTAGCAGAATGGACACTAGTATATTAATTGAGTCATTTGCCGAGTTCGCAAGAAACAAGAATGTAGATCGTCCTACGATGATCAGGATTCTTGAAGATGTGTTTAGAACGATGATCCGTAAGAAGTATGAAGTAGATGATAATTTTGATATTATCATCAATGCTGATCGTGGTGATTTGGAAATATGGAGATTTAGAGAGATTGTAGACGATGATTCAGAGGATATTTGGGATCATGACAAGATCTCATTGACAGACGCTCGTAAGATTGAGCCTGATTTTGAGATTGGTGAAGAAGTAGCCGAAGAGATTAAACTGGAGCATTTTGGTCGTAGGGCAGTGATGACAGCACGCCAGACGCTCATCCAAAAGATCAAAGACCTGGAGAAGGATCTCCTTTTCCAGAAGTATAAAGACCTAGCTGGTGAGATTATCGTCGGTGAGGTTTATCAAATCTTGAGTAGAGAAGTCCTGCTGATTGATGTCGAAGGAAATGAATTAATCATCCCAAGAGGGGACCAGATTCCTAAGGATCGCTACCGCAAAGGAGATAGCATCAGAGCTATTGTCCACAGGGTGGAAATGGTGAATGGCAACCCAAAGATTATTCTATCGAGAACCAGCCCGACATTCTTGGAGCGCTTATTTGAAAGTGAAGTACCAGAAGTGTACGATGGCCTTATCACGATCAGAAATGTAGTGAGAGAGCCAGGAGAAAGAGCCAAAGTATCTGTAGAATCATATGATGATCGTATCGATCCAGTAGGTGCTTGTGTGGGTATGAAGGGGTCTAGAATCCACTCTATCGTACGGGAGCTACAAAATGAGAACATTGATGTTATCAATTTTACGGATAACATGGATCTATATATTACCAGGGCGCTGAGCCCCGCTAAGATTGTCAGTATCAAGATTGACGAAGAAAATAAGCGGGTTTCTGTATTTTTGAAGCCTGATCAGGTTTCGCTTGCCATTGGTAAGGGAGGTCAGAATATCAAGCTAGCTAGTAAGCTGGTGGGTATGGAGATCGATGTGTTCAGAGAGCTGGACGGTATAGAGGATGAAGATGTCGATCTTGATGAATTTGGTGATGAAATCGAAAGCTGGGTAATCGATGAGCTCAAGCGCGTGGGATTAGATACGGCCAAGTCAGTATTGGCATTAACCGGCGAAGACCTTGGAAGAAGAACCGACCTGGAGGAGGAGACCATAGGTGAAGTCCTAAGAATCCTCGGTCAGGAATTTGAATAAAGAATAACAGTAGGCAAACTTATATGTCAGAAGAAAAAATGATGCGTTTAGGGCAAGTGGCCAGAAAACTGAACATAGGTTTACCTACGATCAGGGAATATCTGTCTGAAAAAGGTCACGATGTTGACAGCAACCCTAACGCCAAAATAAATGGTGAGCAATATGCATTGCTTGCTCGTGAATTTGCCGATTCGGCACATGACAAGGAAGAAGCGTCCGGACTCACTATAGGTACCAAGCATGCTGACAATCAGGTAATCAAAGCGACATCATCGCATACTGTTAAAAAAGAAGATGATGAAGAAATTCTGATTAAGGGATATGGCCAAGGTCAAGAACAAGAAGTAGAGTCTCCGAAGGAGGCTGCCCCTGCTAAAAGTGAGCCTGAGCAGGAAGTTACCAAGGTAGAGAGCCCGAAACTTCAAGGTTTTAAGGTCGTTGGAAAAATTGACCTTGATAAGAAGAAGCAAGCGCCCAAAGATGAACCAGCTCCAGAAGTCAAGGAAGAAGCGCCAGCTGAAGTAGCTCCTGAGCCGGCAAAAGAAGAAGCTGCGCCTGTTGCTAAGGAAGAGGCTCCTGTAGAGGAGGCAAAAGCTGAGACGAAGGAAGAAACTGCTCCGGCTCAAGAAGCTGCAGCTCCCGAAAAAGCTCAACCTACTGAAGAAGCTGCCCCGACTCAAGAGGTTGCAGCTACTGAAGAGGCTGTTCCCTCCCAAGAGGAAGAGAAGCCGAAGAGTTCTGTGATTGAGGCCAAGGCAGATTCCCTGAAAGGTCTAACGGTTCTGGGTAAGATTGAATTACCTAAGGAAAAGTCGAAGAAAGCGAAACCTGTAGCCTCATCAGACGATCAAAAAGACAAAAAGAAACGCCCCCGCAAGCGTATCAGAGTAGAAAATGAACGCCGACCTGCTGGTGGCGGAGGAGCTGGTGGAAAAAGAACAGAAAGTCGACCGCAAAAGGAAGAACCTTCTGATAAGCAAATCCAAGATCAGATTAAGGCGACTCTCGCGAAGCTCAGCGGTAGCAAGAGCACTACTGGAAATCGTTCGAAGTATAGAAAAGAGAAAAGGTCTACCCGGGCGGAAGCCAACGAGGAGAAGATCCTTCAAGAGCAGGAAGAATCCAAAGTACTTAAGATGACCGAATTCATCTCCGCTAATGACCTGGCGAGTTTGATGGGAGTTTCGGTCAACGACGTGATTGCTAGTTGTATGAGTCTCGGCATGTTTGTGTCGATTAATCAGCGATTGGATGCAGAGTCGATTACGATTATAGCAGATGAGTTCGGCTTTGATGTCGAATTTACAAGTGCTGACGATGAGGTAGAGATTTCCGAGCAGGTCGATGCACCAGAGGATCTACATCACAGAGCCCCGATTGTTACCATCATGGGTCACGTTGACCATGGTAAGACATCATTGCTTGATTACATCCGAAGCGCTAAGGTGACTGAAGGTGAAGCTGGTGGTATTACCCAGCATATTGGAGCATATGACGTTACCACGAATGATGGGAAGCGCGTAGCATTCCTGGATACACCGGGTCACGAGGCGTTTACAGCGATGAGAGCTAGAGGTGCTAAAATCACGGACGTTGTGATTATTGTGGTAGCGGCTGACGACTCAGTGATGCCTCAAACTAAGGAAGCTATCAATCACGCGATGGTCGCTGAGGTGCCTATCGTAATCGCGATTAATAAGATTGATAAGCCAAATGCAAACCCTGACAAGATCAAGGAGGATTTGGCAAATAACAATATACTAGTGGAAGACTGGGGTGGTAAGTACCAGTGCCAGGAGATTTCTGCTAAGACGGGTCAAGGTATCGACGAGTTGCTCGAAAAAGTAATTCTGGAATCAGAACTACTGGACTTAAAAGCTAACCCGGATAAACCCGCCATTGGTAATGTGATAGAAGCGGAACTTGATAAAGGCCGTGGCTATGTTACCACCATAATGGTACAGACGGGTACGCTCCGAATTGGAGATGTACTGCTCGCAGGTTCACACTTTGGTAAGGTGAAAGCACTCTTCGACCATAGAGGTCGCAGGATGCAGGAAGCTGGACCATCCACGCCAGTATTGATGCTTGGTCTCGACGGAGCACCACAAGCGGGTGATAAGTTTAACGTGATGGCTTCCGATAGGGAAGCGCGTGAGATTGCAACGAAAAGGGAGCAAATCCTCAGAGAGCAGTCGATGCGTACTAAGAAACACATTACACTCGATGAGATTGGTCGAAGATTAGCGATCGGTAGTTTCAAGGAGTTGAACGTTATTATCAAAGGTGACGTGGACGGTTCTATTGAGGCATTGTCTGATTCGCTGCTCAAATTGTCTACTGGAGAAGTTCAGGTGAACATCATTCATAAGGCCGTGGGTCAAATCTCTGAGTCGGATGTACTGCTTGCGTCAGCGTCTGATGCAATTATTCTTGGTTTCCAAGTGAGACCTTCACCTGCAGCGCGAAAGATTGCAGAGAACGAGGAGATCGAAATCAGACTGTACTCCATAATCTACGACGCGATCAATGAGATCAAAGATGCCATGGAAGGTATGCTTGCACCATCTGTAGAGGAGGTAATCACAGGAAACATCGAAGTGCGAGAAGTCTTCAAAATCACGAAGGTCGGTACTGTGGCAGGTTGCTATGTGACTGATGGATTTGTCAAGCGACAAAATCAAATCCGACTGATTCGTGATGGTATTGTGGCCTACACAGGAGAGATTAATCAACTCAAGCGATTCAAGGATGATGTCAATGAAGTCAAAGGCGGCTATGAATGTGGTATTAGCATTAAAAGCTACAATGACATTCAAGAAGGCGATGTGATCGAAGGTTTCGAGGAACGAGAAGTCAAAAGAACATTGTAATAAAAAAGCCCCTTAAGGGGCTTTTTTATTATCATAGCAGCAATTCCAACCTTAGGAAGATGGATTTGATTAAAGTCTTTTTTTGGATTTATCTGGGGCTGACGATTGTAGGCCTCTATCGACCATGGGTTGTATTTTGGTGGTCTGACTTCAGCAATCGCTACAAAGTACTGCGGGTATATGGGATACCACTAGCCTCCTTAATTATCATATTACTCCTGCGATAGCTTTTCACAAACTAGTACCGCTTTCCGATTATCCACTAAAGTCGTCGCAAACAAGTACTGATCCCCGCCATCTCTGATGGACCACTTTTTCTTCAGCTCTGCGACACTCACAGGAAAGTTGCGTGAGGCTAGATTGGCTTGGCTATTGTTTATCGCTCGCCCAATAGATTTTTTGTCCGCCTTGACCACTTTGTTTAATAGAAAGACCCTACCGGGAAAACTCGGTAAGCGCTCATTGCTAGTATATAAATGTGTATTGCTGTGAAGCTTGCTCAGCTCATATTTCTGAGGAATGGATTTGAATGCTCCAGCCTTGATTATAGCACTATTGGGTTCGTAGATATATTGCAAAGGCTCGGTGATAGTGACGTCAAGAGCAGCTTCTATTTCATAAGTAAACTCAAATTGCTCCCAGTTTCCTTTATCACAATTCGCCGCAATGATTTTGGGACTGTCTTTGGCAGTACTGGTAATATGAAAGAGCACCTCTTTGCATTCATTATCCACGCTCAAGACATGCACTTCCTTCACATGGCTTAGACGCTTGAGGCCCTGCTTTATATCGAGCATAGGTGAGGCCTTTAGCAGATAACCCTTGGCCATACCTAATAGTATAGGATGCAATGCCGTGATATTGGGAAACGTGTCTTCCAAAAAATAGGTCTTTCTCCCACCTGCTCTGCGTGCCGGGTCGATATAGAAATAATCTACCTTACCAGAAATAGTATTTAGGAACTCTTCTGCAGTGGTATGGTGACAGTTTATTTCACTCGAGCCAAGCTGACTAAAGTTATGACGAGCCGCTTCTACCAATCTTGGATCTTGTTCCACATAGTCGGTTGAATCAAACTTTTCCGATAGGTAATAAGTATCAACCCCCAGCCCACCAGTCAAGTCGATCAGATGACTCCCAGAAATGATGTGCTGCTTGTATTGAGCGGTGTGAATTGATGAGCACTGCTCGAGGCATAGCTTGGAGGGATAAACGATACTGGTATGAGCGTACCATTCTGGAAGCTTTAGAGCAGCCTTCCTTCTCAACTCAATTTGCAGCAGTGCCTCTTGAGTCGGGAAACCTTCTGGAGTCTTCAAGCTCAGTGCGAGCTTGGCAAGATTGTCATCCTTGTGCTCAGCTAGGAATTGCTGAACATCTGCTTGGAGTAATCGGTCAACCCAATCAATCAAGCCAGTATTAGGCTATGCTCAACAAGATATTCTGCGATTTGTACAGCATTCGTAGCGGCACCCTTCCTCAGGTTATCTGCAACGATCCACATATTCAGTGTATTGGCCTGAGACTCATCTCGTCTAAGTCGCCCGACGAACACTTCATCTTTCTTGTGTGCAGTGAGGGGCATAGGATAGACGTTATTGTAGGGGTCATCCTGTACCACTACCCCAGGCATTTCGCTAAGAAGTTTTCTCACTTCGACAAGGTCAAAATCCCTGTTAAACTCCACATTGACAGCTTCAGAATGGCCACCCATTGTTGGGATACGAACAGTGGTCGCAGTGAGCTTAATATTCGTATCACCGAAGATTTTTTGCGTCTCGTTGACCATCTTCATTTCCTCTTTGGAGTATCCATTTTCCATGAATACATCAATATGAGGAAGCACATTCATGTCTATTTTGTGCGGATATACCATGTGGGCCTCTTTACCCGCTCGTTCTGCCATCATCTGCTCTACGGCATCTTTGCCTGTCCCAGTCACGGACTGGTAGGTGGAGACAACTATTCTTTTGATGCCATATGCCTTGTGGAGAGGGGCTAGCGCCAATACCATTTGTATGGTCGAGCAGTTGGGATTAGCTATAATTCGATCGTCAATACGCAATGTGCTGGCGTTGATTTCGGGTACGATGAGCTTGTGTTTAGAGCTCATGCGCCAAGCGGATGAATTGTCTACGACAATAGTGCCTGCCTCCTGAAACTTAGGAGCCCATTCTAATGAGGTGTTTCCACCAGCCGAAAATATGGCGATATCCGGCTTCTTGGCTACAGCATCGTCCATCCCGATCACCTTGTAGTTCTTGCCCTTGAAGCCGATGGTCTTACCCACACTTCTTTGCGAAGCGACCATCATCAGTTCGTCAAACTCAAGGTTTCTTTCAGCGAGAACCTCTAGTATTTCTTGGCCTACAAGCCCTGTAGCTCCAACTATGGCTAATTTCATAATTCAATAATTCAATTTGGATTTATCGAAGGGGCAAAACTAGTATATTTAGTGTTCTATCCACTCGTTAGATTAAATGATAAGGATCCCTGTCGTATTGGTTTTTGCGCTTAGCCTTTGGAGCTATTTGCCTCTTCACGCACAGTTGAACGATGATTTTTCTGATGGGGACTTCACGGCCAATCCGGTATGGAGCGGTGCTAATAATCAAGGAATTACAGACCCTGAAGAGTTATGGGAAATCGTCGAGGCTGATTTTCAGCTCAAGTCAAAAGACCAGACTATCGGTACTGGTACCAGAATATCATATTTATCCACGTCATATGCGGCCGCATTAGATCTAGCCACAAACGACTATACATGGACATTTAGAATGAAAGTGGACTTCACAGGAGTTTCCTCTAGCGTTTGGAATAGTAATCATTCGAGAGTCTACTTATTTTCAGACCAAGTGGATTTAGGTGGTGATCTCAGTGGCTATTTTGTGAGACTGAGGGAAGAAAAAATTGAATTGTTTAGACAGACAGGTTCGAGCACTACTAAAATCAACCTGAATGGGACTGAGCAAGCATTGACGGCCCAGTCGTTTGTAGATGTAGAAGTCCGAAGAACTACTTCTGGTGATTGGGAAGTTTTGGTGGAATCGGTCACTCAGGGTACGGCAAATGACATTACTCACACAACGGCTAATCACTTTGGTGTTCAAATTCGCTACAGCGCGGCGACTAGAGATGATAAGTATTTCTTTGACAATTTTCAGCTGACATCAACCACTGGTAGTGGCCCAACTTTAGGACTAACTTCTCTCACCCAGGCAGGCACCAACAGCATGGAGCTCACTTTCAATCAGGAGGTCACAACAGCTAGTGCAGAATTAGAGAGTAATTACACCCTGGCGGGAATCGGTGCACCAGCTTCCGCAATTCTCAATACTACGGATGCCACTAAAGTCACATTAAATTTCTCCAATCTCTCCAACCTCAATTATCAACTTACGGTGGATGGCGTAGATAATGTCGGCGAGACCTCCTCGACTGATAACTTCACGATTAATGTTAAAATGAATCAGGGGATCAGCTCGCGAGCGATAGTGATCAATGAAATACTCGCTGACCCAGAGAATGGACTACAGGAAACGGAGTATTTGGAATTGCTTAGTCGCAGTAATGAACCCATCGAGCTTGAAGGCTTTGAACTGGAGGGCTATGGTAATACGCTTGGAAGCTTTGTCTTAAACCCTGGAGCGTATGTTGTGATCAGTGCTTCTGCAGAAGACTTCACGGCTCCTTCTTTGGATATCAGCTCGGGAGCACTGACCAATGGTGGGGAGCCAATTACCCTCAAGGATGCTAGTGGCAATATTATCGATCAGGTCACCTACTCCGATGATTGGTATACCGAGGACTTTGAAGGTAATGGGTACGCGCTTGAGCGGATCAACCCCAACCAGGAATGTAGCGGTAGTAGCAACTGGGGGTCATCTATCAATGCTACTGGCGGCACACCAGGATCACAAAACAGCATTTTTGGGACATCCACAGATACAACTCCACCCACTCTACTCGCCTTTGAAGTGGCAGATGCAGACTCGGTGGTGCTGACTTTTAGTGAGGAAGTGGATCAGTCATCCATCAATCAGTCGATCATTTCGATAGCTCCTGATATCACTATCGCATCCGAGACAGTAGAAGATGAACTTTCATCAATCGTCAAGCTCGATCTACGTGATGACCTCATCTCCGAGACCAGCTACACCCTCAGCATTGCCAATCTTGAGGACTGTGCTGGAAATAGAGCCACTAGCATCGATACTACGTTTTTTTATGATATCACGCCACCTCGACTGACAGGTTATTTCTTAAAGTCAAGAAGGCAGTTTGACCTGATCTTTTCCGAAGAACTGAATATGTCATCTGTGGCAGAAGAGGATTTTCTGCTGGATAATGCAGTAGAGCCTGAGGATGAATCGGCGGACTCTGTTCGTGTATCGCTCTTTTTTGAGCAGGACTTTGTCTTGGGTCAGACCTATGAGGTTTCGGTTACCGGCATAGAGGACCTCTACGACAATGAGGTGGAGGAAGCTCAGACCATCAGTTTTATCTATAAGGAAGAGTTGGATACGGTGCGGGTGGTCGCCCCAAATGCTATAGAACTGACCTTCTCAAGGGACGTGGATGTGGCCAGTGTTGCTCAAGTGGCGAACTACCTTCTTGAAGAAGAAACCATCCCCATATTGGCAGCAAGGGTGGAGGGGATGACCAATGAGGTTCGTCTCTTCTTTACTGATAACTTCAGAGAGAATCGGGAGCTCGAGCTAAGTATTGAAAACCTGCTAGATAGTGATCAGAATCCGCTTTTCACGCCAAACTATGCTTTTGTATATGACACAGGAGCACCAGAGGTAGAAACTGTAGAAGTGCTTGATGAGAACTCCGTTCGTTTGATTTTTGACGAGCGACTAGAGGCCGTGGCTGCCGAGATTACGAATAACTACCAGCTAAATGATGAGGCTTTTGCAGCAGCCAGTAAGCTTCAATCTGATCAGACATCAGTAATTCTTGATTTCAATGTTGACTTTCCTGTTGAGGAAGAGCAGGAGCTGTCCGTCGATGATCTCAGCGATCTATTGGGAAATCAAATGACCAGAGCGGAGAATGTGACATTTGTCTATGATACGCTCGGCCCAAGCATTGACTCTGTCAGGCTTTTATCAGAAACGTTGATTGAGTTAGTCTTCAGCGAGCCCGTTGGAGAGATGTCGTCAATTGACCTGAGTAATTACGCTTGGGGCGCCAACACTCAACCTGCCGTGGCTGACCGAAAAGCTTATGACAGCTCCATCGTATACCTCAGCTTCGCAGCTCCTTTGACAAAAGGGACAATGGAACTCTTGCGCATAGATTCCATCATCGATGTGAGAGGAAACCTGATGGAGGCACCAATATCGCTATCGGTCAATAGCCAGAACCCGTACCTGAGCAGTTACCGGTTCACGAACGACACGACCCTATTGCTTGGCTTTTCCACCAATGTAGTGACGGACTCACTGGATGTTAGACTTGAAGGTCTTGACTTTGAAGTAGTTCAAGTGCTGGCCAATGAGATCACGCTTGACATGACGGAGGCATTGTCGGATGATAATACAGTGCTACTCAAGGTGGAGAAAGTGCACTCCACCCAAGGTGATAGCAACTTGCAACCGCAGGAATTACCAATCACTTTCGACGGTCATTTTGATGGATACCTAGTACGTGAAGAACAGGTGATAGACCTGCAATTTGAGATAGATCTAGGTCAGGTCTCGGCAAATCAATTTGTGTCTACTAAGTCATTGGTCAACGTCTCGCAGGATGCTGACGACCCGAGCATTGTCAGGATATTTCTGGTAACCCCATTGATGGAGGGAGATATGCTGGAGGTAGAATGGCAGGGTATTGAGGATACTTTTGGTAGGCCATTACCTGATTTCGCGGTAGCCATACCTTATGATCAGACACCTCCCGAGGTAGTAAGTTTTGAGACACTGCTCACTAATCAGGTTGTGGTGAAGTACAGCGAGGCTGTCGATTTGAGCACAGCCCAAGCATTGAATCATTATACACTCAACGATGAGTATAGCGCAGAAAAGGTCGAGCTCACTGGTGACTCGACTGTGTTGCTGGACTTTCAGCAGCCATTTCTCGGCGATAGCAGCTACCAGCTGGCGATTAAAAATATCCGGGATCGATCTGGCAATACTATAGCCGATACTACCCTGGGTTTTCAGTACATCGCTCCTTATGTTCCCGTGGTTGGCGATTTGATGATCACCGAGATCATGGCCGATCCGTCTCCTGTAGTTGGCCTACCGGAATACGAGTACATCGAGATTCAGAACACTTCGAATCAGACGATTAACTTATTTCAGGTCACATTTTCAGATAATCTCAGTAGTCAAAGCCTACCGAATATTGAGCTTGATGCAGGTCAATATGCGATCCTGACGGATGATAGCCGCATCAATGACTTTCAGAGTTTTGGGGCAGTGATTCCAGTCGCCACCTTCCCTTCTCTGGGCAACAGTGGCGATAGCATTGTCCTATCTATAGCAGAAACTGTGATTGATAGAGTGCAGTACAGCAGTAGCTGGTACCGAGATAGCCACAAAAATGATGGTGGCTATGCACTAGAAAAAATCGGAATTGAAAATGGCTGTGATGTGTCCACAGATTGGGCGGCCTCATTGAGTGCGCTTGGCGGCACGCCAGGTGAGGCTAATTCATTGATGCGCAACTTTATCGACAGTATTGCGCCAGAGTTGATCGCTACCGAATTGATATCAGGTACGATTATGCTGGAGTTTAGTGAAGCACTTGATCCAGCTACTGTCTCCATCACGAACTTCACCTTCCCAATAGACATTTCAGAAGTAGCAATTGGCGAGACTGCCAATGAGGTAAGTCTAACGCTAGGTGAACCATTTCCGGTAGGTAATGAACTTGACCTCAGCATCGCTGGCCTTCAAGACTGCCTAGGAAATGTCATAACTGAAATGACAGTAGCCATAGGAGTAGGTCGAGCACCAGGCTTCAATGACCTCATTATCACTGAGATTATGGCTGACCCTGAGCCTGCCAAAGGGCTACCCATAGCAGAGTACCTGGAGATCTACAACCCAACAGATGTTCTGATAAGCACAGCGGATATCACTTTATCTGATGGTACCTCCGAAACAACACTACCGACTTTCAATATAGAGCCTCAGTCTTATGTTATTCTTACTCCGACGAGTAGTGCAGATGATTTTGAACCGTACGGTGACACACGAGGAGTCTCCAGCTGGCCATCACTAAATAACGGAGGTGAGCAGATAAGCTTAAAGCTCAGTACAGCACTAATTTTCAGTGTCAAGTACGCAGACGACTGGTACAACTCAGATGAAGCAAGTGAGGGTGGCATTTCACTGGAGATGGTCGATCCCGCGAACCCGTGTGGTGAAGAGAGCAACTGGACGGCTTCAGAGGCGAGTTTAGGAGGAACTCCCGGCCAGGTCAATTCTGTCAATCAGCCCAATCCTGATAACAATGGCCCTAAACTCACCCAGGCGATAGCCATCGAGACAAACGGTACGCTGCTCACTTTCGATGAGCAATTGTCCGACAACACGGCACTTTGGGGCTTTGAGATCACCCCTAGTATTGGAATCGTAGAAGCCAACTTGATCGAAAGCAGGAAAAGTATAGCGCTCGCCCTATCCGACGAACTGGCGCTTAATCAGACCTATGCCATAGAGGTGGCGGGCATGGCCGACTGTCTTGGCAATCTGATTGGTGAGGAGAATGCGCTGACTTTCGTGCTTCCTGAGGCCGCAGCTCCTGGCGACATAGTCATCAATGAAGTACTTTTCGATCCTCGCTCGGGCGGAGTTGATTTTGTAGAGGTTTACAATGTTTCTGATAAGTATATCAATTTCAGGTTTTGGTTTACGAGCAATGACCCATTGAATGAAGTGCTTGTACCGCTCTCCATAGCTAACAACATACTACCGCCCAGTGAGATAGCAGTTTTTACAGTGATTCCTGACATACTGAAGGATCAATACCCACAAGGTGATTTCGACAAAGTTTTCTTAGCCCCATTGCCTACTATGCCCAATACTGAAGGGCGCATTGCATTTATCTCGGCTGATACTATGTTGATTGATGCTTTTGACTATACAGATGATCTACATAGCAACTTGCTCAATGATGTAGATGGTGTATCACTCGAGCGGGTGAGCGTCGCTACACCTACCGGAAATGCGTCGAACTGGCAATCTGCTTCAAGTGCCGTCGGGTTTGCGACTCCAGGAAAACCGAACTCTCAGGCAAGACTGCCTGGCGCGCCTGCCACAACCATACAGATAGAACCTAAGGTCTTTATTCCGGGGACGAACAATAGTTTCACGACTATCTCTTATCAGGATGATCAGGCAGGCAGCTTTGCGAGTGTGATCATCTATGATGTGGATGGACGGGTAGTCAAGCAGCTAGCGCAAAATGAATTGTTGGCGGCCAATGGCTTCTTTACCTGGGATGGTACCGACGAGAGTGGAAATAAAGCCAGGACAGGAATTTATGTGGTCTACTTCGAGCTATACAATGCTACGGGAGAGGTAGAGATCATCAAAGAGACGGTCATTGTAGGAGCATCTTTTTAGTGCCTCCGCTCAAAGTCTAGCGCAAGTGCTTCTTGCTGAATTATAGATGGATCAGAGGCTGAATGAAGCAAACCACGTTTTTTTAATTTCTGATGATCAACTACATTAGCACACATTTTTAAGCGTAACAGATATGAGTCAGGAAGGAAAAAATCGCTATTCTGATGAGGAATTGAAGGAATTTCAAGAACTCATCAATGAAAAATTAACACAAGCCAAGACCGAGCTTTCTTACATCAAGGAGTCGTTGACCAGATCCCATGAGTCGGGCACAGACGCTACACAAGGCGCACTGAAGACCCTTGAGGATGGTGCTGACACCATGGAAAAGGAAAGTCAGAGCCAACTTGCTGCCCGCCAGCAAAAATTTATTAATAATCTAGAGAATGCACTCGTGAGGATCAAGAATGGCACTTATGGCATTTGTATAGATACGGGCAAGCTGATCTCAAAGGAAAGGCTAAGAGCAGTCCCACATACCATGCACTCTATTGAAGCCAAGCTCAATAAGAGGTCTTAGTTGGATTATCTAACCAATCATATTGAGGCGCTTATTTTTTGTGCGCCGGCCCCTGTTAAGATTGAGGAGATCAAGAGTTGTCTTGTGGAAATGTTCGAAGCGGACGTTCCTGAAGAAGATATCCGATCCTCGATCCAATTGCTCAAAGAAAAGTACGCTGATGATACGCACTCTTTCGAGCCAGTGGAGAGCGGAGGTGGCTATCAGTTTTTGACCAAACCGGCTTATCAAGCCAGTATCAGCATACTGCTCAAGCAGCAATCCAAGAAAAGGCTATCTAGTTCTTCGCTAGAGACGCTTTCCATCATTGCCTACAAGCAGCCGGTGACTAAAAGCCAGATGGAGCAGGTGAGAGGCGTGAATTGTGACTATGCAGTTCAGAAGCTTCTAGAGAAAGAGCTGGTTGAGATCAAAGGCAAATCAGAAGGTGTCGGACGACCGCTGCTTTATGGCACCAGCCAAAATTTCATGGATTATTTTGGAATCAATGATCTGAAGGATCTGCCTACTCCCAAAGATTTCGCTAAAGAAGAGAATCAGATCGGGGAAAGTACCGAACTTTGAGGCAAATATTTTCAGTAGTGATACTGTACGCCCATGCAAAGAAAGCCATCCGGCAAATCCCCAGGAAGGGGTAAGCCTACTACCCCAGCACCAGAAGAAACCATTCGTCTTAACAAGTACATTTCTCAATCGGGCTTATGCTCTCGTAGGGAAGCTGATACGTTGATTGCGAAAGGCAAAGTGAGTGTCAATGGAAAACCAGTACTCGAAGTAGGTACTAAGGTTCTGCCAAAAGATAAAGTGCAAGTTTCTGGTAAGACCATCAAACCAGAGCGAAAAGCTTATGTACTCCTCAACAAGCCCAAAGACTTCATCACTACGATGACCGATCCGGAAGGTCGTAAGACGGTCATGGACTTGATCAAGACGGCTACTGATCAAAGGGTTTATCCGGTAGGTAGACTTGATCGAAATACGACTGGCCTACTCCTATTTACCAATGATGGGGAGCTGGCAGAAAAGCTGACTCATCCTTCGTACATGATTAAGAAGATCTATCAAGTGGATCTTGACAAACCACTGACAAAAGAAGATTTGAAGAAAATTCAGGGGGGGCTTACCCTTGATGATGGCCCTGTGAAGGTTGATGAGATTGCTGTTCTTGATAAGAGTCGTCAGATACTGGGTGTAGAAATTCACCTTGGGCGAAACAGGATTGTCAGAAGAATTTTTGAGCATTTGGGGTATGATGTGAAGCGACTCGATCGCGTGATGTACGGCCCATTGACCAAAAAAGATCTCTCAAGGGGCAAATGGCGCCTTCTTGAGGATAAGGAAATCGTAATGCTTACCCGACTAGGAGGGTCAAAGAGTAAGGCTCCAAGACCCAGAAAGCACAAAGGCGGCAGTCTAGAAGAATAGTTGTTTTTCTGTCCAGAGGACATTTATGAATAACTGTGAACAACGGTCAACTAGAATAATAGCCAGGGCTTTGTATTGATTTGATATCGCTGGAGCACGGCCTTGTTCATTTTAGCATAATTCGCTCAAAAAGAGGATCATAATAAAAAGCCGTTTGAGCTTAGGATATTCAATTCTTTAAAGGGTAGCCAGAATGCGAGTTTCTTTTTATTCCCTGGATTTGCGTGAATTGTGCGTCAAGAAATGAACACAGCCTTGACTTTTTTGCCTACTTTTTGTGTCAAGACAAAAAAGTGGGAAAGGGGTTTTAGCTTAGGAACCCTGCATCTAGTTCATGCTCACATAAATATTACTTGTCCAAGGAGGCCTAAAAATTTGTTATGCATGCATACTAAATTGACAGGAAATGTTAATTTAGTGCTACTCAGAAAAGGGCATAAAAAAAGCCACCCTGTTTAGGATGGCTTTGGTGGTGCTGAGAGGATTTGATTGGAGCGGCACACCGCCCACCGACTCACAGATCTTTAAAAGGTTTGATGGTCTGGGCAAAAAAAAGCCACCCCAATTAGGATGGCTTTGGTGGTGCTGAGTGGATTCGAACCACCGACTCACGGATTTTCAGTCCGATGCTCTACCAACTGAGCTACAGCACCTCCTTTTAAAGAGGTGCAAAACTATAGAAATAATAAAAAGCGGCAAATTATTTTAAGGAATTTAAAACCAAGCTAGCAGACCATGCAATACCTCCCTCAAATCGTGTTTCTGGCAGTATTTGCCGTCTTCGGATACTTTATTTATCAGAGGATTGCCCGAATCAAAGGCAATATATTGTTGGGTAAAGATCAGGACTTCTCCGACCATGGTAGTGACCGACTACAGACGATGCTCCTTGTGGCCTTCGGACAGCAAAAAATGTTCAAGCGGTTGATCCCAGCCACCTTTCACTTCTTCATTTATATCGGCTTTGTTATTATTAACCTAGAGGTGCTGGAGTTTGTCATTGACGGGATCGCAGGCACCCATCGCATCTTTGCGCCTTTGCTAGGATCGGTCTACACCTTTGCGCTCAACTTCTTTGAGTTTCTAGCAGTACTAGTGGTGCTAGCATGTGTCGTGTTTCTTACCAGAAGGAATGTGGTGAAGGTAGAGCGCTTCACAAAACCAGAGATGAAGGGCTGGCCAGCGTTGGATGGCAATCTGATCCTTGTGATCGAGATCGTATTGATGGCGGCCATCTTTACCATGAACGCGACAGATCAATTGCTCCAATCGGCGGGTCATGAAGCCTATCCACAGACAGGCACCTTCTTTTTCAGTAGTCTGTTCATGCCACTATTTGATGGTCTAAGTGTCTCGGCATTAGTGATCGTTGAGCGAGTAGCCTGGTGGTTTCATATCGTGGGTATTCTGGCATTTTCATTATACGTCACCTATTCAAAGCACCTCCACATCTTCATGGCTTTTCCTAATACCTACTTTTCCAGGCTGCATGCCAAAGGCAAAATGGAAAACATGCCAGTTGTGACCAATGAAGTCAAAATGATGCTGGGCATGCCAGTCGAGAATGCCGAAGAGCCGCCCACCGAGGTGGGTAGATTTGGCGCCAAGGATGCGATGGACTTATCTTGGAAAAATCTCATGGAATCCTATGCTTGTACAGAGTGTGGTAGATGCACCTCTGAGTGCCCAGCCAACCTTACGGGCAAAGAGCTTTCCCCTCGTAAGATCATGATGGATACCCGAGATCGTATTGAGGAGATTGGGGCCGCTACCGCAAAAGGTGGTAAGCCAGGTGAAGATGGAAAATCATTACTGGGTGACTATATCACCAAAGAAGAGATTAACGCCTGCACGAGTTGTAACGCTTGTGTGGAAGCCTGTCCGGTCAACATCAACCCATTGGATATTATCCTTCAGATGAGACGATATGTAGCGATGGAGGAGTCGGGTTCTCCGGCTTCATGGAATGCTATGTTCCAAAATGTAGAAACCAACTTTGCCCCTTGGAAATTTGCTCCTACGGATAGATTCAACTGGGCTGACGAACTTAAAACTGATAAATAGGATGGAATATAATGTACCCACAGTAGCAGAACTAGTCGCAAAAGGTGAAACCCCAGAGGTATTGTTTTGGGTAGGTTGTGCTGGTTCGTATGACGATCGATACAAGCGTGTCACCAAGGCTTTTGTGAAAATCTTGAATCATGTCGGGACGAAATTTGCAGTGCTTGGCACTGAAGAGACTTGCACCGGTGACCCTGCTAGGCGCGCTGGCAATGAATTCCTATTTCAGATGCAGGCGATGGCCAACATCCAGGTACTAGACGGCTATGGTATCAAGAAGATAGTGACTGCCTGTCCTCATTGCTTCAATACCTTGAAAAATGAGTATCCTGAACTGGGAGGTAATTATGACGTTATTCATCATTCTACGTATCTCCAAGAGCTAATCAATGAAGGCAAGATTACGATAGAAGGCGGTGGAGTTTTCAAGGGAAAGAAAATCACCTTTCATGATTCTTGCTATCTAGGACGAGCCAATAACATCTATGAAGCGCCAAGAGAGGTCCTTAAAGTGCTGGATGCAGATCTAGTGGAGATGAAGAGATGCAAGACCAAGGGGCTGTGCTGCGGCGCAGGTGGAGCACAGATGTTCAAAGATGCGGAGAAAGGCAACAAGGAGATTAATATAGAGCGTACTGAAGAGGCATTAGCCACTGGCGCGAAAATCATTGCGGCGGGATGTCCATTCTGCATGACGATGATGACCGATGGCGTCAAAAACAAGGAGAAGGAGTCAGAAGTACTGGTGAAAGATCTTGCCGAGCTGATCGCAGAGGCGAAGGAGCTTTGAGAGACAGTACGCTCTCATCGACTTTTTTAAGTAGATAGAGTCTCCTCTACTCTAGGAAATCATTCTCTTTGTGAGGATTTAGTTAATCTTTTGGACTTTGTTGATACTCTTTCGCGAGATGATTAACTTGATTGGGAAGATTAACGGTAAAACTCGTTGTGCGAAAAATATTCCTTCTACTAATCATTGGTTGTTGTCAGACATTTAGCCCTTGCTTTGGTCAAGGTTTCCAAAAACTATTGCATGAAGCTGAAAACTTAAAGGACACCAATCCTGCTAAGAGTGATGAGCTCTTATTTGAAATTTTAGAATTGGACTCTGCTGAGGTACCTTCCTTAATTCGAGCAAAAACCTTACAACTTCTTGGGCTTAGCAGCATGTACAATAACCAATTCGGAGAGGCGTCAGAATACTTTGTCCGAGCAGAAAAATTGTATTTCCACATTCCAGCAAACAAAGCGTCTACTGATCAACAAGCTTCCCTTGCAATGGATATTGGCCGAAGCTTAACGTGGCAAGGAAAATATGAACTGGCATTGGTGAAATTTCTTGAGGGCCGAGCATTATACCAGAAAACAAAAAACCAAAAGGGCTTGGCCACAACGCTAAACGCTATGGCTGTTATCTATGGCCAATTCAATGAAGATTACGAGTCTGCATTGAACACGTTCAAAGAAGCCCTAAAGATTAACACTGACCTAGGCGACACATTGGCAATGGCCAGAGTCATGCAGAACATGGGTCAAATCTACGAGCTTACCCAGCGGTTTGATTCAGCCTTGTTCTATTTAAAAGCGTCCAATTCGATTAGTCGGCAATTTCAGGATTACAGAAGTTTGGCAGTGGGGAGTAATCTTCTTGGGGCCGTTTTTTTTACGTTAGATGAATTGGACTCTTCTGAGTATCATTACGAGGAAGCTATCCGCTTAGATAGGCAAAATCAAGATTCGATCGGACTGATATTTGACTTTGGTATGTTGTCAAGCACGCTGATTAGAAAGAAGGATTTTGAAAAGGCAAAATACTATGCGGAAGAAGCATATAAGCGGACCAAAGACCTTGGAGTAAAATTTGATGCCGCCAAGAACTTGTCTTTGATTTACGAAGCTCAGGGTGATATTAGAAAAGCCTTATCGTATCAAAAAGAGTTTAAGACACTGGAAGACTCGGTTAGAAGCCGTGATCAGCGAGAGTTAGTCTCAGAACTACAGGCCAAGTACGAAACAACCAAGAAAGAAGCTGAGATAGAACGTCTCTCTCTTGAAAATGGGTTGAAGGATGCAAATTTGGCACGTTCGAGAAATGCCCAGTACGCCATAGGAATTGGAGGTGCTCTTTCCATTATTTTGTTAATTGTCTTCTTCACCCTTAGGCACAAAAAGCAATTGGCTGAAAAACAGGCTCAGGAACTGCAGTATGATGCACTTCAGAAGCGTTATATAGAAATGCTCAACGGTCCACAGACATTTGCGCTAGCGGATGATATAGAAGCACTCAACAAAAAAGTAGTCAACCCACTAACGGAACGGGAGTTTGAAACACTTACGCTTGGGCTTAAAGGAAAGTCAAATAGAGAGATTGCCGAGAAACTCTTCGTTTCTGAGAGCACCGTTAAATTCCATCTAAGAAATGTCTACGGAAAACTCGGGGTAGCCAATAGAAAAGAAGCCTTAGAATATGTGGTTAAGAGCTCATAAAATCGGACTGATGTCTTGGACGTTACTCGTTTTCAGCTTTTTGACATTGAGCGAAGCGTTCTCCCAGCCACTGTTAGAAAGTGATCAGGATGGTAATGAGCTTATAGAAAATATAATGTACCACTACCGTGAAAAGGATTATGCCAGGGTGGTGACTCTGGTTGACGCTACACTGCAATCAGATGTTGATGCCAATCGTGCTAGGCTCTATCTCATAAAAGCAGATGCACTCTATTTTTTAAATGACGTACAGGGCTCCCTTGACAATTATCTCCTCACGGTGGACGCGCTTTCCGAGTATTCACTGGATACTGTACATCTGATAGAGAGCTATAGCCACACAGGCTTTTGCTATGAATATCTCGGCAGGTATACAGAGGCCATTCCTTACTATCACAAGTCGCTGGAGATCACTAGAGCAGCCAAAGATTCAGTGGAAATTACCAATCAACTGTCCCATCTAGGGGTACTCTATGGACATATTGGTGAGTATATAAAGGCGACCGATTTTTTTAATGAAGCTTATGGTATTGAAATAGCAAGGAAGGACACGACAGGTCTTGGATATGAGTTGGTCAACTTTGGTGATTTGAAGGCGATGATCGGCGATTATCAAATGGCCATAGAATACTATAAAGAAGGGTTAGCCATAAAAAAAACACGAGCAGGCAATCATAACACGCGCGCCTTAAGGTTAGGCAAACTATCAAAAGCCTATTTGCAAGTAGATGAGATAGATAGCGCCGAAAAATATAGCAGGCTTGCATTGAAAGAGGCCGCAGTATTAAGGGATAGCCTTAGTCTAGCGAAATTCTGGATCACTCAAACAAGGATATTGACGAGTAAAGGCTTGTACGATCAGGCGCTGGAACTAGGGCAGCTGTGCCATAACTACTTTTTGGAGGCGAGCGAAGGTGAATACCAAGTGTTATCTGCCTACGCTCTTGTTGAAATATATATGTCCACTGGTGATTTTGATAAGGCAGATGCGTTACTCTCAGAGGGCCTGGAGTTAGCTAGTCGCAACCAACTACTTGAGGATATGTCGCTCATTTATCAGAAAAAATCTGAACTCTATGAGCAAATGGGAAAGAAAGGTCTTGCCCTCGATTTTTTACGAAAACATCAAATGATTGATGATTCTGTTAAGCGGGTGGACAAACAGCGGGCAATCTTTGTAGTAGATCAGGAACACAAAGAACGGCAACAACGGCAGCAAATAGAGCTATTGCAAGCACGAGATCAGGTCATGCACTTACAACTGGAAGAAAGAAGACAAAATATCATCGTCCTATCCATGCTGGTGATCGCGATTCTGCTGATCAGCATCGCCGTGTATGTGGCCATTCAGAAAAGAAATCAACTCAAAAATCGGCTACTCTCTTCTCAGATCAATGAGCTGAGACTCCAGATCAAAGGTATAGTGGAGGGCAGCACCGATGAGATGGGCATCACGCAAGAGCGAATCAATGAGACTATCGAAGAGCCCCTATCGGAAAGGGAATTCGAAATATTGAGCTTGGCACTGACAGACCTTTCTAACACTGAGATTTCTGAGAAGACTTTCGTATCCGTCAATACCGTTAAGTACCACTTGAAGAATATCTACGACAAACTAGGAGTAAGCAATCGCAAGGAAGCGATGCAGTTTGCATTGAAATCTACTAAGCCCTAGGCTTATACCCCTGTTAGGGTTTCAAACCCTAACAGGGGTATCGAATACAACAGATGAAACATACCGAACCGCTTGAGCCATCTTCCTACTACCACATTTACAATCGTGGTATTAATGGAGAAGTTCTTTTCAAAGACGAGGGAAACTACAACTTCTTTTTACAGAAATATGACCATTACATTAGCCCTATCGCCGATACCTATGTCTATTGTCTTATGGGGAATCACTTTCATTTTCTGATACGAACAAAGGCTGAAGATAAGATCGTATCCTTTTATACCAAGTCGGGTAAAGAAAACAATAAGTCCGTATCTTCTATCATGAGCTATCAATTTGCCCATTTCTTTAATGGCTTCACGCAAGCCATCAACAAGCAAAGTAGTCGAACAGGTAAACTGTTAGAGCTTCCCTTTCGCCGTATAGTTGTCGATGATGATAGCTACTTTTCTAGGCTGGTTTATTATATCCATGCCAACCCTCAACTTCATGGCGTGGTATCCAGCTTCCGATATTATGCCCATTCTTCCTATCAGAGCCACTTGAGTACGCAACCGACTAAGCTGATGCGTGATGAGGTGCTGGCATGGTTTGGTGGTCGTGCTGGGTATGAGAAGTTTCATCAAGACAATATTGACCTTCAGGAGATCACCAGCCTGACTCTCGAATAGGCACTCTTTCGCTCGTGCGACTTCTGTGGATCTCCACCCCTGTTAGGGTTCTAAACCCTAACAGGGGTGGTAAGCTCTCCGATGCGTGTGGTGTTCATGATTAGTTCGGTTCGTCCGGTAGTATTCTGGATCGCTATGCTCGTCGAAGAGGCTTCCGACAACTATCAGGCTCAAGTGGGTATCTGTTTTCCCATGAGAATTGCTTGCCCCATATGCTTGTGTGGAGTATGAGCAATTTCATCAGGACAATATCGACCTCCAAGAGAATGATGGCCTGACCCTAGAATAGGTGCACTTTCGTTTGGCACCTACTGCCAACCACTCACTACTACCCCTGTTAGGGTTCCAAACCCTAACAGGGGTGACAAGCTATGATTTGATTATCAGGCACTTATAAAAACTACCCACCTGGGTAGGTACAGAACTGACCCACAAGGTCAGGTAGAACCTAAGGTCATTCCCACAACTTCACTGGCATTAATCGCTAATTAAAAATTAATGTTCTATGAAAACCTCTACCCTATTGCGGGGAGTGAGCCAGTGGCTTAATCCCGTGACCTTAATCTTTCTCTTAGTCCTGTTGCTCATGGCTGGTGCGGCCAGCGCACAAGGCGAGTTTATTACTACCTGGAAAACAGATAATCCTGGGACTTCTGATGACAATCAAATTACCATTCCAACAACCGGTACAGGTTACAACTACAACGTTTCCTGGGAGGAAGTAGGTAATGAAGCCGGCAACAACGGAAGCGAGCCGGCTGGACAGACCGGTAATTACACGATTACCTTTGCCAGTGCCGGCACATATCGCATTTCTATAAGCGGAGATTTCCCTAGAATTTTTTTTAGTGGGACTGGTGACAGACAGAAGATATTGACTATCGAGCAATGGGGTGATATCAGCTGGACGACCATGTCAAGGGCCTTTCAGGGGTGTTCTGAGCTTACCTACAACGCTACTGACGCACCAGATTTAACAGGTGTATCCGGCATGGACTTCATGTTTTTTAGCGCTACTTCCTTTGATGGAGATCTCAACACTTGGGATGTGAGTAGTGTGGTAAATATGGCTTCTATGTTTAACGGTGCGATAGCTTTTGACGGGAATATTACCAGCTGGGAAGTCGGTAACATCACTGATATGTCGGGTATGTTTCGCTTTTCAGCCTTCAACCGAGATATATCCGGCTGGGATGTTTCCAATGTCACTGACATGTCAGCGATGTTTGACATCAACACCGTTTTCAATCATGACATTTCAGGTTGGAATGTCTCTAAGGTCGAAAACATGAGTGCCATGTTTTCCAGAGCCTCGGCGTTTAACCGAGATATAGGTAACTGGGAAGTAGGTAATGTCACTGATATGGAGGATATGTTCGCAGAAGCGACAGCATTTAGCTTCGACTTAAACGCCTGGGATGTGAGTAAGGTGACCGACATGAAAGCTATGTTTTTTGGGGCCAATGCTTTCAACCACGACCTCAATAGCTGGGATGTAAGCAGTGTCACGAGGATGTTCAATATGTTTTCAAGAAACACGGCTTTCAATGGAGCTATTGGAAGCTGGGATGTGAGCAGCGTACAGAACTTCAACTCGATGTTTGGATTGGCCTCATCATTTGATCAAGACCTCTCTGGATGGAACATCTCTTCTGCCACGGATATGGGCTCCATGTTTTTTAACGGTAATTTATCAAAAGCCAACTATGATAAAATACTTGAGGGCTGGTCACAATTGACCTTACAGAACGATGTGGACTTTGGTGCAAATGGCATTACTTACTGCGTAGGAGCCGCTGCACGCCAATCGATTATTGACAAATACGGTTGGACTTTTACTGACGGAGGTGAAAACTGCCTGCCTTTTATTACCACTTGGAAAACAGACAATCCTGGAACTTCAGAAAACAATCAAATAACGATTCCAGCTTTTGCAGGCAATAGTCCCATTTTTGATATAGACTGGGGCGATGGAAGTACAGATCTTTCTGCCTCAGGGCCAATGACCCACACTTATGCTGCTCCGGGCACATATACGGTTTCTATTTCAGGGAAATTTGTAGGGTTCAATTTTAATGATGCTGGTGATAAAGACAAACTACTTACTGTGGAACAGTGGGGAGACATCAATACCTGGAGAATTATATCCTTTCGAGGCTGCTCCAATTTTCAAATTGTAGCAGAGGATGCTCCAAATCTCTCAGCAGCAACCACCTTAAGTTCCTCCTTTGAGGATTGTCCCAATTTTGATAGTGATATTGGCCATTGGAACACTTCGAATATTCAGACAATGCAAGACATGTTCAAAGGTGCTACTTCTTTCAACCAGGACATTAATTCATGGGATGTGAGCAAGGTCTCTAATATGAGAGAGATGTTTAGAGGTGCATCATCATTTAATCAGGACCTAAACGATTGGGATGTTAGCAAAGTCACTAATATGTTTTGGATGTTCACTTTTGCCTCTGATTTTAATGGACAGGTTGGCAACTGGGATGTGAGCATGGTTGATGACATGCAAAACATGTTTCGTGGTACCTCATTCAATCAAGATATAAGTCAATGGAATTTCGGTGGCTCCCCTACTATATTGGGAATGTTTGGTTTTTCACCTTTCAATCAAGACATCAGTTCCTGGGATGTGAGTGAGATTACAGGGTTTAACAAAATGTTTGCAGATACACCATTTAATCAAGACATCAGCTCTTGGGACGTTTCAAGTGCCATCTCATTTGACGGAATGTTTGAGAATGCAACTGCATTCAATCAAGATATTAGTGGTTGGACTTTTCCAGTTGCAACCAATTTGGGTCAAATGTTTGATGGAGCTTCTTCATTCAATCAGGATTTGAGTGATTGGGATGTCTCCAATATTACCGCTATGTTCAACGTGTTTGACAACAGTGGTTTATCAAAAGCTAATTATGATAACACCCTTCAAGCATGGTCCCAGCAAGCACTCCAAAGTGATCTGGAATTTGGCGCTGCTGGAATTGAGTATTGTGGAGGAGCAACAGCCCGTCAATTCATAATTGATAACTTCAACTGGACCTTTGTCGATGGTGGTGAGAATTGTATTATCAATATCCCAGATGCTAATTTTAAAGCTGCACTTTTGGCTAATGCCAGTATCAACACTACGATTGATGGCGACATTACTATTCAGGAGGCAGAAGCTTTCTCAGGCAAGATACTGGTCAACAGTGCTGATGGCATAGTCGCAGAGCTGACAGGTATAGAACACTTCTCAAACCTGGAAGAGCTCCAAATGATTAGTCATGAGATCAGTGAATTTGATGCCACTAATCATCCCAAGTTGAGGAATATCACCCTCCCCGGAAACAATCTATCCGAAATCGATATTTCAACTAACCCGAACTTGACATTCGTCAATCTTGACAATAATGACATAGCCTCGATCAATGTTGACAACAATGTTAATATCAGAGACCTCAAGCTGAATAATAATCTCCTGACGCAGATAGATGTGACGAAGCTCACATTGCTGACTGAATTGACCCTTGGTGACAATGACTTATCAGAAATAGATGTTACGCAGAACCCTGATTTGGTCATCCTTGACGGCTATCGCAATGATCTGAGCGCCATTGATATTAGCCAGAATACAGCGCTCAAATATTTAAACTTCTTTGGAAGTGGCCTCACCTCAATTGATGTCAGCGATCAACCCGATTTGTTGAAACTTTCTATCGGCGATAATCAAATCACAACTCTTGATCTGTCAGTGAATGTGAAGCTTGAAGATTTGAGAGTGAACAATACTCAATTGACCACATTGGATTTATCTGTCAATGATAAGCTCGAAGTATTGTTGGCTCAGAATAACAGTTTGAATTCACTCAACTTGGCCAATGGCAACAATAGCGCCATCACATCGATCAACATCACTGACAACTCAAGCCTTACTTGCATCACCGTAGATGATATTGCCTATGCAGAAGCCAACTTCACCAATATTGACGATGTTGCCAACTTTAGCTTGGATTGTAGTAATGTCGCTACGGACATCACTGACTTTAGTCTTACTGAGCAGGTAGCCCCGGCTCTGATTGATGCGACGGCCCATACAGTCTTGTTGGAAGTTCCTGTTGACACAGACCTGTCAAGTCTGACACCTACTATTACAATATCCGGAGGTGCCACTATCGATCCTGAGACAGCCGTGGCGCAGGATTTCGCTTCGGTAGTTGCCTATACTGTCACAGCCCAAAACCCAAGTGTCAGTCAAGAATGGCTAGTCACTATACGTGAAGAGAATAATGCACCAACGGCCATAGAGCTTGATAACAACACTATCACAGAAGGAAACACTATTGGGGCAATCGTCGGAGGATTCGCAACCACTGATCTCAACGTTGAAGATACACACACCTACAGTTTGGTGGCGGGCGAGGGTGATACGGACAATGCAGTCTTTGACATTTCAGGAAGCAACTTGGTAGCTAATGCTGTCTTCAACTTCGACACCCAAAGTTCATATAGCATTAGAATTCGTTCTGACGATGGTGAGGGCGGCTCCTTCGAAGAGCAATTTACCATCTCCATCCTCGACTTTACCAAGTCCAATCAGACCATCACTTTCTCAGCCATTGCTGATAAGACCTACGGAGATGATCGCTTCGACCTTGCCGCCACCACTACTTCCGGGCTAGCCGTGAGCTACACCATTACCAGAGGAGACGATCTCGTGTCCCTATCAGGAAATCGTCTGACCATTGAGGGTGCTGGCGAGATCACCGTCAGGGCCGACCAGGCAGGTAACGCCACATTTAACCCAGCCTCTTCGGTGCAGAGAAGCTTTACGATTGATCCGGCGGCCATTACAGTTACAGCCGAGAATAAGCAAATGACATACGGTGGAGAGCTTCCTGCGCTTACCGCCACCTATACAGGATTTGTGGACAATGAGGATGCTACTGACCTCACCACAGCACCTACTATTATTACCACAGCAACAGCAACCAGTAACGTCGGGGACTTTGCCATTACGGCCAGCAATGCCGAAGCGGATAACTACACTTTCACTTATGTGCCAGGTACGCTAAGTATAGGCAAAGCTCCCTTGACGGTTACTGCCGATGATCAAATGATGCTGTATGGTGCCGACGTACCGTCTCTTACTGTGGCGTATGACGGCTTTGTCAACGGAGACAATGAAGACGACCTCTCCACTCTGCCAGTAGCATCTACCACGGGGAGCAATACCTCGGCCGTCGGTGAGTACCTCATTGCGGTAGCTGAGGCAGTGTCTGTTAACTATGAGATCACTTATGCGTCTGGTAAGCTGACTATTACATCGGCTATGCTGACCATCACAGCAGATGATCAGTCGATGGTCTATGGTAGTGAGGTACCCCAATTGACCTACACAATAGATGGGTTTATAGGCGGAGATGACGCATCTATACTTACCACAGCGCCTACCGTCAATACTACTGCTACGAGTCAGAGTAGCGTAGGGAGCTACGGTATCGCTGTATCCGCTGCTGTCGCTCCTAACTACGAGGTGGAGTATGTAGACGGCAACCTTGAGATTGGTAAAGCCACCCTGCTGGCTCAGGCTGATGCACAATCAATCACGTTTGGGGATGAGCTGCCCGAGCTGACCTATAGCCTGAGTGGGTTTGTGAATGGTGATGATGCCTCATCAATCGATCAACTGCCATCGGCGACCAGTTCCATCAACAGAGAGAGCAATGCCGGTACTTATACCATCACTATCTCAGGAGGCAGTGATGATAACTATGACTTCTCTTATGAAAATGCTGAACTCGTGGTGGCGAAAGCCATGGCACAGATTATCGTAGGAGAACTGGAGTTTACAGCGGACGGCTTTCCAAAACTGCCTGAGATTACTACTGACCCGGCTGGGCTGGAAGTCGAGGTGAGCATCAATGAAGGAAAAGATGCCCCTACGGAACCCGGTGTTTACGAAGTAGTCATCACCATCATCGACCCCAACTTTGAGGGTCGAGTGTCGGGAACCTTGATCATCAATGAACTCGTGTCGGGAATTGAAAAAAGAGACTTACCGTCTGTATTCCCCAATCCAACGCGCGACCTCTTTACGGTAGGTCAGGAAGCCACAAAGATCGACCGGCTCGTATTGTTTGACTTGGACGGCAGAAGGAGGAAGGAAGTAGAGTACACCAATCAAATCAATGTCTCTGATCAGCGCGCCGGAGTTTATTTGCTCTGGATCCACGAAACTGACGGTACGGCTACTTACCAGAAAGTGATCAAACGAGATTAGACGAGCTCATCATTCCTCGGAATGAATTAGCGATGGGGCACTTGCTGAGAAGTAAGTGCCCTTGTTTTTTAGTGTAGTTGCCACAGGATTTTCCTCCGAACAGAAAATATTTCATACAACTGTTTGTTATATTGGAATGGTGGCGTTACTTTAATAGAAAAAATAAGTCAATATTATGTTGTTAGCTATGATTTTTTCGAAGACACACGTAAAGCACTCAGTGTTACTATTTATTTTAACCGCTCTGCTATCAAGCTCTAATATTCTATTTGCCCAGAATGCGTTTATTACCACTTGGACTACCAATCTTGGTCCTGGATCAACCGATCAAGTAACGATACCAATAACAGGCAGTGGATATAACTATTCTGTTGACTGGGGTGACGGCTCTTCTTCAAGTAATGTTAACGGTCAGGTTACGCATAACTATTCCAGCCCCGGAACTTACACTATCTCAATTGATGGCGACTTCCCTAGACCAAATTTCGGATCAACGAACCCTCATAAACTAGTTTCCATAGATCAATGGGGGGATATAGCCTGGGACTCAATGAAAAGTGGGTTTTTAAATTGTACCAACATGGTAATCAATGCTACCGATACCCCTAATCTAAGTGGTGTAACTGATATGTGGAGAATGCTATATAACGCAGAATCTGTAACCGGAGGTTTGTCGCATTGGGATGTTTCAAATGTCACTAGCATGGAGTTGATGTTAGCTTATGCAGATTCATTCAATGAAGATTTAAACCTCTGGGATGTCTCTTCAGTTACTAATATGCAGGACATGTTTCATAGCGCCAGCGCCTTTGATGGCAATATTTCTTCCTGGGATGTGTCAAATGTATCTAATATGCAGCGCATGTTCAATTATGCGGATTCCTTTAGCAGCGACTTGTCAAATTGGGATGTTTCGTCAGTGACGAATATGAAAAGCATGTTTAGTCAAGCCACATCATTTAATGGAGACTTATCTGCCTGGGACGTGAGCAGTGTTACGACTATGGAAACAATGTTTGGATGGGCGCAATCTTTTGTTGGAAACATCGGTAACTGGGATGTCTCCAATGTTACTGATTTTTCTGGGATGTTCTCATCTGCTACATCCTTCGATGGAGATGTTGGTACATGGAACATTGCTAGCGCTTCATACTTAAATGGTATGCTCGACCGTACTGAGTTTAGTGTTGCGCAGTATGAAGCCATTCTCTATGGTTGGTCACAACTCTCTCAGATACCACAGAATGTTACCCTAGGTTCATATGATTTGACGTATTGTGATACGACTTACAGAGATATCTTGGTCAACACCCATGGATGGACCATTACGGGTGATGATCATTATTGTTCTGTTCCCTTTATTACTACTTGGGACACGAGAGACCTTGGTTCATCTGGTCCAATGAGCATTCAGGTTCCTGCATCAGGAACAGGCTTTGACTACACTGTAGATTGGGGAGATGGATCCTCCGACTCGAGTGTCACTTCTAGTATTACCCATACTTATGCCACACCTGGCGTCTATACAGTCTCTATTGAGGGTGATTTTCCCAGACTTAGTTTCTATGGCAATCTTGATGGGATGAAGTTGAGGTCGATTGACCAATGGGGCAGCTTGCGTTGGGAACAACTCTCTTACGCGTTTTATGGCTGCAGACGGATGAAGATTTCCGCTACCGATAGTCCAGACCTATCCCGTGTCACTTCCACACGCTATATGTTCTATGATACAGATTCTCTTACAGGCGATTTTAGTAATTGGGACGTGTCGAACATCACTAACATGAGCTATATGTTCTCAAGAAGTGCTATTAATGAGGATCTCAGTTCTTGGGATGTTTCAAATGTGCTTGTTATGGATCACATGTTTGACAGGGCATCAAACTTTAATGATAACATATCGAGTTGGAATGTTTCTCAAGTTTCCAACATGTCCAATATGTTTGAGTATGCTTCGCAGTTTGATCAAAACCTCGGGGACTGGAATGTTTCTAGTGTAACAAATATGTCCTCAATGTTAGATCACTCTGCTCTTAGCCTAGATAAGTACGACTCTACTCTACTGGGCTGGTCAAGCCTTCCAGGCCTTCAGCAGAATGTACCTCTCGGTGCTTCAGGCTTATTGTATTGTGATAGCCAAGCTGATCGTTCATTTTTGATAAATAGCAAGGGGTGGCAGATTACGGGAGATGCTCTTGACTTAAGTTGCCCGGGCGCCTTCGTTACAACCTGGAATACTGCAAATCCCGGTAGTACTTCAAACAATCAAATAAGAATACCAACTACTGGGTCAGGTTATAACTACTCTGTAGACTGGGGTGACGGAACGTCTTCCACGAATGTAACAGGATCAATAACTCATACTTATGCCAGTCCAGGCATCTATACGGTTTCGATTCTTGGAGACTTTCCCAGAATCTATTTCCTTACCAGAGGAACGGACCCAGAGAAGTTATTGAGTATCGAAGAATGGGGTAACATACAATGGCAGTCAATGGAGGGGGCTTTCTACAATTGCTCAAACCTAGTGGTCAATGCGACGGACAGCCCGGACTTATCCAACGTGACTAGTACCGCATCCATGTTTAGAGGAGCGTCTTCTCTCACGGGAGATTTTAGCAATTGGGATGTAAGCGGTATTTCCCAAATGAATTTGATGTTTAAAAATGCCTCAAGCTTTAATTCGGATCTGAGTGGTTGGGATGTTGAAAATGTTACTTCAATGAGCGCGATGTTCTTCGGGGCGTCTAGTTTCAATTCAGATTTGAGTAGTTGGGATGTCACATCCGTGACGTGGATGACCTCTGTTTTCTTGCAAGCCACTTCATTTGATCAAAATTTGGGTATGTGGGATGTTTCAAGTGCTTCATACATGTCTAATATGTTAAGTGAATCAGGGCTTTCAAGAAGTAACTATGACTCTACGCTGATAGGCTGGGCAAACCTGTCAACTCTCCAGAACGGGGTGTACCTTGGAGCAGACAATCTGGCTTATTGCCTAGGGGATAGCGCAAGGTCAAAGTTGATCAATGATTTTGGGTGGCAAATTGATGGTGATCTCATGTCTCACTCATGCGATGCGGTACAAGGTCAGGCTTTTGTAACTACATGGAATACGGCCTACTTTGGATATTCGGCAAACAACCAAATAAAAATCCCAGGACTTGGAGGAGGATTCGATTACTCTGTGGCTTGGGGAGACGGTACTTACTCAACTAATGTTACTGGGGGAATCACGCATACCTATGACAGCTCAGGTATATATACAATTTCAATTCTTGGTGATTATCCGAGAATAAAATGGAATTCCTGGTCAAATGATAAAACAAAGCTCCTAAGAGTGGATCAATGGGGTACAAGTCAGTGGGATTCAATGATAAATTCCTTCTTAGGTTGCTCTAATATGACTTTGGCAGCTACTGATACTCCTGACCTATCCAATGTTACGAGCACGCGGTACATGTTTCGTAATGCTTCTTCTCTTACTGGCGACTTAAGCCAGTGGGATGTGAGTAGTGTTACTGATATGAGCGATATGTTCTATTCGGCAAACTCTTTTACCTCTGACCTCAGTACATGGGACATATCTAATGTCACTACTATGTCTTCTATGTTCAGTAATTCCGGTATGACTTTGTCTGATTATGACGCGACAATATCTGGTTGGGCAGACTTACCTGGTTTACAACCAAATATTTACCTGGGAGCTTCTGGACTTACCTTTTGTAATAGCGAGAATGATCGCTCCTTTCTTATTGACAGTCTGGGTTGGCAGATAAGCGGGGATCAGCTTGATCCGGGCTGTGGATTTATAACGACATGGGACACCTCCAAACCTGGTATCTCAGGCAATAATCAAATTACTATACCGACTTTTGGCACTGGGTATAATTACAGCGTAGACTGGGGTGATGGCACCTCTTCCACGAACGTCACCGGCGATACTACTCATACCTATGGCAGCCCAGGTGTCTATGCAGTGTCGATTTCAGGAGCTTTCCCAAGGATATATTTCCAGAGTGGTTATGCGGATCCTGAAAAAATATTAAGTATTGACCAATGGGGTCTTATGCCGTGGCAATCAATGGCACATGCATTTACGGATTGCACGAATTTAACCATCTCTGCGACAGACGCTCCTGACCTTTCCAATGTAACCAGCATGCGAAGAATGTTTACAGGGGACAGCTCTCTTGTCGATGGACTCTCTACGTGGGACGTGAGTAATGTTACTGACATGAAAGAGATGTTTCTGAATGCCACTTCTTTTGACTCTGATCTTAGCAGTTGGGATGTTGGAAGCGTTACCGACATGTGGGGCATGTTTCAAGGAGCTACTTCATTCAGCTCAGATTTAAGCAATTGGAACGTGAGTAATGTGACTACCACTGTGGCTATGTTTCTCTTCGCATCTTCTTTTGACTCTGACCTCAGCAGTTGGGATGTTTCATCTGTCACTAGTATGGGGCTAATGTTTACAGAAGCTTCATCTTTTGATTCAGACCTCAGTGCTTGGGATGTCTCCAGTGTAGAAAATACTTCCTGGATGTTTCATGATGCTACATCGTTCACTTCAGATTTAAATAGCTGGGATGTCAGCAGTGTGACTGATATGAAGGAGATGTTTTCTGATGCCGCTGTATTTAACTCAGATCTAAGCAGTTGGGATGTGAGCCAAGTTACGGACATGGAAGATGTGTTTTCAAATTCCGGACTTAGTGATGCTAATTATGATACTTTGCTCGTGGCTTGGTCGCAATTGACCGTACAGCCTAATGTAACCTTGGGAGCTAATGGCCTTGCATACTGTTATGGAGATTCCGCAAGACAACATTTGATTGATTCGGTCGGATGGCTTTTTGTTGGTGATGCTTTAGCCGGGAGCTGTGGTCAAGGTGGGAGTCGTCTGCTAACCGAGGATGACGATGCTTCAATGAATCAAGCCTTGTTGCTAAGCGAAACCTCCGAGATATTGCTATATCCTAATCCGACCTATGACATCTTGAATATCAGGATGCCAGGGGATAAAATTGGAAACCTAAAACTGTTTAATTTAAATGGACGTCTTGTCGATCAACTGGAGTATTCGAATAAGATAAATCTGTCGGATCGACTACCGGGTATTTATATATTGATGATCACCCAAGAAACTGGTAGATCGACCTATCATAAAGTAGTAAGAAGAGAATAGTTGTTATTTCTGTAATAAACTTGTCGATGGGGCACTTACTGAAAGGTAAGTGCCCTTCTTTTTTCCAGTTGTTTTGTTCTTTAAGGGGCCATCAAGGGCTTGATAAACTATCTTCCTTAGATTTACGTTTTCAAAGCAAAATCGGAAGATATGTACGTACCCTTTGATCAACTTCCTGACCACTCGCGTCTTTGGATTTATCAGTCCAGCCGCCCTTTCATGGAGGAGGAGCAGATGCAGATTTCGATAGGACTTAAGAGCTTTTGCGAGCAATGGAATGCACATCAGCAGCAGCTCAACAGTTCTTATGACATCCGCTATGATAGATTCATTATTTTGTCAGTAGACGAAGGAGTCCATGCGGCCAGCGGGTGTTCTATAGACAGCTCCGTGGCAGTGATCAGGCAGGTGGCAGAGCAGTTCGGGGTAGACATGTTCAACAGGCTAGATCAGGCATTGCTGCTCGATGAGCAAGTGGAAGTGAAGAGCCTAGCGGAAATAAAAAAGGAGCTTGCAGAGGAAACGCTTTCTGAGGACACAAAAGTTTTCAATAACTTAGTAATGGACTTAGCGGAGTTTAAGTCGGGTTGGATTGTACCAATTGCCGACTCTTGGCTGTCAAGGTTTGTGCCTGTCAATTAGGGGCTTAGGTAGTATGATTTGTTTTCTGAGCACAATTTGGGAATTATGAAAAAGGGGTTTGTCTTTCTGTGGCTTTTAGTTTTGGCAATTGGGTGTAACCCCCTCAAGAAGGCTGAAAAGAGCTTTGCAAGAGAGGAGTTTAACTCAGTAATCAATCACTATAAGGGGTCAGTTAAACCCGGCGATGCGGAGGTCAATTACATTCTTGCAGAGGCATACAGACGATCCAATCAAATAGAGCAATCGACTCCCTACTACGAAGCAGCGATTAAAGCGGGGATTGACAAAGAAATAGCAAACTACTTTTATGCTAAGTCTCTTCAGGCCAATGGGCAATATGACAAGGCCGCAGAAGTACTCGATAGTTATATAGAAAGAGGTCAGGATGAGGAGGCGCTGGCAGTAGCTAATAGCGAAATCCGAAATTTGGCGCGAATCGACGAAGTAAAAGAGAAGCCGAATTACTTCAAAGTAAAAAATCTAGAAGCAATTAATACACCAGGTGCGGAATACTCTGCCGTCTACAATAATGGCGAAATCTACTTCACGTCTAATAGAACCAGCAATCGGATCTACAAAGGTACGGGTACTGGCTTCACGGATATCTACAAGGTAAAATCCAGAGGTGCAGTCGTGGACATGAGTTCGCTCAAGGCGCTAGAGGCACTGATCAACGACCCTAGTGTCAACGAGGGATCGGTTACTTTCTCAAGAGACGGTACATTGATGATTTATGCTAAGGGCAATAGTGGCAAATCAAGTGGCACGGAAAACGTCGACCTCTACTTCGCCCGCTACCGCAATGGTAAGTGGTTCACCCCACGGATGCTCAATATCAATGATGATGAATTCTGGGACTCTTGTCCCTCCTTAACAGCAGACGCCAAGACACTCTACTTTGCCTCCAATCGCCCTGGAGGGTTCGGAGGTACAGACATTTATTCTGCTAAGCTCAATAGAAGAGGACGCTGGGTAGATGTAAGAAATGCAGGACCAGAGATTAATACAGCAGGCAATGAGATGTTCCCTCACGTGGATGAGAATGGCACTCTCTACTTCTCGTCTGACGGACACACGGGACTTGGTCGCTTGGACATCTTCACTGCTCGCCGAGAGTCAGGAGTGATTTCTATCGAAAACCCTGGAGCGCCGATCAATTCTACAGGAGATGATTTTGCGATGTACATGTACGACCCAGTCAGGGGCTTTCTGTCTTCTAATAGAGAAGGAGGCATGGGAGATGATGACATCTACACATTCATAAATGATGACCCGGATCTGAAGCTGGTCAACTACTTCCTGACCGGCGTGACTTACACAACAGATGAATCGGGTGCCCAAATACCGCTAGCGAGTACCAAGGTGATGCTCCTAGATAACGAGGATAATATGGTGGATGAGGTTTTTACGGGTACTGATGGTGCCTACAAATTCCGAGTTTATACTGAGGAAGACTATTATTTGATTGGAGAGAAGCCTGACTATTTTACTACACGTACTGGCTTTTCCACGGTAGGCAAGTCGGTAGATAAATCTACCTTGACAGAGATGGTGACCGATATCACCTTCGAGCAAGACTTAGTGTTGGATCAGATTATCCTGGAGAAGCCCATTGCCCTTGACAATATCTACTATGATCTCGACAAGTCAGACATACGCAGTGATGCGGCTAGGGAACTTAACAAGCTGGTCACCACAATGAAGGATAACCCTGAGATCTCTATCGAATTAAGCTCACACACGGACTCCAGAGCAGATAATGACTACAATATGAACCTGTCTCAGCGCAGGGCACAGTCAGCAGTCAACTACATTGTTTCACAGGGAATAGAGCAGGGTCGCCTGGTCGCCAGAGGATATGGAGAGACACGTCTGCTCATTGCGGATGCACAGACCGAAGATCAACATCAGATCAACCGTCGAACAGAGTTTAAGGTCATTCGCTACGATCGCAGATCAGAGGAGGACAGTGACTATCTCGATGAGGATCGCTTCTTTATCAACTCTGGTGATGAGGATATCAATGACCCTGGAAGAGGAGGTAATTAATTACTAGACTTCATAGTTAATGAAATCAGCAGAGGAAATAGAGGCAAAAATCAGAAAAGTAAAACCTATACTTGAAAGTGAGTATGGCGTAAGCAGCATCGGTTATTTTGGATCTTACGCAAAGGGTAATGTCAAAAAGGGCTCGGATGTTGACGTATTAGTTGATTTTTCGAAATCTATTGGCTGGAAATTCTTCGATTTGAAGGAATACCTTGAAAAAATTGTGGGTAAAGAAGTAGTCTAGTCACCCCCGGATCTTTAAAAAGAAGCCTTAAGGAGTCCATTCTTAAGGATGTTATTTACATATGAACCCACACGGCTTCATTTCGTATGTTGAGGATATGATAGAGGCCATCGACAAAATCCTTCGTTATGTCGATGAGATCAATGGAATAAGTGAGTTCCTATCAAATGAAATGGCCGTGGATGCCGTCACACGAAACTTTGAAATTATTGGAGAGGCCTCCAAAAATGTTCCAAAAGACATCAAAATGAGGTACGACGAGATTCCTTGGAAACAGATGTATGGACTAAGAAATTTCGCAATTCACTAGTACCATATCATTGATCCAGCGATACTCTGGGATATTATTGAGAATAATCTCGTTAAGAATAAAATTAGCCTTGAGCATTTGATTCAGAAAGAAACAAGTGTTGATTAAAAGCCTTAGCAAACAAGGTATTAGATGCAATAAATAATTAAGCTTCACCCCTCACACCGGATGCTATTTGATTAAGACTGAAATCTCAAACGTATTTTCACCTCGAGTTGAGAAAGTCGCTCCTGAAGGTTTTATTTTTGCCCCATGAGTGAGAAATACGGCCAACGAGGGGTATCGGCGGACAAAGAAGATGTTCATGCCGCCATCAAACATATCGACAAGGGACTCTTTCCCAAGGCATTCTGCAAAGTCGTGCCCGACCACTTGGCTAATGACCCTTCCTATTGCACCATCATGCACGCTGATGGAGCAGGAACCAAGTCATCTCTAGCGTATCTCTACTGGCGAGAAACAGGTGACCTCTCCGTCTGGAAAGGAATCGCTCAGGATGCCATTATCATGAATACAGATGACCTGCTTTGTGTGGGTGCCACAGATAACATACTGCTCTCATCCACCATCGGGCGCAACAAACAACTCGTTCCAGGGGAAGTGATTTCCGCAATTATCAACGGTACTGAGGAAGTACTCCAAATGCTGCGAGACCATGGCATGAACATCGTGAGTACCGGTGGCGAGACTGCTGATGTGGGTGATTTGGTACGTACTATTATTGTCGATAGTACCGTGACTGCCCGAATGAGACGCTCTGAAGTCATTGATAATAATCATATCCAACCAGGTGATGTGATCGTCGGCTTGGCTTCTGATGGACAGGCGACCTATGAAGACCAATACAACGGAGGTATGGGTAGTAACGGGTTGACTTCTGCGCGCCACGACATGTTTGCTAAGAAGTACAAGGAGCTGTACCCAGAGAGTTGCGATCCGGAGGTACCAGATGAACTCGCCTATATTGGAAAATATGGTCTGACAGACACTCACCCGGAATCTCCGGTGGATATAGGTAAGCTGGTACTATCGCCAACAAGGACATACGCACCGATCATCAACGCGATCCTATCAGAATATAGGGAGTCTATTCATGGCATGATCCACTGTAGTGGTGGAGCGCAGACTAAAGTCTTGCATTTTTTGGATCAGTACCATATCGTCAAGGACAATCTCTTCGATACACCATTGCTCTTTAGACTAATCCAGGAGCAGAGTCAGACGAGCTGGCAAGAAATGTACAAGGTATTCAATATGGGTCACCGCATGGAGTTATATGTTCCTGAAGGCATAGCTGCTGAACTAATAGCGATATCTAATTCTTTTGGTGTTCCGGCGCAGATCATTGGTAGAGTGGAAGATTCAGCTACTAAAAAGGTAACCATCAAGTCTTCTCATGGGGAATTCAGCTATTCCTAAGGAATTATAAGTGATCAAGTAAGACGATGTTATCTTGTTTGTACACAGGGCGAAAAGCTCAGGTATCATCTCCACCCGCCTTGGCTCGTGTCCTCACGAGCTAAATTGAGAGTTTTCGTAGAGGCACGAAAACCGGGCCGGAGTGAATTCAGTGACGTCTCAGCTTATTGTAGAGCAGTATTCCAAGGGGACTTATCAGAAGAACGATTATTCCAGCATAAACAGTGAATTGACTCAGCACCAGATATTCTAACCCATAGATCATAGGGAAAAGGAATATCCCGATGGCTATCTTGAGCGAAGCATGAAACATAATATCTGGGATATACCTCGCCACGATCCATCTCATTAACGAGATAGGGATAATGTTGAAAATAAGCCCGATTGACGACAGAATCCTTGCCAGTATTCCGATAGAGTTATTTTCATATTCCAATTGCTCTCCCGCTACAATTTTGGCTATTGCTTCATTGGTTGGTTTCGTGGCGACAATATTGTCACCGCGTGATGCGATTAATTTGCGCTCTGTTTCCTGATAAGGTTCGGGGATTTGGACTAAGGATTGCCCCATTCTGATTGCCGTCAATTCTCGTAGCTTTTGGGCAGCTTTGGCTGGGCTTTCAGCATAAGCTTCTTTGTAGTCCTTGAGCGCAATTGGAGAACAGTAGGTCATTCGGACTCGACTGCCTGCTTTGGTATGCTGGCTGTAATTCAAGCCTACCGGAACGATGTATAGGTCAGTTTGCCAATTGCTCGCTTCCATCGCTCCGAAGGCTATTCTGGTAAAGCCTTTGCTCAAAGGGGGCACTCTGCGATGAAGATCATGATTGCCTTCGGGGAAGATCAATAAAGACTTGCCACCAGTGAGCAGATCGTAGCAGTTGTCAAATACAGCTTCGTTACGCCCAAGTGACTGATAGCCATCTCGTATCCGAAAAACAGGCATCATGTTAAGCGTGCCGAGCAGCCACGCCAGGAAGGGTTGATTGAATACGGAGGCTCTCACCATGGAGTGGACCTCCTTATCAGAATGGCAAATGAGTACCAACGCATCCATAAAAGCATTCTGGTGATTCGGAGTGAAGATGACTGGACCGTCGGGCACATTCTCTCGGCCACATACTTCTATGCTCTTAAAGTAGAAATGGAGACCTGTCTTCACATAGAGCCTCAGCCCACGAAACCATATCCACTGAATCATCTTACCCATATCAAGATGGAACAGTCGTCATCTTCCTAGACCAGAATGTAGCTATAGACAGACCGGCGATTAGGTGCCAGATGCCCCACCAAGCAGCGACTAACGCCATACCTCCCAAGCCATCGAAAAAGCTGAAGACTAGAAGAAGACCGAGACCTGAATTTTGTATCCCAGTCTCTATGGATAAAGACCTACAATCAGATTCTTGAAGGCCTGACAGCTTACCGATACCATAACCAGTACTCAACGCGATGGCGTTGTGAACTAGCACATAAAAAAGCACCAGATAGAGATAGGTCATGATGTTATCAAGATTAGCGGCAATGGCCACTATGATTAAAGCCGCGAAAATCACAATAGAGGAAGGCTTGATGATTTTCTGAGCCCTATCGGCAAAAATGGGCAGGTATCTTCTGGTAAGCATACCCAGTAATAGTGGAACTCCCAGGATCAAAGCAATCGTCTCGAATATGGACTGAGAGTCAATTGAAACTGACCTCAATATCATTGCGGTAGGCTCATATAGATCTGCCCAGAATGCCAGATTGAAAGGCGTCATGACGATTGATAGTGCTGTTGAGAAGGCAGTCAAGCTCACACTGAGTGCTACATTGCCCTTTGACATGGCAGACATGAAGTTCGAGACATTGCCTCCAGGGCAAGCCGCCACCAGCATCATACCGAGCGCAATACTTGGTGCAGGCTCAAGAACTAAGATCAGTAGATAAGTAAGCAGCGGTAGGGCCAGGAACTGCGATACAATTCCAGCTATGGCAGACTTGGGGTGACGAATGAGGTAGAGAAAGTCCGTGGGCTTGAGTTCCAAAGCGACTCCATACATGATGAACGCCAGGCAGACATTGAGCCAAAAGACATTGTCTTGGTTGAAGTTTAATATGATCTCATCAACAGGTGTTTCGGCCATATTGCAGGGTCAGGTTGGACTTTTGAAGGTAGCTAAAGTTCCGCTTTAGGAGGGACTTCAGCATTATTCAAAAACTATCAACGAGGTTATTCAAAGAAGACAAAGTAGAGTGGCGCTAGTCATGCTGAATTTATTTCAGCATCCCTTAGTAGGCTTTGTTGGGGATTCTGAAACGAGTTCAGAATGACCGGGCTTCCGAAAAAACCGGCCACTCATGCCTGTAGTAGCTAGTCACCCCATCTCCAATCACCTGCAATCTTCAGTTTAAGCTTCAAGCCATGACGCTCAAGAAAAGTCTTAGTAGCCTCATCATCTAGCTTGGCAGCAGGGAGTTGATCTGCCATTGCCAATTCATACAAGGCCATTGAGCAAATACGTACGTTATTTTCTAAATGCTCCTTGTTGACCAATTTGATATCATCACAATCCGCATGATAGCAGTCATAGATAGACCGGTCACCTCCACCCATGGCGGAGAAATAAGGAATCCCTTCCATCATGAAGGGCTGCTGGTCACTATGCAGACCTGCACGGTTGGCAAAGTCGTTGGCGAATGAAGTGTCCACGGCTTGAATCTTAGCGCCAACGGCCTTAAAGAAATCGGCAGCCTCTGAACGCCCTCCAGCACTTAGTCCACGCGGGTTAGTACCTGAGTCAAGGTTCATGATGTATTTGATATTATCTATTGTGCCTGCTTCTTTGTTGACACGGACATAGTCGCGCGAGCCGAGTAACCCTTGCTCCTCACCCATCCACATCACGAACTCTATAGTACGCTTAGGCTTGATGTCTAATACCTTGAAAGTACGTGCCATATCGATGACGGAGAAAGAGCCAATACCATTGTCGATGGCACCAGTGGAGAGATCCCAGCTATCGAGATGTCCTCCAACTAAAATTTTCTCCTCAGGAAATTCAGTACCCTCAATTGTCGCGATTACATTTCTGGCCTTGATATTATCAGAGACATTGGTCATATCAATTTTAGCCGTTACAGTCTCATTGAGCAGGCGTTCCTTGAGTGCGAATCCATCTTCGTAGCTGATACATACCGCTGGAATCGGAATCAACTTACCAGTAACAGATGCTGTACCCGTCAATAGCACGCCTCCTGGCACTTGGTTGAAAATGATCAGTCCAATAGCACCATAGTCAGTGGCTAGTTTAGTCTTTTCAGATCTATGGAGGTTGACTAGACCCTCCTCGCTTCCGGGTAGTATGCTGATATAGCACATGGCGATTTTGCCTTTGATCTCATCTTTAATGGCCTCAAAGTCAGCCTCCAGGCCATTGCCAGCATCGACAATCTCCGCTTCTATATTAGACACCACCGGAGAGTGAGCAAGGCTGATCACACTTACATCCGCATATTCACCATCGGATCCCGCAGTTTGTAGTGCGACTTCACCTCTTGTCCAGGTTTCTACCTCGAATGCGTGATACCTGACATTGTCATAGCCATACGACTTAAAAAGGTTGTAGGTCTCTTCTTCTGCCATTTTTGCATTCGGAGAGCCAGTCAGTCGGTGACCGATAGTTGACATGGAATTGGCCAACGTCTCATACACTTTGGAGTTAGCTCTTACCTCCTGATCAATTTTAGTGAGCATATCCGCCTCGGGAGCGGGACTACATGCAGCTAGTGCTGCAAAGAGTATTGTGATTATTCGCTTCATATTCTTTTAGTTAGGTACCCCAAATTAGCAAAGCGGGATTTGGGACGCAATAGGATTTTATAAATGGCACGCGTTCCAACCATTAATAGGTGAGAGTAGTCTTTAGTCAAACTTTTAAGAATGAAAAAAGTACTCATTGCTCTAATAGCCATTTCTTGCCTCGGATGCGGAGAAGATAATATCCTAGCGCCCAATCAGGTTGGGCTTGGGAGCTCATCAGAAGTTACCATTGTTTCGTCACCCACGCTGCAGATAGACCAGCTCTTCTCAGACGACTTCAATATTATTTCAGCAACACCTTATGAAGGGCACTTCGAGATCATTGTGGAATACAGCGGTGGTTGCGAAGAGCACGAATTTGAATTGTATTGGGATCATCTTGTTGCGGAATCATTCCCAATGCAGACTGGGATGACCTTGGCTCATATGGAAAATGATGATAACTGCGACGGGATTGCCACGGATACGCTGACCATAGACTATCAATCCATCGATGGTTTTAGCAATCAAGACATGATTGTCCATATGTTCAATGGGAGTAGCGATCAGGTGGTGACCATCGATTCGAGAGGCACTCAGTTAATAACAGAGGAATGTACCCTAGAAGTCGATATGAAGCGAGCTATATGTGGATATGGTATCTGGGGTGATCTCTACTTCAAGCTACCGCAAGGAATAGGGGCGTGGGAACATTTGTGGCTTCAGCCTTTACTTGGCTCGGAGCAGATGGAGTTAATGAACCCTGCCGAAGCATCAGGCGTCAAAGTCCAAATAAAGCCAATCTTTGGATATCAGTGGCCACCTAGCAATGGTGACGCCATCTGTCTTGCACTGCCCGAAGGAGTTATTATTCCAGTGGAAGTCCTTTGTATGGAATAGTAAGTGGTGTATCGACCAGTCAGTAATGACAGTCAGTGGTCTGACCGCTCCAAGCGGTCTGACCATTTTTTCAGGTAAGGCTTAAACCCCCTCTGCAATTACTTCTTGTACTTCTGGCACCATTCTCTTGAGCAGGTTCTCAATACCTGCTTTTAGCGTGATAGTCGAAGATGGACATCCGCTGCATGAGCCTTGTAGTAGTACTTTTACTTTGCCATCCTCAAAAGAGTGGAAGGTGATGGCGCCCCCGTCTTGCTCTACGGCCGGACGAATGTACTCATCGAGAATACCCTTGATCTTCTTCTCGGCCTCAGTATCATCTTCATTGATTTCATTGCCATCAGCTACAGGGTCGTTGAGCAATGGCTTTTCTTCCTCCAGATACAATTTCAGGAAGTCCTTCAATTCGTATTTGATTTCTTCCCACTCTTTGGACTCCTCCTTAGTGATGGTCACAAAGTTGCTCATGTAAAACACGCGCTTTACATAAGGAAAGTTGAAGAGCTCATGTGCCAACGGAGCGTTAGCTGCACTCTCCTGATCAGGAAAATCTTGACTTACACCCTCTGGCATTAGCATGAAATTCACCACAAACTTCAGTGAATTCGGGTTGGGATTAGCTTCTAAATATATATTGACTGCTCTGGCTTCTGTCATGATTGCATTCTTTTGAATCTATATAAATGTAAAACTCGCGCATTAGTTCAAATGTTCAGCAAATTCCTGCCAAGAAAGGTGACAATAGCTTGTTCGCCTTTTCTTTACACCGGTGAAGTTTTTCTTGACAAAAACACAGTCTAGCTCAGATCAAGTGGAGTTCTTTTAAGTTCTGTGCTCTGGCTGAAACTATTCTTCATACTGAATAACAAAAGTACTTTGGCACTCACAATCTTCAATAGTTTTAACTCGTATAAACTGCCTTTTTTTCACAATGCAAACACTGAAAGAGAGGCCTGCAGTATACAGAAATCTATTAATATCAGACAACAACATTCTTTCAATATTGATAGGGCTTGATGGCTCCACAAAGTGTCCATAATCAACAAATTGATCTAATTTATGAGATTCATAAAAATGCTCTCTTACACTAGTCCCATCCTGATCTAGCATTAAACGATAAACATCAACAACGGCATACCTCTCAGCCATATCCAATTCACTAATCCTCAAAATAAAGTTTTTGGGCTTTTCTTCGATATCATAATATGAGCTGTCGGGTACATTTATGGAGTTTCCAGCTCGGTCGCGATAATACAAATCGATTTTTTGTGAGAACACCTCTACCGTGGATGAAAAAAAAACCAAAATAAAAAAAGCGTTTTTCATCTTTTATTTATATGATAAGTGGTGTCTATGGTCATGATACACTTTATTCACAATACTCCTAGTTTGGCCTTAGCGTCTCTTGGCTAGTCCAAGGGCACTTTTAATTAACCTGTTTTTGATTTCAGCAACTTTGATTTTAGGGATCTCAAGCTCTTCGAGATAAAACCTTAATGAGCTTTCCAATCGTTCCAAAGATTGATCGGTGATAACTACTTTCATAAACCCAGGCGCTCATTGAGCCTGGCATCTGCTTCCTCAACCGTATACACTTTACCTTCTTTAATGTCTTGCTCTGATTTCAAAGCTCGTGATATCATCTCTTCTTCAATAGAAGGATCAAAGTCTTTTTGAGTAAACAAAGCCTTTGCGGTCTCTAATAAGCTAAGGTTTGTTTCCTGATCGATCAGGCTTTTTAATTCTAATTTGATGTCTGCTGCTTTCATTGCGACCTTAAAAATAACAAGTATTTGCTCAAAGTGATTTCATCCCAGCGGAGGATGATATTATTGTATCTCTTCTTCGAAATTAACCTGAATTTTCCTGGACGCTAAAATTTAGTGGGGCAGTCAGTTTGTGCAACTGGCACTCGCTAGTTATCCATTGTGGTTTTGAACAGAACTATCCTTAAAAATCAAAAACAAATGCAAAACCCCTGACAACATAACTAATATTCTTAAGGAGGCTCCTCCAATCTCATGAAGCCAGACAAGCCCTTCTTGAAACATTCCAATAAAATTGTAAGTGGTCAAAATAGGAATGAAGAATGCTGATGAATATATCAGAAATTTGTTTTTTGTCAACGCACTGGCTCTTTTGTATCCTGTTACGGCTAAGAGATAAATTCCTATTCCAAATAATGGAATAAGAATCATATTCACAAGAAACCTCAAGAGGTATGAAACCCCATTAATTGTACCCTGGAAACAGAAATACTTCATCTTCTTAGGCAAACCTTCATGCTGAGACCTTAAATTAAACTATCCTTTCATCTTTTCGGGCTTTTGTCTGGAGTCAAAAAAATCTGTTATGTAAATGACTTCATTTTCAACCTTGTAGATGATTTTAAAATGACCTTCAATAATTCTTCTATGATCTTCTTTGAGATGCTGGAGGTATTCCTCGCGCTGACCCCTATAAGGATTTAATACCAAGCTCTCAGCTCGATTAAACAAACGACTTTTTAATTCAGAGGCCTTCCCCAAGGGAAGCTCTTGCTCTTCTGTGGCAAAATCCAACGACTCTTGTAGACTATCAATCGACTGGTCGGTGTACGTTACCTTCATATCCCCATACGCTGCTGAATTTTGACTTCTGCTTCTTCTCTGCTGTAAACCCTTCCCGCTTTAATATCCTCGTTCGACTTTAGGGCCCGAGACGTCAGCTTGTCTTTCAGAACCGGATCTAAAGCCTGCTGTTCTCTTTGTAAAACAGATTCCAACTCCTCCATGACCTTTTCATTACTGATCGCCAATAGTTCCTCGATAAAATGAAGCTTCCTTGTCTGTAAATCCATACTTAAAGATAATAACTCTTGTTCTTCCCTAATTCAACTCAATAAATGGTACAGCTAGATTTCTTTTTTTTAAACCCTGAATTATTCTGCCCTTAGCTTGGTCTTAGCGTCTCGCTGAAGCCTAACCGAGTAAACATTACCTTAAAAGGCGACTAATCCACATACTTCTGAAGCTCGCCTTCTGACTTAGCGATCAAAGTAGAAACGGTAGCATCACCTGATACATTGACTACAGTTCGGAACATATCTAATGGCCGGTCAATCGGGAAAATAATCGCGATCCAGGCAGGATTGAGTCCTACTGACTGCAGCACTATAATCATCATAATGAGTCCAGCGCTAGGAACGGCAGCTGCACCTATGGAGGCTAGTGATGCGGTCAATACGATCACGAGCTGCTGTCCAATGGTCAAATCGATCATGTGGAGCTGAGCCATGAATATAACTGCTACGGCCTGGTGTAGGCTTGTGCCATCCATATTGACGGTAGCGCCTATGGGTAATACAAAGCTCGATATCGATCTCGGCACGCCCATGTTGTCTTCCACACATTCCATTGTTACCGGTAGGGTAGCTGCGCTAGAGCTGGTAGAGAAGGCCAAAAATTGAGCCGGGCTCATATTCTTGAAAAATTCCCGGTAGGTGAGCTTTGGAACGAAAGTGGTGACTATAAGCGGATAGATCACAAAAACGACGAAGGCTAATCCGCCCATCAATGTGAGGGCGTAAGACCCCAAACCAAGGAAGAGCTCGAATACTTCTCCAGGCGAATCAGCCATCTTAGCCACGATTCCCGCTAAGAGTGCAAAGACGAAAAATGGTGCGGCTTTCATGACCAACTCGACCATTTTGAGGAAAACCCCGTTGATGCCCTGAATAAAGCCAATCACAGGGGCGGATTGATCCTTCGGTATGAGCACCAGCGTGATGCCGAAGAAGATCGCAAAGAAAATTACCTGCAGCATGAGTTGATTGCTGGATATAGAGAGAATAATATTTTCTGGCACCATATCTACCACAAACTTCAATGGCGAAGCACTCTTTTGAGCTTCTGCCGTACTTTGCATCTTCTCCAGATTTTCACGCTCAGCCTCACTCATATCACGCCCTTGCTGCGCGTCAGTCAGGTACTTTGTGTACTGAGGGTCAGATAAAAATGACTGTCCATCCTGAGAAAGCCCCATGTCATTATCTTCCAGCCAGATTTCGTAAGAGAGGCGGTTTTTGATCCGCTGCTCCTCATCCATAAAGTTGCCGGGCTTAATAATGTTGACAAAGAGTAGCCCTACAGTAACCGCCAATAGTGTAGTGGCCATATAAGCGAGCAGCGTTTTGCCACCAAGTCGTCCTAGTTTGGACACATCGCTTAACCCAGCTACACCATTGATAATTGAGAAGAGAACTAGCGGTACCGCAATAAATTTCAGTAATCGTATGAATATCGTACCGAATGGATCGATCCAGTTGATCGTGAATTCATTCCAACCAAGGTAGCTTGAGATAAAAGCCCAAATCACACCCAGGACGAGCCCGATCATGATTTTGACGTGTAGAGGCAAGTTCTTCATAATGCTAATTAGGTAATTTCAAATTCTTCTCAGTCCAAAAACAGGATTATTCACCAGAATGCTCATGCGCATAGTCGACATCAAGAGCATTCTCGGTAGAGGCTACTACTACCGCAACTGAAGCGTCACCAGTAATATTAACCATCGTACGGATCATATCCAGAATACGCTCTGGCGCCATAATCAAGGCAATACCGGCCGTTGGTATCCCTACTGCTTCAAGTACTACAACGAGCATTACCATACCAGCACCGGGTACCCCAGCAGTACCCACAGCAGCGAGTGTAGCCGTGAGCACAATAGTGAGTTGTGCGCTGAGCGAGAGATCCAGACCAAGTGCTTGAGCGATGAATAACGCCGTTACGCCTTGGTAGAGACTGGTGCCATTCATATTGATGGTGGCACCTAGCGGCAATACGAAACTCGAAACCTCCTCGGATACGCCAAGGTGCTTTTCTACCCGATCCATGGTCACAGGAAGTGTAGCTGTACTTGAGCTCGTGCTGAAGCCCAGCAACATGGCAGGTCGAATGCCTTTGAAGAAATCGAGGTATTTAATCTTTGAGAAAAATCGAATAAGTAGTGGGTAAACTAGAGCCATCATGACAAGCATACCGAGGATAACGGTAACCGAATACCACAATAATGCCTGCAACAGCTCCCATGCTCTACTTGGGTCGTCTCCAGCAATCTCAATAATCAAGGAGGCAATCAATGCGAAAACACCATATGGCGCGATCATCATAATATATTCCACAATCTTGATCACCACCTCATTGAGACCATTGAAAAAGCCTAAGACCGTAGCTCCCTTTTCCTTGGGGACTTGTAGTAATGCTACTCCAACGATCAGCGCGAAGAACACGATCTGTAGCATCGCACGATTGTCGGTAGCCGCTTTGAATATATTGTCAGGCACCATGTTAACCAGCGGCTCGAGGGGGCCTTTAGGCTTTAACTGTGCAGCAACATTGATCTGACTCTCAGCATTAGCATCAAATTCGCTCATGAGCTCCATTCTGGTCTCCTCAGACAAGCTATCTCCAGGCCGCATAATAGCGACTAGCGAAAGACCAATGGTTATTGAGATAACAGTAGTGATTATAAAAATGGCCACCGTCTTTCCTCCCATTCGGGAGAGTTTGGAGATATCCCCAATGTTGGCCACTCCGATGATCAGGGAGGCCAATACCAGCGGCATAGCGATCATTTTCAATGATCGAATGAAAATGGTACCGACAGGTTTAATAAAGTCTATGACAAAGCTCGACAGCCCAGGAGCGTAGATACAAAAGATCCCAAGGATGAGGCCAAGGGCCATACCAATCAGAATCTGGGTATGAAGAGCAAGCTTTTTCATATCAAAAATAGCGTTTAGGTCAGCTTAGTAATTTATTTGTTCTGCTAATCAAAAGGAAATCAGCTATGACGAGTGCGCCCATTGCTTCTACAATCGGCACGGCTCTTGGCACTACGCAGGGGTCATGGCGGCCCTTGCCGGATACTACGGTCTCATTACCCGCTTTGTCCACACTTGCCTGATCGTCCATGATCGTAGCTACTGGCTTGAATGCTACTCTGAAATAAATGTCCTCTCCATTGGAGATGCCTCCCTGGATGCCACCAGAATGATTGGTGGTGGTCCTGACTTTATCGCCTTCCTTGACGAAGCTATCATTGTGCTGAGAGCCATACATCTCCACGCCATCAAAACCACTGCCATATTCAAAGCCTTTCACCGCATTGATGCTCAGCATACCCTTGCCAAGGTCTGCATGTAGCTTATCAAAAACTGGTTCGCCCAATCCGGCAGGTGTGCCTTTGATAACACAGCTGACTACCCCGCCGATGGTATCGCGGTTCTTTCTGGTCTGATCGATGAGCTCGATCATTTCCTCTGCGACCTTAGGATCAGGGCACCTTACAATATTGGTCTCGGCATCCGCCAAATTCATTTTCTGATAAGGGGTTTCAAGTCTAAGAGATCCGACCTGAGATACATAGGCCTCTACCCTTATGTCAAGTTGCTTAAGCCACATTTTTGCGATAGCGCCTGCGGCGACACGTGCGGCAGTTTCCCTAGCAGAGCTTCGCCCACCTCCGCGATAGTCGCGATGGCCGTACTTGGTCTCATAGGTATAGTCGGCATGGGAGGGACGAAATTTATCAGCTATATGGCTGTAGTCTTTGCTCCTCTGGTCTTCATTGTAGATCACCATCGAGATAGGCATGCCGGTGCTCTGACCTTCAAAAACACCCGAAAGTATATCTACAACATCACCTTCTTTGCGCTGAGTTGTAATCTTTGACTGACCGGGCTTGCGCCGATCCATCTCTGCTTGTATGAAATCCTGATCTATGGTGAGGCCCGCAGGGCATCCATCAATGATAACACCGATTGCTTTGCCATGTGATTCCCCGTAAGTCGTGATTTTGAAAAGCTTCCCGAAGCTATTGCTCATTCAATTATTTTTTGAAAACGATAAAGGCTGTTGCCACGAACATAAGTAAAATGAGAATGTTCGCAAAGAGCTTGAAATAGCCTTCTTGGTCACGATTGACCAACTTGTTGTCCTTCAAATCAATAAGGTCGTAGAATGAGCCCATATCTGTAGCCAGAATGGATTCGTTTTTCTTGCTTTCACCCGTCACTACGATCTGCACATCAGATTTGAGTGTGTCATAGTCATCAATAGCGGTATTAAAATAAACCCATGAAAAGTAATCACTCAACTGGTAATCACCAGGCTCATTGGGAATCCCATAATAGTTGAAACTCTTGGTACCACGTACACGACCATTGGAGCGCATTATGTCTTGCTGGACATTGGGAGGATAAAAGTCAAAATCGCTCGTCTCATCGATCTCGGGCTTGTTGATAGATGAGATATTGCCTTCACCCATCACCTGAAACGAATAGTTGAAGCTATCGCCTGTTTTGAGCTGATTGGTGGAGGTATTTTCTTTGAGGCGATAGTTACCAACCGCGACAGACTCTTTCAGTGGATGTGGAGGTAGATCTACGACTTTAACCGCTCTCGGCTTAGAATAGAAAGTTTCGAAATCCTCTTTCTTGTTTTGTCCGAAGAAGCTGGGGTTTTTAGCGACTTGATACTTGATCAGCTCAAGACCTACAGAGGGAAAAGAAATGTCCTCACTGTTGAGGGGGTAATAAGTCGCTTGAAAAATCTTGTACTGGCTGTAGCGTTTGGCACCAAGCTGTACGGGCTCACCATTGATATTATCAATATTGAAGTTTTCTTCCCAGCAATTGGAGGGCTTAATATCCTTGATGATATCGGTGATTTGACGACCCAATTCATGAAAGCGCATATCAGCTCTGTTGCTCTCCGACACGTAAAAGGCCAAGGTGAGGGTGAAACCTTCTCCTTGATAAACTTCATCCTTATCGGTACTTAGTGCAAGGAAGGCATCTGCTTCTACATCTACATATTCTTTTGGTGCGCTACTTTGCTGTCGTCCGAACATGTCCTGAAAGGGATCTCCACCAAAAGGATCGCGGCGCTGTTGGCGCTGAACGGGTGGACCTACCACCACTCTTTTGCCTGGGCAGCTCACCTTCTCACCGTTGACAGTAATATCAAAAGGACTCACAGTATATGTACCTTCTTTAAGGGGTAAATAATTTTGCGTGATGCTCTGCGAAGAAGAGATTCTTCCATTGACAAAATTCGTAGATGATGAAGAAGATGTTCCACGCTTGGCAAACCCTTGAATCTCCGGAAAACCGTTGTAGCTCTCCAGACGGTCGTTTTGTATTGTAATCGTGATGGTAAACTGCTGATTAGCGGCAATCTGATCAGGCCCGAGAGCTATTTTGATATCTTGTCCATATAACTGAAACCCTGAAAATAGGATCATCGTTAAAGAGCTAAGAATAATATGTGCAAACGATTGTTTCATACGGTTTAGCCGTTTTTCGTTCTTTGATTAATTGCAAAAGTATTGGGATTTGATTAAATTCTAAAGCCCAATAAACAAACAACGTTTACGTTAAGTCAAAACATATGTTTAACCGTCAAAACTAAAGTGTGAGATGTTAGAATACTTTAAAACTATTCTTAGTAAAGTTAGCTTTGACAGGTTTCTTTTCGAAAAGGAACTGAGAAAAGCAATTCGGGCTCTGGTAGCTCATGAGTTGGCAGAGTTCAGAAATTGGTGTTACCACCAGTTCGGGAATCGATACCCGATCATACTAGACAAAAATTTTAATGCGGTTGCCGCTTGAGGCGACATTAACCCAAAGAAAAAGCCCCAGTTTCGGGGCTTTTTTGATTTAGATCAGTCGCGCTGAGGAAAATCTTGTTTTATAAAACTAATATTCTTTTTCAACCCTGCATACTTCGTGCGCTTTACAGCACTCTTTTTGAAGACTTTCTGGAAGACCTCTTCCGTCATCTCCTCCCATTCCTTATCAGAAAATGATTCCCAACCTTGAGGTTGAAACTTCGGTTCCTGATGGGGTTTAGCAAATCGGTTCCACGGACATACGTCCTGGCAGATGTCACAGCCAAAAGCCCAATTTTCCATCTTACCTTGAAACTCAGAAGGAATCTCTTCCTTGAGCTCGATGGTGAGATAAGAAATGCAGCGACTACCGTCAACAACATAGGGCTCAGGGATAGCATCAGTTGGACAGGCATCCTGACAAGCCGTACAAGTCCCGCAGTAATCCTTCATCGGGCCATCAGGCGCTAGCTCAAGATCAATGATGAGCTCTGCCAGAAAGAAGAAACTACCCATTTCTCGATTAAGCAAGAGTGAGTTTTTACCAATCCAGCCTAGACCGCCTTTGGCTGCCCAAGCACGCTCGTGTACAGGAGCTGAGTCTACAAAGACCCGGCCTTCTACAGCACCTATTTGAGCCTCAATCTCCACCATATAGGCCTTGAGTTTATCCTTGATGACAAAGTGGTAATCTTGGCCATACGCGTATTTGGCTATTTTGAGATGAGCGTCTTTTTGATGTATCTTTTGTGGGGAGTAGTTGTAAACAAGAGATACCACAGACTTGGCGCCTGGGACTAGTTTAGATGGATCAAGACGCTTATCAAAGTGATTTTCCAGATAACCCATTTTGCCTTGATATCCCCGCTTGAGCCATTCCTCAAGTTTGGGTGCTTCATCTGAGAGAAACTCAGCTTTGGCTATACCACAGAAGGAGAAACCTAGTTCTTTGGCAATAGTTTTGATAATTACCGTATTATGGGAAATATTCAAGTTTAAGGATTACGATGGTCGTATAAATGTAGTGATTGATCTTGGAGAAAGGTGATATCGCCCCGAGAGTTAGTTGGTACTTGTTCGTTTATCCAGAAATGTTTAATTTAAACTAGAAGTTTAAACCAGATTGAAATGAAGACAGTCGGATCATTTGATGCTAAAACCCACCTTTCGAGGATACTTGAAGAGGTGGCCAATGGAGAGGAATATACCATTACCAAGCACGGTAGGCCAGTGGCAGAGTTGAAGCCGATAGCTAGTTCGAAGATGGAAGAATGGGAAAGATTGAAGGCTTACTTCTCTGAGATGCGCAAACGAGATCCTCAAAACAAAGTGAGTATTGATGAGATTATAGCTTGGAAAAATGAAGGGCGCAGGTAGCCCAATCGTAGTTGATTGTTCATTCATGATGCCACTCTTCCTCGTGGATGAGTACTCTGATCCAGTCGAAAAACTGGTAGAACAAGCGATTAATGAGGAAATTGAAATACTCTCTCAGTCCTTGTTTGAGTATGAGATAATGAACGCCCTGTTGAGCGCAAGAAAAAGAGGTCGGATTGAGGATGAAGATGTCAAGTCATCTTTGGAGATATTCAATGTCTTACCTCGTACCGTGCTCTCGCTATCCAACAACGATAGTTTTAGAATATACCAACTCGCGCAGAAGCACAATCTTAGCTACTATGACGCTTCCTATTTGTATCTGGCTTTAAGAGAAAAGGTTCAACTCGCGACACTTGATAAAAAGCTAATACGAGCTGCAGAAGACATTGATGTAACTCTACTCAAATAATGTCCCCATCTGCTGCGGGGGAATCTTTCCTAAATGCTGATAGGCTAACTCGGTGCACATTCTGCCGCGTGCAGTACGCTTGATAAACCCTTCCATGATTAGGAATGGCTCGTAAACTTCTTCTATGGTTTCTGATTCTTCACCACAAGCGGTTGCAATAGTGGACAAGCCCACTGGCCCACCTTTGAACTTATCTATGATGGTATTGAGGATACGATTATCCATCTCGTCCAAGCCGTGATCATCTACCTCCAGTGCCGTCAGCGCAAACTTTGCAATATCCAATGTGATGTCCCCATCCCCCTTGATCTGCGCAAAGTCCCTCGTCCTGCGGAGGAGATTATTGGCAATACGTGGAGTACCGCGACTCCTTCGAGCAATTTCATACGCCGCGTCATCGTCAATAGCAGTTTTCAAAATGTCCGATGAACGCTGAACTATTCTGGTAAGAAGCTTGGCATCATAGTATTGGAGCCGTGCATTGATGCCAAAACGAGCTCTTAAAGGAGCGGTGAGCAATCCAGATCTAGTCGTAGCACCAATGAGCGTAAACGGGTTTAAGCCAATTTGGACAGAGCGAGCATTAGGGCCGCTATCCAGCATGATGTCGATCTTGAAATCCTCCATCGCGGAATAGAGGTATTCTTCTACCACAGGATTGAGCCGATGGATCTCGTCAATAAACAGCACATCGTGATCCTCCAAGTTGGTAAGCAATCCAGCAAGATCACTCGGCTTATCTAGTACAGGCCCTGAGGTTACCCTAAGGCTAGAACCCAATTCGTTAGAAATAATATGTGAGAGCGTAGTTTTTCCAAGACCCGGAGGGCCGTGTAGCAAGACATGATCTAATGGCTCTGATCGCTGCTTAGCAGCCTGCACGAAGATCTTCACATTCTCAACGACCTTATACTGCCCTGCGAAATCTTCAAAAGACAATGGGCGAAGTGCCTTTTCAAACTCTTTTTCTGAAGAGTCGAGCCCTTCACCATCTCCCTGAAGATAATCTTCTCGCATTAGTCAATTTTGGCTCTAAAATAGCGATTATTCGTGTGATAGCATGAAATGATTATCGGAAGGAATCAATGTCAAAGACCTACTCATCAACTCTGAGGGTTATCCATTAAATTGCAGCAAAATCTCATCTATGGCCGCAATTAATGGTAGTAGGGTAGCCGGAGCGCTGATCCTTGGTGTACTTATTATTTTAGTCGTCAGGTTTACCAATCAGCCGAGCAACCTTACCATGGTGACCCTGGGAGGGACTACCATGGGGCCTATCCCCTATACTATCAAGTATCTACACGCTGAGAATACTAGTTACCAAACAGAAGTGGACTCCCTGTTGATTGCTTTCAACAATTCGCTGAGCACGTATATCCCAGATTCTGAGATTAGTCTATTCAACGATAGCAATGCCATCACTTTCCAGTCGGAGTTTCTGAAGACGATACTCGCGAAGACGAAAGAGATATACGAAATAACCAACGGTGCTTTTGACCCGACAGTAGGGCCATTGGTTAATTCTTGGGGCTTTGGACCGGGGAGTGAGCAAAACTTGCTGGATAGTGCTGTCGTCGATTCACTACTTACTTTGGTGGGATTTGATCAAGTCACTTTTGATGGGTCGGGGGCAACCAAAAACAGCGCAGCTGTCTACCTCGACTTTAGTGCTATCGCTAAAGGGTACGGCGTGGATGCTGTAGGCGCATTCCTGGAGAGCCGTGGAATCGCAAATTACATGGTGGAGATTGGCGGGGAAGTTCGATGCAAAGGCAAGAACTCCACTGGTAAAAACTGGCTGATTGGTATAGATGATCCCAACGTGGAACAAAGTCAGCGAAGACTTAAGGCGACTGTCTATCTTGAGGATAAGTCGCTAGCTACTTCAGGCAACTATCGAAATTTTTATGTCAAGGACGGGCGCAAGATCTCGCATACCATTAGCCCATTTACGGGATTTCCGGTAGAGCATTCCTTGTTGAGCGCTTCTGTATTTGCAGATGACTGCATGTCAGCAGATGCCTATGCTACCGGATTCATGGTAATGGGCTATGAGAAAAGCCTGGAAGTACTTGAAAAACTCGATGGCGTAGAGGCCTTTTTGATCTACTCCGACGATGAAGGCGAAGTGCAGACCTACGCCACTGCCGGAATCAAGAATTTTCTTAACGTCGAGTGATCCATGAATAGAAAGGAGTGGTTTGGTGAGTGGTTCAATTCACCGTACTATCATATACTGTATAGTCATCGGGATTATGAAGATGCGCAGCTATTCATCGATAATCTAATCGAGAAGTTGGCTATGCCCATAGAAAGCCAGGTACTTGACATTGCTTGCGGCAAAGGGCGCCACTCCATATATCTCAACCAAAAAGGGTTTGATGTCACAGGGATTGACCTTTCTCCAGAAAACATCAAGAAAGCCCGCAAATCCGAAAATGATCGACTGAGATTTGATGTGCATGACATGCGTGAAGAATACAAGGATCATAGTTTCGACCTTGGTTTGAATTTGTTCACAAGTTTCGGCTACTTCAACACAGACGAAGAGCATGCACAAGCCATTTGGGCGATCGCAAATTCAATCAAGGCCTCAGGCTACTTTCTGTTAGACTTTCTCAATCCATTTGTTGTCATCAACAATCTGGTTCATGAAGAGGTCAAGCGCGTCGAGGGGATTGAATTTTTGATTAAAAAGAGCTACGATGGGGAATTTATTCTTAAGGATATTCATTTTAATGATTCACAAACAGAATATCATTATCAAGAGAAAGTGAAGGCCATTAGACGAACCGAGTTTTTGAACTATTTCGAGCGTGCAGGACTAGAAGTCATTGAGCTATACGGCGACTATGGGCTAGGCGGCTACATGGCAGAGACTTCTGAGCGACTTATTTTTCTTACCAGAAAATGCTGAGTAATACCCTCATATTATTTTTGACGAGCCTCTTTGGTGGATTGGCTGTCTACCTCTTACCCAAGTTGACAGGACAGCAACTCAAAATGCCCTTAGTGTTTGCCGGATCCTACCTTTTTGCGGTGACCATCATCCATATCATGCCGGAGCTCTTTCACTCTACAACAGAGGGCAGCACCATCGGAATTATGGTACTTCTGGGATTCTTCTTCCAGTACTTTCTCGAGTTTTTCACAGCAGGTGTCGAGCATGGCCATATGCACAAGCATACGCATGATCATCATCACTCTACCGGCTCGATCTATATGTTGATGATTGGCTTGTCGCTTCATGCCTTTCTTGAGGGCACGCTGATATCTCATCCATCGGCATTACATTCAAAGCATGATTCTAGCGCACTTTTACTTGGGATCATACTGCATAAGATGCCTGCTGCATTTGCATTGATGTCAGTACTCACTTGCGAGTTTAGCAAGCGGACGATACCCGTTGTGCTGTTGGTGATTTTTTCATTGATGAGTCCTGCTGGCCTCATTTCGGGGGATTTTATTCCCCTATCGGAAAATGGTGTCATCCTGCTTTTTGCCTTTGTCAGTGGTAACTTCTTACATATCTCGACCACCATTTTTATAGAGTCGAGCCCAGAGCACAGTTGGAGCCTGCCCAAGGTGGTGATCAGTGTGCTAGGAGCATTATTCGCGATAGCTGCGGAGATGGTTTTTTAGTGAATCAGGTACCCCAATCTTAGATCAAGGTTCTCCGCTACATGGCCGTGAGCAATCAGTGAAGTGCCAATCTGCCACTGCTCTCCTAAGCGATAGAGTATCTCGTATCGCTGATAGAACTGACGATCCATCGGAGGATAGTTTCGATAAGCGTACCAGCCAATCTGCTGGTTGAAGGTGAGCTTTCCAAAGACAAAATTATGGCCAACTAGCAACCCTACGAGGTAGGGGTCATAGGCCGAACCTGTGATTTCAGCTGTACGGGCATAGGAGCCATCTCTGATCACCTCAACGCCCACATTGAAGGCATTGGTATGTGTGATATGATACAGTACCCCAACTGAGAGCCCCAACAATACCTCACGACTATTGTCAACATTCGAAGTAGTATCCAGATCAACCTCCGGCAATGTGCTAAAAAACCGTACGTAACCACCGAGTTGACCTTTCTGGTCATTTCTTTTCTCTCGAACCTGCAAGTCGAGCGGCTTAGGCAGGTATTTCACCCCGACGGTCATTGTTGGAAAATTCATCCCCTTGTTGGGTTGTTTCATTCCGCCGTTAGAAATATGGTTGTAGTGGAGACCTCCCATTAGCGTAACCTTTTCCGTTAGGCGATAATTGGCATTAGGCCCAATTACCAGCAAGAAGCTGACCGGGGAGCTGTAGAAAGTGTTTTCTGGATTATCAATTGGGTCGTGTACTCGATTTAGGTAGGTTATGCCCGCACCAGCCCGAAGACTGAAAAACAGTCTTTTCCGATAGGAAAGATAGGGCTCAGCGAAATAGGTGAGATTGTAGGAGCTTCCGAGTTGATCGGGGTTTTGATAGTTGAAGTAGTTGAATGCGAGACCTGTCTGACTGTAGCAGTTGCAGCTGTCCCAAGCCCTTTCCGAGGTTTTGACCCTGCTCCAGTCCAGTTGTAAGCCTATGGGAGCAGATTGAGATATGGCTTGGAGTTCACTTGAGTGTGGGATGATCCAGCCGTAGTGGCCAGATAGACCATAGACTGGGTGGCGCTGGGCGCTGAGTTTGATGGACACTCCAATAGTGAGCCCAAGTAGTACAAGAAAACGAAGCTTTGCCATAACGATACTGTAGGTAAAGTTAGTGGACGCGCTTCAAAGTAAGACGTAATGGTAATAGTGAAAACAAAAGCCCCAACTCAAAGAGTCAGGGCTTCATAACAATTAATTCACATTCAAAATTTTAGCCACCGCACATCTCGCAGTTGTCTGGATCATCTAGCGAACATTGGATCGCCTGTTGATTGGGAGACTGCTGTGAAGTCACCTCCTGTGCAGATTGCGCTTGTTGCGACTTAGGTTGTTCTTTTTGCTGCTTCTCTACGGTAAACTTGATCGCATCAGCTGCGGCCTTAGTTCTCAAGTAGTACATACCCGTCTTCAAGCCAAGCTTCCAGGCATGGAAGTGCATAGATGTCAACTTACCGAAGTTAGCGTCGATCATATGTACGTTCAAGCTTTGGCTCTGGCAGATATAAGCACCGCGATCAGCACTCATCTCGAGGACTTTCTTCTGCGAGATTTCCCATACTGTCTTGTAAAGCGCTTTGATCTCATCAGGAATCTCCGCAATTCCCTGAACAGAGCCGTTGGCCTCTATGATTCTGTTTTTCATGCTGCCATTCCAGATGCCGAGCTTGATCAAATCCTTCATGAGGTGCTTATTTACAATCACAAACTCACCAGAGAGTACTCGACGTGAGTAAATGTTTGATGTATAAGGCTCAAAGCACTCGTTGTTACCCAGTATTTGAGAGGTAGAGGCGGTTGGCATTGGTGCGACTAACAATGAGTTGCGCACTCCATTTTTCTTCACTTTTTGCTTAAGATCTGTCCAATCCCAACGACCAGAGTCTGGGGTTACACCCCACATGTCAAACTGAAAGATGCCTTTGGACACTGGAGAGCCCTTAAAGGTCTCATAGGGGCCTTCATTAATTGCAATCTCCATTGAAGTCTCCATCGCACCAAAGTAGATGGTCTCGAAGATTTCTTTGTTGAGTTGCTTGGCTTCTGCTGAGTCAAATGGCAATCTTAGCAATGCGAAAGCATCAGCCAATCCTTGCACTCCAAGGCCGATAGGTCTATGGCGCATGTTAGAGTTCTGTGCTTCAGGTACTGGATAGTAGTTCACATCGATCACCTTGTTGAGGTTGCGTGTGGCTACTTTAGTAATCTTATAAAGTGCTTCATGATCAAACTGACCATCTTCAGTCACGAATTTCGGTAGAGAAATAGAGGCCAGGTTACACACGGCTACTTCATCTGGCGCAGTATACTCGATGATCTCCGTACACAGGTTAGAAGACTTGATGGTTCCCAGGTTCTTCTGGTTAGACTTCTTATTTGCAGCATCCTTGAAGAGCATGTAAGGAGTACCAGTCTCAATCTGAGACTCAAGCACTTCAAACCAAAGCTCTTGGGCCTTTACCGTTTTGCGTGCTTTACCTTCTTTCTCATACTTTTCGTACAGCTTCTCAAACTCCTCACCATAGCAGTCAGCAAGGCCAGGAGCTTCATTAGGACAGAAAAGTGACCAGTCCTCATTAGCCTCAACCCGCTTCATGAACAGATCCGAAATCCAAAGTGCGTAGAATAAGTCTCTGGCTCTGAGCTCTTCCTTACCATGATTCTTTTTCATCTGGAGGAAGTCGAAAATATCCGCATGCCAAGGCTCTAGATAGATCGCGAAACTTCCTTTGCGCTTACCACCACCTTGATCCACATATCTTGCGGTCATGTCGAAGTTGCGGAGCATTGGGACGATACCGTTGGATACGCCGTTAGTACCCTTAATATAGGAGCCAGTCGCCCTCACATTGTGAATGCTAAGACCAATACCACCAGCAGATTGAGAAATCTTAGCGCACTGCTTTAATGTATCATAGATACCATCGATGCTATCGTCCTTCATGGTTAGCAAGAAGCATGAAGAAAGCTGTGGCTTAGGCGTACCTGCGTTGAAGAGTGTGGGGGTAGCATGTGTGAACCACTTCTCACTGAGCAAGTGGTAGGTCTCTATCGCTGCTTTAATATCTTCTTTGTGAATACCTACAGCCACGCGCATCAGCATATGCTGAGGACGTTCTACTACTTTACCGTCAAGACGCATTAAATAAGAGCGTTCTAATGTCTTGAAGCCAAAATAATCGTAGCTAAAGTCCCTATCGTAAATAATGCTAGAGTCGAGCAGCGCTGCATTCTTTTTGATAATTCCATACACGTCGGTAGCAACCAATGACGCATTCTCCCCTGTTTTGGGGTCGATGTAGGTGTAAAGCCTTTTCATGGTACTAGAAAAGGACTTACTAGTAGTCTTGTGCAGATTGGAGATCGCTATACGTGCTGCTAATGTCGCATAGTCAGGATGCTTAGTTGTCAACGAAGCAGCGGTCTCAGCTGCCAGGTTATCCAATTCTTGGGTCGTCACACCGTCAAAGATTCCATCAATCACCTTCTTGGCGATATCAATGGTCTCTACGAACTGCATGTTTAGACCGTAGCATAGCTTGTCTATGCGTGCTGTGATTTTATCGAATTTTACTGATTCGCGTCTTCCGTCTCTTTTTATTACAAACATTTTGCTCTTATGGGTTTAATAGGGTCTAAAAATCTTCGTCAAGCGAGAATTTTGGTGAGTCATTGTCAGCGTCGCTATTCAAAACGCCTGCTTTCTGGTATTCTGCTACACGCTTCTCAAAAAAGTTGGTTTTTCCTTGAAGTGAGATCATTTCCATGAAATCGAATGGGTTGGTAGCGTTGTATATTTTTGGGCATCCTAATTCTTGTAGCAACCTATCGGCAACAAACTCAATATACTTACACATCAAGTCTGAGTTCATGCCAATGAGTCTTACCGGAAGGGCTTCCGATACAAACTCCTGCTCAAGCGCTACTGCATCACGAATGATCTCGATTACAGTTTCTTCGGGAAGCTTGTTTTTTATGTGCTGTGTGTAAAGGTGACAAGCAAAGTCACAGTGTAAGCCTTCGTCACGTGAGATTAATTCGTTAGAGAACGTAAGTCCAGGCATCAGGCCTCTTTTCTTCAACCAGAAGATAGAGCAAAAGCTGCCTGAGAAGAAAATTCCTTCTACGGCTGCAAAAGCAATTAGTCTTTCAGCGAAACTTCCTTTGTCAATCCACCTTAGTGCCCACTCTGCTTTTTTCTTTACAAGATCCATAGTCTCGATGGCGTGGAAGAGCGTGCTCTTCTCTACCGGATCCTTTACGTAGGTATCTATTAGTAATGAGTAAGTCTCAGAATGTATGTTCTCAATGGCTATCTGGAAACCATAGAAAAATTTGGCTTCCGTATACTGTACCTCAGAAACAAAATTCTCCGCTAGGTTCTCATTAACGATCCCATCGCTTGCTGCAAAGAAGGCAAGTACGTGCTTGATGAAATGATGCTCACCATCATTGAGATTAACCCAATCTTTAAGGTCTTGACCCAAGTCTATTTCTTCGGCAGTCCAGAAGCTGGCCTCCGCTTTTTTATAATATTCCCAGATATCAGAATGCTGAATGGGAAAGATGACGAATCGGTCTTTATTCTCTTTTAGTATTGGCTCCTCTAATTCAACTTCGTGGCTCATTTAATCTATTGTATTTACACTATTACAAATTACTTCAATTACCTCTCCCAAAAGAGCTTTATCATAGGACAAAGCATTATCACCAAGCGAACTGAGTGATTCCGCTGTTTGTTTCATAGCTGGCATGTATTTTCTAGGAGTCTGACCAGAAAGAAAAGAGCAATTTTCTTCAGTCGAGTGCTACAAATATTATAAAAAGAGGACTAAAAATCAAAGCTCCAAAATGGTCTGAGAGGAGTGAAAAAGTCGGTTGGATTTTGGGCCATAAAGCACTGAATGTAAGGGGGCAATGAAAGATTAATACAATCTTAACTTCTAGGATTTTGGCGCGTATACCGAGGTGAACGGAGGCCAAAATATTTTAAAAAACTTTTTAAGGGGTTGTTATAGTGGGTAGGGTTTGAATATTTAGACTATTAACCTATCTTTGCATTCCATTTTTGGAGAAGTAATACGAAAAGCTATATGTACGCAATTGTTGATATCGCTGGTAAGCAGTTCAAAGTTTCTAAAGACCAGTACGTTTACACACCTAGGTTAGAAGGTGATGAAGGAGCGGCGGTCGAGTTTGATAATGTGCTGCTAGTAGATGATGATGGCAAGATCAAAGTAGGGCAACCTACTATCAAAGGAGCGAAGGTTTCTGGTAAGATACTTGGTCATGGAAAAGATGATAAGGTCATCGTTTTCAAAAAGAAAAGAAGAAAAGGATACAAGAAGAAGAACGGTCACAGACAGGAGTTCTCTAAAGTATTAATTGAAGACATTAAATAAGAATAAGCCATGGCGCACAAAAAAGGAGTCGGTAGTTCTAGAAACGGAAGAGAGTCGCATAGTAAAAGACTTGGTGTAAAGATATTTGGTGGTCAAGCTGCCATAGCTGGTAATATCATCGTACGTCAGCGTGGAACAAAGCATCACCCAGGCCCTAATGTTGGTCTTGGTAGAGATCATACATTGTTTGCCCTCACTGATGGTACTGTAGAGTTTAAGAAGGGAAGAGAAAACAGATCTTTCGTATCTGTCGTTCCTGCTGAGGCTTAAGCAAAATCAATAAAGTTTACAGAGACCCATGATTCGAAAGGATCATGGTTTTTTTGTTACCTTCTAGTAAGCTGAATGGTCGTCATTTGAAATTGATGTGGCCTTTGGTCGGTTTCTTCTTCTGTGATCATCTCAGTCAAAGCCAGATGATTTTGATCTACTGATAGGTTAATCTCAAAGGTGCGAACGTCAATAGACGAAAACACTAACGCTACTACATCATCTTTGAGAGACCATTTGAGTTGGCTAGTGGTGAATCCAAAGGGCTCAAAGGTTTTGAAAGTAGCGGTTCCTGTGCCTTCTTCATTTAGAGTGAACTGACCAATATCTTGTAACGTCTTACTTTCAAGCACGTCAGCCCCCTCTATGGATAACACCTGAAAGATTGAAACTTCCCAGTCACCGACTATCGAGACTGATGGTTCTTCGGCTTCTTCCTGACACGAGACCAGCAATATGATTGCCAATCCTAGCATTACTTTTCTCAACATATTGCCAACGGTTTATATTAAAGTTAGCGAATTCTCAGTTTTTCCGGTAAAGTATCTCTGAGTTGGTAATCAGAAAATTTCCTATAGTGCCGGAAAATTGGCTGCCTTGAAGTAACAGAATCTCACCTCTGTAACTGGGATCGAACCGATGAACCGAGGAACCGTCGTTATAGTCAATTGTAATTCGCCCAACGCTATCTTCTTCCCAGAAAATATCCTGATCGGTGGGGAGTCCTATGACGGGTACGTCGAGTAGAACAAAGCCAGTACCATCACTATTGAACTGGTAGATCCCAGTTTCAAAGTAGGTAGCTTCAAATATCACTTCATCACCCCGCACCTGTTCGACCCCATGAGTGACGACATTCCAAGTACCAACCACCGAATTGTTGTCTTCCTCATCCTTACAGCCGGCAAGGATTGTCAGGAGTACAAATAGAACAACAAAAAGGGGTAGGGCCTTCATCTATAACGCGTTTTTACAGCAAACGAGGCTGCAAAAATAATGTTATCTATGAGATCAGAATATTCTGTAAGTACTTATCTGTTCTATAAAAGCAGATAGTGCACCAGGGCTGACAATCAGACTGAAAATCGCACCAAAGAGTGCTCCAATCAGATGGGCTTGGTGATTGATGTTGTCAGACATGGACTTGCCCTGATATACCGAGTAGATGATATACAGAATGCCAAGAACAAACCCCGGCAAACAAATGAATCCATAAAGGCAGACGTCACTCAATGGCATGTACAGGATACTACTAAAAACCACTGCACTGACGCCCCCAGAAGCGCCTAACGAATTGTAGCCTTGAAAATCCTTATGCTTGAAGTAGCTCGGAAGATCAGATACTACGATTGCCGATAAGTACATCACTACAAAAACGATAGGTCCGGAGCTGCCAAGAACATAGGTATAGATCTGCTCCACATTTCTACCGAAAAAGTAAAAGGTGAACATGTTGAAGCCGAGATGTACCCAGCCATCATGTATAAAGCCAGAGCTGAGAAAGCGATATGCTTGACCATTTTTCGAAATCTGGTAGGGATTGAACATGAAACCAGAGTACAGGTCCGGCTTATTCCAGGCCGCAGCACCAATGGCGACAGTTATAATGATGATGATCAGGGTATATGACATGGGCTATTTGTCTCTGTGATATAGGTAGTCTGCGAATTCTTTGAGAGGCGCCTTTCGCTTATCAGAAATGTCGATTGCGGCGAGTGCTTCATAGCCCTCGTCAAAATAACTTTGAATGGCTTCTTCTGTCAATTGCTTAATGGAGAGTTGTTCGTAAACCTCCTTTATGGCTTGCACTTTCTCCTCTTTGTCAAAGTCCTTTTTGGTTATCCAGGCAGCTAGGGTTTTGGCTGTTGTTCCTTCTGCCGACTTCAAGGCATTAATCAATAGAAAGGTCTTCTTATTAGAAATGATATCACCACCTACCTGCTTACCGAACTTTTCCTGATCAGAAAAAACATCCAGTAGGTCATCCTTAAGCTGGAAGCCTACACCAATTTTCTCACCAAAAGTGCAGAGCCGTTCGGTATCTTTTTGCGGTAGCCCTGCTAATGTGCCACCTAGTCGTAGACTCATGCCGAGTAGTACGGCTGTCTTGAGCCGGATCATCTCAAGGTACTCGTCGACAGTGACATCTGATCGCTGCTCGAAGTTCATGTCGATCTGCTGGCCCTCGCATACTTCTAGCGCACATTTGTTGAACATTCGGATGATAGCAGGAAGCGTCGACGGGTCAACCTCAAGTAACAGATCATAGGCCTTCACCAGCATAGCATCCCCAGAGAGGATGGCGATATTCTCATCCCAATGCTCGTGAACAGTGGGCTGTCCACGGCGGATGGGGGCCTGATCCATGATGTCATCATGCATCAGGGTGAAGTTGTGGAATACCTCCACTGCTACGGCTGGCTTAAGTATGGACTCCCAGTCATCCTTGCCTAGTTGATAAGCCAGGAGGGCTAGCATGGGTCTCAGCCGTTTGCCCCCAAGCTTGAGAATGTAGCGAATAGGCTCGTATAGCTCCTTTGGATGCTTTCCGAATTGTTCATTTTCAATGGTCTCGCCAAGTTTGGTAAGGTAGGGTTGGAAGGTGTTCAATTCAATTGGGTTTCAAAGTCTTTGATAAAACGACGAAAATAGCCGCAATTGGCTGTTAGGCGTTTGAGGTCTAACTCCTTAAAGAGTCTTGGGTTTTTGGAAGAGTTATATTTCTTTTCGGTAGCCTCTTCAAGCCACTCCTTCGGCTCTACCACTTCTTCGGGAGCAACATCAATTGTGATCTGAGTGCCAAGCTGATCATTGACTGTATCCAAATCAGCGAGCAACAGGGCTTCTAGCTCATAGATATGAAGCAAGAACAGTGCTTTTCCATCTACTACACTTCTAAAATCGGCAAAATACTGATTTCTGAAATTGCGCTTTTGTTGATAATCGGAAGACTGTCTAGTTGCATCCAAATCTCTTATAAAAATGACAACAGTGGGCTTCTCCCATTCATACTCTAGCCGAATCTGTCTCTTGAGCTTTGTGTTATTCTTCTCATCAAGTTGACTCCCAGTGACTTGCCTAATCAACTTGAAATACTCATGGTCGTAGTACCTGCTCAATAGGTTTTCTATACAGTCTGAGTCATTGGGATGCTCACCAACTAATCCTATCTTCATGTAGTCTAAACTTTTTCGAGATCGGAGAACCGCCAGTAATCGCTTAGGAAAGCTTCATTTTCCATATAGTGGATTGCTTTTTTCTTTTCCTTATCAGCGAGATGTCGAAGTTTGGAGCCTTCTTCGGTCATTTCACATAAAATGATACTGTCTAATTCATCCTTATCCAACACATCTAGTACTTGAGGAGAGTGGGTAGTCAGTATGATCTGTTGGTGTTTCGATCTTTCTTTGATGAAGGCCATCAATTTGGATAGCTGGTGGGGGTGGATACCTAGTTCGGGTTCTTCTAACAAAAAAACATCATTACTAGACATGAAAATCTCACTTACTATTAGGAATAGTCTCTTGGTGCCATCAGATAAGCCACCCCAAGGAATCCAATTGCCGTTTAAAAGAAACTCAAATTGAATGTTCTCTAAAAAAATTGCCTCTCGGTCAAACCTGCAATAGGCGATATTATTCAGGCGAATGTCCCCGATATCTGTCAACCAACTTAGGTTTGATTTGATAATTGAAAAGCCCTCACTTTCATTGAATATAGAAAACGTGAGTTCTAGAAACTCTGAGGTAACTGATTCAGAGAATCGAAAGCTATCAAAAGTTGTGAATTCTGATTTATCAAATATTTGCTGCGTGGCAGAAAGAATCGCATCAATAAGTAAAGATGAGATTAAATACTCCGGTTTGTGTGTTAGCCTCACTCCCTTGAAACCGATTTTCGAAATTGTTGTAGGATAATCGAGAAATGGCTCTTGGGAGACG
>JAVKDO010000109.1:0-8412 GCA_040222235.1 Cyclobacteriaceae bacterium
AACCAGAATAAAAGCCTGTCTCATAGATAGACCTGCCCCAAAAATGAACCCATATTACCAGGCAACACCCACCGCATCTGCCACCAGCTTGAAGTAACTCAAAAAAAGCACTCATATTAGCGAGGTGAATAATGGGGGTTATAACTTAAGAGATAGTCTGTTTATCGAAGGTGATACACTGATTTCCGGTAGGAGATATCTTATCAGAAATGGCACTTATCTAGGCAACCCGAGACGAGATCTGCTCTTCGATTCTGCCATGTCGATTTATACCTACCCTTTTAGAGATATCCTGTTCACGCTTGATGATGAGGTGGAGGTCACTAAAAGCTTTGGCCATGGGGACAATATCATCGCAGTAGGAACTTACTCTTTAGAAAGCGCAACAACTTCAGTGACCGTTCCGGCAGGTCAGTTTGAATGCTTCAGTTACACAGGTACCATCGAGTCCGTTCTACCAGACTATCAGCATGGAACCAGGTACAATAGTTATCTCTACTCAAATGAGGTGGGTCTTGTATTAATGCGCACCCACTTCTTTAGCTCTCCGAACAATCTTGAGATGAGGCTTGTAGATTACGGAGCAAACAATTGAAGCCGGCTTAACCGAAGGCTAAGTCCTTTTTGAAAAATCCATTGGCATATGAACTAATTCTTTCTGGTGTTTGAAGGTCGACCTATTCCTAAGCTCAACATACCGTTTCATTATTCCAGCATTTGACCTAGTTTTGCGGCAAACGATTTCAAACAACATGAGCGTACTCGTCAATAAGAATTCCAAAGTCATTGTACAAGGTTTTACAGGCAGTGAAGGCACTTTTCATGCCTCCCAAATGATAGAATATGGCACCAATGTCGTAGGTGGTGTGACACCCGGTAAAGGCGGCCAGAAGCATTTAGAAAAGCCTGTATTCAATACGGTAGCCGATGCTGTAGAAACTACTGGCGCTGATGTATCGATCATTTTCGTCCCTCCGGCATTCGCTTCAGATGCGATCATGGAAGCGGCTGATGCTGGCATTAAAGTGATCATCACCATTACAGAAGGCATTCCTGTCAAGGACAAGATTGCTGCTCAGCGATACGTGAAGTCTCACAACTCTACGCTAGTAGGGCCAAACTGTCCAGGTGTAATCACTCCTGATGGAGCTAAGGTAGGTATTATGCCAGGCTTTGTCTTCAAGCATGGGAGAATTGGAATTGTGTCTAAGTCTGGTACATTGACCTATGAAGCTGCTGATCAGGTAGTAAAAGCAGGGCTAGGCATCTCCACCGCGATCGGTATTGGTGGTGACCCAATCATCGGTACATCTACAAAAGAGGCAGTACAATTGCTGATGGAAGATCCTGAGACTGATGGAATCGTCATGATCGGTGAGATTGGTGGTAACTATGAGGCTGAGGCAGCTAAATGGGTACAAGAAAATGGTAACAAGAAGCCTGTAGTTGGGTTCATCGCTGGACAGACTGCCCCTCCCGGCAGAAGAATGGGTCACGCTGGGGCTATCATCGGTGGTAAAGATGATACAGCAGCCGCTAAGATGGCTATCATGGAGGAGTGCGGTATCAATGTGGTGAGCTCACCGGCAGATATAGGAGCAATTATGAAGTCAGTATTGGCTTAATCATCTTCCTCAAACAAATAAATCAAATCCCGCTATCGCGGGATTTTTTGATTCCCCTCAAGAAATAGATTCGGTTCCTTTGACTAAATTCACTCAGTCGAAATCGCGCAGGTTGTATTCATAGCCTTGCCCACATATGAGATACCCAATTCTTTTAACCTGTATCCTCCTCACTTTATCGAGCAGTTTGCTACGAGCGCAGCAGGGTCTTAAAGAGGGCATTTGGGATCTTCGTTCAGCGAATTTTGATGAAATCACTGAAGGAAGCGGTGAAGTCTTCTTTCGGTGGCAGGAGCTAACCACAGGTTCACCTATCGACGCTGCACTCGTCGACTTTCCATTTATCTGGAAAGAACAGCAGCTAAAGGATAAGACCATCAGTCCATTCGGGTACGGCACCTTTCAGTGTTATATCATTTTGCCAGAGCAAGTCGTTGGAAAATCAGAATTAGCCTTCGGTATGGCTGATATCTATTCCTCCTATTCACTCTTTGTTGATGGTGAACTTATTGGGCGAAATGGTCTTGTCGCCACCAGCAAAGATGACCATGTCCCCTTCTGGAAACCCCAAAGCATACCATTTATTCCTAGGAACGATACGATGCTCTTATCCATCCAGGTAAGCAACTTTGATCACTCTAAAGGAGGGATTAGAGAACCCCTCTTGATCAGTTCGTCAAAAGTCATGGATCGCCTCTATCTTGAAAACAACGCCTATGACTATGTTCTGATGGGTTGTCTGCTCATGGGCGGCTTATTCTTCCTTGGCCTGTACCTCTTCGGGAGAAATGAAGCTTCCATGCTCCTGTTCTCACTTTTTTGTATCACCTACAGTTACAGGATCATCGGGGCAAAGAACTATAGCCTTCATTATCTATTCGAGCAGATACCGTGGCGAATGGCCATCCGACTGGAATATGCCACGCTGTTCTTGTCAGGTGTTCTATTCGTTGCGTACAACTACTTCCTATACCCCAAGGAGTTCAACAAAAACTATTTCCGAGCTGCCGCAGGTGCCTGTCTTGCCTTCTTTTTGGTGACCCTATTCTTCCCAGCATACTATTTCACACAACTTCTGATTCCATTCTTCGCCGTTATTCTCGTTACCATACCCTACTTCTTCTACACGTATGTAAAAGCAGTCCAAAACAGCCGAGATGGTGCACTAATCGCCCTATTTAGCGCTGCAGCGATTGTCCTTTCATTCAGCTATGATATACTGGCCTATCTGGGCTTCTTTACCAAGAATAATCTGCTCATATTCTCTAGCTATATCACGTTCTTCTTTATGCAGTCCTTGATCTTGTCTTTTCGGTTTGCCAAGTCTCATAAGTCTGCGCTTCACGAGGCTGAGCAGGCCGCTGTGGAAAAAACCAATTTTCTATCTACCATGTCGCATGAAATCCGCACCCCTCTCAACGCGGTGATCGGAATGGCCAACTTATTGAAGGTGAGTAGTGAGCAATTCGAAAATCTCAAATCACTAAAGTATTCAGCACAGAATCTCCTGCTGCTAATCAACGACATACTAGATTTTACAAAAATTGATGCTGGCAAGGTGGAGTTTGAGCGGGTACATACTAATCTGCACCAGACTTTGAATGAGCTTTTCGACTCATATAGCAAGAGTGTTGAAAGGGATTCACAGGTAGAATTAAAGCTTGATATAGATGAAAACACTCCACAATACGTTTCTTGTGATCGTCTGCGCCTTACGCAGGTCATATCCAACTTGCTCAACAATGCCATAAAGTTTACCAAGCAGGGCAAAGTAACATTGGAGGTGAAATGTCTCAATATTAGCCAGCACGTGGTGACGCTTGAGTTTGCTGTAGAGGATACCGGCATAGGCATACCTGCAAATAAGCAGCGTAGCATTTTCAATATTTTCACTCAAGCTAGTAGCTCCACCACTAGAATACATGGAGGTACTGGACTTGGCCTGGCGATAACAAAAAAACTATTGAATCTCCAGGGAAGTGAAATACGAGTAAGTAGCCAGGAAGGGGTAGGATCAAGATTTTCATTCGTACAAAAATTTGATCTGAGCACAGCTGATGAAGAAGTGAAGCTATCCAAAGCCGAAAAGTCTGAAGAAGGCTTACTCACTAATAAGAAGATCCTACTGGTAGAAGACAACAAAATGAACATTCTCGTAGCGACACGTTATTTAGAAAAATGGAACGCTATCGTAGATGTGGCAGAAAGTGGATTTGAAGCTTTGGAGAAGTACAAGGATCATGACCTTGTACTCATGGATCTGCAAATGCCCGAGATGGATGGCTATACGACATGCGTCCGGCTGAGAACGGCTGGTGTGACAGTTCCCATCGTGGCTTTGACGGCATCAGCACTTATGGAAGTGCGCGAAAAGGTACTACAGAGTGGTATGGATGACTATATCACCAAGCCTTTTGTCCCTGACGAACTCTACGCCAAAATGGCTAAACATATTGCCTTAGCCGAGCAAAAGCCTAAAACCACGATTAACTCTTAAAAATGCTGGTGCATCAAATTTGACATTAGGTCAAAATCCTTATGAGCGCCTCAGCTTTTCTCACAAACCGTTGTGTGAATGATGATCTCGGCTTACCTTAGGGTGAGACAAAAAATCTAGTTTGGCCAAATCTGATATACTACTTCACAAGCGCGTCCTCATAGCGGAGGATAATAAACTCAACGTACTTGTGGCTCGGAAGCTTCTCGAAAAGTGGGGCATGCAGGTAGATGTGGCAGTGACAGGAACAGAAGTAGTTGCCAAATATGACGGACATGATCTTGTCTTGATGGATCTTCATATGCCAGAAATGGATGGCTACACAGCCTGTGAAGAATTGCGCAAAGCAGGTGTAACCGTGCCTATCATCGCGATTACCGCCTCTACTCCCATAGCAGAAAAAGATAGCGTGGTGGCGCGAGGAATGAACGATTGTTTATCCAAGCCATTTGTGCCTGACCAACTTCAAGCCATGATTATTTCACACCTGTCTTAGTGTGGTAATCATTCATCCTTCAGCACGTTCACGGGATTTGCGGTAGCAGATTTAATCGACTGATAAAGAACAGCAAGAAAAGCCGTCAAAAGCCCAAGTGCTGCTGCAATCAGGAATATGTCTAATGAGAAGCTAGTCCTGTATTCAAAATGCGCCAACCACTCATTACCCAGAAACCAAGCTAATGGACCTGCTATGAGCATCGCATAAAGTGCGAGCTTGGTGAAATCGCGGGACAGCATCATCACTAGCTGTACCACATTAGCTCCCAACACCTTACGGATTCCTATTTCCTTCGCACGCTTCTCAGCAGCAAATGACGCGAGCCCAAATAGCCCCAAACTAGCAATCATGATGGCGAGAATGGTGAAGAAGTTGAGTAATTGTCCTAAACGCTTTTCTGACTCAAAGCTGGCAAAGAATGCCTCGTCCGTAAATCTATATCGGAAGGGTAATGATGAATCCATATCCTTCCACCGAGCCTCCATATCACTGAGCAATCCCGAGAGTTGTTGTCCATCCATATCAGATTGTAGCCTGATGGAGATATAGTCAACATTTCGTGTATAAATTCTGGCGCCATAGTTGAAGAACATCAGTGGGGCAATTGGTGAGTTGAGCGAAGAAAAATGAAAATCCTTCATTACGCCGACCACATTAAATCGAGTTTCACTTGGCGTATAGACCACTTTACGATTGATCAAGTCCTCTGAGAGGTCCCAACCTAGTGCCTCGGCAGTCTTCTCATTGATAATTACATTCTCCGTCTCAGCACCATAGTCTTCTCCAAAAAAGCGGCCTTGGATCAACTCCACACCCAGGGTTGGAGCATAGTTCTCATCCGCGACGATATACGATATAGGAATCTCTCCAGCCTCTGTATCTGGACTGGTAAAGTGATCGCTGTTCCACACACTTGGTGGGGCACTCTCTGACCTGGACGCTTGCTTTACCAAAGGCAAAGTCTTAATAGATTCGAGATAGGCTTCCTGCTTCTGACCGAGCCGCTGCGACTGGGATATTACTATTAGGTTATTCTGATCAAAACCTAAGCCCTTACTTTGCAGAAAATCAAGTTGTCGGTAGACCAATATACTGAGGATGACAAGTCCGATCGATATCGCAAACTGGGATACCACTAAAGAGTTCTTGAGCTGAATGCCACCCTTTGTTGTCTCTAGCTTTCCTTTGAGTGCTTTGACAGGCCCTATTTTCGCAATCATCCATGAAGGATAAATACCACTCATCGCACCTGTAATGACCGCCATGGATACGATAACCAGCAATAGGTACGGCTTATCAAGAATGGAGAGCGACAGGTCGTTTTCAAAAGTATAATTGAAGTAGGGTAATGAGATTTCCGTTAGGCCTATGGCTAGAAGTACCCCTAGTCCTGACAAAATCAAAGACTCCATCATAAACTGGATCATGAGGGTCTGCTTGTTGGCACCTAGCGATTTGCGAACTCCTACTTCTCTCAGACGTCCTGCATAGCGCGCTGTAGCCATATTGGTGTAATTGACACATGCCAGCACTAATATTAAAAGCCCTACCACACCAAACAGGTACACATATTTGATATCACTGACTGGCCCTAGTCGGTTGGGTGAATGCGCAGACTTGAGCCAAATATCCTGGATCGGCATTAGGAAGAGATTCCAATCCTTACCGCTCTCAGTATACTCCTTGAAAGTTTGCCCATACACGCGCATCAAAGAAGCTTCGGCTTCATGTGAGGGCAGTTCAAATAATGTCTTCTCCACTTGAGACACGTTCGCATCATCAGACAAGAGCGCGTAAGTGGCGAACCCGGACCAAATCCAGCTCCATTGCATTCTTTTGACGTTCTCATAGGAACTCAGGCTTGTCAGGATATCAAACCGAAAATGCATATTGGAAGGTGTGTCTTGCATCACACCAGTAACTCTGTAGGATCGAGTGTCATCACCGTTTGTGATCTCTAAGATTTGACCTAGTGCGTCATTAGTATCGAAGTATTTCTGAGCTATTGCTGCAGTGATCACCGCGCTATTAGGTTGATGAAGCGCTGTTGATGCATTTCCCGATAGGAAATCAAAGCTGAACATATCAAAGAAGGTGGAGTCAGCAGCTAACAAGTGTAGCTCCTCAAAGGACACTTTCTGCCCCCCTTTGTCGACCGAGACTAAAGAAGTATTGGGTGTCATAATTCTGGTCACGGCTTCTACTCCCGGTACATTGGCAAGTACTGCTGGCGCAACTGCAGGACCAGTAGACCCAAAGCGTTCATAGGCATCCCCCCAAATAAATGTCTGGTCCACACGATACAGTCGATCTGCGTCGGGATGGAATGTGTCATAGGATACTTCCTTCTCTATATACAGCCAAAGTAACAGAAACACCCCCAAGGCAGTACCCAGGCCTGCAATATTGAGAATAGAATAAAATCGCTGTTTCTTAAGATTGCGAATGCTTACCAGAAAGAGGTTTCTAATCATGATGCTGAATTTACAGACTTCCCAAGTCAATTAGCATACCAGCAATTTACGCTCTGGTAATCAACGACTTATAGAATAAGAGTCGGCTTGCATTGTTCGACTGAAACCAGCACCGTCCGATATCAGACACTTCTAAAGGCGGCAAGTTGCACATTATTCTTTCTCAGTGACGTGAAACATTGAATCCACTGTTGACTTGGCTCATGCCATGAAACTAGCGCCTTGTTTCAGAATTGAAAGTCTGAGAAATACCTTTCGTTTGATGCCCAAAAAACTTATGCGTTGAAAGATACCCAACTAAGAGTCTGTTGGTGATGAGATGGGAAAACAAGTGATCAGCGTTCAGCTTTATGGGTTGATTAAACTCAATAAGTTTCTTGCAGCCTTCCAGGGTTATTGCATAGGCATAGGCACCTTCATGATTGCCTGCGCGCTGTACATGGGTATTAACAAGCTTAGGATAAGTATTCTTTATCCTTGTGGCCGACCATTTATGCATGCCTAAAAAACTTAATGCCAGGTAGAGACCCTGCTTCAACCAAGCGGTTCGTGGTGGCTTTTCGTTTTTCCAGTATCCCAAATAAGCAAACTCCCAATCTTTTGGTAGTTTGTCAAAAAAGATTTTGAACTGTGATATTGCCTCCTCGATGAAATCAATATCATCCTCTAAGATCAGAATTGTCTGGTGATTGTTGTCAATGGCCTTTTTGTAGACCTCAAGGTGACTGAGTGCACAAGCGACCTGGCCCTTCCGCAATGCCCCGGATTCATATCTCGCCAATTTTTGATGTGCTGCGAAATCATACACTGATGAGATCATCTCAGGTGTGAGATCCGTTTTGTCTACACCATGCACAAACTCAAAGTCAAGACCATCAAGAAGTTCAGTCATGTGCTCCTGTCGCTCTTTCAGCCTAGGGATAGTCACGACATACACTTTATCGAAGTATGCATTGACTTGCTTAAAAAACTGCTGATGAGAATGGGTTGCCATGTATTCTTCTAAAAGCCAGCAAAGATGTTGCTAAACAAATAAGAAACAGAATGATATCAAGAATAAGTGGGTTTTGTAATGGCCAATGTCCAACCGCCGGACACTACAGGTCAACTTTCTCATAGTAGACCAGGTACCATCGCCCCTTGATGCGCTCAAACCTTCTTTCTATGGAGAAGCCTGCGTCTCTCAATTGGACCTTGTCTATGAACTCATCATCCTTCCTAATGATCTCCGTATCATAATTAGACTCGGTAATCTCAGTCACTTTGCCGCGATGCATCTCCCAGCTGGACCTGTCCCAGTCGCGAGTACCTTGATCA
>JAVKDO010000110.1:0-91017 GCA_040222235.1 Cyclobacteriaceae bacterium
AATGTCACTCAGGTGCATACTTGGCAAGCGTACGAGCAGTTTTTTGAGGATTACCCAGCGGCGCTGGAGGTATCTGATGCCCGAGCTCGATATGAACAACTCCTGTTTGAAGAAAAAACAAACGGCAATACTCTGGCGGCATTCAGCCAGTTCCTCAAAGATTTTCCAAGCACTCCCTACCGGAAAAAAGCTGAGCTCGGAATACTCGAGATCATGGCTGCTGACAACTCCACAGCAGGGCTAACCAAATTCATAGATGCCTACCCAGAATCAGCCTGGAATCGCCGAGTGGTCAACCGTCTATATCAACTCAATAAAGGGTCGGCTAACACAAGTCTCTCAACTTACTTTGCGCCCTATCAGGATTCCCTAACGCGTTCTTCTCAGCTAGACGGTATCCCCTTACTCACTATATATGAAGACGAGGCATATGGGTTTATCAACTATACCGGCCAGGAGATTTATCCACCAAAATACCAGACGGTTTATGAAGATTATCTCTGCGGTGAGATCAGATCGGACTATTTGCTTGTAAGTAATGAGGGCCTGCCTAAGATTATCAACCGCACTGGAACGACTATCTACATGGGAGACTATAGTACCGTGGAGGATCTTGGAGCAGGGTACTTACTGGTCTCAACAGATACAGAGTTGATCGTGGTTCATAAAAGTGGCGAGGTAGTTCTCACGGGTGGGTATGACGAAATCACATTTCCCAACAACCAATTCTTCGTCATCTATGATAACGACAAAGCTGGGCTGACTTCTATTTTCGGAGAAGTACTTATCCCACCTACCTATGATGATATCTATACTGAGGGGCCTTATTGGATTGTTGAGCAGGATCGGCGATTTGCGGTAGCAGCAGTAGATCAGCTAGCGCAATTAGCTGACCGCAAGTCCTTCACACCTGACTTCAAATACGATGATGTTGAGCTTCTTAGAGATCAGTATTTGTTTGTAGCTATGGATGACTTTGAGGCTATCCTGGATACTGAATTAAATGAGATCGTGCCGTGGCGGAATCATCAAATTTCGCCAATGCCTAGTGGCTGGTTGCTGAAGCAACCATTCGGCTATAGGATACTTCAAGATGCTGATGAAGAAGAGAACCTGCAACTTTATGAGGATGTCAGATACAACTCGGCGTGGATCGCTATCAAGCAGGATGAAAAATGGTCTGTCTTTCCAAAAACCATCGGTGGCAATCCAAGTACCAATCTGGACTCAGTTAATCTAGTCGGGGAGTCGGCTGTATTTTTGGGTGCCACAAGTGGTAACTCTCTGATCTTCTCCAATGGCAAATCGATCAATCTCGAATCTGACCAAATCGTGACAATCATCAAAGCGAAAGGACAGAATGAATCGGACGCCAAGGAATACTTCTTAATTAAAAATCGTAACGCCTGTGTGGTATACAATGACACGGGGAAAAGGCTCTTTTTGGAACGCATTGACAATGTGAGCTACTTGGCCCCTGGCTTCTTTGAAATTGCCTGGAAAGGCAAAAAGGGAATCATCAAAGAAAATGGTCTGGTCGTACAGAAAGCGGAACATTACGCCATCGGGCTTGTGGGTGATAAAGTGGCTCTGATTCTTGACGGTGGCAAGTTTGGTTACTATCACCTTGATAGTCGCAAGACGATATCTCCAAGATATTCTCAACGACTGGAAGCATATAACGCGAATTATCTCATCGCCGCGCAGGGCAGTAAAATGGGAATTATCAATGCCAGGGACGGTGATGAAGTTACTGGCTTTTGGTACGAGGACGTGAGTTACTGGACAGACTCAACCGCTCTTGTGAAACAAGAAGATCAATATCAGGTGATCAATATTGAGAGTGGAGAAGAAGTAATGAGCGGCATCAGAAAGGTTAGTCCACTTCTCGAAACTCCAGATGAGATCGTCTTAAGTATCCTCGGCAAAGATGGCTTTGGAATCATGAGCAACAAGCACGGTGAAATCTTACCTCCGCTATACAACGATATTGTCAATCTTGGCACTGTAGATAATCCGGTCTATTTCGCCGAGCAGCATCTTCCTAGAGCTGAATTCTACGTGGTGACTTATTCCGATAGGTATGGCAAGGTAATCCGCTCTCAAGCTTTTCGCTCAGCAGAATATGACATGATTTATTGCGAGGAGTAAGGTTCGCACATAGGAGACCCTCCTTTTTATGATTTAGATATTAACCTGAGTTCGACTTTAAAAACACTCCAGAATTGTCATATCGCAGTGTAGCGGAGATATCTTCTTAAAAAGGAGGAAAGAACTATATTCTCATTTCAGTTTTAAGTATTAATAAGGTTTCTCCTATCGTCGAAAAGACAATTCTGGAGTGTTTTAAAGGTTTGATTAATCGAACTCAGGTTATTGGGTAAGCCCGCTTATTTGTGACCAAACCGGGCCTGATCTTTTTCAAGTCTTGAACTACCTAAAGTCAGCGTTGGCAGAACTCACTTCTGTTATCTTCATCTTAAGATCAAGAGAAATCATGCCTCTGCCCTCTTACGATAGCGCTACTCTATACTATTTTTCGGGTACGGGAAATGCATATAGCGTGAGTCAATGGGTCAAGCAAGTAGGCGAGACATATGATGTCACAGTAAATCTTGTGAACATTGCTGATGTTGACAGTGCGTACTCGCCTCATCTACCGCCAAATAGCTTGATAGGCTTCATCTCTCCCACCCATGGTTTCAACTTTCCTCCGATCATGCTACGATGGCTGTGGAGATTCCCACGACAGAGGAATGTCAAGGCCATCATTATGAACACTCGGGGTGGTCTCAAGATAGGTGGAGTTTATTTACCTGGATTGAGTGGGATGGCCCAGTACTTTACGGCCTTGCTACTATGGACAAAGGGCATCACGGTCGTTGGGATGCGGCCAGTCGACCTCCCTTCCAATTGGATGTCGCTGCATCCTTCATTGTCAGATCACACAGTAGAATCCATGTTTGAAAAGCGGAAGACCGAAGTAATCAATTTCAGTCATACCATATTTCAAAAAGGTACAGATTATCGTGCCCTGCTTGACATAGTCCAAGACGTATTGCTCACTCCAATCGCTATACTTTACTATTTCATCGGGCGGTTTTTCTTCGCCAAGTCTTTTATTGCCTCTGATGAATGTGATGGATGCGGACAGTGCATCTCTCAGTGTCCGGTCGAAGCTATCAAGGAAGTGGACGGTCGCCCCTATTGGACCTTTGAATGCGAAAGCTGCATGCAGTGCATGACCAAGTGTCCAAAGCAAGCCATTGAAACCGCTCATGGGTTTGTAGCTGGAATCATTGTGCTTTGTAACACCCTGGTGCTCTATGGTCTCTATCGGTTGATCGATGTGAGAGTGATGCTTCCCTTTTCAAGTACTCATTGGACGACTTCCCTGATTATGCTTGTCTTTGAATCTTTGGTGCAATTGGGCTGTCTCTTCTTAGGTTATGACCTGATGCATTTTACGTTGAAGCTCAAGTTCTTCGAGCGGTTGGTAACTCATACTTCACTAACACATCTACCCTTCTGGGGGCGATATCAACTAAGGAAAATGAAGTTTTGGAAAGCTTATCGCTTCAAAAAAGCACGGCGGCCAGCAGGGCAATGATTATCGATCTAGCAAGTCAGCTTCTTTGAATATATCAGCTACCGATATGCTCAATGCAGGAAAGAGGGCTGAAGAAATCGTATCACTCTGTGTGTAGCTTTTGACAAGTTGATAAGATGCTTCCTTCAGTTGATATTGGTCTATCTTTCTGTACTCGGGTTCCACAATCCAGTATTCGCTAACGCCAGCCTCTTCATAGAGTTGGTATTTTACTTTCAAGTCTTTCTCCGCAGTAGACTTTGACAGTATCTCCACTACCAAATCAGGTGCGCCAAGGCAGCCTCTTCGGTCGATCTTCTCAAGGTCACATATTACACAGAGATCCGGTTGAAATACAGTCACTATATCTTCGTCCTTCACGGACTTTGTAGGAAGTCGCACATCAAACGGTGCTATGAAAAGCTGACAAGGCTCATCCTCAAAGAAATGTCCCATTCTAAGATGAAGTTTGCCGGCCACCAATTGATGACTTGGTAATGGTGCTAGGCTCATCTTGAAAACCTTGCCTTTGATGACTTCCACCATCTCATCAAACTGCCACGTCAAGTAGTCAGCGTACGTATACGATTTGGAGAGATCAAGTTCAGAAAGAGAGGTAATCATTTCTAGTCCTTTCTATAAAAATAAACAATACTGCCATGAACTGTTACGCAGGAATAACAAAAGCCTATCTCTTTGCGGCAATCTGATCTGCCAACACAGAAATACCCTCATCGAAAGAGTGGGGTGCATAGTTGAGTACTTCGTAAGCTTTATCAAGAACAAACCCAGTGCGAGGTGGTCGCATGGCTGGCTGGCTAAATCTGCTACCGTCCGTTTCGGTGATGTATGATTTGTCCAATTCGAAGAAGTCAGCAGTCTTAATGGCCATTTCATAGGGCGTGAGCAAGTCCTTACCAGAAATATTAAATACTCCCTCAACCTGCTTTGAAGCAATGAGATAGCAACCTTCCGCCAAATCCTCTGCCAGCGTAGGTGTGCGCCATTGATCATTGACCACAAAGATCTCCTTACGCTCTTCTAGATTTTTCTTCACCCAAAGGATAATATTGGAGCGGCTCATGTCGTGGGCAATGCCATAGACCAATACCGTCCTGGCAATCGCCCATCGGATAGGGCTGTCCATAATGCGTTGCTCTGCAGCTAATTTACTATCACCATAGTAGCTTATCGGATGAGCTTCATCTTCCTCCTTATAGGGTCCGTGGACTCCATCAAAGATGAAATCTGTAGAGAGGTGTAGCAGAAAAGCCCCGGTCTCTTGACATGCCTGAACAAGGTGTTCGACTGCTGTGACATTCATCTTCCAGCAGCCTTCTTTGTCGTCCTCGCATTGATCCACATTGGTCATAGCCGCTGTATTGATCACCACGTCGGGTTTTTCAGAAGACATCACAGACATTACCTGATCTGCATCTGTGATATCCATTTCACGGTAGTGGTAGGTCTCCCCCAACGCTGGATTACGATTGGCTCCACGTCCTGTGGCGATCAGCGTATCTCCAGGTTTACCAGCAATAAGACCTACAAGTTTTTGTCCGAGAAGACCGTTGGCCCCAGTGACTAAGATCTTCATGAAGGGTCAGTCGGATAAACGTATCCGTACTTCTCAGTGATCATGGACTTGGGTACCTTCTCTACCTCTACAGTCATGTAGATATCAGTGACGGGCTTATCGCCTCTAGCAGTAGGCTGAGCACCTATCTGGTCGACTACTTCTATGCCTTCAACTACTTTGCCAAAAACAGTGTACTCGTAATCTAAATGTGGAATACCACCTACAGTGGTATAAGCTGCCAACTGCTCAGGAGCAACCTGCTTCGTCACTTGCGCATTGTAGCGCGCAATGACTGTGTCCTTGTATTGCAAGGTCAGGTTCTGAATGCCCTGGTTGTCTCCGGCCTGCTGTAGGTCGATGAACTGCTGCTTCAAACCGCTGTAAGCAGAGTCTTGCAGCAATTGGCGGATAGCCATGTTGAGCTTGTAGTAGTCGGTAGTCAAGGCAGCCTCATCATAGACTATTCCTTGAGCTATATAGAATTGGCTTCCACTTGATTCCTTTTGAGGATTGACATTGTCACCTTGACGGGCTGCAGCGAGTGCTCCTTTTTCGTGAACAAATTTGTTGACAAACTCTGCAGGGATCGTGTAGTCGATAGTTCCTTCGCTTCCTGGCTTAGCGTTGATATCTCCACCTTGCACCATGAAGTTTTGGATCACCCTATGGAAGATCGTGCTATCGTACTGTCCACTTTCTGCCAGCTTGATAAAGTTTTGCTTGTGCAGAGGGGTCTCTTCATATAAGATCGCCTTCATGTCGCCATAGGGCGTCTTGATTGTAATCAGATAGTCTGTATCCTCTGAGCACGAAATGAATACCGAGAGTGTAAGAAGTACAAGTAATGAACGAATGAACATAGTATTATTAATTGAAATTTTGCTGCAAAAATAGACGGATTTGACAGAATGAAAAACTAGGCTTGCTGCCTGCGTATTTCATCCAGAATGGATTGACCGCCGTGACTGAGTACATAGTCCGCCAGTTGTGACCCAGTCTGCTCTGCTTCAGCTCTTGATGCCTCTATAGTATGTCGAATTATTTGATTTCCATCCAAACTCACTATGCCACCAGAGATAGTAACATTTTCGCCCTCGAGCTGTGCATTGGCGAATGATGGGATGCTGCAGCCTCCTTCAAGCTTTCGTAGATAGGCCCGTTCTGCCGCTAGGCAATCAGCGGTATCTTCATAGTTAAGTGTCGCACTCAGCAGCTCCTTCTTCTCCTGACTCAAGGAAGTGACTGTCTCTATAGCGATGCTGCCCTGACCCACTGGCGGAGTAAGTTCCTCAAGCGATAGTCGCTGTGTGATCATATCATCGTACCCCATGCGGTGCACCCCTGCATAAGCCAGCATGAGCGCATCACAATGGCCATCCTTTAATTTCCGCAGACGCGTCTGGAGGTTGCCGCGCATATCCACGGTCTTGATATTGGGATAGTAGTGTTTGAGCAAAGCTACGCGGCGCGTCGAGGAGGTGCCTACCGTAAATGATGCTTCTTTGGACAATGTCAATGTCTCGTTTTCAGATACGAGTACATCATTCTCGATCTCCCGCTTGGTGAATGCCAATATCTCGAACCCTTCCGGTAGGATACTCTGCATGTCCTTCGCGCTGTGTACCGCTATATCGATAGCTCCCGCCTGCAGCTGTGCTTCGATCTCCTCTGTGAACACACCTTTGCTGCCAATCTTGGCAATGGTGACATCAAGAATCTTGTCTCCCTTGGTCTCGATCTCTATGATCTTGGTGGTTGCGCCAGCAGCTTCCAACTTCTCCTGTACATAGTAGGCTTGCCACAGCGCGAGCTTACTTTTCCTTGTCCCTATCCTTATATTCATCTGTACTTTGAGATGTTTGTACTATCATTCTTGACTGACAATTAGCGATGCATCAGCCCCTTCTTATGATTGAAGAAATCTTCAGCGAGATATCTAGAAAAAGAATCTTCGCATTAGCATTCCGCTCGAGGTGATACAGCCCACTATTTATTTCTTTGATCATGAACTCCAGTTTATCACTGTTCATGGCCTTGCTAAAATTCAAAATAAAGTCCTTTTCCTCATCTCTCACCCGTAATAACCCAGGTGAGTATTGAGCAATGAGCGCGTCTCGTAGCATATTCAGAAAATAAGCCAAAGTAGACTTCTGAGCCACCTTACTATTGCCATGAAAGGCATTGGACTTGTCAATCAGCTCTTTGAATTTCATCTGCCAGCATTCACGCATCCATTCACCAAAGACATCAGACTGATCATCATCCGTTTGATCAATCAACTTCAACGCTTCATTGAGGCTACCCTCGGCGAGAGTCGCTACTTTATTTGCCTTATCAGCTGTGAGCTCCTGTCGTGATGTGATGTGCTCTACGATCTCCTGATCTTCAAAAGGCCTGATGGTAAATAGCTGCACTCTGGAAGTGATCGTCGTGAGTAACTGCTCGTAATTATGACTTACCAGAAAAAAAAGTGTGCCCCCTGGCGGCTCCTCCAACACTTTCAAGATAGCATTGGCTGCTGCACCATTCATATACTCTGGCAGCCAGATCAGCATCACCTTGTACTTAGCCTCGAACGCCTTGAGGGAAAGGTGCTTGACAATCTGTCGACTTTCCTCTTTAGAAATATTGCCTTGCTTGTTTTCAAAGCCATAATAGCCAAGCCAGTCGCTAGCTCCGCCATAGGGATGCTCTGTAGCAAAGGCCCTCCACTCCGCAGCGAACCGATCGCTCACCACATCCTTCCCTTTAATCTTAGTAGTCGGAGCTACCGGGAAAACCAGATGGAGGTCGGGGTGAACAAGCTTATCAATTTTTCGGCATGAGGCACACTCCCCGCATGAGTCATTCTCACCTGGCTGCTCACAGTTGAGAAATGAGATGAACGCTAAGGCCATGGCCAGGTTAGCCGATCCTTCTTTTCCGTAAAAAAGTTGCGCATGAGCGACGTGATTGCGTCCTACAGCATTGATCAGCTTTTGCTTTTCTTCTCCTAATCCCGGAATTTCTGAAAATCTCATGGGTTATGCGTCCTCCCAGTTGCGGTAGCGGGCGGTCGCCTCAAATATATGAGTAAGAATGGCACGATCAGCTTCGGACAATGTCTTTTCTCTTCTGCCCATCACTGCTTCGGCCACTTCTACGACCTTAGTAAGTTTGAAAGTGGCAAAGCCAGAAGCACCACCCCATGCAAATGATGGTATGAAAGTCCGTGGGAAGCCGTGACCAAAAATGTTGGAGCCAATACCTACCACTGTTCCGGTATTGAACATAGTATTAATACCAGCTTTGGCATGATCTCCCATCATCAAGCCACAAAACTGCAAACCTGTATCAACAAACCTTCCCTTGGCAAAGCTCCATAGCTTGATTGCTGTATAATTATTCTTAAGATTGGAGGTATTCGTATCTGCTCCTATGTTGCACCATTCGCCAATCACCGAATTGCCAAGATAGCCATCATGTCCTTTGTTGCTATAGCCAAAAATCACCGAGTTGGAAACTTCTCCACCGACTTTGGAGTAAGGTCCCACTGTGTTATCTCCCCTGAGCTTGGCCCCCATATTGATATGAGCTCCTTCGCATAGCGCCAACGGTCCTTTAATTATAGCGCCTTCATGAATTTGAGAGTTCTTACCTAGATAGACTGGACCATCCTCTGCATTGATGATGGCTGCTTTTACAGTTGCTCCTTCCTCAACGAAGACATTACCCTCGCCATAGATGATGGTGTGAGAGTCACTTATTCCGGCAGACTTCCTTCCTTTGCTGAGCAAATCAAAATCGTCCCTAATCGCTTGGCCATTTTTTTTGAAGATATGCCAAGGTTGATCGATGGTCATCACCTCACCCTCAAACTCCACTTTCTGTAAGGAGGAGAAATCTTCGTTCCATATTTTTGTTAAGCCTGATTGATTTGTATTAGCCCCCAAGAAGATTGACCCTGAGAATAGTGCGCTACCTTCCGATAGTGCTTTCAATTTTGTTGTTAAGGCTTCAGAAGGACAAGCCGCCCCATTGATTACTAGATTTTTATCCTCCTCGATCAATGGATATTTGGCTTGAAGATAATCCTGAGTGTGGTAGGAGATATCCCCATCCAGATGATGCTTCCATTTTTCAGAAATCTTGAGGATGCCCACTCTGATCTCACTGATCGGCCGAGTATAGGTAAAGGGTAGCAATTGCCCTATCACATGGGGCTGATCATACAGGATGATGTTCATAGGGTAAAAATAAGCCCTTCATGAAAGTACTCTCTCAATTAGTAGCGAAAATGTTTGAGAATCTTGGGCTTAGGATCTGTGCAGAAATAAGATGACAAGATTATACTCAGTTATTTCGTTTACCAACAAGGCGAAAAACACAGGCGTAGCAGCGCTACGGCGAGTATTTTCAACGCAGTTGGCAGGCGAAATAACAAGTAGAAATGGGCAGGTTATTTGTGCACAGATCCTTAGCTAAATTTCTTCTGTTCTGGGAAGTGAACGCCAATTTTGTAGAGAAGTATTACTCTGTGAGCAATGTTTTACTTGCTCATAAACTCTTTCGTTCCGGCTTATAAATAGAAAAGCCTCCTAGATACGTGATCTAGGAGACTTTTTCTGAGTTATTATTTTAGAAAGTAGTTGCTTACTTCTTGTATCTTCTGTTGAACTTCTCAACTCTACCCGCAGTATCCACAAATAGCTTCTTGCCAGTGTAGAAAGGGTGAGACGCAGAGCTCACTTCTATTTTAACCAATGGGTAATCATTACCATCTTCCCACTTCACGGTATCCTCGGTCTCAATCGTAGACCTGGTCATGAATTTGAAATCACTTGAAGTGTCATGGAAAATCACTTCTCTATATGATGGATGAATGTCTTTTTTCATCTTATTATTGTTTTACGCTACACAAAAGGATTGCAAAAGTAGGTATAAATCTAACTTCCGCAAAGCAATGATCAGAATTATAATATCTCTTACATTTACCCCCAATGATAATCAACACAATAAAGCTTCCTTTGAGCTTTCTGCTCATTTTGATCTCAATAGGGCAGGCATTTTCCCAAAGCGCTAATGTACCTCTCAATGAGGACTATTATCACTTAATCGACCGATATGAGATAAAGCAGCGCGCATTCTCCACGGACTTCTTCAGTAATTTCAAGCCTTATGGCCGCCAGGGTATCGCTCAGTTTCTCGATAGCCTACCGGAAAACACTGGTGTTTCGGCAGCAGACCAGTTTAATTTCGACTATCTCCAGCTTGACAACTGGGAGTTTACGGACTATGAAGGCAGGTACTCCGAAAAACCAATTCTGAAAAATATTTATAAATACAAAAATGACTTCTACGCTCACCATGGAGAGTCATTTGATGTACATCTAAGTCCGGTTTTTTATTTCGGACTAGGGCAAGATGATAACAGCGGCTCCACTCCTTTTATTAACACTCGTGGAGCAGAAATCAGAGGCGTCATTGATGACAAAATTGCCTTCTACACCTACCTCGGTGAAAATCAAGCCGTATTTCCTGAATACGTCCAGCGCTGGAATCGCAGGTACAATGTGGTTCCTGGCGAAGGCTTCTGGAAGCGCTACGGTGATCATGGCTTTGACTACTTCAGCGTGCGAGGCTATGTCAACTTCAATGCCACCAAGCATATCGGCATCCAGCTGGGCTATGACAAAAATATGATTGGCAGTGGCCAGCGCAGTATGTTGCTCTCCGACTTCTCGAGTTCCTATCCCTTCCTTAAGGTCAATGTGCAGGTTTGGATATTACAATATCAAGTGATGTACGCACAGATGGTAGCCGATCAGTTCTTTGTCGCCAATGGAGGTGGGTCGCTCGGCACGAGAGAGTATCCGAAGAAGTTTATGACGATGCATCAGCTCAGCATCAATCTATCTGACAACTTCACACTTGGCTTCTTTGAAAGCATCATCTTCAACAAAGAGGATTCATTGGGCAACAGTCGCTTCGAATTGAATTACCTCAACCCGCTCATTTTCTACACCGCCATCGAGCAGCAAGCAGGAAGTTCGGACAATGTGGTGGTCGGCATGGATGCTCGCTGGAACATCGCCGGCAGCTACCAGCTCTATGGTCAGTTTTTATTTGATGAGTTTGTACTGAGTGAAGTCTTCAGCGGAGATGGCTGGTGGTCCAACAAGTATGGTTTTCAGCTAGGAGGCAAGTACATCGATGTGCTCAACATCCCCAATCTCGACCTTCAGCTAGAGTATAACTTCTCCCGGCCCTACACTTATGCGCATCAGAACCTTCAAACCAGCTACTCCAACTATCGTCAGCCACTCGCACACCCGATTGGTGCTAATCTCAAAGAGTTCATGGCGGTGCTGCGCTATCAGCCGATCAATCGACTCTCCTTCATGGGGCGCCTCATCTCTGCCAACTATGGCGAAGACAATCCCGGTGAAAACTGGGGTAGAAACGTATTGGTTAACTACACGACCTTCGAGCAAGAGTTTGGCAATGTAACAGGACAGGGTGTCGCCACCGACTTACTCATGACGCAGTTCGTGGCGAGCTATCAGTGGCGGCACAACCTATTTACCGACCTCACATTCACCTATCGCAATGAAGAAAATGAGCTGCTGACGGGTACAGAACCTACGAGTTTTGTACAGTTCGCCATCCGACTCAACGCTCCCAGGATCAATCACCTCTTTTGATTCGATAAACTTTACATTTGCCGCACTATAGGAGAATGAATACTTATCTGCGCATACTGTCCCATGCCCGGCCGTTTTCGGTTTACCTACCACAGTACATCCTTTATACGATACTGTATGTAGCATTCAGTCTCGTCAACTTAGCCATACTTATCCCTTTGCTGGAGGTGCTCTTCAATCAGGTCGATGCTGAGAAGCTGAGTGGCGCGGCAGCCCTACCGGAATTCTCAATTAGCGTAGATTATCTCAAGAGTATCTTCAATCACTATTTTGAGATTGTCAGACGTGACTTTGGTCGCAGGGGAGCACTTCAGTACGTATGTGGTGTCATCATCGTCTCAGTATTCCTGGCCAATCTATTCCGCTACTTATCAGCCATTTTGCTAGCGAAATTTCGAATACGAGTGGTCACCAACCTGCGTAACAGTATCTATCAAAAGCTGAACAGTTTTCATATTGGCTACTTCACCGAAAAGCGAAAAGGCGATATCATCTCCAGGGTCACCACAGATATCCTGGAGGTCGAAACCTCTGTAGTCAGTACCCTGAAAGTACTTTTCAAAGAGCCCGCACTTATTATCGGCTATTTCGGCATTTTGTTCAGTATGTCGGTAGAGCTGACGCTCTATACTATGCTACTACTGCCTATATCAGGTGGTCTTATTTCCTATTTGGCCAAGAAGCTGAAAAAGCGAGCCACCAAGAGTCAGGAGTCATTAGGTCGAATCAACTCGATCATAGATGAGACCTTAACAGGAATGCGCATTATCAAGGCCTTCACGGCGAGTGCCTTCATGATCGATAAGTTCGACAAGGAGGTAAAGAACTACGGCAAGCAAAACATGTCCATCGCCACCAAGTTTGAACTTGCAGGTCCCATCTCTGAATTCCTTGGAATATTTGCGGTAGCAGGCCTGCTGATGATTGGCGGTAGCATGGTTCTCAACAATGAGTCCACGCTATCAGCTTCAGAATTTATCGCCTTTATCATCATCTTTTCTCAGGTACTCAACCCAGCCAAAGCAATGTCTAACGCCTTCTCCAATATACAGCGTGGGTTGGCTTCTGCAGAGCGGGTTTTTTCAGTAATAGATACCCCAGTTGCTATCACTGATGCTCCCAATGCCCGCGAGATCAAGACACTCAATGATAACATCAGTATTGAGAATGTATCATTCAAATATGTTGCAGATGACGTCATCAAGAATATCTCACTCAACATACCAAAAGGCAGCACGCTGGCATTGGTAGGTGCTTCCGGAGGTGGTAAATCAACGCTTGCTGACCTGATCCCAAGATTTTACGATCCTTACAAAGGCAGTATCAGAATCGATGGCATTGACATTCGTGAATACCAAATCGAATCGCTGCGAAAGTTGATGGGTATTGTGACACAGGAGTCAATTCTATTCAACGATAGTGTCTACAACAATATCGCGTTTGGATCTCCCGAGGTATCTATGGAGAGGGTAATTGAAGCGGCCAAAGTGGCTAACGCCCATGAATTTATCACTGCGTTATCTGACGGGTACGAGACCAATATTGGTGATCGAGGATTGAAACTCTCCGGTGGTCAGCGTCAGCGCATGTCTATTGCCAGGGCAGTGCTCAAAAACCCTCCTATCCTGATCCTGGATGAGGCGACAAGTGCATTGGACTCGGAATCCGAGCTGCTGGTACAAGAGGCTTTGACCAACTTAATGCAGAACAGAACTTCCATAGTCATAGCGCATCGGCTAAGTACCATCCAGAATGCTGATCAAATCGTGGTAATCCAGCAAGGAGAGGTGATCGAGCATGGGTCGCATCAAGAACTCATGCAAGTCGGAGGTGTCTATCACAAATTGACACAGATGCAGAGCTTCTGAGCAGGTGACCTCAACACAGACTCCATTGCTTAGCACTTAAGAAGTAAAATAATTCAGCAATCTGACCTAAATTACTTCCGTCAAAACTCAGCCAGTGCGACCGATATGAGAAAATTCAAGATTGTTTTTTACATCATCTATTTCGGCTTTATTGTCACCTCCGTCTACTTCGCGATGAATACGGATGCGATGTTCAAGCAGTTTGGCATGTTCAGTTTCTTGAAGTTTCTCCAGTATTGGGGAGCCTTTGGCATGCTCCTACTGCTTGTCGAATGGACAGTTGAAAATATCCACCACTTCCAAATTCGTCGTAAGAATAAAAAATTGGAAAAAGAGGTGATGTCTCTGAAATCAGAGTTGTATGAAATGCAGAAAAAGGTGATCTCTACGAATGAGCCCGCCCCAGTTCAGGAGTCAGCTAGTGTGCAGTTGGCGCCACCCGAGCGCCTGTCATCTGATCCGGACAACAAAAATGACGCTGAGTAGATGGATCTAGAGGCAGCAATCAGAGCAGAGTTGCAAGAGGCGCAAGAGACGCTCCACAACTTTCTAAACGATCCCAAATCAATAGCTTCCATCGCCAATGCTGCTCAGCTAATGAGCGACAGCATCCTCAATGGTGGAAAGATCATCTCTTGCGGTAACGGTGGCTCGCACTGCGACGCGATGCATTTTGCCGAAGAGCTCACTGGCCGCTACCGCGAAAATCGCCAAGCGCTCCCTGCCATAGCCATCTCTGACCCGAGTCATATGTCGTGTGTTGGCAATGATTACGGATACGAGTATGTATTCAGCCGATATGTGGAGGGACTCGGTCAGTCGGGTGATGTACTGCTAGTCATCAGCACCAGTGGCAACTCAAAGAATGTGCTTAATGCTGTAGCGGCAGCTAAGAAGAAGGGAATGAAAACCATCGCATTGACTGGCAACAGTGGTGGGCAACTCGCTGAGATCGTAGATGTCGAGATTAGAGTGCCTCATACTGGCTATGCCGACCGTATTCAAGAGATTCATATTAAGGTGATTCACTCGCTGATCATGCTGATTGAGCGATTAACCGTGGGGTAACCAGCCTTTGCATCCCTAGTCTTCCAGTTAGGGGACTTATTACATGGAGAAGATGTATGGTTTGATTTGCAATAAAGTATAAGATGCCTACGGCATGACGGATGTGGAGACTTAAGTCGTTTCAATATCATTTCCACCCTTGTAATCTTCCCGATAGGGAACTTATACTGCAACACAGTCATCAGAGAAGATCTGCTGCGTGTATAAGATGCCTACGGCATGACGGGCGTACTTTCTTTATCATTTACGAACCGCCTTTCCACTCCTGCAGTCTTCCCGTTAGGCCTACCTGCCGTGGCAGGGAACTTATACAGCCAGAAAGAGATGTAGGCTGATTGGAAAGAAGAATAGGAAGTCTCTGGTATGACGTTCTTGGGGATGATTGATTAGGTATTAACTTAGGTATATGTCAGGAAATTATTTCGTCTACATAGTCACCAATGCCAAAAAAAGGACGTTGTATACCGGCATGACAAACGATCTTGAACAAAGACTAGTCGAGCATTATCTAAATAGGGGAAAAGAGAAAACTTATGCGGGAAGGTACTACTGCTATCACTTGATCTACTTTGAAAGATATCCTAAACCAGGAATGGCAATCGACAGAGAAAAGGAAATCAAAGATTGGAAAAGAGCCCCAAAGGAAAAGTTGATCAGTGACTTCAATCCCAATTGGCGGTTCTTAAATAAAGACATCATGCAATGGCCACCGGATCCAGATATCCTTTCCAGATGAGTTAGTTCTAAATACCATCTGTTTGATGTCAGGAGTGTAGGACTCCTACGAGTATAAGATGCCTACGGCATGACTTTGATTGCTGATTTAGTATCTACGAAGTGCATTTCCGCCCTTGTTGTCTTCCCGATAGGGAACTTATACTGCAACACAGTCATCAGAGAAGATCTGCTGCGTGTATAAGATGCCTACGGCATGACGGTGCTTGGGATTATAGCCCGTCCGAACATCCGCTTCACCCTTGCGATCTTCTCCTTAGGTGCGCGTGCCGTGCCTGTGGATCTCCATTCTCTGATTCTCTAAAAACACCTCCTGTCTTCATCTCTATATTCCAATACTGAGTGGAAGTACACGCAAACAGGCCCACATGGAGAGCTAAAGGCCAATGGCCAATACCTAAAAACCAATAGCCCGGGCAGATGATCTCTAAGAAATTCCTTCTTATCGCAGCTTTTTTCACCACATGATCCAAATTATTGCTATTTTTTGCTTTCTGTTATAACACCACCAACTATGCTGGCTAAGTCCTTCGGAAGTGCTGTACACGGCGTTGATGCCAATACCATTACCATCGAGGTGAATGTTGGTCAGGGTACGAAGTTCTATATGGTCGGACTACCCGACTCGGCAGTCAAGGAGAGCGAGCAGCGTGTAGAATCAGCGATCAAGTTCTTCGGCTATCATATGCCAAGGCAAAAGGTGGTGGTCAATCTTGCGCCCGCAGATATTCGCAAGGAAGGGTCTTCCTACGACCTTCCCATTGCATTGAGTATTATCAAAGCTTCAGGTCAAGGGACGTTAGAAGAACTGGAGAAGTATATCGTCATGGGTGAGCTATCCTTAGACGGTGTTCTTCGGCCGATAAAGGGCGCATTACCCATAGCAATCCAGGCTAGAAAAGAAGGTTTCAAGGGCTTTATCCTACCTAAAGAAAATGCTTATGAAGCTGCTATAGTTGACAATCTGGATATTATCGGCGTGGAGACGATCGCCGAAGCTGTCGATTTCTTAGAGGGTAATAGCGATATCAAGCCCCTAGACTATGATACCCGTGATCTCTTTTATCATAATCAGGACAACTACGCAGCAGACTTTGCAGATGTGCAGGGTCAGGAGAATATCAAGCGCGCTCTTGAGATAGCCGCCGCTGGAGGTCACAATGTGATCATGATTGGTCCTCCCGGTGCGGGCAAGACCATGTTGGCCAAGCGGCTCCCCTCGATACTTCCCCCACTAGCGCTACAAGAAGCGCTGGAGACCACCAAGATTCACTCTGTGGCAGGAAAACTCGGTGGCGACACTTCATTGATTGCTGTGAGGCCATTTCGTGCCCCGCACCATACCATTTCGGATGTCGCACTTGTCGGCGGGGGTGGCATCCCTCAGCCAGGCGAGATTTCACTATCGCACAACGGGGTGCTTTTTCTAGATGAACTACCGGAATTTAAGCGCACTGTCCTTGAGGTGATGCGCCAGCCACTAGAAGAAAGGATGGTCACTATTAGCCGAGCCAGAATCAGCCTTGACTATCCGGCCAACTTCATGCTGATTGCTAGCATGAACCCCTGCCCCTGTGGCTATTACAACCACCCCGATAAAGAATGTGTTTGTCCTCCAGGGGCTGTGCAGCGCTATCTCAATAAAGTGAGTGGGCCATTGCTTGACCGAATAGACCTGCATGTAGAGGTCACTCCAGTGAGCTTCGACGAAATGACGGCTAATCGAAAGTCAGAGAGCAGCGAAGAAATCAGAAATCGCGTGATTCTAGCCCGAGACAAGCAAACCGAGCGATTCGCCGACAACAAGGAGGTCTATAACAATGCGATGATGAACTCACAAATGACCAAAGAAATCTGCACGATCAACACCGCTGGTAAGACACTCCTTAAGACTGCCATGGAAAAGCTTGGGCTTTCTGCAAGAGCCTATGATCGTATTCTAAAAGTATCACGCACTATTGCTGATTTATCAGGAAGTGATGAGATCAGTATCGAACATCTAGCTGAGGCTATACAATACAGAAGTCTGGATCGTGAAGGTTGGGCGGGATAGGTATTGAGATGACAGTTGACAGTGAAGAACTAAAAGAGGGCTTCTCAGTTATTTGATCTAAACTAAACGAACTATGAAAGCAATTGTATTCGCGGTGCTATTTCTGTTCAGCGCACTGACTATTTCAGCCCAATTACTCCAAGGTGACGTCATCTCCACCGATAATGGTGATCTGACCATCCAACCCATTCTTCATGGCACACTCGGCCTGGAGTGGAACGGCAAGGTTATCTACATCGACCCTTACGGAGGTGAAGAAGCTTTTGCAATAAAACTGTCTGCTCATTTAAGTCTTCTTACTTAATAAGAGCTTGCTTTCTAGAGCATGTCTTCCTTTTTTCAAGAATGATTGAAATCCTAAATAATCAGACTTGGTATATTCCCCCGGATAGAAAGTCACTGTAATTTCCATTTCGACACCATTCTTCCTTTGGCTTACATTAGATACTATGGTTCCGAATCTACTGTCTATTTGCTCTATTCCTCTTCCCTTGACCACCAATTCTGTCCCCTCGATTACAATTTTATCCCGTAACGTAAGTCTTTCAGAAATATTAAAAGCACTTGATGTTCCGAATCGATCTTGCTCAAATAGTTCAATAACAACGACAACTGGCCGATTAAGTATGAACAGATTATTTGCCCGTCTAACTGCTTTGTGATGAGCAAATTCGTAGTTAGCTCTTATGGTGTAGGGATCCATTCGAGTAAGGTTATGACTATCATAGCTACCATAATTCCTGTACCTATTTTGGAGCCATCTTTCTTGAACTTCTTGATTTTGCCAGAGTGTATTATCTAAACCATCCGTTTCTGTCATTTCACCAGTAAAAGTCTCGGTCAATCTAATGTTAGTGACACCTTCACCATTTATTTTAAAACTCAATTCTCTTAAATACTTTGGAGGAGCATTTTTCCAATTTCTAGCTATTTGAAGATGGCTAGAACTCTCATTTACAATGAGACAGTTTTTACCACTAGTAAATGAGCCAAGCTGTCCAAAAGCAGCAATCTGTGATGTACACTCTAACCATAGCGTATCCTTTCTATCAGGGACAGCTAGAATAACGTGATTAAACTGGGAAGCTGGGAATTCACTTACAATATCTCGTCCTTTACCTGCTTTGACGAGAGCATAATAAGATTGGATACCCAAAAGCTTAAGCACGTTCATGGTGAACGTAGAGAGTGCTTTACAATCACCATATCCCTGGTTGAGAACTTCTGACGCTGGAAGAGATTTCCACCCGCCAATCCCTAATTGAATGCTCGAATACCTAGTTTGCCTCTTCACCCATTGATTGGCTAGTCTAATTGTGTCAAGTCTTGAGTTAGCACCTCTCATCATTTCTTCCAAAGGGATCATATCTGCCCTCAAGTCACTAGCCTCACTATTCAAATTGTAATACCAACTTCCAAACTCTTCCCAGGTTGAGAAGCTCCCGGCTGTGCCTGAGATCTCAAACTCATCAAGAGTGAAAATAACTCCAGGACTGTAATGCCACCAATCCTTGGCTAGATTGTTTTCAGTGTATGCTTCAAGGCTATCCACTCGCCAACTAAGTAGTTCTTTCGTCGAGGATAGTTCTTTAATCGTATTGATATCATCACTTTCGTTTACATGATAGTTTACTTTTAGACCCAACGGATTCTCAATAGTAAATGTACTCTCAATCACCTCAATCCCTTCACTGGCTTGAGGTATCCATGATGTATGATATAGTGATTCTTTTTGGGTAATTATATACTCCAGCTCCAAAGTATAGGGGTACGCTTGAGATTCTATCCAATACACAAGTAATCTCTGATCGTCTTTAAAGGTGACCGAAGAATTAGCGGAATAATCAACAAAATCTTCCTTACTAAATCTTTCAATTACCTTACCATTTTTATCCAGAACTCTACCGTGAACTGACTTAAGCCTGTGATAAGAATCCTTCGGTATAATAGGCAAAACCTTTTCTTTTCCAGCTGCATTATTGATTAGGCTGATGGCCTTATAATTATATACGGAATTCTGAATAGAGCTTATCTGATATCGTATATCACTACTTTGCACTATGACATCCTGGCCCGTAGTATGAAGAGCATGGATAATAACTATCCAGCCGGTCAATAGTAATCCTCTCATAGCATCTGTAGTATCAATTCTTCATTTTCTTTCTCGACAATCTTATCAAAGAAGTTTTTAAGATCCAGATACTCAGAAGTACTCCAAAGCGATTTATTTAAATCTAGGGATATTGATAGTTGAAGCTTTTTATCTCCCCGCTGAATATAGTAGGTGTATTTAGCATCATCGCCAATGGCAATAACCTCACTTACGGGTGCATCAACTATTTCTGAATTTTCCGGTAACTCAAAGTTCACTATTATCTTCTTGTGTACTGGAGCTCCCAAATCAATTGGATACAACCTTTCAGCATCACTGAGCTTGAAATTGGATTTGCACAAGCCTAGCAGGTTAATAATGTGAATATCTTCGCCTGTTGATGTTGACTCCAGTCGAAGGTTCAGCCTAAGGCCTCCCTCCTTCATATCATAACTACTCTCAACCAGAGTCAGATCAATGTCATCAGTTAGAGCATTCTGTAGGTATTTGTCTAATGAGGTAGAGTCAATCTGGTTTTTGATATTTATCGCATCTATACCTTTAAGGTCGCGTATGTAATTCTTACTCAGAATACCTTGAGGGTTGAGCGTCAAATTAATCATATCCACCTCTCGGAACTCATTGGCTAAATGAGTCTCAACCCAATTGTAACTCCCCGCATTTGGCGCAGTATTCCTTACGACTAAGCCAAGATTATTAAGCTGCTCGGCAGGCAGTTTATTCAACGGGCAAAATTTGCATGTCGCATCGAGCAAGTAGTTCCGACCATTCACACGGGCCTGCACTATAACTTTGTCGAACTCATTCAAGCTAACGGACATAGTATCTAAATACCCATTTTCGGTATTCTTAACTAGAACCGGATATGCTTCTATATCCAAATTCTTGAGTAAAACGATCAGGTTCATATTGATCTGAGCTGCCGAACCTACTCCATCCTTAAACCCTTTAGATAGATGATCATAAAGTCGATACCCGTCTAGGCCGTTCCAACTCATATGATCTCTAATGTAATGATATGCAGACGATACAAGTTGTTTAGGGTCGCTGATGGACGACAGGGAATCACTTACCTTTCTTAAGTGCGGCTGCTTTTCATAATAGTTCGAACTATAGTGGAGCTCTTCAACTGCATTTTTCCAAGTACTCATGTATGGATCAGCCTGCACAGACTTAAGCTTTAAGACTACTTTAAAAGAGTAGTTGTCATGGGACCTCACAAAAGGTTCCTTCTTGAGAGCAGGCACATATTCTGCAACCCAGCGATGATGGACATTTCCTCCTTTTTCAAAACGCTCATTATCTACTAGTCCAATATATCCCCTAAAGTCAGTCCGATATTCTTTGATCTTGTCGTATGAAAATGAAAACTCACTTTTATATACTGGTACATCCCATTGAAAATCCCAGGTATATCGTCTAAAATCTCTATGAAATCGACTCTCGGTTTTGATTTCGACCATGCTGCCAGACTTGACATTTGGAAGGGAAACTCTTTTCCTAAATACTCTCTCGTACACTCTTTCCTCATCAACATTGTCCTTAGACATCTCCGAAACGCTAAACCCTTCTTCCTCCGTTAGGTTAAAAACCGTACCACTAACTTTTACAAAGTTTCTTGATGTACCTGTATACCTGGGAGTTGTAAAATTAGCCAGGTTATATGCAAGAGGATTGGCGATATATATTTTGGTAATCCTTTCATAGGCGGAATAACTCGCCCTCTCCATTATAGACCCCTTGTCAAGGATAACTCCTGCTGGAGCTGTTGAATCCATCTCATGAATTATGTCGTATTCACTAATTGTAGGGTAACCCATTGCCTCAGCAAGTTGATCAAACCGCTCACCAAGAACTCTTGGCTTTGCGATAAGATTTTTGAGGTCTTTGACCGCCATATATTCATTGTCCACTAAAAAACTCTGGTAGCGAATTCGACCATCGATCCCCTTTAACATATTGGTCTCATGCTCCCTCGGAGAATTAAAATGTGCCTCTTCCGATAAATTCAATTCTATGTAATCTGGGTAGATCAGCTGAACAGACACTGTTCGCTCATCATTCGGGGCAATCAACGGAAAGTCATGTATTTCATGATAGCCTTTTACCACGCCCACCAGGGTAACCTCTAATTCAACAGCCAAATTGAGAGACAACCCAGACCAGTCAAGGACTACTGCATCACTCGAGATAGTGTAGTGTTCAGTCGACAGCTTTGTTAGCGAGACCCTTCCGTCTTCAGCACTTTTTCTAGAAGCAAATATCTCTGCCGTAAGATCTGTCACCATTTCGTTTGGAAACAGAGGTATAACAAGTGAGTCTAACCTACTATTCCCGTCATATGGAATTCCAATGTGCAGCTTGCGATGAGTTGCTCTAGTCGAATTATAGAACTCTTTATCAATAACAATACTGTAGCTTTCATTTAGGAAATGCATCTCATTAGATGCATCAGCAATCGCAGTACGGACTGAGAATAAATGGAAAAGCAATATCCAAGTGATATGGAAACAACAAGGTTTTATATTCAGCAAGTGCATTGATCTATTTCTTTTCTATATTATCGACAATCTTTGATTAGGCTTAAAACTAAAAAAAAGTAAAAGTTAAACACTATTTAGACTTGATCTTTATCAGTCTTTTGAGAAAATAGAGATTGATATAAGAATCATAGTTTGGTACAATAACTTAGCCCAATGAAAAACTCGATCCTATTTCTATCGTTCATGATGACTTTAGATCTATCAGCTCAGTCCCTCCAAGGTGACGTCATCTCCACCAATAATGGTGATCTAACAATCCAGCCCATTCTTCATGGCACACTTGGCCTGGAGTGGAACGGCAAGATTATCTACATCGACCCTTACGGAGGTGAAGAAGCTTTTGCTGGACTGCCTGATCCTGATATGATTGTGATCACTGACATTCATGGTGATCACCACAACCCTAAAACTCTTGACATATTAAATACAGAAGGAGTAAAGTTCATCGTACCTCAGGCAGTGGCTGATAAGATGGAAGTCGAGTATGACTTGCAGATCATGGGCAATGGTGACGCTTGGTCATGGGAGGGCATTTCGATCGAAGCGCTTCCAATGTACAACCTACCGGAAGATGAGACTTCCCGACACGCTAAGGGTAGAGGAAATGGCTATATACTAACATTTGGTGGTAAGCGTGTCTACATCTCAGGTGACACGGAAGACATCCCAGAAATGCGCGCGCTGGAAAATATCGATGTAGCTTTCGTGTGCATGAACTTACCCTACACCATGAGCATCGACCAGGCCTCAGATGCAGTCTTGGCGTTTGAACCAGCTATAGTCTATCCCTTTCACTTTAGGGGTACTGAAGGTTTGGCGGATGTAGACCAGTTCAAATCTATGGTTAACAATAAGAATGGTAATATCGAAGTGCGATTGAGGGAGTGGTATCCAAGCAAATAATAAAAAACCCGTCACCCAATAAAGGATAGACGGGTTCATTAGGCCTAGGTAAAACTGTTATTTCTCCTCTCTCACGGTAGGGTACTTGATACCCAGCTGCTCGAGATAAGAATCGTATTTTGTCTCGTCGTAGTAGAACTCCTCTAGCGCAGGACGGAACTCCTCCTGAATCTCAGTATTGAGGTAAATCGCCGGTACCTCGTCATCTGGGATCATTGGCTTGTACTCAAACTCCATCCCCTGTACTTCACGGAAGTACGTCCAAGCCTCCTCTACAAGCTCCGGCTTAAGAATAAAATCAAGTAATGTCATGGCCTCCGCCTTAGCACCTGCTACCACCCCTTTGTGAGCGATGGGAGTCGCCATTGCCACTGCATTTGACCAGTGGTGACCTTGAAGACCAGGGATATTAGAAGGGAACCTCATCGTGACGGTAGGAAGCTTCCAGCTAATGTCTCCGATATCATCTGATCCACCACTGATGAAGGATCTTACTGGTAACCCAATAGTATCCAACTTGGTCTCCAGTCCGTCTACGTTGATCGCTCCTACTTCCTTCTGAAGTCCGCGTGCCAGCGCTTGATCATTTGCATCCCATTCCGGTAGGCCTACCTGTCTGATGTTCTGATACATGGTAGCAGCAATCACCTTGTTGAAGTGTCTTGGCCATGCACTACCCAGCACTTTGCGTGTCACCTTTGTCTGGGTCATCAACGCTGCACCATCGGCAATCTCGTTAGCGCGATCGTACATATCCATGATTTTTGGGTACGTCACGTTCCTTAGGTAAAACCAAATTGAAGCCTTTGAAGGCACTACATTGGGTTGATCACCACCATTTTTGATCACGTGGTGCGAGCGCTGTAGTGGATCAAGGTGCTCGCGCTGATACTGCCAGCCCACGCTCATCAGTTCCACGGCATCCAGAGAGCTACGCCCTCTCCAAGGAGAACCCGCCGCATGTGCTGCCTCACCATCGAAAGTGTATTCAACAGAAATCAATCCTGTACCTCGGGCCTGTCCATAAGACACGTTAAGATTGTTGCTCACGTGTGTAAATATGCTGATATCCACATCATCGAAATAACCATCACGGGTATAATAGGCCTTAGTACCTACAAGCTCTTCCGCAACACCAGGCCAGAGCATCAATGTTCCCGATAGGCCATCGCGCTCCATGATCTCTTTCACAGCGAGCGCCGCTACGATATTAAGAGGGGATCCAGAATTGTGGCCTTCACCATGACCGGGAGCTCCTTCAAGAATAGGGTCATGATATGCCACTCCAGGCTTTTGAGAAGCTTTTGGGATGCAGTCGAGATCACTACCTATCGCAATGACTGGCTTGCCATTGCCCCAAGTAGCTGTCCACGCCGTAGGAATACCGCTGATACCGCGCTCGATCGTAAAGCCGTTTTCTTCCAAGATTCCCGTTAGGTACTTAGAAGTCTCTATCTCCTGGAAGCCTAGTTCAGCAAAGCTGAATACTTTATCCACCATTACTTGGGCAAGCTTGGCATTCGCCTCGACCTTTTTGGCAGCTTCAGCCTTCAGTGCAGCGATTTGCTTGTTGGAATATTTTTTTTGTGCCATCGCACTGAAGCTCAGTACTGACAAGGCGATGATTAGTAGTTTCTTCATTGTTTCATGGTTTGGTCAATGAATCAATAAAGGGAATGAATCGGTAAAGGCAAAGGCTTATTATTGATTATTCGTATCGTAAGTGATGAACGGGATTGATACGTGCCGCCTGCCAGACGAGCCTTCCAACGGTGATCAATACCATCACGGTCATGAAGATAACTGGGAGCACCCAATGATAGACATCAGTGCTGATATGATAGGAATAAATAATGTCGAGCACCTTGTTTACCACAAGGTCAGATGCGATAACGCCCGCTATGGCCGCAATGAAAAAGTAGAGCGCCATCTCCCTGTTGATCATTATCGCAATCTGACTGACACTGGCGCCTAGTATTTTTCGGACCCCAAATTCCTTGAGGTGCTTTTGGATATGCAAGGACATGAGAGAGTAGAGCCCGATCATCGAAATAAGTACCGAAAGAATAGCACTGATCATATTAATCGTAAGAGTAATGCTTGTAGTCATATTAATAGGCTTCAAGACGTCTTGTTGCATAAAACCGGTATAGAGTTGATTAGGAAACAATCCATACCAAAGACCAGCGACCTCATGATCAAGGCCAGTCATATTCGACCCATCTGCAGCTCTCAACGATAGGTAGCGATAGTCATCTTCCGCCGCTGCGGTGAGTACTACAGGTCGTAGTTTGTTGCCGAGCATTATAGGACGATGGGCAAAATCCTCTACTATCCCGATGATTCGCATAGGTCGCCCATCCAACATCAGTGCAGTGTTCAATGGGTCGACACCCAGTAGTTCAGCTGTCATTTCATTGATTATCACCTCATTCCTCTCCCAGGAGTTTCTATTGAAGCTTTCGCCTATCGCAAGTCTTAAACCTATGGTCTCCAAATAGCGATCACCAACGGAGAGCCTGATGACTTCATGATCCATTTCCTGATAGGTGAGGGTTGTTTCGCTAGAGTTGAAGCCAATCGCGTCCATAGTACCGCTAATACTTTTTAAGCTCGTTTGGGTACTGAGCTTATCATGCAGTTTTCTGAATTGGTCGGAATCATTGAGCGGGATGTTGATCACTTCCTCAATCTCGTATCCACGATCCAGGTTACTGACGTACTGGCCATTTTCTAAGAAGACAAAAAGACAATACAGCGTGTAGACTGTCATGGCAAACTGCAACGCAATGAAAACTTTGGCCACTGCCCCATTGCTCTTCAACTTGACGCGCTTGTATATGGCATCCAAGGCGCTGAATTTGCTCACAAGTAGCGCGGGGTAAAATCCACAAAACAAGCCAATCGTCAGCCAGAGTCCTATAAATATGGCTAGCAACTGCCAGAGAGGAATAAACTCAATGGATATAATACTGAGCTCAAGCATAGCATTGTAACTCGGTATGAGGGAATAGGCCAAGAAACAACCGAGAAGCATGGCGACAAAAACAGTAAGGTAATTTTCCAGCCACCACTGGGCTAACAGTTGACCATTTCCAGCACCCATCACCTTTCTTACAGCCATTTCTTTGAGCCTCTTTTGAGTGGTCGAGATACTTGTATTCACATAATTGAAACAAGAGAGCAGTAGTATGCTTATTGCGGTAGCAAAAGTGCCGAGGACGGAAGCGGGGTGCAGACCTGGCATGAACCCTGACCTTTTGATCTGGCTTTCCTGATGAGGCCAATCAGTAACAGCAACCAACTGAAACGATGAAATCGAATAGTCGGCAAGCAGTTGTGGTTGATCTGAAAACAGAGCGTTCAAACTCTGCTCAATATCTGCCTCAGCAATACCTTGCTCGACTTTCACAAAAAACCCATCGATCAAGGGCCTCTCTATGGGTTGATACATTTTTTCTATGTGGTCATACGACATTAGGCAGGCAAATCGAAAGCTGGTATTGTCCGGGGTGGGGTCAAGGACATTTTCAATCTGAAGATTTTGAGCTTGCCCGTCACGATCAATGAGCTGAACAGTTTGTCCAACACAATCAGTGGTGCCCATCCATTTCAAAGCCACTTCGTTGCTCAGCGCCACTCCATTGATGGATATGTCATGATCAACACTACCCCAAGAGCCGGGATATTGAAAGACCTTGAGGAACTGGTCATCCACGAAACCCACATTCTCTGCGAATACCTGCTCCCCGACCCTGAAAGTATGTCGCCCATTCACGTATTTGGTAGACCCCTCAACGCCTGCCAGCTGGTCATCTGCCCGATCAGCCACAGCCAGGGGAACCTCACCAATCTTATCGCCCCTATTTGCCCCATCGGCTATGGAAATGACGCGATAGATGCGATCAGCATCTTCGAAGAATTGATTGAATGTCAGGTTGAAGTTGGCATTGAGCACTGCCAAAAGACTCAGCGCTATACCGGCAGAGAGGCTAAGGATGTTCAGCGTTACATAGATGCTATTCTTTCGCCAATGGCGAATTGCGGAGATGAAATAATTAGGCCACATGAGTTTTTTTAAGTTTTCATCAAATGTGGCCTGTTAGGATGATCCGATCGTCCTAACGGATAACTTCGGACTTATTAGTCCAAAATTAAGGCCTGATTTAGTGCCCTGAGCTACCAAACGCGACGGTAAAAGAAATCAGTTGATATGAACTCGCTTGTATTCACCAGGTGTCATGCCAGTATTCTTTTTGAATATGTGGTTGAAACTAGACTTGGAGTTGAAGCCGCAATCCAGTGCAATTCCTAGCAATGTCAGGTGCCCATAGGTCGGGTCAAGGGCTCGTTTTTTAAATTCGTCCACTCGTTTGTCATTGATATACTCGAAAAAGTTTTGCTGGAAATACTGATTGAGCACCGCAGACAATTGGTTTCTCGGAATATCCGTGCCCGCTGAAAGCTCCAGAAGCGTTAGCCTTGGATTGAGATAAGCTTGGCTTTGCTCAAGGTATGCGGCTATCCTATGTGCCTGCCCTTGCAAAGTTTCCTTCGCCATCAGGTTTGGTGGCTCTGCCTTCAAAGACTGCTGGTCATCGACTTTTACATTAGTAAATATGGTCGTCTGCTTCAGGCCGAAGTAGCCGATCACGAAGATATTGAGCGTGATAAATCCTGATATGCCATAGAAAACCTCGATCATCTCTATGAATCCAAACACCCCCACCCAAACAAAACAAAAGGAAAGCACAAAGGCCGGAACAGCGTACATCAGCCAATTTCTCAACCAGCTTAGATTGATCTGCTCAGCATAACTGAACTCCTCCTTAATCCTGCTTTTATGTTTAAAAAGGAGGATGAGACTGGCAAGAATAAAAAGTATGTGGACGGCTGCCATGATCAGGGCCCAATACCTACTGACAAAGCCGGAAGGTCCTCTGAAGTCGAAATATCCCTGACTTAGGGACAAGGTAATCTCGTCATTGATAAAGTCGGCATAAAGCAAAGCATTGACTACCAGATAAGGTGAAAAAGAAATGAGTGAATCTGACCATCGTAAGCTACGCTTTGAAACGAGTGACTTAGTATACAGATAAAGTACAGCAGCCGCAGCATAGGGCATCAACCCTAGCGGAATAAGCCACTCCAAAAGGTCAGCCGTCCTTTCAGAAAAAACGAAATAATAGAAAAGTAGATTGCAAGCATTACATAGCAGCCAGACGATCAACAAATAATCGAAACTGCGCTTCACAGACTTGTTGCCAATCAGCAGGGAAAGAAACAAGGCTTGTGCAATACCCACAAACATCAAAGCAGTCATACGCTCACAATATTACGCTATTGATGCTATTTTTAAGAAATGGTCAGCCCGTACTCTCAAGTTATCTCACGTCTTGCGCCTACACCGAGCGGTTACCTTCACATGGGCAACTTGTACAACTTTGTGCTCACATGGCTGCATGTGCGGCTGAGGGGAGGTCGGTTGATCCTACGGATAGATGACCTGGATCAAGCTAGGATACGGGATCAATACCTAGACGACATCTTCTATGCACTAGACTGGCTAGGACTTGAGTATGATGACGGCCCGGCTGACGTTAGTGAGTTCAAAGCTAGGTATTCCCAAACTATAAGGGTCGCTGACTATCAGATGACGGTGGAACAGATTCGCACCAAGGCACAAACTTTCTACTGTCAATGTTCTCGTAAGGATATAGAGAGGCTGTCTCCAGAGAGGCACTATCAGGGTACTTGTCAGCAGCTACAGCTACCGCAAATCAAAGGGTCAACGGTACTGCGCCTTGCCACTAATAAGATGTCTAAAATCACTCTACTAGAGCAGGGTGAATTGAGCGCAGAGCATTCTATTCATGAACTAATGCCTTTCCCGGTATTGATCAAAAAAGATGGAGTATCTACCTATCAGGTGGCATCATTGACGGATGATGTCAACATGGGAGTCAATTTTCTGGTAAGGGGAAAAGACCTGTGGACGTCAAGCCTGACTCAAGCCTATCTGGCTAAGCTCTGTGGTTATGCACGCTTTGAAGAAGCCTCTTTCATCCATCATGAGCTGATAGAGGGTAATAACAAACTCAAGTTGAGTAAATCACAGAATGCCCCACTCTACGAGAAAACGCCTAAAAATAAATCAGTGCTGATCTCGATGGTCGGGAAGTCGATGGGTGCCAATGGGCGAATTGAATCACTCCCAGCACTTCTTGAGGCCGTTGGTGTCCCGCCTTTATAAATTCCAGTAAACGCCAGCCATAAAGTTAGGCGCGGCGAGTAAGCGCTTGGCAAATGCCGCTAAGCCGATAGCAGCAGTCACACCAAAATTGCCATTTACATCATAAAGCACTTCTGGGGTGATAGATAAGTACTCGATATTGTTGCTAAAGACGCCATTATTAGGCACCCCCAGGTCATCTCCGTTCATTAGCGACGCTACTCCATAAACCTTGAGTATTGGGATCACTTTGCCTTTGGAATAGCCAACCTCACCACCGTATCTTATTTCATCAGAGAAGTTGTTGGTGCGGTTGTTGAAGCCTGCGAGCACGGTGGCGTACCATCCTGAACTGAAGCCTCGGCTCAGCTCAAGGGTCAACATCTGGTTGAACTCACCATCACCAGACTGCAAGAGTTGTGTTTCTCCACCACTTGCTTCTCCCAAGGGAAGGCCAAGGGTAAGACTAGCACTCAATACGTAAGTGCTGTTCTGTATAAGCCCATACTTGATAGTGACATCAGCATCTCCTATAGAGTTGAGTTCATCTCCATCCTGCACCAGATTCCCATCTGGTGTTTCAAGCTTATTGAGGGTTGAACGTACGAAAAAGGGCATATAGACGATTCCCGTTAGGCGATCTGTCAAGCCATACTCGAGGAAGACACTTGAAGAATAAAGTGAAGTAGTGGTTATATCTAAGATATCTCCAGAAGGGGAAAAGTAGCTGCCCGCTATGATGGCCGACTGACTAAGTTTCAAGAACCCCTTGCCCTTAGGCTGTGACCATCCACCTCCCGCATAGGCGTCTATGGAGAAAAATAGGATGAGAATTAATGCTAGTTTCTTCATATCAATTGTCAAATTCTCCAAATCCAAAGGGTACGCCGAAAGGCTGGCAATACACAATCACAAAATCATAAGTCTCTAAGGTGACTCCTGCGGGTATCGCATAAAGTTGACTACCGGAGTTCGCATCAAGGGGTCCAATCTGGACACCACCTGTGACACTCCCGCCACTTGTCGCCAGGTACAGATATAGACCCGGACCGTTATCGGCCTGAAAATCATCCTCCAGGCGAAGGCTCAACTGGTCTCCCTCGAGAAAGAGCGTGAACTTGCCTTGCACGGTATATCTGTTCAATCCCTCGAAAGTGCCCGTGCGTTGGGTTCCCGCCAGAATCGTTTCATCACCCACCTCGAAAGCCATTGTGTTAACTGCCTCACCAGATACGGCTGTAACGGTGACATTGCCACGGCTTAGCGCTGTTGCCAAGCCCTGGCTGTCTATACTAAGCAACTCGGGGTTACTTGAAGACCACTGAACCACGTCATTTGTCGGATCACCTAATGCATCAAAGTGTGTAGCAGAAAAACTGAATGTACTCCCTAGCTCGATAGATATAAGGCGCTCAGTGAATACAATACGTTCAGGAATTGGCTCTACTTCGAGGATATCCGTGCCAACGCACGATTGCAGCAACAATAGGACAATGCCCAGATATAAATAGCGTTTCATAGGTTGCAATTTAAGACTATACAACGTGCATCACCCAAATTGGGTATGTCAAGGTATTGACATTAGCTTAGGGAAAGACACTGCTGAGACTCGACACACTCAATCTACACTAAATATGACCGGGTTAATCTTCTCTTAAAGTTTCTCCTTAATGAAGTTAGTCATCATCATATAAACATGGTCTCTAGTCTTGCCACCTCGGATACCGTGCGCCTTATCAGGATAGTAAAACGATCTAAAGTCTTTACCTGCATTAATCAGCGCCTCTTGCATCGCCACACTGTTTTGAAAGTGTACATTGTCATCTCCGGTACCATGAATCAATAGGAAATTACCCTTGAGCTTCTCGACATGAGAGAGAGGTGAGTTGTTATCATAGCCACTTGGGTTGTCTTGTGGACGCTGAAGATAGCGTTCAGTGTAGACTGTGTCATAAAATCTCCATGTGGTCACTGGCGCTACCGCAATGCCTGTCTTAAACACATCAGCGCCTTTGAACATGGCAAGAGAGGACATGTAGCCACCATAGCTCCAGCCCCAAATACCGATCCGATCTTTGTCTACAAAAGGAAGTGATCCCAAGAATTTCCCTCCAGCAATATGATCCTCCACTTCCAACTTGCCCAGCTCTTTGTAGGTTAGCTTCTTGAACTCCTCACCTCTACCACCCGTCCCTCGGGTATCGATCACCGCTACGATATAGCCTTCCTGCACAAGCAATTGATGCCAGATGTAGTGGCCACCGGCGTAGTTGTTCGTGACGTTCTGCGATCCTGGACCACTGTACTGGTAGATCAAGACAGGATATTGACGCGTACTATCAAAATCGGCAGGCTGGAGCAAGTAGGCATCAAGTTTTGTCTTATTGACGGTTTCGAAAGTGAAGTACTGCTTTTGAACCAATCCATATTCTTCGTGCTTTTTTACTAGCTCATCATTGTCTTCGAGTACTTTGACGGGCTCATTGCTCTTAGCCTCTATCAATGAAATTTGAACTGGCGTTTCCGGTAGGGTGAGGTACTGTAAATAATACTTGAAATCCTTACTCATGTCTGCGCGTACCCATCCACCAGTCTCTGGAGACAGCAGTTCTTTGCCCGAGCCCTTGACATTCACCTTGTAGAGTGCACGATCTTTTGGCGATAGCTCAGTGGAGGTATAGTAGAGCACTGCGGTCTTGGATGATTGATCCAGCCCTACTAGTTCGGTGGCCTCCCAAAGGCCAGAAGTGATCTGGTTGGCCGTCTGGCCGTCCATCGTATGAAGGAAAAAATGCTTGTAGCCCTTTCGCTCACTAGAGATAAGAAAATATCTGCCGTCATTGAGATAGATCAAATCATCGACATAATTCATATCGATGAAGGTGCGCGACCTATCCGTGAATACTACCTCAGCACTACCCGTACGAGCATCCGCATGCATCACATCTAGCTTATTTTGCAACCTGTTCAATCTGAGTATTGAGAGCAGCGTATTGTTCTTAGTCCACTGCACTCGTGGTATGTAGATGTCTGTCTCCTTCCCAAGGTTCACATCGATAAACTCGCTCTCCTCAGTATCAAATATCTTGACAGCCATTACAGAATTGGCTTCTCCAGCCTTCGGATACTTGAATTTATAGTCCTCAGGGTAGAGGCTTACATTGTTCCACTTCTGCATGTTGTACTCTTTGACCTCACGCTCATCAAATCTCATAAAGGCAATGCGACGGCTATCAGGTGACCAGAAGAAGGCCTGAGTTAGACTGAATTCTTCTTCATAGACCCAGTCTGTACTTCCATTGATGATTTCATTCTTCTTACCATCGTCTGTGATTTGTATCTCGGCCATGTTGACCAGGCGTACCATGAAGAGATTATTATCTCGAGTGAAGGCCACCATTTTACCATCCGGCGAGAATGTAGCGTAGCTCTGTCGCCCATTTTTCGATAGGGGATCAAACGACTTATCCTTAAAATTCACTGTATAAAAAAGCGCAGTGTACGACCGTCTGTAGATGCTCTTGCGGTCGGTCAGCAGCAGCATCTGCTTCTCATCCGCACTGAACTCATAATCGTCGATGATCACCGATTTATCCGACCCATCAAAGATGATGCTATCTGGTTCTTCACCAGTGATGTCATAACGCACGATCTTGTTATCTGCTAGGGCGGTATAAAATTGACCATCGTTCATCCAGTTGACATTTCTTATGGTCTTTTGACTAAAAGTGCCGTCGGAAATATTCGCTATTTCAATCTTTTTTTGAGCGAGTACCACCTGAGTCATCAGGAGCAAAAGGAGGATCAATCGAGTCATCATAGTCGTCATTTTTGTGAGGTGACAAATATATGAAAATAGACCTATTACGGTAGGTAGACCTTGCCTCCGCGGAAAGATCTGGATTTCCATTGCTTTCACTTCTCCCTACCGGGAATCATTACGAGACGTTTGATTGTTTATCTTCCATTGATAAAGAAACCGTACTATTTCTATGCTCACACTTAATGATATTAAACTCTTCGAAAATGTCACAGAAGAAGGAAAGGCTTGGTTTTTAGATAAGGCAGAAAGAAAGCATACCAAAAAAGATGAAGCTGTTTTCAAGGTCGGTGACCCAGCAGATGAAATGCATGTCTTGCTTGAAGGCAAACTACAATTTCTGCTTAAGCAAGGCGAGAATTTTGTACCCGTTGCAGTAGCTCAGGCTGGAGATATCTCTGGATTGTTGCCTTTTTCAAGGATGAAAGAGGCTACCGGCAATGGGATTGTGTTAGAGGATTGCACCTATCTGTCTTTACATCGCAAGTACTTTCATGAGCTTGGGGAAGTAAGCCCGGAGCTTATGCAGGCACTCGTTGGTCATCTTTCTGATAGGGTAAGGAGCACTGCACGCTCACAGCAGCAACAGGAAAAGATGGCGTCCTTGGGCAAGCTTTCGGCAGGACTGGCTCATGAGATCAATAATCCAGCCGCTGCGATCAGCCGAACATCAGGTGCACTGAGGGAGCGACTGCAACAGATTCCTGAATTTACGGCGCGCCTGCTTGACCATCAGCTCACCCGAGATCAGCTACAAGCAGTGACCTATCTGGTCACTGCTAAATGTGATCTCACTAAGAAGTCGCCTATGACGATGATCGAGCGAGGCGAGCGAGAGGATGCGTTAGTCGACTGGATGGACGAGCGGGATATCGAGGATAGCTTTGAGTTTGCCGAGGCATTGCTCAATGCTGGAGTGCAAGTAGAAGACCTTGACGAGATGGCTCAGTCCCTACCGGAAGAATTTCTATCAGATGCTCTCGCATGGATCAATAGCACCATAGAGTCGGAGCGATTATCTGTCGAAATTCATGAGGCCTCTGAACGCATATCACACCTGGTCGGCTCCATTAAGACTTACAGTCACATGGACAAGTCGCCTGACCGAGAGCCAACCCAACTTCATGATGGACTAGACAGTACCCTAGCCATATTAGGTCACAAACTGAAAGGCACAAAAATTATTGTAGTAAGGGATTATGCTGATGACCTTAAAACGGTCAATGCCTACCCGGGGGAGCTCAACCAGGTGTGGACAAACATCCTGGATAATGCTATTGACGCCCTTAATGGTGAAGGCAATATTACCATAAGGACTTTCAATCAGACTGATTTTGCAAGAGTGGATATCATCGATGACGGGCCGGGCATACCACAGGATATTCAAAATAAAATCTTTGATCCGTTCTTTACCACCAAAGGTGTGGGAAAAGGCTCTGGGCTAGGTCTAGATATCGTACAGCGCATTATCAGTAATCACAATGGTAGTATCAAGCTCTTTAGCGAACCGGGGAATACACGGTTTGAGATATGCCTTCCAGTTTAGTTATTGGTTTTTAGTCCCTAGTTATTAGTACTTGGTCGTTGGTATTTAGTTATTAGGATATAAGTATTATTGATGACATCAGGTAATGATCAGGTTAGGTTCAAGTAATCGCGAAAGTCTTACCAAGCCAGTAGCAATCCTACTAAGTTCTCAATCAAGGTCTGGATTGCTGGTATTAAGGAATATTTAAGAGAACAAGCGGAATAATCTACACTAAGTCTATTAAAATGACACGGATAAACGGTATTAAGGCAAGGCTAAGGACTAATAACTATGAACTAACTACCAAATGATATGGATTATAAAGAATTAGAAGTTTGGCAAAGAGCTAGAGCAATGGTGAAAGAAATTCATACCATTAGCTCTCAATTTCCGGACAGTGAGAGGTTTTCTTTGACCCAACAAATCAACAGGGCTGCAATATCCATTCCCTCGAATATTGCAGAGGGTAGTGGCAGGTTTCACCAAAATGACAAAATAAGATTTATGTATATCGCTCGTGGTTCTCTATTCGAAATGGAAACGCAACTGTATCTCGCCTTGGATTTAGGCTATTTATCACAAAACACTTTGACTAATTTAGAAGAGGAAATCACCAGTGTCAAAAAACTCCTCAACGGCTTCATCAATTACCTCAAAAAAGACCCGCAATGACCAATAACTAGGGACTAAAAACCAATAACTAATAACCATGAAACTTCCCATAATACTAATACTCGATGATGATCCCCAGGTACTGCGCGCGATAGAGCGTGATGTGCGTAAAGAGTTCAGGAAACAATACCGCGTCCTGAGCACAACTGTGGCTAGCGAAGCACTCGCAACTATAGCTGATCTTAAGCTGAAGAATGAGGTGGTCGCGATGTTCCTGTCTGATCAGCGCATGCCCGAGATGCTAGGGGTAGAGTTTCTCGAAAAGGCACGTCAGGTCTATCCAGCAGCGAAGCGGATACTACTAACCGCTTATTCGGATACGGAAGCCGCAATCAAGGCGATCAATGACGTGCAATTGGACTACTATCTACTGAAGCCATGGGATCCACCAAGCGAAAAGCTCTATCCAGTGCTTTATGACCAACTCGATGAATGGCAAAAGCAGTTTGTACCAGAGTTTGAGGGGATTAAAGTCGTGGGTTATCAGTACTCTTCGTTTTCCCATAAAATCAAAGATTTCCTATCGGGCAATCTCATTCCCTACCAATGGCTTGATGTCACGAGAAGTACTAAAGCCAATGAGCTAGTCGGGCTCGCCAAGCTCACCGCAGCAGAACTACCCGCGGTATTCTTTGAGGATGGCAGTCAGCTAGCAAGACCCAGCCTAGCGGAAATAGCAGAAAAAATAGGTCTGCAATCAAAGGCCACTGAAAAGCTCTATGATGTCGCAATCATTGGGGCGGGCCCGGCAGGTTTGGCAGCCGGAGTATACGGGGGATCTGAGGGGTTGAAAACTCTGCTCATAGAGAAGCGGGCTCCAGGCGGGCAGGCGGGGACAAGCAGCCGAATCGAGAATTATTTGGGCTTCCCAAAAGGGCTAAGTGGTGCGGAGCTATCTCATCGTGCGATCACTCAAGCGACCCGATTTGGGGTAGAGCTGTTATCTCCACAGGAGGTTGCTGAGATTAATATAGAGGGCAACTACAAAAAAATCAAACTCGTCGATGGCAGTGAGGTCAACTGTCGGGCAGTGGTGATCACCAGTGGCGTAGATTATCGTAAGCATCCGGCTGAGGGTATAGACGACTTCAGCGGTGCAGGCATCTACTATGGTGCGGCCATGAGCGAGTCGACAGCCTGCCAGGACCAGGATGTTTATATCATTGGTGGGGGAAATTCAGCAGGTCAGGCAGCCATGTACCTTTCGAAATTTGCCTGTAAGGTGCACATTGCCATCAGGAAGCCTGACCTGAGCGCTAGCATGTCGCAGTATCTGATAGATCAGATCGCCGGTACAGAAAACATCGAAGTGCTGGGCAAGACTAACGTGATTGCGGTAGCGGGAGATGGACACCTGGAGAAAGTGACGCTCGAGGATACCGACTCAAAGGAGCAACGAGAGGTAGGTGCGGCTGCAATGTTCATTTTCATTGGCGCTAGGCCGTACACGGATTGGATCACTGGTATCATCAAAGATGAAAAAGGCTTTATCGAAACGGGTCAGGCACTTCACAAGTATGATGCATATCAAAAGACGTGGAAAGTGTCCAGGGAACCGTTCCTGCTGGAAACCAGCATTCCTGGTATTTTTGCAGCTGGAGATGTTCGTGCTGGCGCAATGAATCGAGTGGCCTCAGCGGTAGGTGAAGGGGCTATGGCAATTAAGTTCGTACACGAGTATCTTACTGAGGTGTAGAAACAGTTATTTGTTATTTTATTTTTCTAATATTTTTTGGTACTTTGCCAATATAGTGAAGAAGTTTACAGCCATAGCCATTGATGATGACAAGGTCTTTCTGACCATTCTACAAAAGCTCGTGAACAGTATCCGTTTTGTGGAATTGGTGGAAACACATACCAATCCTGTATCCGGCGCTTTGGCTGTGGTCAATCTTGAGCCTGACTTTCTTTTCCTGGATGTAGAGATGCCCTATGTGGATGGTTTCGAGACTATTGAGATGCTCAAGCACCGCCCCAAAACCATCGTCATCAGTTCGCATGAATCCTCTCATGAGTCCGTTCAGATGATCAAACCAGACGCCTTCATATCCAAGCCTATTCACAAGGAAGAACTTGAGGAAATCCTTCTCAGACTGTCGGAAGAGTAAACCACCTTCGATGTAAATTCAGTTGGTGGTCAGCTGATCCATCACGATCTTCTTCAAAAATCCAACCTTATGAAGAAGCTCCCACTCATCCTGCTGATCCTACTTCCGTGGCTCGCACAAGCGCAATTACTCAACCCTGAGGCATTCAACGGCTATGCCGGAGGGACTACCTATACTGTCACTGGCAACCACTACCAGTACTATCGACATCTCGCAGAAAGTGATCGCGTCTTGCACAACAATTATGGCAAGAGTATCCAAAACAGGGATCTGATTCAGTTGATCATCAGTAGTGAGGAGAATCTGGCTAACATCGAAAAAATCAAGGCTGATAATCGAACGCTCACACGACTTGAAGGTGCCCTTTCGGATACGGAGAAGCAGCGTATCTTATCAGAAAACCCTTCAATCCTCTACATCTTCATCGTAGATACTGACGAGGAAGCGGGTGTAGAGGTGCTCTCTGAGGTGGCTTATGATCTTGCAACACGAGAGGACGCTACCGCCAAAAGCATTCGTGACAATCTGGTCGTAATCATCTCTCCATTAACTAATCCAGACGCTCATGCCCGGTACGTCACCTGGCAAGGACTCTACAACGTACCGGGAGCATCAGTTGATCCCAATGCTGTCGAGAATAGAGCACACTGGGGTATGAATACCGATGGAAATGCGATCGGCCTGGATGTCAATAGGGATTTTAGCTTCTTTGCGACACCAGAGATGTCAGGGCTAGGAGAGCAGATCATGGAGTGGCGACCCAATCTCGTGCTTGATGTACACAGTGGCCCTACGACTCACTTTATTCCACCTTTTTCTCCCCCCTACCACAAGCTCTGGCCAGAAAAGTCATATAACTGGTGGGTGGAGGTAGCAGAAGAAACCGGTGAAAGATTTGGTGAAAAGGGCTGGTCGCTCTTTAGTCGCAATCAATTTGATGGGGTGAGCCATGTCGGCTTTGGTCTTTCCTGGGCGATGCTCGGCCCAAGTTTGAGTTCATTTCTCTTTGAGACTTTTGGTGGTCGACCAGGCCGTACCACTGCATTTGTCCGCACGGACGGCACATTGGCAACTATGCGCATGGCGATGGACAGGCACGCAGAGGGAGCTTGGACGTTGATGGAGGTAGCTGCTAGGGAAAAAGAAAGGCTTATGGAAGACACCTATCAGGCGCAGCTCAAGGGCCTAATGGATGCTCGAAACAGTGCCCTCAAACACATCATCATCCCTGCAGAGCAAGATCCATCTAGGGTGAATCGGATGATCGAGCGACTCAAAATCCAAGATATTGAAGTCAAACAAGCTCAGGCTGACTTTACAGCAGTGTCCACCAGCTACGATCGCTCCTCGACCAACATAAAAAAGTCTTACAAGACAGGAGACTATATCATTGATCTGGATCAACCGCAGGCTCGTTTAGTAAGGTCATTTTTTGATCCCAGCATCGATGACGACAACCCGGAGACTTGGGTGCCTGCCGGAAGAAATATGCCTTTCTACGATGTGACCTGGAACACCTATCCACTCATTTTCGGCGTAGAAGCATATCATACCGGTAGCGCTCTTAGTGTTAACACAGATGTCGCTACTATGATAGAAGCACAGTCGTCCATGCCAGCCAAGTCGTATGCCTACTTCTTGACTCCTGACCAGGAATCCAGTTACAAACTTGTGATGAAAATGTCCCAGGAAGGCTACAAATGGAGAGTCTTCAAGAGCTGGTTTCAAATAGGAGATCAGACTTACCCTAAAGGCACTTTCGCGGCATTGTCACTGCGAAACCCTGAGCATTTCTATGAGCGATTAGTCGAGCTCTCCAAAGAGTATAAGGTAGAAGTTAATACTGCCAAAAACCCATTTACAGATGGCGGAGTGACCTTTGGCGATGATGTCAGGCTCGCGCCAATCAAGCAGCCCAAAGTCGCGGTACTGGCTGACTGGCCAGTCATGCAGGATCATTACTATGGTGGCATCAGGAGTGTGCTGGAGCGTGACTATGACTTCACCTTCTCGCCGGTGATGCTCCCCACCCTCAATGGCGGTGACCTATCGCAATATACTACTATCGTACTCCCCAATGCAGGGCTTGATATTCGTGGAGGTCCAGGTTTTAGCAAAGGGTATAAGGGCACACTGAAGCTCGACAATCTGAGAGACTATGTTCTGAACGGAGGAACATTGATCGCGTCACATGCCGCCGGAGAAGTCATTGCCAATGATGAAGTACTCGGAGCTGGAGTGACGTTCGAAGGGTTTGCTGAGTACTCCAACGGTACGATCCTCCAGGGCGCATTCACCAACACCGAGGCAATACCCACTGAGCGCGTCGCATGGCAGCCAGGTATGAATGAAATGGGACAGTCTATTCTGGCTACAGGCTATAGCGCCAAGACGATGGGACTACCTGCTGCCTACCCTATCGTGCTCACTGCTGAAAATAAGGATAATGTAGTCCTGTCCTACGGAGCTAGTAAGTCGGAGCTCCTGCTGGATGGGTTCATGCTAGACGAAGACAAAGAAAAACTGGCTGGTGCGCCTTACATGCTTAGAACCAAAGTCGGCCAAGGTCATGTGGTCTACTTCGCCTCTGATCCTACCTTCCGAGGCTATTGGTACAGCATTCACAAACTTTTCTTGAATGCCATCCTGCTTGGCGATCATGAGTAGTTGAATTTATCCGCTCGTAACGGTGTTTTGAAATATGGGCACTTGGATCTTCATACTATTTCTGATCCTACCGGGAATCATCAGTCTCGTACTAGCACGGTACTATCACCAGTCCTACTTTGAGTGGCTGATGTGGGTATTGATCCTTGGGCCTTTGGCACTCCCCATCCAGTTGTGGAGAGGTCATAAGGGTAGTACTTCTTAAACCAATCTAATGTGCAGCTGCCTTGAAACAGTAGTTTTATACTGTAATACAGATATACTATATTCGTATTATAGTATATAGTTATGATACTAACCTATGCATGCAAGGATACCGAAAGAATTGGAAAAGGAGAATCCACGAAAAAATGGAACAAACAGGTGCAAACGATAGCCATGAGGAAACTTGCCTATCTCAATGCAGCAGTCAGTTTAAGGGATTTACAGATCCCTCCTTCGAATAGGCTTCACCAACTACAGGGTGATCTTAAAGGCTATTATTCGATTAGTATCAACATGCAATGGAGAATCATTTTTCTGTGGGATAATGGAAATGCATTCGAAGTAAAAATCGTAGACTACCACTAATGGAGAAGATATGAATGAATTAATTAACATTCACCCAGGTACCATATTACAAAAGGACTTTCTCGAGCCCATGGGTATCACTGCCTATCGATTGGCCAAGTCAATAGGGGTGCAACAGACGAGAATCAGTCAGATCATCAAAGGAAATACTAGCATCACCGCAGATATGGCAACCAGACTAGGCAAGTATTTTGGGACTTCAGCGGAGGTGTGGATGAACCTCCAGTCTCAATATGACATTCGTAAAACACAACTGAAGAACAAAGAGGTGTTAGACCAAATTACGCCTATGGAATCCGCTATATAGTGGTGGTTTCATTCGTCACTATCAGCATGGAATTCGAATTGAAGAATGTCTCATCAAGACGAGACTCGAACCTATCGGTTAACTAGAGCAACTTCTTCATTGCCATCATATACCCAAGGTGCAGTGCCTCATGGCTGTTATTGAACTGCATAGCATCAGTCGTGCTCCGCAGCGTAACACCAAAGCTCGTTGGGTATTCTTTGTACTCACCAAATTTACCTTCGCCCCAATCAGCGGCCGTTTGATCGACCAAAGTAAGAAGCTGTTCTTTAATGGCAGTGATCTCCTCTTCTGAGATAGGTGCCTCAGGCTTGGTTCCCTTCCTATACCGATCAATCAATTCGTCAGACAGGTAGCCAGGCAAGCCCGAAAGCCGATAGACCAAAAGCTGCTGCGTAACAAGCACATGACCTAGGTTCCAAGCAAGGTTATTGCCATACCCTACCGGAATATGGTTGAGTTGCTCAGTTGAAAAGGCCTCAACAAGGCGGATAATATTGTCGCGCGTCACGCGCTGTGTTTCAAAAATCTGTTCCATAGGGCACTAAAATTAGCAAAGCTGCTCCTATTCGTGGGCAGCTCTGCTTCATCTATTTCTAATCTCTAATCAATTACCCAGATGGCTATTTCTTCTTGGGATAAGGATCCACTCCTTAGCCCGGCCATCGATGAATCGTATGCCGCCTGGCGTAAAGATTGCCTCCTCTTCAAGTGCAATTCTGACCTTCTGATCACCCCATTGTGAGATAGGCACCTTGGCATTGAGCTCAATAGAGTAAGCAGTATTGGGTCGAAGTGGCCACTCAGCGGCTCCCTTGATAAACTCCTGCTTTTCCGATAGGCCGATCGTAGGGCCAGCGCCATGACCGTGATATCCAATGGGATGTGTATAAATGGTACCATCGATACCTTCTTTCTTCATTTGGTCGAGCGCTCCGAGCAGGATATCATTGCCACTCCTACCTTCTGCATAGTTCTCCAGTAGGATATCCTGGAGTCGATTGCCGGTAGCCAATGCTTTCTTGAAGTGGTCCGGCACATCCGTCTCACCAGGGCGAAGCACATAGGCGTTCTCCTGAGTGTCAGTATTCAGTCTCAAATAGGTAATGCCAAAGTCGCACCAGAGCAAGTCGCCATATTGGATAACTTCCTCGTCATTGCGGTAGCTGATGATCTCATTCTTATCTTCATCGTACCGCTGAATCGTCACAGATGGGAAGAACCAATCCGTCAACTTGAATTCTCTTACACGCTCGCGCATCCACCAGCGCACATCTGTTACGGTAGTGACACCAGGGGTAATTACTTTTTGCGAAAAAGCTTCTGCTATGATCGTATGCGCCACATTACAGGTCTGCTCGTAAAGATCGATTTCTCGCTCAGTGCGTGTCTCCAGCCACCTGACTGCAACGCCTCCGCCCTCGTGAATCCTGTCAGCATACTTCTTAGGCAACTTGCTCATCATGCCTCTGTAGTCCGTAGTTGCCAAACCGTCTGCATGCTTGAAGTTTTCAGATATGTTGACCGCTATCTTCTTAGGGTCTTTTGAGGAGATTAGGTCCGCTAACGCCTGCCACTGATCCTCCTCATACCACTTGGCTGGACTCTCCTTTGGTGTCCATGCCTTGGTATAGCCTGGGATACCGTGCTTTTGTACGTAGTACCGCTCCACCGGAGCTCCTGGCTTAGACTGATAAAACACCAAGATCGTCCTACGACGGGCATTGATCCACCATGAAGGCTTTAGCGACCAAAAGACTGGGTCTTCATTGTACTCACGCGTGATTACAAGCCACATATCCGCACCCTCCTCCTCCATAAGACCAGGAAGTAGGTTGGTCAGACGATCTTCAAGAATCTCGTCCATGACTGCTCCACGCTCTCTAAGCGAAAGGAGGTTGGGCATTACTTGTTGGCCAAAGATGGGACTGATACCCACCAGTATAAGGAGAATTATGAGCCTGATTTTCATATTTTTTATTTGAAAGCTAGCCAAGGATTCTCCCTTCCTCAAGTGCTTTTACATCAGAGGAAACTTTGCTGAACAAGCCAATCTACTGGTGGATGGCCAGCAGGGGTACCTTGAGCTGCATGGCGATTTTTTTGGTCATACTACCGTGAAATATGCGCTCCAACAGTCCGTGTTGATGCGGCATCATTACCAACATATCCAGACCTTGCTCTTCTACAAACTGAATGATCCCTTGTTCGATCTTGTCCACAGCCACCTGATGAAATTCAAACTTGGATTGACCGATGACCTTCTTCAATATTTTAGCAGTACGGCTTTTGTCAAACGCCATGGCCTCATCACTATGGTGTACATTGAATACGACCAGCTCAGCAGTCAATGTCTCCATCAGGTGTTTTACTATTTCAAGCTTCTTCGGCATTGTGACCTTATGAAAGTCGGCAGCATAACCAATACGGGTGACATTGAGGTGCGAGATGTTTTCAGGTATGACCAGGACAGGCAGTCTACAGGAAGAAATTACCTCGCTAGAGATACTCCCTAGCCATCGCTCCAGACGATCATGAGACCCTTTGGTACCCATAATAACCATGTCTATCTTTTTACTCTCGATCTCCTCCTGAATTGCGACAGTCACTTGACCCACGACATCCTTGACGTGATAGTTGACCACCTTCAGGCCTGGTATTTCATCTTCTAGTGCTTCGAAGGATTGATGAACCTCATCATGGCTCTCCTCCAGCATCGGCTCGATGATCACATGGCTGCCAATATCAGGATGAGGCGCGGGCATGGCAATGACATTAAGCAGATGCAAATGTGCCTCCCAGCGCGCAGCAAGCTCTACGGCTACTTTCACTGCATTTTTAGAGCAGGGTGAGAAATCTATGGGGATGAGTATGTTCTGAACGTCCATGATCTTGCCGTTTGATTGAAGTCGTCAAAGTAGACAGTCCGGTGATAGGTTAGAATGATCATAGCAAGTCGATGAGGTGACAATTGTCAGTTCGGATAATTGTACACATATTCGTAAGTGGCCGGTGAAAAAGAACAACAGAATACTTTTGGAAGTGAGAGTTTAGTCTTCGAGATCAAGCGGATCAAGTTGTTGTTTGGGCTGTTTGGGCTGATCACGCTCCTCAGCATCATGAATTTGCTCTTTGCTGAGGAGCAGGTGCTCGAGTATTTCAGCTCTAAACGCAACTATGCGATAGTCATTTTCAATTCGATACTGTTCATGGTTTTCTTAGCAGGTCGCTATGTCTGGATCAGTAAGGCACCACACCGACTAGATAGACTGCCACCTAGCTATCAGTACCTATCGGCAATCACGGAAATTAGTTTCCCGACCTTCGCACTGGCAGTCTTGATCTATGTAGAAGACAAGGGTTCTATGATAGATTCTCCTGCGTTTATTTTTTACTTCCTATTTCTGATCTCCTCCGTTTTCTACCTTAACCCTAAGGTATCCGTACTATCCGGTCTAGTAGCCGGTTTGTCCTATAGTGCTATCATTGTCTATGCACATACACCAGAGTTTAACTTTCCAGAAGTGGCTTACCATGCGCGCTCATTTCTCCTCATGCTTGGTGGACTAATCGCCGGTGCTGTGGCGCAAGAGATAAGACTAAGGATCAAACTGGCGATCCAAAATGCCGCCGAATCCGAAAGGGTCGAATCATTGTTTAATCAACAGGTGTCTACAGAGATCGTGGAAGCGTTGAAAGACAAAAATCAAATCACGAAACAGCTGCAGGTCACCATCATGTTCCTTGACATTCGAGGGTTCACCAGTATCGTAGAGCACATGTCCCCTGAGCAGATCAATCAGTTTCAAAATGCGGTACTTGGGCCACTGATAGAGATCATTAATAAACATCATGGGGTAGTGAACCAACTCTTGGGTGATGGGTTTATGGCTTCTTTTGGTGCTCCACTGGAGCGGGATGATCATAGCCTGTTAGCACTAAGAGCTGCCATGGCCATCTTTGCTCATTTAGAGCAAGCCAGACATGAGCAAAAAGTCAACGTCGGAATAGGCATGCACTCTGGTACGGTAGTGACGGGAAATATCGGCACACAGCAACGTCAGCAGTATTCCATTTCGGGTACGGCAGTCATAGTAGCAGCACGTCTTGAGCAGCTCAACAAGCAATATCAGTCCTATTGTCTGGTCTCAAGGACTTTTTACCAGGCTGCAAAATCTGAGATTACCAGTCATCAGAAACTTGGAGAAATCAGCATCAAAGGGATAGGCGAGCCCGTAGAAGTCATTCAACTGAAATAGCAGAATTAACAATTTGGTAATTCTCTACCAGCCAATATAGCGTTATAAGGAATAAAGTAAAGAATTATGGATCATACAGAGGAAGTAACAGCAGACATACAGGAAGCCAAAGTCGATAGCAAATATTTCGACCGAGACCTTAGCTGGCTCAAGTTCAACGAGCGTGTGCTGATGGAGTCAGAAGATGAGCGCGTTCCAATTCTGGAGCGACTCAGGTTTCTCGCCATTTATTCCTCAAACCTCGATGAGTTTTTTCGGGTACGTGTCGCGGACATCAGGAGTCTGGCACATATTGACAAAAAGAAGCTCAATAAGGAGGCCGGTATCCGGCCAAAAAAGCTGCTCAAAATGATCCATGAGGGTGTCATGGGTCAGCTCGGCAGGTATGGTGCATCCGTGCAATCCGTCATTCAAAAGCTTGACTCGGCTGGCCTCAAGCTCTATCTCGGAGAGCCAATTCCTGAGGAAGATCAGGAGCCACTGCTCTATTACTTCAAGACCAAGGTGTTGGGCTATCTGCAGCCCTATATTTTCGGAGTAAATGAGAATCCCCCATTTCTCAATAATCGTGAGCTGTACCTAGCGGTAAAATTGCGACTGAATCAAAGTGATGACATCCATTATGCTTATGTCAATATTCCCTCCGATAAACTGCCAAGATTTGTGAAACTGTCGTCAAAGGGCAATACACACCACTTTGGCTTTTTAGACGATGTAGTGATCAGCCACCTTGATGTTATATTCCCCAACGCAGAGGTGCTGGAGGCAGTCAATATCAAGCTCAATAAAGACGCAGATCTTCAGATAGATGATGAGTTTGACGGGGATTTGGTGAAAAAAATCGAAAATCAAATTAGCAAGAGAAACTTGGGAATTCCCTCCAGGTTCCTTTTTGATAGAAAAGCGAGCAAAGAGTTAGTCGCACATTTCAAAGAGGCCTTCCAACTATCCGATACAGATCTGGTGAGCGGTGGGCAGTATCACAACTCACATGACTTTTGGCAGCTTCCCAATGTGATAGGCGCAAGTCTGGAAAATGATCCACTAGTGCCTGTGCGCCACAGTGTATTGGACCAGCATCGATTTATTTTTTCTGCGATAGATGCGGGTGATCAAATGCTGCACTTCCCATATCATAGTTACGATTATATACTGCAGTTTTTTAATGAGGCTGCCATCGATCCAGATGTCAAGACTATCCGAGTCACTTTCTATCGAATGGCCTCCAACTCATTTATCGGAGATGCTTTGATTAGTGCGGCCAAGAATGGTAAAGAGGTGCTCGTATTTATGGAGCTCAAAGCTCGGTTTGATGAGGCCAATAATCTACGCTGGGCAGCCAAAATGAAAGAAGCTGGTGTGAAAATCGTCTACAGTATTCCTGGGCTCAAGGTGCATGCAAAAGTGGCATTGGTAACTAAGAAGACAACCGATGGAGAGAAAAGGTATGGATTCCTAGGTACAGGAAACCTTAATGAAAAGACGGCCGAAATCTACGCAGATCATGGGTTGCTCACTTGTCACAAAGAGATAACATCAGAACTCAAGCGAGTTTTTCTTTACCTCAGCGAGAAAGAAGATCCTGGGCAGTTTGACCATCTGCTTGTATCCCAGTTCAATATTGTTGAACGCTTTACAGAGCTTATTGATCGGGAGATCGCCAATGCTAAGAAGGGGTTTCCCGCGTCCATAATTATCAAGATTAACAACCTTGAAGAGCGAGGGATCATTGATAAACTTTATGAGGCTAGCGAAGCAGGTGTCAAAATCGATTTGCTGGTAAGGAGTATTTGCTGCCTTCTACCAGGTCAGCCTTACAGCGCCAATATCAATGTAATACGAATAGTCGATCGCTACCTCGAGCATGCTCGGGTATTTGTGTTTCACAACGATGGATCTCCAGAGGTTTTCATGGGTTCGGCAGATTGGATGAAGCGCAATCTTTACCGCCGAGTGGAGGTGACGTTTCCGGTATACGATGGCGAGCTACGCGCAGAGATTATGAAAATCCTGGACTTGCAACTGCGGGATAATTGCAAAGCTGTGACTCTCGATGCGGAGCATAATAATCTACCCGTCCAGCGGAAGGATGAGGAGATTCTGGTAAGGGCACAAACTGATACTTACTCCTGGATCAGAAGAAAAGAGGAAAACTAATAAGGATAGGGTGCTTTAAAGAACATTTCGGCTATCGCGAATGAGAGTACCGCGATCACAAAGCCAAACATAAAGATGGTATAGGCCGCTCGTAGCATGCGATACTTCTTACCCAGCACCTTACCTAGGAAGTAAATGTCCTTCGTGAGACTGCCATATAAGTACCCTGCATCCTTCATCATTTCTTTCATACCCCACTCATAGTCTTCCAGCTTCATGTTGTGAAAGTTGCCAAAGAAAAGGAGGTTCGTGCGCTTGTTCAGAATGTCCTCTCTAGTGAAGAGTCCCGTAGTTACATTCGGCCTGGTGGCCAGGATAGAAAACACGATGGTGATCAAACACACAATCGTCAAGATGATCGTCGGAATGAGCATGTGAGGATATTCCTCCAGTTTGCGGTAGAGCACAGAAATTAAGATCGATAGTATAATCGAGTTGATTGAGATCATGATGTTGGCTTTGTTATCCGCCATAGAGCTAAGATCCAAGTGATTCTTGGAAGTCAACCTAAACATGGTCTCAATACCTCGATCTGGCTTGAGCTCTTTTGCTTTTACCAGCTTCAACTCCAGCTTAGCTACAGACTGCTCAAGATCTTCGATGTACTTCTCTTGTTTTTTCTCAGACTTCAATTTCTTTTTTACTTTTTTGAGGTTTTCCTGCTTCTGCTCTGAGTACTTCTCATTAACATAATCTGTAAAGTACGTATGTTTCTTGAAAAAATTCTTGTTGGAGTCCATCCAGTCAATCTCTGAATATTGTTTCCCCGATAGGTTTTCTATCTCCTTTTTGAGCATAGATGACTGCTCAAAATACTTATCCGTACTCAGGTGGAGCAAATCTGAGTCGCATACGATTTTCTCCAGCATGTTTGTCGGGCTCTGTGGCATTTTTGTGGCCATGATGCAGCCCATCACCTTTACAATCTTCTCATCTTCAAGGCCATGATTTTTTAAGAATTTTTGCGCTAGCTCGATACTATGCTCTTCATGGTCCGTGACAGAATTTTTATATCCCAGATCATGAAACCAAGCAGCCAGCTCGACGATCTCCATCTCATCTTTGCTCAAGTTGCTGTGCTCGCCGATCTCTCGTGCCGCATTGACCACATTCCTGGTATGGTCAAGGCCATGATAGACGAGTCCTTCAGGAAACTCCTCTTTGAGCAACTGCTCGGCAAAATCCTTAGCCTCAGCCAATATCTCCTTGCTAGAAATCATGAGTATTCCATTGAGATTACTGCTAAACCTTGATTGTATACCTTATGCGACACTTGTTTTGTCAGTTGAAAAAGGAAAATAGATATATTGAATGTCTTTTTAAAATTAATTGTTGCCCTTTGGGCGGAATTGTCATTTAGGATGCCCTGAACCTACTAATTTTGAGATATGAGTAAAACGCTACTACCACTGTTTATTATTGGCATATTAGTGATTTTTTCATTGCAGGTGAGCTGTGAGCGACCCTATCGCACCTTAGCAGATTCTCTTTATCATGTTTCTGGTAAGACATATAGCTACAACCTCAATGAGGTCGAGAACAAGTACTTTCTGCCCTATGTACTGGAGGAAGTATCAGGTCTGGCCTACTACAAAGATGCACAAGTCGCCATGGTCAACGATGAGGAAGGACGGATGTTTCTCTACGATCTGAACAAGAAAGACATTGACAAGGCCATAAGATTTGCCGGTAGCGGAGACTATGAAGGCATAGAAATAATAAATAGTACCGCTTATGTGCTTAAAAGCAACGGTGATCTCTATCATTTCGAGATCTCAGATGATAGAGAAGTAGATAGCAAGAAAATAGAGACTCCCTTGTCAAAAGATAATGATCTCGAAGGGCTTGGATACGACCCTCAAAGAAATAGGCTGATGCTGGTATGCAAAGGCAAATCAGAAATAGGTAAAGACAAAGTAGAAGGTCAAGCGGTCTATGGATATGATCTGGATCAAGAGGATTTCAAAAAAGATCCGGAATTCACCATAAGTAAAAAGAAGCTGGAAGAATTTTTTGAGACCGCTAAAAATCAGGCATATGATGCTGGAAAGATCACTTTTCGGCCTTCCGGCATTGCACTTCATCCATTCGAGCGACAGTGGTACATGATTGCCTCTGCGGGTAAGCTGCTCATCGCCGTGGATGATGAGGGCGAAATCCAGGCCTCCTACCCGATACCACCACGACTGCTCAGCCAGCCTGAGGGCATTTGCTTTTTACCTAACGGAAACATGCTGATCTCGAGCGAAGGAGAGGGGGATCGTGGTTATATTATTGAATACAAAATGAAGAAAACTTTATGAATAAAGGCATCTGGAATATCCTTCTGATTGCGATGGTCAGTTGCTTGAGTATCTCCAATATAGTTGCTCAGGAAAAAATCTACTCAGTCTACTTAATTGGAGATGCAGGTGAGCCTGATTCACCGGTAGATCTTAATTTGGCTTTGCTCAAAGAAAAGCTGACACAGGTCAACGAGGAAAGCGCAGTGATCTTCCTGGGGGATAATATTTACCCGAGGGGACTCCCACCCGAAGACCATCCAGATCGCGGCGATATGGAGCGCAAGATCATCCAGCAGATTGAGATTACTAAGGACTTCAAAGGGCGCAGATTCGTTATTCCGGGTAATCACGACTGGAAAAAAGGCAAGAAGGATGGGCTAACACATATTAGAGCGCAGGGTGAGTTTGTCAATGATTACTTCGGTGAGGAGCAGGTATTCTATCCAGCTGACGGCTGTCCTGGTCCGGTAGAGATCTCGTTGAATGAAGAAATTACTCTGGTCATTGTAGATACACAATGGTTTCTTCATCCATGGGACAAAGGCAGAGACGAAGATGGCTGTGGAGTGGTTGGGTCGGCAGAGGCGCTCAACAGTATGAGCAATATTCTTCAAGAAAATGCCCACAAAAAGGTGATGGTGGTGAGTCATCATCCGATGTTTTCTGATGGTATTCATGGTGGCCATATTCCTTTCAAAAATCATATTTTCCCATTGACAGAGGCGAATGAGTCGCTGTACATTCCGCTACCCGTTATTGGATCAATTTCGCCATTCTACAGATCGGTCATTGGCAATATCCAAGATATCCAACACCCTAAGTACAAGGCCATGCGTAATGCCATAGTAACTATGCTTGAGCAGTACCCTCACACGATCCACGCTGCAGGGCATGAGCATACACTCCAACTGTTCCAAAAAAATGATATCAACTACATAGTCAGTGGATCGGGATCCAAGACTACACATGTCAAGAAAGAAGGCAAAGCGGAATATGCGGGAAGCAAAAATGGCTTTGTAATAGTCGATTACTTCGATAATGGTGATATCGTATCCGAATACTGGACGGTAGATGAAGAACATCCGCAAGGTGAGCTCGCATTAAAAAAGACTTTGGGCAACCGTCCTTACGAAGCTCCAGCCACTGTAGACGAGTATATCGCTAACAATGACTTTTCTGATAGTACCATCACTGTCAATGCCAGTGATCAATACATATCCAAAAAAGGTCAGCAACGACTGTTTGGTAAAAACTACCGAGAGGAGTGGGCTCAGGAAATAGAAGTGCCTGTCTTTGATATCGGCAATGAGCGGGGAGGCCTCAAGATCGTTCAACGGGGTGGTGGTATGCAGACTAAGTCACTAAGGCTAGAAGCTGAGAATGGTCAACAGTATGTACTGCGATCAATCGAAAAGTATCCTGAAAATGCCATCCCAGAAGCACTCCGAAAGACATTTGCGGTAGATATAGTACAGGATCAAATCTCTGCTGGGCATCCCTACGGTGCTTTCGTAGTGCCTCCTATGGCAGAGGCAGCAGGCATCTATCATACTAACCCACAGATAGTTTATATCCCAGATGATCCGAGATTTGGCACACATCAGGCACAGTTCGCCAATACGCTGGCGCTGTATGAAGAACGCCCAGCGGGCGATGCTAGTAACCGTGACTTCTTTGGCAACTCAGAGGATGTAGAGAATACGTTAAAGATCATCAAGCGACTCAAAAAAGATAACGACAATGAAGTCGATCAGGAGTTTGTCCTTAGAAGTCGATTGTTCGACATGTTCATCGGAGACTGGGATCGACATGACGATCAGTGGCGCTGGGCCACCTTTGACAAAAAAGGAGAGAAAGGTGAGCTCTATCAACCGGTTCCAAGAGATAGAGATCAGGCATTCTTTCTGAACGAGGGCTTCTTTCCAAAAATAGCCAGTAAAAAGTGGGCACTGCCTAAGCTCGAAGGTTTCGACTATGAAGTCGACTGGCCATCGGGATTGATGTTCAATGCGCGCTACTTCGATCGTACTTTCCTTACTCAGCTTACTCGAGAGCAATGGAAGGAAATCAGCGATGACCTCAAGTCTAAAATGACAGATGAGGTAATCGAGAAGGCGATAAGGAAATGGCCGGAGGAGATATTTGCCCTGTCAGGAGAAGAGGTAATCGCAAAGTTGAAGTCAAGAAGGAACAATCTTACCGAGTATGCCCTCGGGCATTATGAGTTTCTAGCGAAGGAAGTAGAAGTCTTGGGCTCTGATAAGCACGAACATTTCATCATAGATCGAATAACGGCAGACCAAACAAAAATCACCGTATGGAAAACTAACAAGGATTTTGAAAAAGATAAGATCATCTACGAGCGACTATTCCTAGCTCAAGAAACCAATGAGATAAGACTCTATGGTTTTGATGATGAGGATCTATTTGAGCAGGTAGGTCTGACCAAGAATAAGATCAAAATACGAATCATTGGTGGTAAGGATAATGACCTGATGATAAGCAATGCCGAGACACCCCACAGCGGCAAAAAGACCAAAGTCTATGACCTTAAGAAGAATACCAAATTCGAGAATGGATCCGCTTTCGCAAAGCGCCTATCTGATGCCGCTGAAGTTAATGCTTACAATCGCAAAGAGTTTCAGTACGACGTATTAATGCCACTGCTCTCTGGGGCACTCAACCCTGACGATGGGTTGTTCATTGGTGGTGGATTTGTATTCACTAAGCACGGCTGGAGAAAGCCCGTGTTCAAGTCACGGCACACCTTATTAGGCAACTTCGCCTTCGCCACCCAAGCCTTTAATATCAAGTATCGATCCGAGTTCTCTCAAGCTGCTGGAAAGTGGGACTTGGTTACTGAGCTAGAAGTAAATCAGCCTTTTAACGTGGCAAACTTCTTCGGCCTGGGAAATGAGTCTGTTTTCGATTTTGAGAATCAAGATATAGAATACTATCGCGCAAGATATCAAGCAGGTTATGCCTCAGTAGATCTTCGAAAACGACTCAGTGAAAATGCAACTTTCAGTATTGGTTCAAAGACCCAACGCTTCCAGATCAACGTAGAAAATGAAGATGATGATGATTTTACCGATAGGTATATTTATGATACGGATATCAACGGTCTAGATCCTAATCGGGCTTTTGAGGAGTACTACTTTACCGGGGTACAGACTAAGTTTAACTTGGACAATACAGATCATCCTGCCTATCCTACAAGAGGTATGAAGTTCAATCTTTCCCTCATCGGCAATGTCGGCATCAATGACATCACAAAAGATTGGGGTAATTTCAGTACAGATTTCTCCTGGTTCTACAGTTTCCAGTTTCCTGCTAAGGTCACTATCGCTAATCGCACCGGTTACTCGACTACCTTCGGTGATGCAGAGTTCTTCGCTTTCAATAAGCTTGGTGGCAATACCAATCTCAGGGGGTTTCGAAGAACCAGGTTCTGGGGTGAGAGTGCTGTTTACAACAATACGGATCTGAGGATAAAGCTAGGCAGCTTCAGAACCTACCTTTTTCCAGGAAGCTTCGGTATCAGCGGCTTCTATGATCTTGGGCGCGTCTGGGTCGATGGTGAAGAATCAAGCAAAGTTCACGATAGTGCCGGTTTCGGAGTATGGCTTTCGCCGCTGGGCCAAGCTGTCATCTCAGCAAATATGGCCTTTACTGAAGAGGAAAACTTGATCGTATTGCGGTTTGGCTTCCTTTTCTAGCTAGAAGATTAATTCGTTTTGTGCATAATGCTTAATTTGAAATAAAAAAGATGAGCTCTAACTCCGACCTTTCGATAGATGTAGTTGTGGAAATCCCTAAGGGCAGCCGCAATAAGTATGAATACGATCATGAGAAGAATGTGATTCGACTCGATCGAATGATCTTCTCATCTATGTTCTACCCCAGTGATTATGGGTTCGTACCAGATACGCTAGCACTGGATGGTGACCCACTAGATGTATTGGTTCTGGTCACTGAGGCTACTTTCCCAGGTTGTGTGATTGAGGTTCGACCTATCGGAATCTTCAAAATGACCGACGAAAAAGGCCCTGATGCAAAAGTGCTCTGTGTACCTGTAAGCGATCCCAACTGGGATAAAATCAGAGATTTGGATGATGTAAACCCACACCTCATTAGAGAAATCGAGCACTTCTTCCAGGTATACAAAGACCTGGAGAAGAAGAAAGTAGGTATCGAAGGTTGGGAAGACAAAGCATACGCCGTAAAGACTATCCTTGAATCCAAAGAGCGATATATCGAAGACTTGAAAAAGTCAATCAAAGGAAAACACTAGCGGAGATTAGATCCTCATCAGGGCCTGGAAGAACCCCAGGTTCTGTTCCTTGTTCTTGACAATGAAAAAGGGCGTAGTGAAGTTGTAGCGCAACAAGGCTACCGCGACACTACCTAGCAATAGTGAGGCTGCCGTCGTTCGGCCTCTTGAGCCTACCATGATCAAGTCAGCATTATGCCAGCTTGCTTCTACAAATATTTTATCCGCCGGCTTATCGTCATCATCGAGTGTAGTGATATACTTAAAGGCGGATTTGTCCATTTCATATTTCTTGACGAAGATATCTAGGTCCTTCATCGAATTTTCACCCATGATCTTTGCAAACTGCTTGTACGATTTGCCTGTGTAGTGATAGCCCTTTGGCACTTTATATACATTCTGTACAGTTACATCAGCACCACAACATTTCTTAAACTCTAAAGCTCGCTCTACTGCGCGATTGGAGTAAGCCGAGAAATCAATCGCCACAAAGACATGCTTCAACGTTGGGGAAGGGTTTTTAGGAACGATCAGTACCGAGCAAAGTGAAATATTTGCAATCCTTGATGGGTTGGCGCCAGAGCCATGATCTGGGTTTTTGCGACCCATGATGATCAGATCAACCTGCTTTATCTTAGACCATTTTAGAATATTCTCCGTGACATTTCCGTCCTTGATACCGATTTGATAGTCCATCTCGTCGGTGTTGATGTATTTCTTGATCTTAGGCTTGATTTGATCTACCAATGTTTCGTCCAGAGGAGTATCCATTTCTGGAAATTCTTTTTTCAGCGCCTCTGGGATTTCCAGCGACTTAGCCACATGAATGAAATATAATTTCTCAACTTTCATTTCTTTGGCAAAAAGCGCCGTGTACTGGATGAGTACATCATCCATTTCTGTTAAGTCGAGACAGATTAAAAGTCGTTTGAGAGGGTATAGCATATCGTCAAATCCTAAGTCTATCTAATCTATGAATTTTTTGGCCAAAGATGCAAACCCACTACTAATCAATACGGTTAGTGTATGACTTCTAAAGTTTTATTTTTGCGCTCCCAATATAAATAGACCAGCCTCCGCTGAATACTGATCCATATGGCTAGAAGAGGAAAAAACATCAATACTGAAGACGAAAAGAAGAAGGTCAATAAAGAAGGGCTCAGGAAACTACTAGGCGTCTTCAGATTTGTACTGCCTTACAGGATGCCATTTGCGATCGGTCTGGCGCTACTCTTGCTGACCAGTGCCATGGTCATGGCCTTCCCATTCATGAGCGGTAAGCTGCTGGATGCTGCCTCTGGAGAGAACACCTGGTTTATCAATGACATCAACACCATCGCGGGTATCCTGATCGGCATCCTTTTCCTGCAAGGTATAGTCTCGTTTCTACGTGTGTACCTCTTCGCCTACGTGAGTGAAAATACGATGGCCGACATCCGCTACTCGTTGTATGAGAAGCTCATGTCCCTCCCATTTTCATTCTACGACAAGAGGAGAATTGGGGAGTTGATCAGTCGTATCACTTCGGATATCTCCATGCTACAAGACACTCTTTCGGTAACAGTCGCGGAGCTCATCCGGCAGTTCTCGATACTCATCATAGGCATGATTGTCATCTTTGCCACGACTACATCACTGAGCCTATTCATGATTGGCACTTTCCCGGTGGTGATCGTCATTGCGGTAGTATTTGGTAGATATATCAGGCGGCTATCGCGAAATACTCAAGATGAGCTGGCCAAAACGAACGTAGTGGTGGAGGAGACGCTACAATCAATCGGAACGGTAAAGGCATTTACCAATGAGTTATTTGAGGCGATGCGCTACCGCAAATCACTAGATCGCGTAATTGTGATGGCGCTCAAAACAGCACGCTATCGATCTGGGTTTGTCTCTTTTGTGATCTTCGTACTGTTCGGTGCGATCGTATCTGTGATGTGGTATGGTGCGTTGCTGGTGCAATCCGGGGAAATGACCGTCGGTGAACTACTGTCATTTGTATTGTACACCACTTTTATTGGTGCCTCAATAGCCGGGATTGGCGACTTGTATGGACAAGTGCAAAAGGCCGTGGGTAGCTCTGAACGCATCCTGGAAGTGCTCAATGAAGAAATAGCTGAGGATGTGATCGTCGAGGATCAGTATCTGAAGCTTGATGGTCATATCAAAATGAGCGGAATCGGATTCTCCTACCCCACAAGAAAAGACATGCTCGTACTTGATGAGATCAATATTGAGATCAAGCCGGGCGAAAAGGTTGCCCTTGTCGGGCCTAGTGGAGCAGGCAAGTCTACCGTCATCCAACTATTGATGCGCTATTATCGAATAGACGCAGGCGAGCTAAGCATCGATGGCAAAGACGTCTACGATTACCCACTTCGCGCCTACCGCCAAAATATTGGTGTAGTACCGCAAGAGGTCATCCTATTCGGCGGTAGCATCAAAGAAAACATCGCCTACGGCAAGCAGGCGGCAAGCATGGAAGAAATCAAGCAGGCGGCTGCACAAGCCAATGCGCTGGGTTTCATCGAATCGTTTCCTGAAGGGTTTGAGACATTGGTTGGTGAAAGAGGCGTGAAGCTTTCTGGAGGTCAGCGACAAAGAATCGCCATTGCTCGGGCTATATTGAAGAATCCGTCCATTCTAATATTAGATGAAGCGACTAGTTCCCTTGATGCTGAGTCAGAGCACCTGGTGCAAGACGCGCTTGACGAGCTGATGAAAGGCAGAACCTCCATCATCATCGCTCATCGACTATCTACCGTCAGGCAAGCCGACAATATATTCGTAATCAAAGACGGTCAGATCGCAGAGTCAGGTACTCACGACGATCTTATCGAGATGAAAGAGGGTGTTTACAATAAACTTGTGAAGCTCCAATTCGCAGAAGAAGCTGCTCAAGTTTGATCTTTGAGCAGTTTGAAGATTAAGTAACGCAGGTACTCTGAAACTTCCCCTGTGCCACCCTCGGACTCAGATACCTCCGTGAGTGAAGGCAAGTGTTCGGAAAAGAATTTTTGATGATGAGAGGCTTCTACAATCGTACTCATGAGTGCCTTTGGGTACTTAAAGTCAGGAGCGATTTCGGTGACAAATCCTGCAATCTTCCGACACAAAGATTTATAGCTCAAGAAGAATCCTTCTTTATTGTCAGCATCTACTTCTTTGGTGAGGTAGGCCTTCGCCGACTCATCTACTACTATGCGATGGAGCGCATCTTCATTGATATGCAGAAACTGGGGATCATAGCGAGAGGCCTGACATAGAATATCAATCACGATATTCAGTTTCTTTACTGGGTCGTCAATATTGTTCGTCTGGAAGTCCACCTGATACTCCATCCAGCTCCAGTACCAGGAGACGAGATAGATCAGCAGCTTGTGCTTGTTTTCGAAGTAGCGATAAATCGACGCTTCAGTAGAGTTGATCTCCTTCGCCAGCTTTTTAAAAGTAAAATTCTCAAATCCGATCTTCTCAATAAGGATGATGCTGTTTGAAATGATATTTCTACCAAGCTCAGTATGCTCCGGATTCCGGAGGAAGAGCTTTTCGTTTACATTGATTTGTATTGTAGCAATAGCTGCCATGTTCTAATCTTAAATCCAGAAACAAAAATAGTAAATTGATCCTTATTGATAGTGAAACTATCTTACTAACCCTCTAAGGTAGTTATGGTTCTATTGATCATCTTCCATTTGTAGGGCTGAAGAGGTAACTTTACTTGAATATACTAAGGTGTCAATGACAGAGAGTATCCTTAAAGATTTTGATTTGCGTAAAACCAAGAGCCGGGAAGATATCCTAGAGCTCTTCATTGATAATGAGTTTGCCCTATCGCAATCTGATATCGAAAACCACCTCAGTCATTCGCTTGATCGTGTCACAGTTTACAGAACCATTAAGACTTTTTTAGAAAAAGGCTTAATTCACAAGATCCTGTCTGACCAGGGCTCTCCTAAGTATGCCTTGTGCTCCGAGGAATGTGCAGATACAGATCATCACCACGAGCATGTCCACTTCAAATGTGAACTATGCGGTCAGACGACCTGCATCGATAATGTAGATGTGCCTAAGGTTTCGCTACCTTCTGGGTATCATTATAAGGAATCTAATTTGCTGGTAAGCGGAATCTGTCCCGAGTGCAAGTAGGAATCAGACCAAGCAATCTTCGTGAATTTCGTCTTGGACGATTCTCAATTTTGGGCTACCATCGGGTAAGCAAACCCCAGGAGGCAGATCAATCTCAGGCGGAGTAGAAACGGGCAGTCCCCCATCATCATCATCATCTCCATCAAATCCCTTGCGTCTTTTTTTGAGCAAAGTGAACATGAAGTAAACCAGGAATAGATAAGCTATTCCGCAAAGGATCATATCGAAAATGTAACCGTGCATATTTGCCTTAAACGATATTAACTAATTTCCGCCTGTATTTCAAGGTGATAAGCAATTGTCGCAAATTAATGTTTTATTGGAGGCCAGCAGATCTACAATTGTTAGCCTGCTCAAATAGCCCTAATTTTATCAGAGATGCTAAACGGTCTTAACCAAGTATTCCTGTCAATCGCATTGCTAGTTGGGAGTATCCTCATCGGTATACTGGGGTTTATGACTATTGAGGACTATGGTTTGGTCAACGCATTCTTCATGACTGTCATTACCTTCTCGACGGTTGGGTACAATGAGGTGCAGCCACTCTCTGAAGGGGGCAGGCTGTTTACCAGTTTTTACATCATTCTCAATCTTGGAATATTCGCCTATGTGGTGTCAGTGATTACCACCTATATCTTTGAGGGCGAGCTCAATCACTTTCTAAAAAAATATCGCATGAGCAAGGAGTTAAAAAAAATACAAGATCATGTCATCGTCTGTGGTTTTGGTAGAAATGGAAGTAAGGCATGTGAGGAATTGGCTGATAGCAACGTGCCTTTCGTACTCGTGGAGCGCAATGAAGAAAATGTAGAATCAGTCATCTCAAAATACAATGTACTCATAGGTGAGGCTACTCAGGATGAAGTTCTCCTTGATGCGGGCATTGAGAGAGCCAAAGCCATCATTACAACACTGCCAAACGATGCGGATAACGTATTCATTACACTCACAGCCAAAGAGCTCAGTCCTGACATCAAAATCATCGCGCGCGCTTCAGAGGAAAACACGACCAGCAAACTGCGCAGAGCAGGCGCTACAAAAGTGGTAATGCCTGATGCTGTTGGGGGCATACACATGGCGCAGTTGGTGACTAAGCCCTACGTCATCGAATTTTTAGACCTATTCACTGGCATTGGCGGTAATCAGTTTGTTCTTGAAGAGGTGCCCTATCAAAGTTTAAAATCAAGCTACAAGGACAAATCGATTAGAGAGCTGGATGTAAGAAATAAGACCGGCGCTACCCTTGTCGGTTTTAAGGACGACATCAAGGGTTTTCTATTCAACCCTTCACCTGATATGCTCATCGGGCATGATGATGTGATGATCTTGCTAGGATCAAGAGAAGACATCAAGAAATTTCAAGACATCTACACTGATGACTAGATGGCTCGCCATTCCTCTGATGCTATGGGTCCTGATGATACCGATCATCACGTTAGCTCAAGGTCAAAAGCGAGAAGTAGAAAAAAAGATCAAAATCGCAGACATGCCCGAAGCTGCTCTAAGTCTGCTTGAGCCATATCTCAGCTCAGCCACCAGCATCAAATACTACAAGGAAACCGATATTGGTCATGACAGCTATGAGTGCAAGTTCATACTTGATGAAAACAGGTATAGCATAGAGTTTGATCCTCACGGAAGGCTGGAAGATGTCGAAATGCTAGTCGATATTAATGACTTAGCATCTAAGGCACACGACAAGATTATCACGCACTTACAGCAATATCAGAGATTTCGATTTCGAAGGGCACAACTCCAGTTCAGTCCTAATGTCCTGACAGAAGCGCAACTACTCGTTAGAGTCATCCAAAATCAAAACTGGGAAAATCCGTACCATGAAATAGTCGTGGCTGTGAAAGATGAAAAAGGCTGGTCGACCTACGAAATGCTCTTTGATCAAGATGGGATATTCTTGTCTCAAAAAAAAGTTATCAGCCGTCAAACAGACAACATCCTCTATTGATGAGGCGCTGGATCTTCCTCATATTGTGCTGTGCAGCATCGTACTCTTCCTATGGGCAAGGCTCAACAGCATTCGTGTGGGAAGCTTCCACAGCTGTGAATTATAAACTCGGAAAAGACTGGTCATTTAATACTTCAATTGCCAATCGCACAGTATGGCTAGACAATGATCTCATCGGAGAAAGTGGACTTCAAAGTAGATTGGCCTTTGCTGAAGTCAACCAATTCGCGACCTACAAAATCCATCCAAGACTCAAATCATCTGTTGGATATAAGTATCGCTGGCTGGAACCGACGGGAGAAGATCGCTTTTTTGAGCACCGTATAACCCAGCAACTGGCGATGATCCATCGTACTCGTGTGGTCAGATTGTCGAGTAGATTACGATCAGAGCAGCGATTCCGCAATGAAAGTTTTGCACAAAGGCTCAGGTATAGGTTTTCGGTAGATTTTCCACTCTCAGGTGAGTCGCTAGACCCTAAAGAATTCTATTTCGTTGCTTCCAATGAAGTGACCTATGAGATTCTAGAAAATAGGCATAATCCCTGGGGAAACAGGGTTTCTTCTGGCCTGGGCTATCTGTTTGGTGAGGTCACCAAGCTACAGCTTAGCTTCACCTATCGATCTGATAATTTCACCCGACGAAACCTGAATCGGCTCTTCATAGAGACCGCATTGTTCATCAATGTCCGGTCAAAATCCTGAGGATCAGCTAAAGCCGATTGATCTGCCTTTGTACCCGTCGGCCTCTATCTTTTTAGCTGACTCCTTGACCTTTTCACCCAGCTTGGCTTTGTAATCAGCAATATTCTTGGCGGTCGCCTCATCAGCTGTTCCAATGATCTGAGCTGCTAATATTCCCGCATTCTTAGCCCCATCTAGTGCGACTGTCGCCACTGGCACTCCGCCTGGCATCTGCAAGATCGACAGCACAGAGTCCCATCCATCGATAGAGTTGCGGCTCTTGATAGGTACCCCAATGACTGGAAGAATGGTCAATGACGCCACCATTCCCGGTAGGTGGGCTGCCCCACCTGCTCCGGCGATGATCACCCTGATGCCTCTGGCAGCTGCTCTCTCGGCATAGTCCACCATACGGTGTGGCGTGCGATGTGCAGACACGATGGTCAGCTCAAACGGAACCTTCAGCTCTTCCAAAATATCAGCAGCCTCGGACATGATACTCAGATCCGACTGGCTACCCATGATGATTCCTACCACTGGCTTGCTCATGCGATGACTTTAAGTTTTGATTTTACCAATTTAGCTTTCTTCTGTAATTCCTCCATATCCTCATCCACGATGGTGATGTGTCCCATCTTTCTAAAGGGCTTGGTCAGTTTCTTGCCATAAAGATGAATATGGGCACCATCCATTGACAGGATGTCGTTCATACCGGCATATTGCGCCTCCCCTGTATATCCGGCCTCTCCCAAGAGATTGACCATGGCTGAAGGCACCTTTATGCTGGTATCGCCTAGCGGCCAATTGAGAATAGCACGGAGATGCTGCTCAAACTGGGAGGTGATATTACCTTCTATTGTTTGATGCCCACTATTGTGTGTACGTGGAGCCACCTCATTGACCAGTATTTCTCCATCTTTAGTCAAGAACAACTCTACCGCTAGTAAGCCAACAAGCCCCAGCTTTTCGATCACCTCTTTTGCTACTTTCTGAGCCTTTTCTTCTATCTCCTTGGTGATCGCAGCTGGGCTAAAGAGATACTCCACAAGGTTGTGCACAGGATGGAAAGACAACTCCACTACCGGAAAGCTTCTGATTTGTCCTGAGGCGTTACGAGACACGATGACCGCTAGCTCTTTTTCAAAATCTACAAACTTCTCCAGCAAACCCGGTGCATCAAAGGCCTTGTCCAGGTCTGCTGCAGACTTCAGCACACTCACGCCGCGACCATCATAGCCTTCCTTGCCAAGCTTGTTGACTGCTGGAAGAAAGTCGGCATGTGCCTTCACATCGGAGGCATTTTCCGTAAGGATAAAGGGAGAAGTCGGGATTCCATTTTCTTCATAGAATTTCTTCTGGACTCTTTTGTCCTGAATGAGTTCTATGATCTCAGGCTGTGGGAAGACTTTTACACCCTCCTTCTGAAGTTGCTTCAGGGCATCTGTACTCACATTTTCTATTTCTATAGTGACAAAGTCGAACGCCTTCCCAAAATCATAGACCTGCTGATAGTCCGTAATCGCGCCATGGGTAAAAGAAGTGGCAATGTCCTTGCACGGTGCATTGGCATCTGGATCCATTACGTGAATCTCAAGGTTGTAGTTGATCGCCGACTGGATCATCATCCTACCTAGCTGTCCGCCACCAAGCACTCCTATTTTTGGAAGTTGTTTACCTGTACTCATTCGTTGATTGTTGGTGAGCAAAGATATAGAATCTAGGAGGCTGACGAAGTTGGAATGATGCCCATTTTTTGCATGAGTACGGACGCATTGAAGCTTCTGCAAATTCCATCAGATATACGATAATCAAAGATGAGCTCGCCATCGTCGAGTCGGCTATTGAAACTGTAATTGATTAGTTTTTTGTTTGTGTCTTCGAGTTTGCCAAGTGCTAAGTCATGTGTTGAAATCAAGCCAACAGCCGAGCGTTCGGATAGCTGCGCAATAAGTGCTATACCTCCTTTGTGTCGATCATCTGAGTTGGTGCCCTTCAGAATCTCATCCAGCAAATAGAGAGCCGGTGTTTCGGTGGTCAAGTCGAGCAGTTCTCTGATGCGCTTAAGCTCCGCATAAAATGAGCTTACACTTTCCCCAAGATCATCTTGTGTCCTCATGCCTGAAAAAACTTTGATGGGTGCCCAGGTGAACTTGGATGCACAAACGGGCAAGCCCATTTGCGCTAGTACAATATTGAGGCCAACCGTCCTCAAAAAGGTGCTCTTCCCAGACATATTAGAGCCTGTGACCAGTCCGACTGTACCTTCACCCTTCACTTCAAAATCATTCGTGATGCGCTTGTCCTGTGGAATCAAGGGATGTCCCAAATCGACAGTCTGGATATGATACTCCTGCCCTTTTTTCAATTCTGGAAATACAAACTGAGGGTGAGCATAAGCAAATGCCGACAGGCTGCTCATCATCTCGAGCTCAGCGGCTACCTCTATCCAGTCGAGCATGAGTTCTCCATATTCATCCTTCCACTCCAGTGCCTTGAGGTACCAATAGAGATCCAGTAGCAGTACACCATTGATGATTCCATAAATCATGTTGGCTCGATTATCGAAGTTCTGAAGGATGTTTTCCAGCTGCTTGAGGATCTTATTCGCAGACTTGCCATCACGACCAAGCCGTGCTTGCAGGCCGACCAACTCCGCGCCTTCAAAGGATTGACGCTCCAACTTGAGAATGATCTCTTTGTACGTCCTGATGAGGTTGAGTGATCTGGTGACTTCTCTGGACATTTTATTGACCTTCGACACGAAACCTACCATCACCACATAATGGAAAAATATGAAGCCCAAGACTAAATGAATGGCGTAGCTTGGATAAACAGCAATCATTATAAAGAGGGTAAACGGAGAGAAAACATTAAAAACCTTTAAGAGTACCTTATTTCCTAAATGCTCATTATCTGCTATCCAATTGATTAGTGCGCTATCGCTACTCTCAATCCTCGCTTTCTCGTCCTTGCCTTTATAATATCTGCCTGCTGCCTCTAGTTGCTGCCTAAATTCCAGCTCCTTACCGAGTTCTTGAACCGCTTGTTGCCTCGCACCAATTTTGTCATTATCCAAATGACTGAGGAGTGCTTCTATCAGCTTTTCATTTCCTTTTTTAGTGGTCGTGCGATTGACCAACTGATACAACGAAGGGCTTCCAAAGATATCTAAGTCCAGTGCGAAGGGATGATCTTTGTCCAAGTGGGACATACCATCATCCAAGCCTTTCAGATTTCCATCTAACCTCTGAAGCTCTTCTTGGTTAATATCTTTAAGATGCTCTGTTATTTGAAGTCGTGTCTTTTTTTTCTGATAAGAGAAGACAAGCCATATGAATAATGGAGCTACTACTGTAAGGCTGATGGCCAGTGATAAGCCCTCTTTTTCTGATAAGAAGTAAATAGAAAGTGCAGCTGACAGCAAAAAAACAACCAGTCGGCTGATCGTCAAGGAGTTGAGCCGGTTTTTGAGTACTTTTATTTCTGCTTCGCAGGCTTGGGCTTTGTCTTTGAATTGGAGGTAAGGGTTAGCGAGGGCCGTCATTGTTTAATCTATATATTGAGTAGATACGTATCTACGCTTACGTAGGAGAGTAATAAACCACCAAAAATAAACCAATTCGCCTATGGTAAACCGCTACAAGACAGCTTTGCCAAAACTTATTTTAGGCACGCTGCTATTAATTACCACAGTCGGTTTTATTTCAATCGATGAGCGATTCATCATTGAACTCAGTAATCGACTATCCAGCTTCAATGACGCAAGGCCAGCAGAGAAAATCTATCTTCAACTGGATCGAGAGGTTTACCAACCAGGTGATGATCTTTGGTTTAAGGGCTATATCCTGGATGCCATTTCCTTCCGGCCGATTGAGCGATCCAAGACACTGTTCGTCACAGTACTAGATGACGAGGGCAGTCTGGTGAGCCAAGACAAATTCATTATCAAGAATGGCTACAGTGCCGGTGACCTTACCCTACCGGAAGTGATGGATGATGGCAACTATCAAATCACAGCCTACACAAGCTGGATGAAAAACTATGATGACCCCCAGGTTTTCAGCAAATCTGTGCAGGTGAAAAAACTTGCCCCAGTTGAAATGATCATGCCGAAAGTGACATTGGATTTGTCCTTTAGCGACTCAATCTACCATCCAGGTCAAGAGGTTGCGATCAAGGTAGTTACATCAACAACTGAGCGTGCAGAGACCAAAGAGCTGCAGTATGAGTTTTCCATCAAAGCAGATGGAGAAGAAGTACATAAGGGAAGTGGCTATGGTCTCAATAACGGCAGCTTCTATATACGATACACTTTACCAGAAAATCAGGAGTCAAGCAGCTTCACCGCAGAAATCTCATCCCTCTATGAAGATCAGACCATAGCGGTTGATGCGATGATCCCTGTCGAAGTGCCAAGTGTCAATATTGACTTCTTTCCAGAGGGAGGTAAGGCCATCAGGGGCGTCAGCTCAAGGGTTGCCTTCAGGGCAAGTGACAAGTTTGGCAACCCAGTGATCATTTCCGGTAGGGTAGAATCTAGTAGCGGACAAAAAGTAGCCGAGGTATCAACAAGACATAGAGGCATGGGAGACTTCAATTTCTTCCCCAAAGACAGCCTCTACTATCTGGTAGTTACCTCTCCAGAGATCAAGGAAAATAGATTCCCAATCAGGGATATCGCGGCGAGTGGCCTCAGCCTGAGTATAGTTGGTCAATCCGATCAAGTCTTAAATGTCCGCGTCTCCTCCTCAGATACAAAGAGAAAAGAGCGTGTCTTCCTTACAGCGATGGTTCGCAATCAGATCTACTGGTCACTCTCTGGCAATCTCAAAGATGAGGCGTTTGTCTCTATACCCTGTAGCAACTTGCCTACCGGAATAGTACAAATCACACTGTTTGATACCAATGGTATACCTCAAGCCGAGCGGCTGGCTTTTGTCAATGAAAAAAGGAAACTCAACGTGGAGTTGATTACAGATAAATCGACCTATGGGCCTAGAGAGAAAGTAAGAGCTAAAATAAGAGTGACCGATCCGGAGGGTCAGCCGGTAACGGCCAACCTATCAATGACTGCATATGATAATATGTACTCCTTCCTATCTCGCAATAAGGGTACAGATATATTTAGTCATCTCTATCTCGACTCTGAGATACCCGGCGGGCTACCCAATGTCTCGGACTACTTTGATGAGTCGGAAGACGCACAGGAAGCATTGGATCTTATGCTGATGACTGACGGCTGGCGCAAATTTGACTTCACTCAAATCCTCAGTGACTCAGTGAAGTATCAAAAAGCGATAAGCCGGGATTACTTCGAGGGTCAGGTAGTCAACAACTGGGGCAAGCCTGTGGAGGGTGCAAAAGTCAGTATTGTGCAGTCCGGCACCTATCAGAGCTATGATGTGAATAGTGGGCTAAATGGCTCCTTCTTTTTTGACAAAACAAACCTTGATCACAGCCCGTCGGAGGTACTTTTTAGTGCGCTATCTAAAAGAGGAAAACAGAATGTGAAAATTGAATTAAAGGAGTACCTGGATGATCAATTCATTCCGCAGTATTTGGAAAATCATCCTCTCAAAGATGCTGAGCAAATCTCCGAAGACAGAATCCGCTTCAACTCCATCTACTATACAGGTGATCGATTGAGCTTTCTCAAGGACCTTGGCGACTACAAGCTTCTTCAAGAGATATTAATCGAGGAAAAGCGCATCCTACCTGAAAAAGTAGATGATGTGGTCAAAGAGTTTAAAAACTACTCAACCGACTCTAAGTCCGGTGAAGAGTTGCGCAACTCAGATGACTTTCTGGGTATATTACGTCAGGTGACTAATGTGCCAAGTGTCGATTTCTCCAATGGAAATGTGTACTTCCGATCATTGCGTGGACAGGCAGCTTCCGTAGGTGGTTTTTCACGAACAATAGCAAACGATGCAACAGGTGTGGCTGAGCAGGTGGGTCAAACTAACCGGAATAATCTTGAGGAATCCAACGGTGTGCTCTTCATTCTGAATGGTACTCCAATGGGTCACGATTACAATCGTCTCAACTACCTGCGTCCTGAAATGATAGAGTTCGTAACTGTAATGAAAGGTAGCCGAGCGGCGACCCTCTACGGTGGTCGTGCTCAGGCTGGAGTGGTCTTTGTTACCATAAAAAAAGAACTAGAGAACATGCGAGAGAACGAAGAAGCGCATTTTACGATAGTCAATAACTACTCCTTCCCAAGGGTTTTTGAAGGCCGTAAGTATGAGACTGAGATGGATATCATCAACGTCGAACCAGACTTAAGAAATACCCTGCATTGGGAACCGGAGATCATCCTCGATGAAAATGGCGAGGCTTACGTGGAGTTTTACAATTCTGATAGGAATACCTGGGTGAACCTGAAAATCGAAGGTGTCAGCACCGCCGGACTAGTCGGAACAGGCATGAGCGGCTACAGAATCGATAAGTCTGCCAGGGCTAGCTTAGCCACTGATAAACAATAAAGGCAGACAAATAGGCCACTGCCGACATGTAAATCAACTGAAGTATCGGCCATTTCCAGCCCTTGGTCTCTCTGTAAACTACTGCTACAGTACTCATGCACTGCATGGCAAAAACGTAAAACACCATCAGGGAAAATCCTAAAGCGGGTGTATACATGGGCCCACCAGTGTCGTGGTTGATTTCATCTCTTAGTCGACTCTTGATCGTACCCTCATCTTCAAAATCAGATCCTACGCTGTAAATCGTAGCGATCGTACCTACGAAGACCTCTCTAGCGGCGAATGAAGTGATCAACGCAATGCCAATCTTCCAATCATAGCCCAATGGCTTGATCGCAGGCTCTATCAACTTGCCCAAGTGACCCGCATAAGACTGCTCTAATTGGTATGCTGCGATAGCATTATCCATTGCCGATTCATCCAGGTTGGGTTGTGCAGTACGCACCTGCGCTTCAGCTCGATCAAATTCTTCTCCCGGCCCATAGCTCGCCAGCACCCACAGGACAATCGAGATGGCTAGGATGATTTTTCCAGCTTCAAAAACGAAGGTCTTACTTTTCTCTAGTACCGTAATACCTACGTTACCCCAACGTGGGGAGCGATAAATGGGTAACTCCATCATGAAATAACTGCGCTCGCTTGTTTTCAGGAGCTTTTTCATGACATAAGCCGACAATATGGCCATCACAAAACCTAATAAATACATAGCCATCAGGGTCAGACCTTGAAGGTTGAATACGCCAAGAAAGTTTTTGTCCGGTACCACTAGTGCAATCAAGATCGCATAGACAGGTAATCTTGCCGAACAACTCATGAATGGGGTCACAAAAATGGTGATGAGCCTGTCCTTCCAGCTATCTATGGTGCGGGTGGCCATGATGGCGGGGATAGCACATGCCATTCCTGAAATCAACGGCACAACACTCTTGCCATTAAGCCCAAACTTGATCATAATCCGATCCATCAAAAACACGACCCTAGCCATATAACCTGACTCCTCGAGGATAGCAATGAAGGCAAAAAGTAAGGCGATCTGTGGGATAAAAATCACAACCCCCCCAAGACCAGGAATGATACCTTCGGCAATAAGATCATTGAGAATACCCTCAGGTAAGGTCTTATGCACCCATCCACTCATCTCACTAAACCCAAGATCAATCAGATCCATAAAGGGCTCAGCCCATGCGAAAATCGTCTGGAAAATCAAGAAAAGAATGCTCAGAAATATGGCATAGCCGTATATCTTATGCGTAAATATTTTATCTAGTCTGTCAGTTAAGGATCGCCCTGCCTTCACGGGTTTAATAACTAAGGCCTCATCCAGCCTTTTCTTGATTAGGGCAAAGCGATCGAGGGTCTCTTTCTCCTGAAGCTTTTTGTCTTGGAAGTCATACTGGGCTTTTATCCCAGCGACCCATTCTTTTTCATCAGGTGATAGAAAGTTGAGTTCATTGAGCTGCTGTGCCATTTGGTAGGCGCGATAGCCATTCTTATGTGGGTATTTCTCTAGAATGGCCCTAACTAATTCTTGTGAGAGCTCCTCGGCTGCATAAAAACTTTTGAATTCACCCTGCTTTTCCGGTGCTTCAGTAATTGCATGCTTGAGATCGTCGAGACCGCTTCCTTCCCTTGCGTTGATTACAACTACTGAACTATCCAGTGACTGAGAAAGGGCCTTTGCATCTATTTCAAACCCAGACTTCCCAGCCACATCCATCATGTTGAGGGCCAATATGGTAGGGATTCCAAGATCTTTAATCTCAGTAAAAAGGAGCATGTTTCGCTCCAAATTGGAGGCATCTACCACCACGACAACTACATCTGGATACTCCGCGTGCTCTCCATTACTTAGCAAGTTGATCACTACGCGCTCGTCCAGAGATCTGGGATATATACTATAGGTGCCTGGTAAATCCAGTAATTCTATATTGGTATCATTCCCAATGGAGGCAATACCGGATTTCATATCTACGGTGACACCAGGGAAGTTGCCTACTTTCTGATTGAGGCCAGTGAGTTGATTGAATAATGATGACTTACCAGAATTGGGATTGCCTACGAGGGCTACTTTCAGCATTGAATTCGCCATCCTTAGTTGAGAGAAATGGCTTCTGCCTCATTGAGGCGTAATGAGAGACTATAGCCTCTTAACTTGAAGCACCTGGGTCCATTGAAAGGTGCCGCAAACTTGAATTGGATTTCCTGTCCAGGAAGTACACCCATCTCCATAAGCTTGAGAGACATATCGCTATCGCTGAATCCTGCAACTGTGCCTTTCTCTCCGGGCTTTAGTTGAGCGGCTGTCTTCATGCTTTGTTTATTTAGATTGATTAAAGATAGAAGCCAAAGGTAAGTCCTGCCAGGGAATTGACCAATGTTTTGGTGAAGATAGCCGAGTCTCAAAAACTGATTTTAATCAGAACCCCGGATTTGATTTAAAGTTCGATCAATTATGAAAAGCCCTAATCAGCACAAGCAGAAGAAAACAACGCAAAAATCAAAAAAGTAATCCCAAGGATAAAAAAGATTCCTCCGAAAAAGATTCAGACGGAATAGGGATTCCATCTGTGGATTTTAGGAGAATGCTAGGCCTGTGGTAGTTAACTACTCAGAAACATAGGTGCGCCTCACCCTACTACTTACACTGGTGAGGATTTCATAGGGAATTGTATCAGCCCATTCCGCCAGGTCTTTTATGGTTGGATTTTGGCCAAATATGATGACCTCATCACCGACTCCACATTCCACCTCAGACACGTCTATCATGCACATGTCCATGCAAACATTGCCGATGACAGGTGCTAACTCTCCATTGACACTAACCTTGCCTCGCCCATTGCTATATAATCTCCTGTAGCCATCCGCATACCCAATCGGAATAGTAGCCACTCTGGTTATTCGAGATGCGGTCCATGCACGCCCGTATCCTATGGATTCATCCTTTTCAATGGTCTCAATACGTGAAATGTACGTCTTTAAGGTACCCGCTACCCGTAACAACTCTTGAATTTCATCAGATGAGTCAAAACCATAAATACCTATACCCAGGCGAACCATATCAAAATGATATTGAGGAAATCTCAAAAGACCTGGAGAGTTGACCACATGCCTCAGTGGATTCTTCTTAATTCCTGACGCTAATTTTTGGTAGCCATCCAGAAACTGCTCAACCTGAGCATGCGAGTACTCGTCGTGCTGAGGCTCTTCTGCCCCTGCCAAGTGCGTAAGTATCCCTGCTACACGTACCGCATTTTCCGATAGGAGGCTAATGAGATCTTCCAACTGATCAGATAGCATACCGAGTCTGTGCATCCCTGTCTCCAGTTTTAGGTGAATGGGTGGCCTTGACTCTGATTGCTTGAAATGCTGTAGATACTCCTCTAACTGCTTGAGATCATAGATTTCTGGCTCAAGTTGGTACTCTTCAAGCAATTCAAAACTGTCGGCTGAGGGATTCATTACCATAATGGGCAGGGTAATCCCATTCTTTCGCAGTTCAACACCTTCATCTGTGTAGGCTACCCCTAAATAGTCCACTTTTTGATGTTGCAGTATCTGTGCTATTTCACGAATACCAGAACCATAAGCCATTGCCTTCACCATCACCATCAGTTTGGTTTCCGGCTTTATCCGCTCTCGATAGATATTGAGGTTGTGAACGAGCGCCTCTAGGTTGATTTCGAGCAAAGTATCATGGCGCTTTTGTTGGAGGTCTGCCACAATCTTTTCCAATTGGTAATTTCTTGCCCCCTTTACTAGGACTACTTCTTGAGCGAATTCCGGTTTCTTTCGGAAATATGCTTCAAGGTCTGGATAGAATTCCTTTTCTATTGGGATGTCACCGAGGTGGTCAGCTATGAGATTGCCAATCCCAATCAATCGGTTGATCCCAAACTCAGATAATAGTTTGGCCACTTGGTGATATAGGTCAGCATCAGATTCCGAGGCTTGTTCGATGGGTGCCAGTATCAACGTCTTTTTCTGGTACTGCTTCTGCTGTGCTAAGAAGCCAAGCGCTACCTGCAACCCACTGAGATCATTGTTGTAGCTGTCATCAATAAGATAAGTATGGTGAAGGCCCTCTTTGAGTTCTAGTCTCATTTTCACCTGCTTAAGGCCAGAAATCTCTTGCTGAATAAATGAAAAATTGAACCCAAGGTATCTCAGCAATACGATGATATGGCTAAGATTCTCTAGTGATGACTTATCAGAAAATGGTGAAGTGAATGAATATTGGCCCAGAGCACCTTCCAGGGATATAATATTATCCTTGTAGTCTAAATGTATGTCCGATGATCCAAGCGTCGACGACCAAGCCACCAGCTCTCTATCGCTATAGATTCTCTTTATTTCTTGATCTACCGAGGGATTATCCGCACAATAGACAATAGCCTTTGAATCTTTGAAGAGCTTGATTTTTTCTTGAATCTTCTCCTCGCGAGAGGTGAATCCTGCATCATGAGCACTTCCGATATTGGTGAGTACCCCAATGGTTGGTTTGATAACTCTTTCGAGCGCAATCATCTCACCAGGTCTTGAAATCCCTGCCTCAAAAATCCCAAGCTCATGGGAGTCATTCATAGGCCATACCGATAGTGGTACTCCGATTTGAGAATTATAGCTTTTGGGGCTCTTAACTACTCTACGCTTCCCCTGAAGTATGGATGAAAGCCATTCCTTCACTATTGTCTTTCCGTTAGAACCAGTAATACCGACTACATCTGTCGCAAATTGATCACGCTTAAAAGCTGCTAGATCCTGAAGTGTAGCTGTTGATGATGACGTCAGCCAAAAGTTAGCTTCCGGCCATTTTTGGTATGTTATCTTCCTCTCGACGATGAAGGCACGTATTCCGGCAGTATACGCTTGCTGGATGTAGTCATGGCCATCATGATTTGCTCCGTCGATGGCAATGAAGACTGCTCCACTCGATTCCGGTAGGTGACGTGTGTCGGTGATTAGCGTCTCCAATGAGTAATCCCTCACAAATGACAGCCACTGACCAGCAGTTATTTCCGGTAGGCTAGAAGTGGTCAGGCTATTTCCAGTATCATCTCCCATTGATTGATCTGATTTTCAAAACCACAAGCTATCAAAAATTGGTGTGCTGCTTGGTCATTTTCATCCACATTGATCACGGTGAGTGACTTTTTTGCACAATGATTCGCTACCATTGATAAGAGTGATTTGCCTAGGCCTCTTCTTCGATGTTCTTCCCGAACCCAGATTCGAGCAATCCTGCCATTCTCAGGCTGGAACACGCAATAACCATTCACAGATTTATTATCCTCTCGAAGAAGAATCATTTTTTCATTGGTGCTATTTCTGATAAGCTGATCCCAAGAATCCATGAAGCTCGGCACAATAGAGTCTGGTAATTCCTTTAGGGCATCAGTGTTTAAGAATTTGACCTTGCATTCGCTTCGATCAGCTAGCACGAAAGTGTTACTCAGCTTATAGCACTTTAGGAAACGTGCTTTCTTGAACCCTACCTTCTCATAGGTGTTGATTGCATTTGAATTACTGTCGAGTACCTCAAGTACACATTTATTGATGAGAGACTCACGCATGTACTTGATGGCCAAGCCATACATATGCTCTGTCAAGTTTAAGCCTCGGTATTCGGGTATTACTCCTGTTCCGCCATTGTATGCGTACCGCTCGCTTTGATAGTCGTTAGCGGTGTGGGCAATGAAACCAACCATCTTATCTCCGGAGAAAGCTCCGACTGATAAGGACCAATCTATACTTAGCTTGTCCAGCATTCTACGTTCGAATGCTTTTCGATCTAAGTGCATCTCGATATTATAGTCACTAAACGCCTCTAAAAACGTATAATGGAGCTGTGCTAAGTCGGCTGAGGTCATTAAACGTATATGAATGGGCTTTTCTTTGGACAAAAGGCAATATGTTAAAGTAATACTCGAAGTAGTTAAACAAATTTTGGTTATATTCGTTTCCCAATTACGAATTTGCACTTATGGTTAAAAAACTTCTGTCTTTCGTATTACTTATTTCTTTCATCAATGCAAGCACTGCATTAGCGGATGGAAAGAATGAAGATAAAAAAACCGGAACAGAGGATACCAAAACTGACAAAAACGAAAAAGAAGAAAATTTAGAAGAGGCCGAGTACACCGCCGTAAACAACAGATCCCAGGCCGATTCAAGCTTCCACTCTATCAGCAAGTATAATTTTCTGTTCTATATGGTGTACAAAGTAAAATATGGAGACATGGATCCTGTCTCTGAAGACAAGAGCACAATAGCTGAAGAATAGGATTGTTAATTTTTTAAGAATATCAGGGCGTTAAGCCCTTTTTTTATGCCTTGCCAATTCGACTATTGTACGGCGATAAATTGATCTAGTTCCTTCAAGGTTATCTTTCCTTCGTAGTAAGCCTTACCAAATACCACTCCGTAGACGCCCATGTCAGCTAGCTTCTTGATGTCATCTATTGATCTTACACCTCCACTAGCAAATAGACTCATGGTCGGAAACTCTTTCATGATCTTCTCATAAAGATCGAAAGCTGGGCCACTCATTGAGCCATCTCGCGATATATCCGTAGTTTTTAAAAACCTGAGCCCTCTTTCATGAAAATATCGAATGTGGTCGAAGAGTTCTATTTTTGTGTCTTTCTGCCAGCCACCCACTCTTAAGTGTCCATCGAGGACATCCGCGCCTAGCGCAATTTTTTGGCGGCCGTAGGACATCAACCAATCAGCAAATAGTTGCTTGTTATAAACAGCTATAGTAGCCGAAGTGACGCTCTCGGCTCCTGACTCGAATACCTTACTGAGATCACCATCCGTATGAATGCCCCCAGAATAATTGATCTTTAGCTTCGTGAAGTTGGCGATCATTTCTAGAGCGTGATAGTTCACCGGCGTTCCTTTCTTAGCACCTTCCAGATCTACAAAATGTATCCTATCAATACCATGCTCTTCAAACTGACGAGCGACATCTATTGGACTATCCTTATAAGCCTTTTCATTGTCAAAATCACCCTTGGTGAGTCGGACACTTCTATTATTAATGACTGATATGGATGGTACAATTTTCATTTCTGATTTTCTAAATGGTTATCGTAAAACGTCTATTTGAGCCCTTATGTTCCCTAGCGCAAATGAAATTCATATTGAATAAATTTCAGCTTAACACAGTGATTTTCTCTTTGGGCGAATTAGTAAAATACAAATCTTATGGCAAAGTTACAAGCTTGAACCCTTGACCATGAACAGTTAAAATCTGCAAGGACGCATCATCCTTCAAATACTTCCTCAGCTTCGCAATGTACACATCCATGCTACGCGCATTAAAGTACGAATCATCCTTCCAAACCTCTTTGAGAAAGTCACTGCGGTCAACAGTATGATTCAGGTTTTTACAAAAAACCCTCAGCAGATCACTCTCCTTTGCAGTTAACTTGATCTCCCGCTCGGGAGTATTGAGCAGCAAATGGTCATAGTTGAACCTGCAATTCCCCATCGCAAACTGCTGCGGCTCAAAAGTCCGTTGCTCTTGCTTGTCTTTGATCCTACGCATGATCGCCCTGATCCGAAGCAAAAGCTCCTCCATACTGAAAGGCTTTGTCAAGTAATCATCAGCACCTACTTTAAGACCAGTGATCGTATCCTCTTTCATCGACTTGGCTGTTAAGAAAATGATTGGGATTTCTTTATCCTGCTGTCTTATTTCCTTTGCCAGTGTGAAACCGTCTTTTTTCGGCATCATAATATCTAGGATGCAAAAGTCAAAATTACCCGTCTCAAACTGCTGCAACCCCGCCTCCCCATCAGTCGCTAGTTGAGTGGCGTATCCCTTTAAATCTAGGTACTCTTGTAGTATTTGACCCAGATTAGGATCGTCCTCGACGACCAGTATGTTAATGTCCTTCATCTTGCTGCTCAAATGGTAAAAATATTTCGAAGGTACTGCCTTCATTCAGCTTACTCTTAACGGTAATATCCCCACCATGTGCGTTAACAATACGGCGCACATATGCCAGCCCAAGCCCAAAACCTTTGACGTCATGGATATTTCCGGTAGGTACTCGATAAAATCGCTCGAATATGCGAGACTGCTGATCCCTGGACATGCCTATGCCCTGATCCGCTACCGCAATCTTGATGCCTTCAGTATTGTCAATTGTACTCACAGTGATCCGTGGCTTGTCGCTGCTGTATTTATTGGCATTGTCCAGCAGGTTATATATGATATTGGTCAAGTGCATCTCATCCGCTTGGAGCTCTGTGTGCAATGCTTTGCCCTCAAACAGGATGCTTCCGTGTCTTTTCTCAACCTGAATCTTAATATTTTCAATCGCCTTATTAATGATGCCATGTATATCAAGAGGCTCAGGTTTTAATTTAAAATCCTTGCGCTCAATCACTGCCATCTGTAATACTTTTTCCACCTGCTGTCCTAGTCGCTTGTTTTCATCACTGATGATGCCGACATAGCGCTCCGTTAGGCCTGGGCTAGCATTCACCTCCTTATCTTGAAGTGCCTCACAGGCCAGTGAAACAGTGGATATGGGCGTCTTAAACTCATGCGTCATATTGTTGATGAAGTCGTTTTTTATCTCTGAAAGTTTCTTCTGCTTGAGGATAGTATGGATGGCATAGCCAAAACAAAAAATGATCACAAAAATCAAAAAGACCGAGGAGGATAGTGTAAGCCAAATCTTTCTAAAAAGATATTGCTGCTGATTGGGGAAATGGATGAGCAGCAGGCTGTTCTCACCAAGAATATCATTTGGAAAAAGGCTGGCGCGTAACTCCGTCTCCATGAGCAAAGGTGGAGGCTCAGGTTTCTCCACAGAAGATAGTATCAGTCTCGGTTCAATGGGATCAAAAACTGCAAAATCGAAATTGAGCCTTATGCCTTTGCTTTGCAATTCCATCTGAAGTAGTGAGTCCAGTGTTTTGGCATTGATCCGGTTATCAATTGTTCGGTCATTGGTCAGAAGTTCGTGAATAACGACCTGCACCATCTCGGATTTATTAACAACCTTCTCCAATTCCTTCTGAAGCTTTATGGAGGCAAAATCGACCGAATCGAATCGTTTCTTAAGATATATGTTGGTGGGTGCATCATCCCCCTCTTTTTTCAACGCGACAACTGCATTTTCCTGATCAATGTGTGGTACGCTACCATCAGGACCATCCGTAATGCTGAATAGCACCCTGTGATCACCAACATCCGTGACCGAATCAACATCCGCCACATTCAGAATGCGTTTCTCGAATGTGCTTTCGATTAACTCAATCTCTTTCCCGTTATTGGTTCTCTGCCATTGGAAGGTTGTCTTAAGGTTGTCAAAGGTGACATCCAGTACCTCTTGCTTTTCCAGCTTTAAGGTCACTATCCTGAGCGCTTCTCTTACATCGCTTTTGAATCGCTCTTCATTTGCCTTGAGCACACTATCAATCCAGTAAAACTGAAAGCAAATCAGACCAAGCAGCGCAAAGCTCATAAGCCCAATGATCCAGCGGATTTTTTGAATACTCATGCCTCAAATTTACGCGTGAATGAGGCCCAAGATATGGAATTAACCTTTTTTAACAACAAAGCATGGCAGGCGTCACTCTTCTGGAGCCTCAAATTTGAAGCCCACCCCATGATAGTTGATAATTTTGACGCCAGGCTCGTGCTTCAAATACTTACGGAGCTTCGAGATAAATACGTCTAGACTTCTTCCAAAAAAATAGTCATCATCGCCCCATATGGCCCTTAGGATGGCCTCTCGCTTCAGCACCTGATTTTTGTTAGCACAAAAGAAAAGCAACAGGTCTGATTCACGTTGTGTCAGCCCTTGTTTAACACCATTCGTTTCTAGGTGCAACTCAGCAGGAAGGAAAGTAGTGGTACCAAGGCGATAGGATTGAACAGCGGATTCAGCCTTGACTATGCTGCGTCGCAGAAAAACTTCCATTCTCATGACCAACTCATCCATAGAGAAGGGTTTCGTGAGAAAGTCATCCCCACCAAGCTCAAACGCCTCCAGACGATCTTCAAGCATAGACTTGGCTGTTAGAAACAGTATAGGGATGTCTTGATCCTTTTCTCGCATCCGTCGGGCAAGGTTGAATCCATCAAGTTTGGGCATCATTACATCCAAGAGACATAAGTCAAATTTTTGCTGGCCGTATGCCGCCCATCCAGCTTCACCATCCATGACATGTACAATCTCATAGCCACGCTGAAGAAGATTGTCTTTCACGACAAAGCCGAGATTGGTGTCATCCTCCACTAATAGTATTTGCCTTATTCTTTCCATAGAGGTAGTGTGACTTTAAACGTACTTCCTTGGCCAAGTTCACTCGAGATAGACACCTTTCCTCCATGTGCCTGTACTATGATTTTCACATAATTAAGACCAATCCCAAAGCCCTTCACATCATGCAGGTTACCCGTAGAGACACGGTAGAACCGATCAAAAATCCGAGATTGCTCTTCTTTGGCAATCCCCTTGCCATTGTCACTGACAGAAACAGCTATGTCATTTGGGGTAGTACTCACGCTTACCAGAATATCGGGGTAAGCCTCAGTGTACTTGACAGCATTGTCCAGCAGGTTAAAAATAATGTTAGTGATATGTAACTTGTCTGCCTTGATCATTGCTTGTTGGGCATTATTGACCAGTTTTATTTTGCCTTGTTTATTCTCTAGAGGAACAGCTATTCGATCCAAAGCCTCGGCAAGTAGATCATTGACCTTTAGAACCTCTTTCTTTAGGCCAATTTCTTCGCTATCGATACTGGCTACTTGCAGGACTTTCTCTACCTGATTTTTAAGTCTCAAGTTTTCACTTTCGATGATCGTGGCATAATTCCTCAACCGTTCTGGGCTTTTGATTATATCAGGGTCTTTGAGGACGTCAGCAGATAGCGCAATCGTGGAAATTGGCGTTTTGAATTCATGCGTGATATTATTGATGAAGTCGCGCTGTATTTCCGATAGGCGCTTTTGCTTAAATATCACAAAAAGGGTAAAAGCGAAAAAGATCACAACAATGATCAACACGAGCGTACTGAAAGTCCAGATTCCCATCTGCCCGGCAAGATCAAATGGCCGCTCTGGAAAGAATACGCCAAAATAATAGTCATTTTCCGATAGGTCTGGAAAGTCCGTTACTGCTGCCGGAGTAGTCTCATCATCCACCAAACTCACAAAATTGCCATAAACCATCTGCTCATCAAGGCAATCATAGATGCCATACTCGAAACTTGTGGCGATCGCACGTTTTTCAAACTCAGCTTTGAGAAAGTACTCCAGTATTCCCGGATCAATCATATTATTCGTCCGAACAATGAAGTAGTTCGAACCCAGTTGTTCCACCGGATTGTCGCCAGGATAATCACTGCCATTGTAGTTGCATAGGGATTCCACCACGTTCTTCAGGGCAAGGTTCACATTGAGAGTGAACTGCTTCTCGCGCAGATCAAAAGCACGTCTAAGCCAGAAAATTTGGGTGGTCAGAATCCCTGCTAGGGAGACGGTCGCCAATACAATCACAAGCCGTAGCATTTTGCGAGACATGACCAAATTTAGAGAAAGCGGCCGTTAGTGAGGGTGCTTTAACAAGTCATTAACAAATGTTAGGATTTCATTAACAGAAGAATCACTTGGAAGCTGACAGCTTTGGGAAATCATGCATGATGATCATTATTTCAAACTAAACATTAGACATTATGAAAATTAAGATTCTATTTCTGTTCGCGCTTTCATTGATTGGCTTTGCCACATTGGCAGAAGCTCCGGCTAGCGCAAAATTCATGTGGGAAAAGACGATACATGATTTTGGAGCTGTTGAACTGAACGATCCGGTGACTGCCAGTTTCACTTTTGTGAATGAGGGAGAAGCTCCACTAGTCATTTCGGAGGTGAAAGCCGGCTGTGGCTGTACAGTAGCTTCATATACCAAGGGTGCAATCGCTCCTGGCGCGACCGGTACTGTAGAAGCTACCTACAATGCCGCCAAGGCCGGCCCTTTCAATAAGACGGTAATGGTATACGCCAATACTGGTGGAGACCCTATTCAACTGAGCCTAAGAGGGACAGTGGAGTAATTGTAATGGGTGGCATTGTCGGTGATTATGCCACCTAACCTTTCGTTATAAGCAATTTCAGACCTCATGAATCCGACAAACCCTAAGTCAAAAGATCGTAAACCTGCCGTCATCATAACTACAGGCATACTCATCGGAATTGTGATAGCCTATCAAGAGGTTGTCATTTCAGCTCTGAAAATGGCATTGAATCGATGCTAATTCCATATTGCCAACTATCTTTACCGCTTCTAAGAAGGGTTGTTAGCTCAGTTGGTTCAGAGCACCGCCTTGACAGGGCGGGGGTCGCTGGTTCGAATCCAGTACAACCCACTTCTTTATTTAGGGCTTTTCACCCACATGTCCTTCCACATTGTAGTCTACCCAATCACCAAAAGCGACTTTTTGCCGCCCATCAATCCGGTAGAATTGAAGGAAGCCCTTTCCATCCATGTGCAGGGTATACTCACGCTCGCTGGAGTATAAATTATTAGTTTCCTCAAAATCAGCTTTGATGGTCACTGGATTACCATTGCTGAACTGCTCGATCGTCATCTCCAGTATGCCTTGCTGAGACTCCCCAACCTTCAGTCTATAGGTAAAGCCAGTCTTCGACTTAGTGATTTCATACGCGTTGAGCAGGTTGGACTTATTAAGATCCAGTACCCTGAATGGGGCAAGCTCTCCAGCCCAGGAAGCACTATCTGCATCGAGGGTATCTCGCTCCTGCTGCTGATTTACTTCAGCTACTTTGAAGGGAACATACTCATTTCTGGTAAGCAAGTCGATCTGTGAGTTAAGCAGAGAATCTACATCATAATAGGTGGTAAGCTTCGCTTGACTGTCTGGCTGACAGGAGGCTAGCGCTAAACACACTAGCAAAAACCCGGCAAGCCTCCTCATATCAATACGTCACCTGTCATCTCCGCAGGTGCCTCGAGTCCCATCAGCTTAAGAATCGTTGGTGCTAAATCTCCCAGCTTGCCATCCTTGATCGAACCTTGAAAATCATTATCCACCAGAATACACGGAACCAAGTTGGTTGTGTGTGCAGTGTTGGGTGACCCATCAGGGTTGACCATAATATCTGAATTGCCATGATCCGCTATGATGATGGAAGTATATCCATTTTCAAGTGCCACTCCCACTACTTCTTGAGCGCATTTGTCAACGGTCTCACATGCCTTGACCGCCGCTTCGAACACACCCGTATGCCCTACCATGTCAGGGTTGGCAAAGTTCAAGCAGACAAAGTCAACTTCTCCAGCTTGTAGTTCAGGAATGATTTTATTCTTGATATCATTGGCGCTCATCTCCGGCTGTAGGTCGTAGGTAGCTACCTTCGGAGATGGGCAGAGCAATCGGCGCTCCCCTTCGAACTCGCTCTCTTGACCTCCAGAGAAGAAGAAAGTCACATGAGGGTATTTTTCAGTCTCAGCTATTCTTATTTGCTTTTTCCCTGCTCTACTTAGCACCTCGCCTAGCGTGTTTTTTAAATTGTCTTTGTCAAAAATGACATGAACCTTTTCGAAAGTGTCGTCATAATTGGTCAAGGTCATATAGTACAAGTCAAGCTTGTGCATCTGATGATCCGGAAAATCAGATTGGGTAAGCACCTCCGTAATCTCCCTGCCTCTATCAGTCCGGAAGTTGAAACAAAGTACCACATCGCCCTCCTTGATAGTAGCCAATGGCTTACCGTCAGCATCACTGTGAATCAGCGGCTGTATGAACTCATCCGTGACACCATCTGCGTACGATTTTTTTATTGCTGACTTTGGATCTCGGGTCAGTGTACCCGTGCCGTTGACCATGGCATCATAGGCCAGTTTCACCCGCTCCCATCTTTTGTCACGATCCATCGCGTAGTACCTACCGGTAATGGAGGCAACCTGACCTGTAGTGGTCTTCATATGATCTTCAAGCTCTGTTATGAACCCAAGGCCACTTTTTGGGTCACAATCACGGCCATCTGTAAACGCATGTACAAAAACGTCAGACAATCCCTTGTCATGAGCTAGGGTGCAAAGCCCCTTCAGGTGATTGATATGAGAGTGTACACCACCGTTAGAGACTAGGCCAATTAAGTGAACAGCCTTACCATTCTCTTTTGCATAATTCAGACCTTTAGCTAGTATCTCATTGTCGCCCAGAGTATTCTCCTCTACAGCTTTATTGAGCTTGACTAGATCTTGGTATACCACCCGACCCGCACCGATATTCATATGGCCAACTTCCGAGTTGCCCATCTGACCTTCAGGTAGCCCCACAGCCAGGCCGGATGCCTCCAGCTTGCTGTGAGGGTATTTATCATATAGCCCATCAACAAATGGGGTGTTTGCATTATCTATGGCAGAAACCTTGGTGTTGGTAGCAATGCCCCAACCGTCAAGGATCATCAGTATCACTTTCTTGTTCATGCCACAAATATAATTATAAGGCCCTAGGTTTGTAGCTTGATTGTTGTTGTGTTAATTTGATCAATACAGGAAGTCAAAAATTTACTTCTTGGCACAATTTGTGGTTAATCGACGAACAGGATGAAGAGGTTGATACTATTTTTTTCGCTGTGCATTTTCGCATCTGTGACTTCCCTTGGCCAGGAAGACATATTGAAAAATGTGAGCACAGCAATGAAAGCCGGAAGTGCTAAGGAGTTGGTCAAGTATTTCCACTCTGTGGTGGAGATCAATATTGATGGTGAGCGGTCAAACTACAGCCAAACTCAGGCTGAGGTAGTTATACGAGATTTCTTTCAGAAGAACCCCTCCACAGGCTTTGAGTATATACATGAGGGTGCTTCCAAAGAGGGCCTGAGTTACACTATCGGCAAGTATTCTTACAAAAATGGCTCTTATAGGGTGGTGATGTTTATCAAGAAATTTGGAGACAGCTTCGCCGTAGATACCTTCAATCTCAGTAAAGAGTAGCGGAGCAGGGCTAAAATCCTGTCCTTTGTATATTTTTGCGGCGTGAAACCGCCTTATATCACACAAGAATTTCTAGATCAGTTTATCACAAGCGCCCTACAAGAGGATGTTGGTGATGGCGATCACTCTAGTCTGGCTTCTATTCCGGCCGATCAGGAGAGTAGCGCTAGGTTGCTTATTAAGCAGGATGGCGTACTCGCTGGTGTAGAATTGGCGGCTTCCATCTTTTCAGCTATCGACAAAGGTTTGATGGTTGACTACTTCAAGTCAGATGGTGACTCAGTAGTCAGCGGTGAAGAAGGATTTGTGGTAACAGGGAATAGTCAGTCCATCCTCAAGGCTGAACGGCTAGTGCTTAACTGTATGCAGCGCATGAGCGGGATAGCCACTAAGACACATCAGCTAAACCAGTTGATTAGTCATACTTCAGCTAAGCTACTCGACACACGAAAGACTACACCTAATTTCAGGTTACTGGAAAAATGGGCAGTAGCCATAGGCGGTGGTCAAAATCATAGGATCGGATTGTATGATCTCATCATGCTAAAAGACAATCACATCGATTTTGCGGGTGGTATTGCGCAAGCTATTCAGGCTACTAAGACTTACCTCAAGTCAACTGAAAGGTCTCTGAGGATAGAGGTGGAAACCCGATCTGTTGACGAAGTGCAGCAGGTAATGGCAGAAGGGGGAGTGGACATCATCATGCTAGACAATATGTCTCCAAGGTTAATGAAGAAGGCGGTCCAGATAATCGATGGAAAATTTAAAACAGAAGCCAGCGGAGGCATCACCGGCGAGACGATTGCAGAAGTAGCCGAGTCGGGTGTAGACTACATCTCAGTAGGCGCCTTAACTCACTCTTATAAAAGTATTGACTTAAGCCTAAAGGCGCTTACATAGGGGCCATTAGGCAATCATAAATATCTGACTTATACAGTAAATAAAGATGATCGTAAAGACCAAAAAATATCAACTACCTACCTCAACCTACATGAAGCTGGGCTTCAAAAACATCTTGAAAGAACAGTGGTGGGTGAGCCTCATCTTTCTAGCCATCTGTGCTGGATACCTCTGGATCGCCAGCTGGTGGTGGCCAATTAGTGCTGTGATTGCTCTGGTACTCTATTTACTCTTCTGGTTAATCCAGTTCGCTGGTGTTACTCAGCTAGAGCAGGGTAAGTTCATGTTTGAGCGCCTATCCTATGAAATATCGAGTCAGCAGGTGCTCATCAAGCTCAATGCTAAACAGGGTATGCCACTAAAATGGGAGTCTATCAAGCGTGCTGAAATCGGAAAATTGGGTTTTGTGCTTGCCATGAGCAAGGCACAGATCGTGTACCTACCGTTCAAGATTTTTAACTCGCAACATGAGATCAAGTTTACCGAGACCATACTCAAGCGGAAGGGCTATATCAAAGAGTAATGGGCGCTGGAGCTTTAGGAAATCGACCAGAATACCTGAAGCAGGTCAAGCGCAAGGTTGCCAACTACTGCGCTTTCCGTGAGCGATGCACAAGTGAAGTAAGGGATAAGCTTGAATCCTATGAATGCCAGCCGGATGAAATAGAGGAATTGCTCATGTTTCTTGAGACTGAAGGTTTTTTGGATGATCAGAGGTTTACCCAGGCTTATGCTAAGGATAAATTCCGCCAAAATAAGTGGGGGAAGATCAAAATTAGACAGTATTTGAAGCAAAAACAGGTGCCTTCAGATCTTATTGAAGATGGGCTCGCAAGTATACCAGAGGAGGAATACACGAGTACGCTCGAGCACCTAGTTGAGCGGAAATACCAATCTGTAAAAGGTGAAAATGACTACATCAAGAGCAACAAAACTGCTCAGTCCATGGTAGGCAAAGGTTATGAGTCTGACCTTGTCTGGACTACCATCAAGTTATTGAGTGATAAATGATTCCCACAGATGTCGGGCATGCTACACTTATTTTAACCCGAGCATTACCAATTCGCGTATAGTAGTCAAAAGTTGCTATGAACATTATATTTTTTTATCTCAGCCTAATTTTCATCGTACCTGTTCAGAAGCAGGGGCATACTAACACAAAAAACAGTATAGGCATCCAGGGCTATGATCCAGTAGCCTATTTTCAAGACAATCAAGCGCTGGAAGGAAGGAAATCGATCAGTGCTATGCACGACGGTGTGACTTACTATTTTGCGTCTGAGGATCATCAGCGTGACTTCCAGGCTAGCCCTGATCGCTACCTGCCAGAATATGGTGGGTGGTGTGCCTATGCCATTGGTGCCACTGGTGATAAAGTCAAGATCGATCCAGAGACATATAAGCTACTCGACGGTAAATTGTATTTATTTTACAATTTTAAGGGGTACAATACACTCGATGATTGGAACAAGGACGAGTCAAACTTGCTTGTGAACGCCACCGAGTATTGGGCCAAGATCACGAATTAATAACACCCACCATGAAAAATAAGCTATCCTGGGTCTTGCAGTTCATCGCGGCGATTATCATGCTTCAGACGCTCTACTTCAAGTTTAGTGGTGCGGAAGAGTCCATTTTCATCTTCAGCGCGATAGGCATGGAGCCATGGGGAAGGTATTTTACCGGTGCTATGGAGTTAGTAGCAGGAGTTTTCCTTCTTACCAGAAAATGGAACTTTATCGGCGGCATCCTAGGGGTGGGGCTTATGGCTGGAGCCATATTTTTTCACTTGACAGTCTTAGGCATTGAGGTGCAGGGGGACGGAGGCTATCTTTTTGCCTTGGCTCTTATCGTGTTTGTCAGCTCCACCATTGTAACCCTACTCAATTTTGACAAAGTCAAATCACTCTTAAAATCGTCGGGGCTATAGTCCAGCGTTTAATTCTATGATAATTGCTATAGGTCTATTCAAAATACTAAGCAACTATGCGTGGTTACCTACAAGTATTGTGATAGCCAGATCATACGAACAGCAAGGCAAATAGCATAATTTCTTATGTCACAAGTGGCAATAACTGATGAGCATATAAGCACGCCGCACCGACCTCAGGGGCGAGTTTTCTCGAAGTTCTGGCAGTGGGAGTATTGGCCTTTCAATCTTCTCTATGCCCCTATTATACCTTATTGGATCTGGCTGACGATAAAGACTAGATCATTTTTCTTCTTTACTGCGGCTAATCCGGGCATTGAGTTTGGTGGAATGCTTGGAGAGTCGAAAGAAAAAATCTTACAGACAATTAATCCCAAGTTCCTCCCCATCACCGTCAAACTTAACGAGGGAATCTATCGTGATGGAGTACTACAAGCCATGAAAAAAGCTGGCCTCAGCTTCCCTATCATCTTGAAGCCGGACATTGGGGAGCGAGGCTGGGGAGTTGAGAAGATAGCGGATGAATCGGCTCTTGAAGAGTATCTATCTGCACCAATGCCCTCTCTTCTGCTACAGGAGTATATAGATCTACCGGTTGAGTTAGGCATTTTCTACTACCGCAAACCCTCGATGCATAAAGGTGAGATCACGAGCATTGTAAAGAAGCGGCTACTCTCTGCGACAGGAGACGGCATGAGCACCATCCGTGAATTGATGAAAAAGGACGACCGGGCTCGAAGGTATGAGCAGGGAATTGTGGCAAGGCTCAAAAATGGTATAGATCATGTCCCAGCAAACGGTGAAAAAGTGGAGCTCATGCCTATCGGCAATCACGCAATGGGTACAGCATTTCTAAATGCAAACTATGAAATCGATGCTGCTCTCGAAGATGTCTTTGATAATATCGCTAAGGACATTGACGGATTCTATTTTGGTAGATTTGATATCAGATGTGCCTCTTTCGAAGAATTGAAAAGAGCCGAGCATTTCAAAATCATAGAACTCAATGGGGCCGGTGCAGAACCATCACATGTATATGATCCTGACAATTCTCTGTTATCTGCATATCGTGATATAATTTTTCACCTAGGGTTATTGGCCGATATCAGTATTGAAAATATGAAGCTTGGCATGAGGCCAATGGGCATCAAGGAAGGCTTGAAATTTATTCGTGGCATCCGGCAATACAACAAGACATATCGGCCATGAGCCATTTTCTTGGAGTTTTGTTCATTGGGTTGATAGTCAGTTATCTGGGCTCTATACCGCCAGGTACGCTGAACCTTACCGCCATTCAACTCGGTATCAAAGAGCAACACAGGGCCGCTCTAAATTTTGCGCTCGCGAGTGCCTTCGTCGAGTTTTTCTACGCTGGGATAGCCGTCAAGGCACAGCAGTACTTCATGGCTAATCCTTCCATTTCAGTGTATTTCCAACTGGTGACTGGAGGCTTATTGCTAGTCATAGGACTGGCTAACCTGATGACCAAGCGCAAGGATGAAAAAAACCCTCCTAAAGATGTCTCCGCTAAAGGCGGATTTTGGCAGGGGGTTGTGTTGAGCTGTTTCAACCCTATGGCGATTCCTTTTTGGCTGGCGGTTACAGCTGCATTGCAATCAGCGGAGTGGCTATTGATCACAGATCAAAATTTTGCCTTCTACCTCTTCGGCATCTCGCTAGGTACTTTTCTTCTACTTCTACAAGCCTCCAAACTAGGTGTCAGACTCAAGCATCTCCAGAAAAATTCATTTTTGATGTATCGCCTGCCGGGGCTCATTCTGATAAGTCTGTCTGCCTATACCATCTACGGATGGGCACTATGACTTCCCGAGCCTGAGGTAGATCACAAAACTACGGAGTGCCAATAGTAGAACTACGGGTACAAAAGCCATGTTGAGTGCCTGAGGAAGCAGACCCCAAGTCAGGATTAGCGCGACTTGAATCACCGCAACGATCATAAAGTACTTTCTAAATTTTGACGCCATTGGTCGCTTCAGTAAGATTATTCCGATAGGAAAATGGAAAGGTATCGCCCAGAGCAAGTTGAAATTGTACAATGAAAGGTGATCCGTACCCAGCCATAGGAAGAGTAGCACCCAGCCAACAAAGCCCACGATCGTAAATAATAAAACGTCCAACCATCTCGCCCAAAGTCCATACTTGAGCTCTCGATGAGTCAGAATCCCCGCGATCAGGAATAGCACTGCAAAAAACCAAATCGGCTGAATAGGCAAGGATGCATTTGGTGCGGCAGCCGAACGAAAGACCTCAATACTATCGGCAACCAAAGGCTTTGTACTGCTGCCAGACGATATAGTAGCCCCTTCTAATCCCTCGTAGATATAATCGGGCAAATACATGTAGCCTCGTGCTGGGGCGATTTCATCGATCTGTACACCCAGGCAGATGTCAATGCCCACATCACCCCATGGTTGCTCCAGTAGATACATGTCCATGAGATCGCGATAGCTCAAATCCTCCGTTGCATAATCTTCATTAAACGTGATTTGACCTGGGAACACTGCTTCTAGCACGTCCCTGATCTTAGTCGCACAGTTGTCATAGATATAGTTGTAGTAATATTCTCTGTTTTCCGGTAGGAAATTGTTCTCAAGAAAATCAACGAGCAGTTGCTTCTCCTCCAAGGTTAGGTTTAAAACCTGCTCTTTAATGGTGCGGTTGTAGTACTCGTAGTACTGACGCGTGCGAGTATAGTCTCCCTTGCCGAGCCTATAGAGCAGTTTCCCACGTGTAAAGTTGAGGTAGAAGTTGGGCTGATCAAAGTCAAAGACACCCCAGTTGTATACCCAATCGACCTTGTTAACTGGATCGATCACCCGTATGCCGCTATGCCCAAAAGCCGAATAGAGCTCGCGCTGATCAGGCCCCATCGTCATGACCCTGATTTGAGAATGCTCCGACAAATCAATGGCCATGGCCTGCATGGTCATCAGACATCCTGTAAAAAATAATACCAGTCTCATCATCTACACGTTTGTCAACATCAAAGCCCGAAAACAGCGAATATACTTTGATCGAAATTTCACCCTAAATATATTACTCCCATGTGGGAGCAGGGCAAAGATGGGCTTAATTTCATGAGTAAGCTGACTTGGAAGCGGAGTAAAAATATCCTACAAAACTATGTGGGCTATGTCCGCTCAAGATCATCACGAGCACCCTATCACGGCGGCTCACCCATCAGCATATCCATCGAGCCCACCACAGCTTGCAACTTGAGATGTCCAGAGTGCCCTAGCGGCTTGAGGGCATTTACACGCCCTACCGGAATGTTGGAGCCAGAGCTCTTCCACAAGGTCATCAATGAGCTGTCGCCCACACTTAGCTATTTGACTTTCTACTTTCAGGGGGAGCCCTTTCTTCACAAAAACTTTCTAGACCTGGTGGAGTATGCTCACCAAAAAGGAATTTATACTGCTACTTCAACTAACGGTCACTTTATCACTGCATCAAGTGCGCAACAGATCGTGAAGAGTGGCCTGGATCGGTTGATCATTTCGATAGACGGGACCACCCAGGAAACCTTCGAATCTTATAGGATTGGTGGACAACTCGATAAGGTCATAGAAGGTGCTAAAGAAATGGTCAAGGCTAAGAAGGAGCTGAAGTCCAGCACGCCACATGTAATTTTCCAGTTTTTAGTAGTGCGCCCCAATGAGCATCAAATTGATGAGGTACAGCAGCTTGGTAAGGAAATTGGTGTCGATGAAGTGAAGTTCAAGACTGCTCAAATCTATGATTATGAAGAAGGCAATGAGCTGATCCCTACCATTGATAAATACTCTCGCTACAAGCAACAAGCGAATGGTAAATTCACCATCAAGAACAAGCTACTTGATCACTGCTGGAAGATGTGGCACTCTTGCGTAATCACCTGGGACGGCAAAGTCGTACCCTGTTGCTTTGATAAGGATGCCCATCATGTGATGGGTGACTGTAGTCAACAAACCTTCGAGGAGATCTGGAATAGCAACGCTTATCACGGTTTTCGCAAGCAGCTCTTTCAATCAAGAACTACTATCGAAATGTGCAAAAACTGCACTGAGGGTACTAAGGTATGGGCTTAAGACTTGGCTGATTCAATCTGCTTGGCAATAGCTTCTACATCTATCACGTCACAGGAGTCACATCCGCCACTACATGTGGGCTTACCCGCAAAAGCGCGAAACACCAATCGTCCCAAGAAGCCTAGCGCTACTGAGAAGATGAGTCCTACGATGATTTCTTGCCACATATTAGTCCAACCTGACTAGGTCAATATAAGTTCAAGCTTACCAAAACTTCTTGATAATACCCAAAAGCTCTTGCTGTACTGCTAGATTGCCTGAGACAAGCTCACGTCCAAAAACAAACTGATCTCCTCCTGAAAAATCGGTGACTCGACCTCCGGCTTCTTCTACAAGTAGCGTTCCAGCAGCTACATCCCAAGAGTTTAGATTATACTCAAAATAGCCTTCATAGCGGCCACAGGCCACATAAGCGAGATCTACCGCCGCACTACCCATTCTCCTGAGACCATGCGTGTTTTTCATCAGCTCATTTAAGATGCTGAGGTATTCGTTGAGCTTTTCAAAATTATGATAGGGAAAGCCAGTGGCTAACAAACTCTCACCAATGCTGGTGGCCTTACTCACGTGCATTTCAGCATCATTGCACCATGCCCCTTGGCCTCTTATCGCATGAAAGCATTCTTGGCGATTGACCTCATATACGATCCCAAGATCCACTTTATCCTCATTCATGAGCGCTATGCTGATGGAGAAAATAGGAAGCCCATGAATGAAATTGGTAGTACCATCCAGCGGATCGATTACCCATCGATACTTGGCTTTGACTTGTTCGGTGGTTTCTTCTTCGGTGATGAACCCTGCCGAAGGAAGTATTTCACGAAGTTGCCTTACAAGTCGCGTCTCAGCTTCTTTATCCACGTAAGAGACCAGATCATTTTTACCTTTCTTCTCGACCCTGCCCAGATCAAAAGCTGCAGCTTCCTGTCTTATGAACTCCCCAACTTCTAGCGTTATTTCTTTTGTTGACTTACAGATTTGCTGTATATCCATGTGCTTAAGTATTGGCTCCTGCTATCGCAACTACAATCTCGCCCTTCACAGGATTCTCGGTAAAATGGTGTAACACCTCCTCGATTGTTCCGGTTATCGTTTCCTCATAGATTTTGGTCAGCTCCCTTGACACGGAAAGTTTCCTTTCCGCTCCCAACAGCTCTTTGCATTGAGTCAACAGCTTTAATAGACGGTGTGGAGACTCATAGAGTACAATCGTTCGCTCTTCCTCGAGCCATGCGCTTATTCTTGTTTGTCGCCCTTTCTTGTGGGGTAGAAAGCCTTCATAGATAAATCGATCTGTCGGAAAACCAGACTTGATCAACGCCGGAACAAACGCGGTAGCTCCAGGCAAACATTCAATCTTAATATCCTCACTTAAACACGCCCTGACCAGCAAAAAACCTGGATCGGAAATACCCGGTGTACCCGCATCACTGACTAGGGCAAGTACCTGACCCTCCTTGATCCTTGCTACCGCCTCCTTAATCATATGGTGCTCATTATGAATATGGAAGCTTTTCAGCTTCTGCTGAATTTCATAATGCTTGAGCAGGTATGATGTCGTACGAGTATCCTCAGCTAGTAGTAGGTCGACTTCCTTCAGTATTCTCAATGCCCTAATCGAGATATCTTCAAGATTTCCGATAGGAGTGGGTATAAGATAAAGTCCGGTCTCTGGCATCAGAGGAGTTTGTCTATGGCATCCGCCAATCTCCTGTCATTGTCTGTAATGGTGTTGCCTGCATCGTGCGTGGTGAGCTCTATAATAACCTTATTATAGACATTAGACCAATTTGGATGATGATCCATTTTCTCCG
>JAVKDO010000111.1:0-25749 GCA_040222235.1 Cyclobacteriaceae bacterium
GACGCTGAAATCTTATCCAGACAGAATGATGAGTTTAGACAAGGCATCCAACTCATCCCAATCGGAACTATTGATATCGCAAGGCGCACAACCAAACTCAAAGGTGAGATTGTGACCACCATAGGGGTGCATACGATGACATCAAAAAGCCGAAAAAAGCTATTTCAAGAGGTCATAAATTATAATGATTTCACAAGTGATAATGATCCTTGTGGTGAACATGATTTTGGGTCAATAGATATCGAGGGTGAGACTTATTTCTGGAAGATTGATTACTACGATAGTGACGTTCGCTATGGTAGTTCTGAGCCGACCAATCCCGACAAAACCTATCGCGTACTGACGGTCATGCGCTCAGATGAATATTAGAGAAGGAGTGATATCATGAATCTTGTAGAAATGATTATCAATGAGTATTTATCTGATGAGGAGAATACTGATCGTAGTAGCCAAGACCTCTTAGGGTATTATATCAATGCCACGCCTTCAATTCGTGAAGCGGTTAACAAAGTGACACGGTGTTTGACCGGATACAACCTTGATAGCTTAGCACGATTTCTAGGTGAAACTGAGATTGATGACAATGCTTATCCGAGCAGTTTCAAAGACTGGTTTGACAAACACTTGAAAGACGATGCACAAAGCATTGCTCAATATGGCGCTGATCAAGGATATGCCGGAATTACTTATACGGCTGATTGCGTGAGGCTCTATGAACATTATGAAGAAGATATTTTTTCAATGCTCAGAACTGACGCAGAAGAGATGGGCTACAGTAACATTTTCGAGTTGATGGGATCGTTTAACCGTTCGGGGGACAGTGATACACCTAGTAGTTTCAAGAACCTGCTTGTCTGGTATGCTGTTGAGAGAATGGCTGGTCGATCAGCTCCTGATCCGTGGGAGTAGATAAAACTCCGGCTCTAGAATAGAAGAAAGCCCGTCTGAAAAAAGATGGGCTTTTTTGTGGCATATCCCCAAGGCGCAGGCTTGAAGAAAAATCAAACCAGCACCAAGGGGTCGGGCTATCCGTTCCAATTCCGCAGCCTTGGGGCTTGCGGGATTTCCACTACTATCCCTTATGCGCTTCTAACATTGTATCATGCACGAGGTTGCAATAGCCAAAATCAGATCGAGCATGTACAGCCAAGTGGAAGAAACATTTGCATGCTATTAGAAACAGCATCGGTAAAGACGCACTGCATCGGAAACGGCGGGGCATGAAAAAAACATGCCCCAATTTGATGAGTGTGCACTGGAAAAAAGTGCACACAAAAACCATCAGACATCTTCCCTTAACACAGCTAAGGACTTGCTGTAAGCGTTTTGATCGTATCGTTTTCTACAATTGAACTACAAAGGTTCAGTACATATGACATGTCCTTCGAAAGCATTTTTATATAAGCTGAGTGTTATTATTGTGCTAATAATAAAATATCCTAATCAATATTTTGTTCACAACTAACGGTTTTATATATTTACTATACCAACCATAGAACGTTAGATGTAAGGCTGACAGTCGTCTTACAAAAATTTTGTATTTATAAGGAGTGTTACTCCTCTAGCTTTTCGCACAGATGTTATGCTCTTTTTTTGATCTGATCCATTAACCATTCAGTTATTAACCTACAAGCCAGTAATAAACTCAGGCGAAGCTTTGTTATCGGCAGATTGATAATAGTTCAACTAAACATATTGAGAAATGAAGTTAACCAGAATATTGATTGTGATTTTGCTCACTGCTGGATGTGGCAATAATGATGAATTTGTAGTAAGCAGAGTATGTGATATTCCTGTTAATACTACTATTGAAGGTAATATTGGAAAAATCTTCTTTATCTCCAACGGCGATGAGAGCGTCTATTACATAGGAAGCCCAACTGAAGATATTGCCGGTGGATACATTCCTTGCAGTTCGGCCTCTATGGATTTCTTGAGTGCCACAGGCGTAGGTGAATTGGTGGTATTCAGTGGCGAAGTTCGAACCATAGAGCAAAGAGAAGGTGAATCAGTTGTCGATCCGTTATACCTAGGAATCGAAATAACCGAAATCTCTTTGAGTAATGAATAGATAAATCTCTAAATATTATAAATTATGAAAACGTTAGTACTCATTGTTGTCTTACTCATTTCAAGCAGCTGGGTCACAGCTCAAGATTCAGTTTCTCTTGATAGTCAAGCGCGTCAGGAATTGAATGCTGTCTTATCAAATTACGAAGTGACAAGACTAGATCCGATATCTCTACTAAGCAAGGTAGATGAAAGGACGTACCAAACTACGCTCACGATTAGCGGTAAGAAGTTGATAATCTCATTGGAAGAGAATTTTTTACTTTCGCGTAATTTTGTCGCCCATCGAAATGATGAACCTGTGAGCCTTGAAAAGGAGTTAGCACGATCTTTCCAGGGTAACTTAACGGGAGAAAATTCAGGGCGAGTAAGACTGTCTGTCGCAACGAACTTTCTCAGTGCATCCATCAATCTAAATGGGGAAATGCACTATATCCGGCCATTAACTAACTTTACAAAGCTTAGGGCGACTGAGAATACATATGTCGTCTTCAAGGGCTCAGATTTAATCACAGATAGTGGAGTTGCTTCCTGTGGTGTACTTGAGGAGGTCAATAGAATTGAGCAACCTCAATCAATGGCTTTATCATCATCTACTGCCACAAGTAGCTGTGATATTCTAGAAATCGCGATAGAATATGATTATGAATTCTTTGTTGCCAACGGATCAAGCTTGTCTGCAGCATACAACAGTACACTGGCTACTATGAATCAGGCAGAAGCATTTTATGTGGATGACTTTGGCATAGAATTCATAATTGTTGGGGGTTGGGGATGGGCAACTTCATCAGATCCTTACTCTGTTTCTGCGCCCTTCGGCAATGGACTTCCTGTCATAACAGAACTTAAGAATTATTGGCTTGCCAATCGTTCTACGGTTGGTAGAGATGTGGTCTATTTTTTCACTCAAAAAAGTGGCCATGGGGTTAAGGGAAGTGCAGAGGGGATCGGAACGCTATGCGACGTATCTTCTGGGACATATGCATTTACGGCAACGGCTATATCCGGTATTAACGTTACCACAACAACAACGCATGAAATTGGTCATTTATTTAACGCAGTACACCCGTCTGGAACCTGTACTTCTTCTTTAATGTGTATACTTCCCAACGGTGTTAGTGATACCCGCCCTTTAAGTTTTAATAGCAGTAATACAAGTGCCGTTAATTCGCATATATCAGGGAGTAGCGGTTCATGTCTTGGAGAACTAGCTTCATTCAGAATTTCAGGCACCGATCCAGTATGCACAAGCCGATCTTTTTGGGTGAGTGCTCCAGTTGATGTAGGCTTTACGACTTTAGTTACAAACTGGGCCTCAAGTACTTCGAATTTGACTGTTTCACTGGGTGGTTCAGGTACTACAGCTACAAGACAGAATAACTACAACGGTTACGCCACAATTACTGCTTCGGGTACAGTAGGAGGAATCAGTGGTTGTACGTTCAGTGTATCAAGACAGATCTATGTAGGTAATCCACCCATCCCAACGAGTAGAAGAGTTAATGGAGTGAATTACTACTCTGGTATTCCAGTTTGTCCAGGCCCCAATACAGCCAAAGTCTCTCCAGGAAGTGGTCCTACTCCCTCCTCTTACACTTGGACAGCAAGCAGTGGTGTACCAAATTGGCCAAATGGAGCACTTCTGGATTTCGATTTCCCTTCCTCTAAATCAAACATCACACTGACTGTAAAGGCAAACAATGCTTGTGGGAGCAGTAACACCACCAGTTTCTTCATTACAAAGAAGACTTCAGGGTGTGGCTTGTTTAGATTAGTGACATATCCCAATCCGTCAGGTGGCAATTTGACCATTGAGGCGGTTGAAGAAGATGTAGATGCCACCCTAATTCCTGCAATTGAGATTGTCCCTGCTGAAATAATGATTTTTGATATGAGTGGTAATCTTATGTTAGAACACATGCCAACAAGTCATAAGTCAACAATTTCTTTAGAAGGGTTACCTCCAGGTGAGTACATTGTTCATATCAAAGTTGATAGCGAAGTTGTCAAGGAACATATTATAATCAACTAACCAATATTGTTTGTGAATTTTTATTGCGAGTGAAGTAAAATCTAACGAATCGGTTTCCAAATCATCCATTTGCTAGATTTTACAATCTCTGTTTTGGTAATTCGTCATTTAGTTTGATATTATTTTGAGCCAACAGCTAATAGAGAAAAAGGGCTTGGACGTTTTACACCATTGATCTATTCTCGTGGCTTCAATATTAGATTCAACACTTTATCAATTGACCAATGCCGATGCTTTCACACCGCGTCAAGCGGTGGAAGGTGTTGCTATTTTTGGGAGTATCGGTTCGGGTAAAACTTCCGGATCAGGTCAGACACTTGCACGCAAATATTTGGAAGCAGGCTTTGGCGGAATTATCCTTTGCGCTAAACCTGATGAGTTACAACTGTGGCAAGATTACTGCCGTGAGGCTGGTCGCTCAGAAGACCTAATCGTCCTTGGTGAAGGCTCTGATGAGAGTTTCAATTTTCTGGATTACGAGAGTAAGCGTAAAGATCAGGGTAGTCTGATTACGCACAATATTGCTTCTGTTTTAATGACGGTGATCCGTGCTGGTGAACCAGAAGGTGACGAGAAGGATAAAGCCTTTTGGGATGGGACAATGCGATCCTTACTCATTCATTCAATTGAGTTGTGTTTGATAACAAGGAAGGAGTTAAGGTTTAAGGATATTGCTGCGGTCATTAATTCTGCGCCGTCATCACAAGACGATCTTGAGAGTTTAAACTGGCGATCCTCATCAGCCTGTTTTAAGCTTCTGAAATTCGCAGCTGAAATCATTAAGTCACTACCGCCAATACCAGATACTGAAAGAAAGTATCGAACCATTCGAAAGGTTGAAGATTTCTTCTTAACGACATGGCTGAACTTGTCAGAGAAGACCCGTTCGATTGTCGAACAGATGGTCTTTAATTTTAGTGGTCGATTTTTATCCGAGCCTCTCTATAGTCGGTTTTGTCAAACTACTACCGTTACACCTGATGATACGATGAGGGGTAAGATCATCATCCTTAATCTGCCCTATCTAATTTATGAACAAGCAGGTCGTGATGGACAGATCTTATTTAAATATATCTGGCAACGTGCTGTGCAGAGAAGGTCCATCGTTGAGACATCAAGACCTGTATTCTTATGGGCTGATGAGGCGCATTTGTTTCTCCATCATCACGATGTTGATCATCAATCAACCGCAAGAGCCTTTAGAGCTTGCACCGTTTACATCTCTCAGAACCTAGCCAACTACTATCTCCACGCAGGGGCAGGAGAGACGGGGCGTAATAGAATAGAGGCACTGCTAGGGAATATGGGCACCAAGATATTTCATGCTAATAGTTGCTTTACAACCAATGAGTACGCCGCAAATACTTTGGGTAAAATTCGAGACTGGTCAGCTAATGAAGGGGCTAGTTACGGTCAGGATTTTTCTGTCAATATGGGACGTTCTGAGAATGTCGAGTACATCGTCCAACCGGCCGAGTTTGCGACCCTCAAAACCGGAGGGGAGGCGAATGACTATATCACGGAAGCCATTGTGCACAGGCAAGGCGCACCTTTTGCAGTTTCACAAACCAATTATATCAGAACCTATTTTAAACAAAACAACACGCTATGAAACAATTTTCAAGACAAGAGGCCAATGAGGTCAAACTATTCTTTGCCAGTTTTGGCAAACGAGACAATATTATCCTAGACCTGATTGTGGGGATTCTTGGGGTTATAGGGCACTATACAGCCATGATTGTCGAAGTGTTCTTTCGCAAAAGATTTGGCGAACGCTATTTTACGCTGGGTACTGTGTTTTGGGTATTCCTCATTCTTTTTCTGATTGCCAATAACCCACGAATTCTGATGGTTTTACCAATATCATTTATGCCGCCAGCAGACTTTGATTATCCGTTGATGATTTTTGCTTTTGCCTTTCTAGTGAGGGGTGTCATGCAGCGCCTGGAAATCTCCAAATATGGATCAACTTATCGGCTTGATCGCTTTAGCCTGTCACAAGGAGAGTTTTTACCCTTCTTTTATGAGCGCATGAATACCAAACTTGTCGGCATAGAAGTCAATTCGCGCACTATACAGATTTTGTTTGAACCCGTGGTGCCGATTATCCTTGGGATTGTTTTGGTGCAAATTGACTTCACATTTATGCTTGGAACGATCTTGCTGATCACAGGATTGACGATGATGGCGAGACAGTTTGCTCGAGTGCAGGGCGGACGAGAGGCAGTACTCGATATCATTGATCAACGATTGGTTGCCATGGACAAAGCATCTATTCTATTAGATCGAAAAAGTGGTAGTGAAACCCACGGCATAACCTTGCCAGTCGCCTTACCCGATGACGAAGAGGTTAGATCAATTTTAATGGAGGGTACGTCTAGTCAGAGATTGTCAAAAGAGAGTTGGACAGATGACAAATAGGCAATGTATTATTGGCTGTCTTGTTCTTTTGAAAAGTGGCGTCTGGTACTTTCAATGCGGTCTTGTTCTAAACTATAGATGACTGAGCCTTTTAGGAACAAGTCCTTATAGCTTGTAAACAAGTCGGTGAGTAATTGTTCATACTGTGTTTTCGTTACCCACCCAAGCTGAAATCGATAGATGGTTTGACGCAGGTAGTGTAGTAAGAAATCCTCATAATGAGGTAAGCGGCTTTTGAGTTGATTACACGGAATATTAAAATGTCGAGCGATCATAAGATCAGCCATGCGTCGTTTTTTCTTCAAGGTGAGACGTGGCAGGCGAGGGATTGAGTACAGGATATTCTGCTCATAAGGATTCATCATAATGAGCGGATCAAATATGATGTAGGAATGATAGAGTTTGAAAGTGATATGACAGGCCATGAGATGATTATACCATATGTAAAAACAGAAATCAATGACTGATAATAAGGATGGTTTTGAAGCCAAGAGGGTATCGATGATGGAGCGTCACTTTAAGGAGTGGCAAGAGATGAATGCCTATCATGATTCAACCAATGCATCATTTGGGAAGGATAATGTGCCTCAAAGCATTAAGGATTCACAGACGAAAGAGAAAGCTTTATTGAGTGAAAAGTTTCTCAATGAGACTAGAGACTTGATGTCAAGCCATTTTGATATTGACCCTGACAAAGGTTTGAGTGACGATCATCACAAAGAAAAGGCTAGGGATAAAAGCGATAAGGATATTGATAAGTGAAGTTCTCCTCACACCTTTAATTGCAAAGATAAAGGCGCTCAAGAACCCGTAAAGGGTATATAAACGCCTCGTGCCTCACCGCCCTTGACTGGTTCTTGAGTCTGCCCTTTAAAAAGCATTTAAGAGGTGAGGAGGTTGGGGTTGTGTGAGGCTCTAACTATTTTGACTACAGTTTGCGATACTTGAAGACAACAGAAAACGATAAGAGAATGAAAGCGAGCAATATCGGCCTTCTTGTTTGCATTGTTGTACTCAGTGCTTGTGATGGACTAATAAGTAGCGAAGATCGATTGTTTCCTAGAGCAAATTTTGTCTTTAGAAATATTGATGGGAGTGATTTCTTTGCTACAAATGATGATTATGATTTTGACTCACTTAAACTAATTGAAGGGACTGCGACTACTGGTGCGCCTCCTTTTGAGTTCTGTTTGGTTAACGGCGAGAATATCATTGTCACAGATTTTCCGCCACAGATCATTTTTGATTTTGGCAATGGTGACCGTGATACGGTCGTATTTGAGAATTCGGAGGCTTTTGATAAATTGGCCTCCAGAGGTAATTCAAACGAGACCGTGAGAATTATATACAATGGTCTTGAGTTGGAAGTTTGGAATTTCAGAAACAATTCAACGCTTGCTAATAGTCTCAAAAGCTCATGCGAGGACTCAGGACAGGTAATCGAATGGATTGATATTACAAAAATGGCGCAACCGGAAGAATTTGGAAACTGAGATAAATCTGATCTGAATATTAAGGGCTGGAGCAATTCAGCCCTTTTAATTGGTTAAGACCAGGACAGGGTGGTATTGTGCACGCGCTTAAGGCTCGTTTTAGAAGTATAGCTTCACTAAAGGGATGACTATTTGCTACTTTTCCAGGCCTTTACTTTTATCCTCTGATCGCGTGCGTTCAGGTATTAAATCGTCTATATCAATTTCCTTGCTTGGCTCAGGGCTGTCCTTGGATTCCTTTTGATCGACTTCATACTGATATTGCTCACCACCATCGATCATAGCTTTCATGTATTCAGACTTAAGCCCATCCGCCCTGATGAGGCTATGATAGATTTCTGGGGCATGTTGCCTTAATAGGTAACCGTGATTGAAGCCCTTTAATTGTTGATCCTCTGCCATAATTAGTAGCGTTTACGAGCATTACGTTCTATGTAATCGAGAATGGATTGCTTATCGTAGTGTATGGTCTTCTTAGTGGGCTGTGAGATACGGATTTCGTCATTATCTCTAAGCTTCTGCAGGGAGGCTTTTGACGTATATTTGAGCCGTTTCATAGCCTCTTTTTCATCGATCCACGGCCAGTTTTCTTTTGATCCGTGCTTATCGAGAACGCGATTGACAACACGGTCTACAAGCTCATCGAAGGCCTTTTCTTCTAGGCATATTACTTCTAACGGCATTAGTTAAAAAGTAGGGTATGTAAAGACTGGTCTAAAGTGAGTGAAGACAGCAATTGGTTGTTTGGTCAATTTCGCCTTTCTTATCCTCGATACTGTTAATCCTGAACATCTTGATGTGATATAACCAAAAGCATTTCAAATTAACCTCCAATTCTCTTTGCCAGCATCAAACCAATAAACGCATTGAACAAATCATTATTATCCGGTGCCGTGTAGTGCAATGGAGTAAAGGTCACTTTAAAGAACCACTGCTCTTTTATGTCGTTGCGATAGCCAATGCTAGGAATAACAATTGTTCTTAAAAAGGCCTTTTCAGAGAACTCTCCATTGTCAGAGAACTCTAAATCTCGTTCGATATACGGTGTCACACCCATGCCAAATTCGAGATGTTTCCAAATAGTGTAGTGCACGGAGAGCGGAAAATAGAACTCAGTGTAGCGCTCAGAAAAACCTTGCTGTGCAGGAAGAATGCTTAAACCAGCGCGATAACTTAAAAAAGACTTCCTATCCGCTTCAACGAAGTCTTTAACAAAGTTAAATGAATAATAGCTTCCTGTATTTCCAAATACTTCTAAACCTAAGTAGTTTTTGCTTTGAGCTTTTGTTGCTAATGAAAAGCCACCGAGAAGACATATTGAAAGAAGCATTACCTTCAATGTCATCCTTACTATTTTAATATTTTCACCCATCCTTTATAACTTAAACCAGTTCGAAATTCTTTGAAAAGATAGAAATAGGTATCAGCAGGATAATCACCTCCATCCCAACTTCCGCGATAATTTGTAAATGCCGCTAGCTGATTACCTGATCGATCAAACAATTGTAATGTATTATTTGGAAAAAACTCCAGACTTCTAAAGTCAAAAGTGTCATTTATACCGTCATTATTTGGAGTAAAGACATTTGGGATCTCCAAGATCGGATTGATTTGTACCTTGATCTGATTGGACCATGAGATCAATTCACTATCAATAAAGGCACCAACCCGAAAAAAGTGGTCAAACGAGGTTGGAAAGCTTCTGATCTGTAAAGGCGATCTGTAATCGTTAAACTCTTCTAATATTTTTTCTGTTCCTAGTTCGTCGACATCATGAAGAACAAGTATAGAATAGGGGAAACTGATCCAAGCTTGGTATTCATTATAGGACAGCTCAATTATTTCTGAATCATAGACATTTGAATTACTAAGAAGAACGGAATTGTGCACAGAGGATACTATTTCATTATCACACCAGCTCGTCTGGGAAATGTAGTAGTCATAGGCATATCGATCAATTTCTACTTCAATGTCAATAGATTCTTTTAATGAAGGTGAAACCTCTTTGATTTGGGAGAACTGGTTTTGGTCATGTACAGATCGCCACAAGTAAATAGGGTTAGAATTTGGTTGGTTGGTAAAGTTCTCCCATGATAGTCTTATGGAGTTATTAGTCATCGTGTCAACCGTCACTAGCTCCAAATCAATTGAAGAGCTATCATCTATAAATTGAATTTCCAATTCTGGTGATTTTCCAAAACAAATTGTATCATTTGTTGTAATGGTTTGTTCCATATGAATTACATGGAGACCTTCTTCTTTCCAATCGACTGTTACTTCGGAGTTACCTTGTCCAGAGACTACAACTCCATTTTCTGTTGACCATAAATAAACAGCGTTGGGGCTTGTTGGAACCGAATAAATATTGCCGCTTCTTTTTTCTGTACATATAGAGGTATCTCCCATTGGTATAGGAGAATCAATTTCATAATTGATCCTAACCTCGAGAATTGAAGTGTCCGGTTCACATACAAGATTCTGAGGGTGAATTCCAAGCAAAACGTGACCTATTCCTGAGGTGTCTGGCCAGTTTACCGAGATTTGATTTTCAGCCAGAATAGTCACTTCTCCATTTGACACTTTCCATTGATAATTGTATCCGACCACGGGTTCGAAATAGTATTCCACGTTCTCTTCACCAGGGCAGATGGAGGTCGGACCGATTATCTCCAGTTTTGGCTCTGGATAAACAATGACTTCAATCGTATCGCAGCTCGAGAGTTGATTATTGCGAACTTCGAGAGCATAGATGAGCGTATCAATCGAATTGGAACTATTGATCTTGCTGAACTTTGGATTTGCGGAAAAAGGATTGTTCAAATAGATTTCAGGATTCCAAATGTATTCTTGACCAATCGAAGATCCACCAATAATTACAGTGTCTCTAGAGCACAATTGTTCATCTTGTCCAGCATCAGCTCTTAGAGAATAATTAAAATAGGATGATGGAAAAGACGGTAAACCCTGCCTAAACCTTAACAATATTTCTTGAGATAAATCAAGTGTTTCAATAGTACCTAGACCGACCATGTTTATGCTGTCTAAAATGGCTATCCCTGGATAAAGCAATAGAATTATTTCATCCTCAGAAGCTAATTGCATAGCGACTGGCTGTTCGCTTGCTGTACTCACTATATTATTTGTCGTTACGTTATACTGATAAAGCTGATCCAAGGTGATATATAAAAGATGGCCGGATGACGAGAATTCAGCAGATTCTAAAAAAACATTTTCTCTTTCCAGTATCTCACGAGAATTGAGAATTTGACCAGATAGAGGTTCAAAATCAATAAGCCAAGCACTGCTCTTTGAATCGCCTTTATCCTCCAACACGACCAGGCGATCCACGTTCGGACTAAACTTAATATACTTAACAGGATACTGTCCACCGTAAGCCATTTTTGATTGGAAGTACACGGAATCTGGCGTGACTCGATAGAGATATATATGTCCCGGATCATCAATTTTACCGGCTACTAACCAGTATTCTCTCGAAACACATTCTTTAATTTCGACAGCGGCCATGCCCTCCGCAGCAGAATTCTGCAAATGGTTATTAGCACTAGTCACAACAAATTCTGCATGCCTGCGAATTTTATGATAGTTCAGCCCAAGGTTTTCTTCACTGAATTGGCTTCCATTGGTAATCAAAGTTACATTATCATCGGAATGTTGCAATAGCAAAGCAGATTGACGGGCATTGGAAGATCCATTGATCTGATTGCTACTTGCTATCTCTTGATGATTCCCGTTCCACACGTTTTCTCCATTGGAGTAGAGAAGTAAATCACCATTTTCAGATGATAAGGCCGTGGTCCCCTCAAGCGAATTCATAGCACCTTCAATGCTGATCGTAGGGTTCCCTGCGTTAAAGTCTAATTTGAGGTTTTCTCCAAATAGCCAATGATTGGATTGATTTTGGGAAAAAGCATAGCTCGCCATCAAAAGCCAATAGGCTGTCAATGAGCGAACTATGTGACATTGGCGTGATGTCATTCAATTTATTTTATGATTAACTGTTTAATCTCTGTCTCGCCATCAATTAAGATATGTACGAAATAGGTTCCGGGCTTAAATAGACTTGTATTAACATTTAAACCATCGCCAATCGTAAATTCACTTTCTGATACAACGTTTTGATTACCATCAATGATTTTAACGGTTGCGGTCTCCGGAACTTCAGACTCAGTTTCCTTTTTCTCGGTTGTTTCGACAAGATCGAAACTTACTTCATATGTTGAAGGATTGGGATACATTAGTAAAAGATGCCCCCCGCCACAATCAATTACGCTGACAGATTCTGTGTCAGTGTTAGAATTACCGCATACATTATTTGCTCTGACAGAAATGTTACCACCGGTCGATGTTGTTGAAGCGGTAATGTTCTTAGTAGTGCTGGGTCCGCTAAAACCCCATCCACTTGGTAGGGTCCAGGTGTACGATGTCGCCCCCGTTGCCCCCGTTGCTCCGAACCCGTCATAATCATTTTCACACGCTTGATGGGATGAACCAGCGATTTCAACCGTACTAGGTGTTCCGACGTATACTGTTTTACTTCTCCAAGGAGTTACACCAGCCGGATGATTGGTGCCACGTACGCGGATGGTGTAATTACCAGAAGACGCGGATGAGGGAGGCTTCACTTTAAATACCCCACCGCTCGCAATTTGGGTAGACCATCCGCTTGGGGCATCCCATTGAGTGGTATAATGAAAGAAACAATCGCTAGAATTATTGGCCCATAGAGGAATTGAAAAATCACTCCATACATTCTTGCATATTACAGACGGCCCTGATAGCGAACTTGGGGCGACTAGTCCAAGTGTGACTGTCTTGTCCTTCTGAGTATTACCGTTGTAAACGCCACATTGTCCAACAGATACTCTGACCGTAGCCGTTCCCTGAAACTGACCAAAAGTGTGATTGAAATTTTGGCCCCCTGGAGCATTGTGAACCATTACTCCATCTTCGAAGACGGTCCAGGTAATATTACAAAGAGACTCGGGTATTCCAATACCTGACCAATACACATCAATAGAGTAGTTCTGTGTTGATCCTGGACAAGCACTGCTTGGACCATGTAAGCTAACTGTGATTGCAAAAGCGTCGCTACTAATGAGAAGTGCAACGAAAACAGGAATAAGTAAAAACTTTTTCATAGTAGTAAAAATTTAAATGATACATAACTACTATAAATATAGAAAGAAATGTTTTAATCTTATAGTGTTTTGAATAAATAACAATATGATAATACCGTTAAGCGTAAAATATTTATGTGTTTAAAGTTTTGACCTTATAATTATAATTAAAACAGTGATAGTAGAGAATACCCTTATTGAAGCCCCTAATCAGTTCTTTAATGATACTAAAACGTTGTTTTGAATATGATCATATAATATTGCGATATCTGACATCTTCTCGTTACTTTTATTCTAAGTGATGTTATCCTCTCTATTATGCAATATTTCAGCTATGAAATGGGGATGGATCAAATAATAAAAATTATATATATCATATATCTAGTAGTAAAGCAGGCACATATTATTTTATTCTACTCTTTTATGGTGTATTCGTATTCATAACAAGGTAGAAGCAAAGAGAGAGCAGTGCATGACCTCGAGAAAGTCTTGAATCCAACCTGTGGTTTGCTGTTCAATCTGGTTTTGGCATCTTCGTAACCCGTGCATTAATACTATCCAAAACCTGTTCCTGTAGCTTAGCAGCATAGGATTTTTGAGTGACCTCTACCGTCGAGTGTCCGAGGCCTGCTGAGACCTGGCGAATATCAATACCCATATCCAGAGCGGTATTACTCCAGGTATCACGAGCCGTGTAAGTGGTGATATTCTTTTCAATGCCTGCTGTTTCGGCTACTTTCTTGATGTGTTTGTTGAACCACTTCACATTGTTGTTTTTGACTCGGAATATCCGTTCTTCTGGCATATCTTGTATAAGAACAGGGAAGAGGTAGTCATCAGGATCATGATTGAGTTTGAGATAATGATCAATCACCATGAGTGCTTCAGGGCTTTGTGCCACAGAAAAGAAATCGCCTTCACGCATGGTTTTGCTTCTGAAATACCGAATCCTCTCTCCATCGAAATCACATCTTTTGATCAGAACTACATCAAAGAAATTCATACCCATATTGTTAAACATGAACAGGAAGTATAGGCGCGCTCGATATGCAGGGGACATAAAGGGCAGTTCTACTTTACGTAGTTTGTCGAGTTCTTCCAAGGTCAGGTAGTTCACCTTATTAGGGGTGCTACCTTTTTTGATGTTCTCTAGTGGGTTGTGACCCTTGAGGTCTTCAAAGGATTTCCCAGCATCAGATAGAATAGCACCCAGACTCCTTAAATAAATCCCGACCGTATTCATCGATCCAAAACGTGTCGACATATAGGCCTTAAAATCTTTCATAAATTCGGGATCTAGGGCTTTAATAGGCATATCATAATCCTGATATTCTTCAAGCAGGATAAAGGAATCAAGCTTTTGTGCTGCAATCTCGGCTTTGTTCTTATTGAATAGTGTAGAAATATTGACCTTATCGGATTTGTTACTCAGTTTCATCTTGTATTTGACGAAGGCTTTTAAGGCATCTTCGTAACTTGAGGCAGTAGGGTAGCGACCTTCTGCATGTAGACGGTAAAGGTGTTTAGCTGCAAAGCCAAGAAGGGTGAGTTCGGATTGTTTATTGAAAAAACGTTTCTCGATCTGGTCTTTTAGCTTGTTGATCGGCCAGAGTTTGATATCAGCCTTATTTTCATCAATCCAGAGATCGATAGCCGAGAAATTCTTTTGAATACGTTTACTGTGGAATACGCGATTTTGAATTCCTTTTAGTTTTATCTCAATAGGGTCAAATTCACTTTCATGCTGATGAATATTGAACGGGATATCTCGGGTTTTCCTGTCATGCCCGATGCGGAGAACGATCGGATATTTCCCTTCTGAGTTCTTACTATTTTCTCTTTTGTCCAGTGTTACTTTAACAGTCGCCATTTTGAACCTCCTAACGTTGCGTGCTTATTGCGTGCTTTTTCTGGTTTCATCCAGTTTTATTCAGTTCAATTTAAAATAAAAACGCACAATAAGATCAAATAGACCTGTTTTGACCCAAATGAAACTAGTGGATTCCGACTTGTAATCAGTAGGTCGCTGGTTCGATCCCGGCAAGAGGCTCTTTTCTAAAGCACTTATGTTTTATCATAAGTGCTTTTTTTGTGCCTCCGACGTTCCGGTCTGTTTTAAGATTGATGTGTTTCGCTTCTCTTAAGCAGTTGTTCCGATCAACTCAAAACTTAATCTCAAATACATCCCTTCCGGTGAACCTGTAATCCCAATTGATGGTTGTTTGGATGTATCAGTTTCACAACTAAAAACAAATAAATCATGGGATTAAGAATAGGCGATGAAGCACCGGATTTTACAGTGCAAACGACAGAAGGCGAAATCAGCTTTCATGAGTATCTAGGCGATAGCTGGGGGCTGCTCTACTCACACCCGGCAGACTTTACTCCAGTGTGTACCACGGAGCTGGGACGTACCTCAAAACTCAAAGATGAGTTTGACAAGCGCAATACAAAAGTGCTCGTAGTGAGTGTGGATGACCTGGAGTCGCATCAGGGCTGGATCAAAGACATCAATGAAACACAGCATACCACAGTCAACTTCCCAATCATTGCTGACCCGGACAGGAAAGTTGCAACACTTTATGATATGATCCATGAGAATGATAGTGCTACCACCACCGTACGTTCTGTCTTCTTTATTGGTGCTGATAAGAAGATCAAAGCAACCATCACTTATCCGGCTTCTACGGGTAGAAACTTTACGGAGATTTTGAGAGTAATTGATTCCTTACAACTTACCGCAGACTACAGTGTCGCAACCCCGGCCGATTGGAAGGATGGGGAGGACGTAGTAGTGATACCTTCGATCCCGACTGAAGATATTCCTGATAAGTTTCCGAAGGGGCATAAGGTGATCAAGCCCTATCTAAGGACTACTCCTCAGCCGAACAGGTAGGCGAGAAACTTATCAACATCTTGGAGACATTTAATAGCCCGTGGTTGACGCCAGGGGCTTTATTATTCCACCACTTTCAGTCCATCCAACACATACGGCATTAATTCGGACACGGTAGGGTGGACTAGCACCACCTCACGGTAGTTGCGACAGGGGATGCCGCTATGCATGATCGCTGCAAACATGTTGATGATCTCATCACCACCGGGACCCAGTATAGCTGCACCAAGGATGAGATCTGACTCAGCGTCCACGATGAGTTTGGCCAAGCCCTGAGTTTCTCCCATTTCCTTGGCGCGACTTATTGTATTCATCTGCCTACTGGCCTTCATGATTTTGTGCCCTTTGGCCAGAGCCTCCTTTTCGGTCATGCCAACTCGTCCGAGTGGAGGATCTGAAAACAAGGCATAGACCGGAATTCGGTTGGAGAGCTTTCGATTGCCACCATAAAGGAAGTCGATGACGATTTCGGCATCATTGACAGCCGTATGTGTAAAAGCACCATGCCCATTGACATCACCTACCGCAAATACGCCAGCAACATTGGTCTCGCAAAAGTCATTCACATTGATATAACCCCTCTCATTTATCTCTAGACCAGCACTAGCCAAGCTTAGCTCCTTAGTGTTGGGTGTACGACCTGCCGCAATGAGTAGTTGATCACCTTCGATAATTGATGTGCTGCCATTTTGCTCTAACTCGAGTCGATGGATGCTACCGTCATAAGAGATAGATTGGGCATTGCTCTTAAGCATTACTTTTATTCCTTCTGTCTCTATGATCTCCTGTATGTTATTGGCCACTTCAGCGTCCTCCTGGGGCATCAGCTGATCTCCGTGTTGAATGATAGTCACCTCAGACCCAAGCCGTCTAAAGACCTGGGCAAACTCTACTCCGATATAGCCTCCACCCACGACAATGAGGTGCTTTGGCAGTGCTGTCAATTCCAGAAGTCTCGCACTGTCCAGCCAGGGCACCTCTGAGAGGCCTTTGATGGGAGGTGTCGCAGGGCTAGTGCCCACATTGATGTAGATCTTGTCCGCAGAGATTTGTTCCCCATCGACCTCCACTGTTTTCTTACCAGAAAAACGAGCCCAACCATAGATCAAGGTGACCTGTTTAACTGATTCTATCCAGCCTCTTAGTACATCTGCGGAAGCATTTCTGATTTCATTCATGCGAGTCATTACCCGAGCAAAGTCAACCACTGGCTCAGCCTGAAAGCCAAAGAAATCACCCCGTCGAGCTTGGTATAAGGCTTTGGCAGAAGCGACCATTGTCTTAGTTGGGGTGCATCCATAGTTCACACAACTACCGCCAACTTTATTTCCCTCAATGATGACAATAGAATCTCCGGTAGTTGACAGTTTCCCGAGCAGCGTACCTGTCGCCTGTCCGGTACCTATTATCATGTGGTCAAAATGCTTCATGCTATCTGGTTAATGTTATACTTACTGATCCGTTCTGCTCAGATTTATCTCTTGATCTCCACTCAGTTCAAATGTGAGCACTTGTTGCTCGCCCTTCTTTTCTATGGTCACATTGTCATTGGTGCTAGTAAGATCTGTGTCATACCCCACGATCTCCAAAGTAATACTCCGGCCTTCAGGAGCACCTTCGTAACCATTACCCTCGATGGTAAATGCGAAACTTAGATTGTCTTGACTCGACTTAGTAGAAATACGGATTAGCTGGTATTGACCTTTTTCGTAGGCATTGGGAGTCTTGCCATCGTCAAAGTACACCTGTGAAGTAGATGATTCCTGACCGGCGTAGTAGGTCAACTTAAGCTGCCCATTAGAATATTGAGTTGTTCTATTGATCTCTTCTTTAGCTGGGATAATACTGCCGGCTTTGACAAACACAGGGGTGCTTGCCATGGTCAATGGCTCTGTACGCCAGTGGCCACCGCTGACTTTCTCCTCAGTCCAGTATTGATACCAATCTCCTTCCGGTAGGTAGACATCCAACTCCTTAGCACCTGGAGCTAACACCGGCGCAACGAGGAATGCATCGCCCCACATATATTGGGACTCCAGTGTATCTGGCAGGCCAGGATACTGCATAAACATCGGCCTGGCCATGGGCATACCGGTCGTCATGTTTTGCCATGCCAGCGTATAGTTGTAGGGGAGTAGCTCGTAGCGAAGCTCGACAGAGGGCTTCACATTTTTCTGAACAGACTGTGGCCACTCGGCTGGCTCGGCAGGCACTACCTGATCGGCGTGAGGTCTAAAGATGGGTGTGAAGGCAGCAAACTGCAGCCAGCGCGTATATAGCTCAGGGTCGGCCTTATCGACCATGGAGAAGCCACCCGCATCGCTATGCATATAGCCAAGGCCAGAGACACCCATACCTAGCATGATCGGGAGTTGCGCCTTTAGGCCTGACCAAGAGCGACTGATATCCCCAGACCAGGGCACGAGTCCATATCGCTGAGTTCCAGCAAAACCTGATCGACCCAGGTGTAACAGTCTTTCATTAGGGTAATCATTCTGATAGCCCTCATAGAGCATCTTGGCCCACTCGTGTCCATAGACCCCATGGATTTCATCTGCTGTTCCATTGACATGATTCATATAGCTGGGATGCTTCTCAGGCTCTCCCAAGTCGACCCACCAGCCTTCTACACCGTAGGACTTCATGTACTTGTACTTGTCCCAAATCCAGTCTTTGGCGCTAGTCTTGAAAATGTCCAACAATCCACCTTCACCAAAGTAGAAGTCTGGGATCGTAGCAGCTTTGCCATCATTATCAAGCGCCAGTAACCCCTTTTCAGCAGCTTCCTCAAACTGACCAGACTTGAGAGTGAAAAAGGGTTCGGAGACGGTGATGGTATTGATTTCCTGCTCCTTGAAACCGCTGATCATCCCTTTTGGATCAGGCCACTTGTCGGTATCCCAATCCAGCCGTCCCATTTGGCCATCATCTAGCTCAGGGCCAAACCAGTAGATATCAAGAATGACCGCATCCACGGGATAATCCTGATCTAACGCCTTTTTGACTGAGGCTTCCGCCTCGGCTTGACTGTGATAGCCGAACCTGGAATGGAGATTGCCCAATGCCCAAATTGGCGGTAGCGGCTGCTTCCCGGTCAGATCCGTGTACTCATCGATCAACTCTTCGTAGGAGTCACCATTGATGAAGTAGTAGGCTTGGTTACCACCGAGACTTGCAAACTCTAGTACTTCTTGGTTGGTATGCCCAATGTCAAACCAGGCTTTGGCAGGGTTGTCAATCAGGAGCATGTACTCTTGCGAGGAGTACAAATGCGGTATGTTGTAGTTGATTTCGGCATTGCCATAAGCATAGCCGTATTGCGGTTGATTGTAATTCATAAATCGCTTACCTCGGCGGTTCATGGGGATAGCGCGCGATCCCGTGCCATAGATCGCTTCATTTCCCGATAGGGTGAAACGAAAACCCGTAGTATCGGAGCGGTCGAAATAACCCTGCTCTTCGGATAGCTTCAGACCTGAGGACTTGTCATGAAAGGATAGAGAGAGTGGGTCAAGCTGCACTCGTACCTCGACGCTGGCAGTGCTCAGCAGCACCCTATCTTCTTCATTCACGATAGTGAAAGGCTGGCTCGCCGTAAGCACAGGTCCATAGACCCTATCGGAATAGATGGAGTCATCGTCGTATTGTACTTTGACAATCTGATCAGTGATAGCCGTAATCGTCACTGTCTGGAGTCCATCCTGAAACGAGACTTGGTTATCCGCGACCTTATAGGGCAGAGGTGCCTGACACGAAAAGAGAAATGCGAGTGGTAGAAAGAATAGTCTAAGCATGAGCCTTGTTAGTGATCTAAAGTGTAATGCGAAATCAAATATAGTGACCGACGATCTGGAACAGTCATGTAGTCTGAGGTCAGGAAGGTGACTTGGGGATAACCCCAATCTTCCGCCAAACGCGATCTCCAGGGAAGAAGGGTATAGCAGCAGTACCATCCCTCATGAATAATCTTAGGAAATGCTCCAGTGGGAAGATGACAAATGCAATAATAGCGTTGATGATAAAGTCTACTACCGGTGTGCTTTCCACACTGAGAGTGGTCTGGGCAATGCTCTGTAGGAACTCAATCACCAGCACAATAGTGAAGATAGTCAGGATCTGTGTGAGTAGGTTATACTTCTCCTGCTTGCGGCGATTGAGCCAGATAGAGAAGGTAAACATCATGACGAAGAAGAGCAGCTCTAGTAAACCAAACCATACTGTTTTCCAATAGGGAGGCTTTACCTTGAAGGTAATCGGGGCATTCTCGAGTGATCTACCGAAGGAATCCCTCGACCTGACTAGTAGTGTGTACTTGCCTGGAGGTAAGAAATTGAAAGCGACTACATTGTTGGTACTCCAACTTGACCATGCTTCGCTGAGCCCTTCCATTTTGTATTGATACTCCACCTGTAGGAGGCCAAGATAATCTGGCCTGGCCAGTTCGAAAGTCACATAGTTTTCGTCATAGTCGAACACCAAATCATCTGTCAACTCGATATGTCCTCTGGTCCCTCGTACTTCCTTGATCGACATTTTACTGTTAAAGACCAGGCTATCGCTAATGACCATGTCTACTTTGTACGCATCACGAGTTTCGTTGATTACCCAGTAGCTGTCACCGATCTGATCAACAAAAGTCATGTCAGGGAAGAGTGCCAGGTGCTCTTTTTCGTGCACCTCACCATTCTGATTGATGACAAACCAGATCTTACCATTGTAGACCCATGTTTCTCCATTGGGCTGCTGAAGGTGTTTGATGGGCGTGCCAATCCGCTTCAGATAAGAACTATCGGCTAAGACCTTTCCAGAAGGCTCATCTACATAAAAATAACCCTGATTGTTGATCAAGTAAATGCGTGAGTTGATCTCGTTGATCTTGATATTGTCAATGTATTGATTGGGTATGCTGTAGGTGGTCAGCATCTGTGTATAGGACGAATCGATCACATAAAGTGAAGTCGGACTAGCTGCCCAGGTCTGGCCCTTCTCATCTTGATGGAGACTCAATATGATATCTCCCAGCAGGTCAATCTCTTGGACCTGTGCCCATATATCGTCAATCTGCTCAAACACCATTACTTGATCATTGATCGTGTTGACAATCAGTTGATGGCCGGATTTACTTACAATCAGATTGCGTGCTGGCAAGTCGATAACCAACTCGGCATCATCATCACCTATTTGATAGATACCTGAGTTGCATACCGCCAATAGCTGGCCTTCAAAATTGAGAAACTGCTTACACTTGGTTTGCATCCCAGGTATAGCGCTGAACTCGTAATTGGTAGAGATCAACTCTCGTTTCACATTTCTCTTATACTTGACATTCTTGTCCGGACGCCCAACGAATACACCCGTTTCTTCCTGATCCATATTCAACTGTAGATCGGCTTCACTGTCACCATTATCCGCAGAGAATGCAATTCTCAATTTTGAGAAGATCCCGTTTTTGCGACGCTTGGATTTTTTACTTTGGGGTTGACTGTCATCGACCGTTTCGGTGGTGTCTTGCTCATCAGTGGTAGTCGCCTCGTCATCATGCTTTAAGAAACTGAAAAGCCCTTTTTTCTCTTCTTCTTTATCAGCCACTTCCTCTTCTGCGACTTGCATGGCTTCTCGCTGAACAGTGTCTTCCTGGTCTTTTTTGAGAACTTTATCCTTCAGTCTCCCAAACAGCCCCTTTTTCTTTTTTTCTTCCTCTGGCTCTTCAACTTCTGCTTCGCCTTGTTGCTCCTCTGGAACTTCATCGACTGCTGAGGCTTGTGCTTGAGTCGGTAATGTGATCACCTTAGCAGTAGCTGCCACAGGTTTGCTCGTCTGTGGCTTTCTGGGGCTAGATTTATCGACTGTATAATAAACTGTGTTTTTGTATTCCTCAATAGAGTCGAGGTGATAGACTCCCTTGCTCGTAGCAAAGTACATTTTACTTTCAAACTCAGCTACCGCCAACAGGTTTCCATGGAGTCCTGGGTAGTTGGAGAAGCTTCTGACGGGCAGCACTGGGGCCAATCGTGATATGCCAAATTCGTGCGCTATCCATAAGCCCTCAGCATCGTCCGTGACTAAGTCAAAGACTTGATTGTCCGGCAGGCCTGATCCATCATCTATGATATCAATCAACGAGTCCTGCTTCTGACTAAAGAGCATACAGCCATGCTCAAGTGAACTCAAGACGAATAGATCTTGAGTCACCCAATCTCCATCCATCATGATGATGTTATTCTCTGTGAGATAGGCAGGGGCATTGAGTTCGTTGAAAGCGCCGTTGCTATAGACATAGACACTTTGAGCCTCACTGCCGATGAGGTATTTATCCTCACGCGGATGCTTGATCACAAAGGTGATGGCCGAGGCATCCGGAGATGATAGTGAAGATCTGGTCAGGTTGCCCTCAGCAGTGTAGGTGTACTGATCGTCTTCTGATAAGATGTGCAATTCTCCTTCGAACGCATAAGCATTGAGAATGATCTCATCAGATTTCGGTAGGTGGATGATCTTCGAGCTGGACTTCTCAGTATCAAAAACTGCTACCCGATGCTCACCGACAAAGTAGACAGACTTATCCAAAATAATGGTCTCAAACACCAAGTGAGAAACACTGGTGTCAGCAAGAGACACAAACTGATAAGCATCGCCCACCAACTCGATCTTGCCATAGTCATCTACACAGCCTACGTAGATGTCACCATTATGAGCTACCGCAATAGATAACGCTGCACTCGGTGTAAGGTGGAAGTCCCAACTCTTGCCGTCATAGACCAAGACACCTGACCGATTGGCGATATATAATAAACCGCCTTCATTCACAGCCAAGTCAAAATTGAGATTGTCTAAGCCCTCACCATCGGGTCGATGATGAGACAGGAATAAATCTCCAACTTGGCTATAGCCAGGCGCTAAGCCAATGCCATGGAGCAATATCACTAGTAGTACGAGCCTAACGATATTCATTTCATCTCGGGCGTTTGTTAAGACTGATGCTCAAGTTAATAAGAAACTTAGATTCCTTTGGACTCCTGCAATATCAAGAAGACTACTAATCTTCAGGAAGAACCTACTAGGCTTAGTGCAGAATGTAATATTTTGAAGAAGGCGCAACGCGAATATTAATAAATTCGCAGCTACTATCGTAAACACATAAATTTGACTCAGTACTTACTATCAACCATCAGGGCACCTCTGATTTTCAGCTTTCTCTTTCTCAGTTTCCAGTGTTTTGGACAGACCTACAATGGACGCGTTATTGATGGTGAATCGGGATTGCCGATCGTCAATGCTCAGATCTTGGGATCAGATTCTACACTAGTGCTATCTGCTAAACATGGCGATTTTGAGATGATTGCCAGCGATGTGACGATTTATGCTTTGGGTTATTTTGAGCAAAGGGTGACGCTGATTAATGAAGCCACCAATGAAATTGTGCTGGTTCCAAACCCCATTGCACTCGAAGGTGTGGTGATACAGCGACTAGCAAATGATGTCAACCTTCAGGAATACGCCGGTGCATTGAACCATCTCAGTGCCAAGGCTCTAGCGCGCGAGGATCGGACGATCATCACCAATGCGCTCAACAGTCAGCCTGGCATATACATGCATTCTGGAGCGCTAAACACCAATCGAATCACTGTCAGAGGAATAGGAGCGCGAACACCTTTTTCTACGAACAAGGTGAGGGCTTACTTTGGAGATATCCCTTTGACCGATGGGATAGGAGAGACGACCATCGAGGATATCGATATGTCTGCAGTAGGAACCGTGACTGTGTTCAAGGGGCCCAACAGTAGTATCTATGGTGCAGGACTGGGGGGAGCCATCCAGTTGCAAGCCAAGAGTATTGCTTCACAAACGCGAGAAGTATTCGGTGAATTGGGAGGAGGTTCGTACGGACTGCTGCGAGCCAATATTGGTTTTGCCATGAGATCTGAGAATCACGAATTGAGACTGGCTTACCTGAGACAGACCAGCGATGGCTACCGCCAAAACAATGAGTTTGAGCGCAATGGAGTACAACTCAACTCCACTTGGTACCGACCTAATTCGAGCTATACTTTTATGGCTTATTATGTTAATCAGTTTGCTGAAATACCCAGCTCAATCAATGAAGAAGACTACCGCAATGATCCAGGGAAGGCTGCCTTCACATGGGGTGCTGCTCAGGGCTATGAAGACTATGATAAGCTGATTGCGGGGTTGACCGCTGATCATGATCTGGGAGCCAGAAGCTCTTTGAAAACCACGCTTTACACACAATGGCGGGATGCCTACGAGCCAAGGCCTTTTAATATTTTGGATGAGCAGGTGCTGGGGCTTGGATTGAGGTCGAGATACCAATTTGAAGTGTCAACATCCACGACAATAAACGCAGGCTTTGAAGCTTATCAGGATCAGTACGATTGGCAGACTTACCAGAATCTATATCAAGACTTTCCAGGAGACGGAAGTGTGCAGGGTGAATTACTAACGCAATTTTCTGAGCAGCGAAGTTTCTTCAATGGGTTTGCTGAAGTACAGCAGTCACTTTCTGATCGGTGGAACTTCACAGCAGGTTTGAACGTCAATCGGACCAGATATCAATTAGAGGACTTGATCAGCACAGGTGGTAATGATCAATCGGGCGACTATAGTTTTGACTGGAATGTATCACCAAGAGTTGCGTTGGCTTATTCACCTTCGTCAAATGCTACGATTTACGGTAGTGTGAGCCATGGATTCTCACCACCATCCCTGGAAGAAACGCTGGCACCAGATGGTAGTATCAATACTCAGATACAGCCAGAGACAGGTTGGAGTTATGAAGTAGGGGGACGTGGCAGCTTATTGAATGACAGATTAGGATATGATGTATCAATTTATACTATGCGTATCCGAAATTTGCTAGTGGCGCAAAGAGTAGCTGAAGATCAATTCGTAGGTGTGAACGCCGGGAGTACCACCCATAACGGAATAGAGATAGGCCTCAATGCATTACTCTGGTCAGCGGTAAATAGTAGTGGTCAACTGCGGATAAATGGGAGCATTAATGATTTTAAGTTCAAAGAGTTTGTGGACGAGGAGAACGATTACTCGGGCAATGATCTCACTGGTGTACCCGCTTCTCAGTGGAGTGCCAGTTTTGACGTGGAGTTCTTAAAGAACTTCTACACCCGATTGGAATTCCTAAGTGTAGGGGAGATGCCGATCACGGATGCAAATACCGTTTACTCCGACAGCTATACACTACTCCATGGAGTCTTAGGTTGGAAAACGACTATCGCTGAGCGGCTCGGTCTTGATTTGAGCTATCGGGTGAATAACCTGCTCAATGAGCAATACGCTTCTATGCTGGCAGTGAATGCCGGATCCTTTGGCGGTAGTGCTCCCAGGTACTATTACCCTGGGCTTCCTATTTTCCATCAGGTGAGTTTGAAGTTTCGATTTGATTGGTAATCCTTACAGGTGCAACTCATAGCGCTGCTCAACCAGTCCGAAGCTAGTCTCAGATGAAGAAATATATTGATAGCCCATTGAGCCATAGAGAGCGGCAGCTGTCTTCAGATTTTCTTCTGTGAGTAGAAAGGATGTAACTACTCAGGAGGCTATAAACTGCTGATTTGAATGTTGATGTTACCTATGTTTCTCTTGGATTGGCCGTATTAGAATCGACGATTCAGGTGATTTTGGACTGGTTTTGATTCAGGATGCTGAAAATCCAAAAAATAG
>JAVKDO010000112.1:0-3786 GCA_040222235.1 Cyclobacteriaceae bacterium
TCATCTCAGTTCGGTCGAAGGTGTGATGGAATGTGTCCCCGCTTATGCATCCCTTGCCATCTATTTCGACAACTCGATATATGATCACCCCAGCATGGAAAAGCTGACATTAGATCAGCTTCAGGATATCAAGGTGGAAGAAGGATCTGTCAATACTTGGGAGATTCCCGTTTGCTACAATCCTTCTTTGGGTCTGGATCAAAAAAGATTTGCAGACGAACGGAATGTTGATCTTAAGGAACTAGTGGCGCTCCATGCCAATACTTCCTACACCGTATTAATGCGCGGATTTCAACCAGGGTTTCTCTACATGGGTGAGATCAACGAACGCCTGCGCCTACCTCGACTAGCTAAACCAAGAGCACAAGTTTCAGCAGGGTCGGTAGGTATTGCGGATGGACAAACGGGCATTTATCCATTAGAAAGTCCTGGTGGCTGGAATATCATCGGCTGTACTCCAAGCAGGATGCTGGACTTCTCCAGTCCTGAAATCATCCCTATCCAACAAGGCGATCTAGTACGCTTCACTGCGATAAGTTTAGAGGTCTACTATCAAATGAAACTTGCAAACGATGGCCCGGGTAACGTTTAAAGTAATTCGTCCTGGACAAATGACTACCCTCCAAGATGGGGGCAGGTATGGGTATCGAAGCTATGGTATTCCCAGTAGCGGGTTCATGGATATCTTATCTGCCCAGCAAGCCAATTATCTAGTAGGTAACCCAACTACAGAGACGATCATCGAGATGATTCAGGTAGGTGCTTCTGTGCAATTTCTTACATCTGCGACGGTAGCACTGACAGGTGCGGATATGGGAGCACAACTCAACGGACTTGCGATACCGCGTTTTGAATCTATCCATGTGAGCCAAGGTGACTTGCTCGAGTTAGGCAATGCTGTAAGCAATATGGTCGCCTATCTGGCTATTGCCGGTCAATGGGAAGTTCCTAAGATTCTTGGGAGCTCCTCAACCTTTTTAAGAGCCAAAATAGGTGGTATGAAGGGGAGACAACTACAAAAGGGAGACATCTTCAGTGCCGTTATCGACGGCCTTATCAAAGCAAAATCATTACCCGAACATCAAATCCGCTATTTCGAGCCAGGTCGGAAAATTAGACTGATAAAGACTACTGAATCCAGCGCTGAGTTATCAGGTTGGCTGGAAAACACAGATTTTGCAGTGAGTCATCAGTGGGATCGAATGGGAATACGATTGACCGGATCACCACCTTCGAGTCCAGCTAGGCATATACTCAGCTCTCCTGTCACGGTGGGCACAATGCAGCTACCTCCTGACGGACAACCTATCATCGTGATGTCCGATGGGCAAACTACCGGCGGCTACCCCCGAGTAGCTACAGTCATCAAAGCTGATCTACCCTATATGGCACAGCAGCCACCTGGCACACCGTTGCACTTCACTTTTGTAACCACAGAGCAGGCACTCCATCTTGAAAAATGGGTATTTAATCATTGATTAATTCAATTATTAATACTTAACAGGCAGTTCATCAGCCCTTTATGGTCTAAGGTTCAGATTTAGTTGAGCTTCGTTCAACTTCGATTTGTATCAGTTTGACGATTTTTCCAACACTCCGCGTGCTGTATATATAGGTTCGTATTCAACTAGCGGAATTAATTATGTCAAACCATCCCACACTTACCTTGATCCTCGTGCTTGTCGCCTGTCTATCATTGCCAGTAGGAGCCGCGGAAAAAGACAAAAACGCCAGGAAGGTTTTTTTCACCTTCACCGATTCTGCCCATGAAGTAAATGGGTTTATCAATTCTCCCTATCGAGAAAATGGACCTTTGGTCACTCCTGATGGGCAAACCATGTTTTTCAGCCGATCGCTACACCCTGAAAATATCGGTGGAGAAAAGGATCAGGAAGATATATGGTACTCCAGTTGGAGCGAAGAATCCAATACCTGGGAGGATGCCATTCGGTTTCCTTTTTTCAATAATGACTACCCAAATTTCATTAACTCAGTTGCAGTAGATCGTGGAGTGCCCACTTTGGTACTCGGCAATGACTACACCAATCCTAAAAAAATAAAAGAGGGGCTCTCTTACAGCCGCTTTGTAGACGGGCAGTGGACTGATCCCGTCAAATATGAAATTGAAAACTTTACTAATTATTCGGAACGTGTGGACTACTTCGTCAGTGAAGATGCTAAGACACTGCTATTTTCAGGTATGATGGACTATGATGGGCCAGACCGCAATATTTACGTTAGTGAAAAGATCGACGAATCCACTTGGTCCACACCTGTAGAGCTATCAGGCATCAATACTGGCGGAGACGACATAGCCCCTTATATGGTAGACAATAAGTATCTCTTCTTTGCCACAGACAGCCTTGACGGATATGGTGGGATGGACATCTTCGTCTGTAAGCGACTAAATAACCTTGGCTGGGACAAATGGTCAGATCCAATCAACTTGGGGCCACAAGTCAACAATGAGAACGACAATGTCTACTTCCACTACTCTAAAATGAGAAATATGGCCTATCTGACTAAGGGCGCTCATGACAATGATATGGATATTGTTGAGATCAGTCTTTTTTTGGAAGAGGAAATATTTGGACAAATGGAAGGGGAAGAAAGCTGTCATGCCAGAGCATTTTATGAAACAGAGTTTGACGCTAATTCCTCCATACACGTAGCTCAGAAGTGCTTTGACTATCAGGTTCTCGACCTGGACGAAAAGGAGACCGTTGGAAGAGAGTTGATTTGGCATTTCGGAGACGAAAGCATCGGATATGGATTAGCTACTGAACACTGCTATGAGAGCCCAGGCAAGTACATGGTCAACTTTTCCGTGATCGAAAATACTACGCACTACCAGTTCAATGATGAATATAGCTTCGAAGCAGAAGTACTGGATGACATTCAACTCAACCTGATCCCACAGAGCGCTGATATGGTATCGTCCAAGCATAAAGCATATGAAGCAAGCCTTAGCAACCTACCGTCTGAGGTGAGCGATGTAGCTTACTATTGGAGCTATGGGGACGGCAATTACTCTTGCGGCGCTAGGGTCGAGCATGACTATATCTATGGTGAGACTTTTGATGTACGGGTGACTGCTGTATTCCAGATGGAAGGCAACACAATCCAACTTACCCAATCTGTAGTGACAAAAGTAGATCCAGCAATATGAAGAAGCTAATACTCGTTTTCTTCATCATTATCATAGCCAGCCTCAACCCTTTGAAGGCACAAATGGTCCCAGGTCAGTTCGAGCAGATTGACTACCTCATCACCTTTGGAAAATCTTGCCCTACCAGCTGGGGTGATGACGACAATAGTCAGACATTTTTCTTCATAGTACCGAAGAGCTTTGATCATCCTGTATACCTACGGGTATTTGATCCAGACACTGGTGGTCAACATGATCAAATCAACGGTGAGTTTGATACCAAGATGAAGTATGAAGTTTATGGTGGCGAAGGTGCATACAGCAATCCTGAAGCACGCGCCATTGATCCTACCGGAAACTACAAAAGCGGAACACTTATTGGGGCAAAGACTTTTGGAGAAAGTGCGGAGTATGACAATCAATGGTACTCATTTGGCCCTTTCAATCCCCTAGAAGGCGAGTTTATCGAAGAACTGGATGGGCATGTGCTCAAAGTGATTGTCGAAGGTGTCCGTGGCAATGACGGCAACCTCTACAAGTACTTTCTAAGTAGTAAGCATGATGGGAATCAAGATGTAGAGGGTGCTAACGCCTTTACATACGAGTATAGTTTTCGCCTACCGGAAAAAGCAAGGCAG
>JAVKDO010000113.1:0-44087 GCA_040222235.1 Cyclobacteriaceae bacterium
TATCTTGGTTTTTTTCAAGCCAGTAAACTAAAAAAGTCCTGTCGAAAACAGGACTTTTAATAATGCTAATAATTAGCTGGTTTACTAGTCATTTGGAGTCGGAGCACCAGTCATAATTTCGTCATTGGCATAATCTTCGAACTTCTTGAAGTTGTCGTTGAAGGCTCTAGCTAATTTGTTGGCCTTCTCATAGTAGTCATCGTCATCCGTCCATGTAGCCTTGGCACTTAGCACCTTAGCAGGAACCCCTGGGCAACTTGAAGGGAAGTTTACTCCAAAAATGGTATGCTTACGATAGCCCACATTGTTTAACTCACCGTCTAACGCCGCAGTAATCATTGCGCGAGTGTATTGAAGCTTCAATCGCTTACCAACTCCGTAAGGACCACCAGACCAGCCAGTGTTAACCAACCATACATTGACGTGACCCTCGTCCATTTTCTTACCTAACATCTCGGCATATGCTGTAGGATGAAGTGGCATGAACGGTGCACCGAAGCAGGCCGAGAATGCCATGACAGGCTCAGTAATACCAGCTTCTGTACCAGCTACTTTGGCTGTGTAGCCTGAGATAAAGTGGTACATGGCCTGACCCTTATCCAACTTAGAGATCGGAGGAAGTACACCGAAGGCATCACAAGTCAAGAAGAAGATATTATTAGGAATAGCACCTACTGAAGGCTCCACAGCATTGTTGATGTGGTAGATAGGGTAGGATACCCTAGTGTTCTCAGTGACGGAGCTGTTGGTATAGTCAATGGTGCGTGTACCAGGGTAGAATCTTGTGTTCTCTACGATGGCCTCAAACTTGACGGCATCCCAGATGTCCGGCTCCTTCTCTTTGGAAAGGTCAATTGCCTTGGCGTAGCATCCACCTTCAAAGTTGAAGATATGATCTTCTGCCCAGCCGTGCTCATCATCACCGATCAGTTTTCTATCTGGATCAGCTGACAAAGTTGTCTTGCCAGTACCAGACAATCCGAAGAATACGGCAGAGTCACCTTTCTGACCTATGTTGGCAGAGCAGTGCATGCTGAGTACGTTCTTCTGATGTGGTAGTATAAAGTTCAAGGCCGAGAAGATACCCTTCTTCATCTCACCAGTGTAGGCAGTACCGCCAATGATGATCATCTTCTTGGTCATATTGAGGATGGCGAAGTTTGACTGACGTGTGCCGTCTACGTCAGGAACAGCCTCAAAACCAGGGGCACAAAGAATAGTGAATTCAGCGTCAAAATCTTTGAGTTCTTCTGCAGATGGACGAAGAAACATATTGTAGCAGAACATATTTTGCCATGGGAGGGTATTATATACCCTTAAGCTCATTTTGTAGTCTTCATCAGCACATACAAAGGCATCTCTGACATAGAGTTCTTTGTCCTTCATATAGTCCATGATCTTGGCTTCCAGCGCGTCGAACTTAGCCGGCTCAAACGACTTGTTGACTGGACCCCACCATACAGCATCTTCGGTGATTTCGTCTCTTACGATGAATCGATCCTGAGGTGACCTACCGGTAAATTTTCCGGTATCTATCAAAAGTGCACCTGTATCATTGAGTACACCTTGTCCCTTTTTGATGGTTTCTTCTACTAGTTCGGCAGAGGTCAGGTTGTAGTGAACAGGGCTGCCGATGGGGAGTAAGTTTGTTGTCTTTGTCATTTGTTCAGGGTCTAATATTAAGTCTTCAATATGATTTGTATGATGTATGTCATTTTCTTTATCGAGGGTAAAGCTAGAGCCATACCCTGCGCATAAATATGACAGTCATCAACAAACTCCTGAGAATCATCAGCTTTGGAAATACTGTGTTCCAGAAGGATCGAAATCGGTTGCAAATTAGTGCCTGTGCAATTGAAAGGCGAAAAAATGAAGAATTAATAATGCCATCGATTGATATATCGAGGAGTTTGAAAAAATGATAATTTGTGAGATATGATCTATCTCACATTTCCCATTAGTCGACGCATGAATGGACTTACGATGAGCATGATGATACCTACACCTACCGTGAATTGAGTGATAGACCAGAAGAGCTCTGGGAGTGCACTGGATGATAATTCGGATTCTCTCATTTCACCTGCAACTAAGCCAGCGATAAGATTACCGAGTGCTAATGACATGAACCATACACCCATCATCTGACCAACTAGCTTTTTAGGGGCAAGCTTAGTCACGGCACTCATTCCGATGGGAGAGAAACTAAGCTCTCCGGCAGTGTGAAAGAAATAAGTGAAAATGAGCCATGTAGGCAATACTAGATCTCCTTGAGCCACATACTCAGAAGCTAAAGCCATAATACCGAAACCAAGACCTAATAAGATGATACCGAAAGAGAATTTGATAGGAGTAGCGGGCTCCAACTGCCTTTTTGCCAATGTGATCCAAAGCCAACCAAAGACCGGCGATAGCAGAATGATAAATATGGGGTTGACCGACTGGAGCCAGCTAGCTGGCATCTCCCATGAACCTATGAATCGATCTGTATAATCGTAGGCGAAGAGGTTCAAAGAGGAGCCTGCTTGCTCAAAACCAGACCAAAACACTGCTGAAAATAAGAAAAGTACAGCTATGGCACCAACCTTCTTTTTTTCATCGACATCTAGCTTTTCTGCTGTGAAAATGTAGATAAAATAGAGTAGAACAGCTCCCAGAATGATATAGCTCGTATACCCAGCAAAAGTCACCGGATCTATCGTGAGGGTGCCAGAAAACAACAGCACCAACAGAACAGCCACCAAGCCACCAAGAATGAGTAAACCACGTGTGATTCCTGATTTGCGCTTGGCGTCAGCTTCTGGCGAGCCAATAGACTCAGGTGCTAGACCTATCTCACCCAGGTAACCTTCAGTCAATTTGTACTGTACTACGCCGATCACCATTCCAATACCCGCGGCACCAAACCCATAATGCCAGCTAAAGCCTTCACCGAGCCAGCCGGTAATTAATGGGGCTATGAAAGCCCCAATGTTAATACCCATGTAGTAAATGGAGTAGCCAGCATCTCTTCGAGCCGGCTCATCGTGCGAGTATAAACCGCCTACAACACTTGATACGTTTGGCTTTAGGAGACCAGTACCTACCACGATCAGGAATAAGCCAAAGAAAAAGGTCTCCTTTGTAGGAATGGCCATCGAAAAATGACCTGCTGCGATGATGATACCGCCATAGTAGATTGATTTTCTAAGGCCGAAATACTTATCGGCCAGCCAGCCACCTGGCAATGCTAATAGATAGACAAACATCGTATAAAGCCCGTAGATTGCTGAGCCTTCCCTTACGTCAAAACCAAGACCTCCTTTTGAAGCTTCCTCTACCATAAATAATAGAAGTAATGCGCGCATTCCATAATAGCTGAATCGCTCCCACATCTCTGTGAAGAATAGTGTGGCTAAGCCTCTTGGATGACCAAAAAAGGAGGTGTCGGTAGAATGCGTGGACATAGGTAATCTTGGTTAGTGTCGAATTCGGTTTTAGCTAATAACAATGATAATGAATTCAGTACAAAATGAGCTGTCTGATATGCGCTACTCCGACCTGAGTCCCTCACTTGGATTGGCTACCACTGGTTTGAGAGCTGCCAGACTTATAAAAAGCGTTGCGACTATCACCACCAAAAGGCCGATTCCAAGGGATTCTATAACAGAACCGGATTTATAGAAGCTGTAGATCATTTGGAGCACAGCCTCGCTCAGGAAGATGCCGATGGCTACTCCGATGACCAGCGCCACCCCAAGAAGAATAAGAAAGGACTTGTTGACCACCAACATAACTTGATGGATAGTGGCACCCAGTACACGTCTGATACTGATTTCTTTAGTCCTCTTTGATACGTTCAAAGAGGCTAACGAAAAGATCCCAATAAGACTGAGCATACTTCCCAAAATCGCAATACTTGAAAATATGACCTTTAGGTTACGTGCATCTCTAGAGGCAAAAAAGGATGACACTCTTGACTGTGGTTTACCACGGTAGGGGGTATCGAACATGCTAGCCCACAAAGCTTTCATATCTTCTTCTAAAGCATCGGTATCACCATCATTCGTTTTCGCTATGATGATATCTAATTGGTCGCTAGCCGCAGGAATATAAACCACGGGTGTTGGCTTGTAATCGAAATACACATTATCAATAATATCCTCTGTGATGCCAATAACATTTTTTAGTTGACCATCAATGCTCAACTTATAAGTAAAGGGATCTTCCTCGCTGAGAAATCGCTGAGCAAACTCCTCATTGATAATTACAGAAGAGGTCAAATCTGTTGTGGAATTGGGCATAAAGTTTCTACCTGATCTTATTTCGATTTCCAACAACTCAAGATATTCTGAACTGATATTCAAACTAGCCACTTCTATGTCGATGCTATCTGTGTTGAATTGAGCGCGGGTTCTGGAAAGTCCGATATGACCACTCGTTCCGATTATTTGATCTACGGAGGAGAGTTGCGATAGCTTATTTCTTACCACTTCAAAATCTTCGCTTGAATCTAGGGGCAGCATCACAATATCACTGTAGTTGTAATGCAAATCCATTGTCTTGAAATAGTCGCTATTCTTTGAAAATATCCATGCAGAGACCAGCAGACTGATGGATACGGCATATTGACCTACCGTTAATGCCTTTTGCAATCCACTAACACCCTTGAGCGAGCTGCCGCTTTTCATAATTGTGGTAGGAGAGAATCGTCGGGCGTACATGGCGGGTAAGACACCTGCCAGAAATGTGCAGAAAAGTAAGAAGGCAATAATGAACGGTATCAAGCGAGCAATGCTGACGTCTTTTAAAAAGAATGAAGCTCCAAATAGACCCCAGATTTGCTCACCGACTATGTCTGTGAGCAGTATCCCTAGAGTAAATGATAGCGTAGAGACGACTAAAGTTTCAAACATAAACTGAATGAACAGTTGCTTGTTTGTTGTACCCAGGGTCTTTCGAATACCGATTTCTCTGACCCTCTTGGACATCAAAGCCATCGAAGTATTAGCAAGGTTGAAGCAGGCTACCGCCAAAATGAGAATGGCTAATGCACTAAATACAATAACAGCAGATTTGGAAACTCTTTCGTTGGCTGGTCCGTAGGTCACATTATCTTCCGTGTATCTCGGATCCATAAAATTCCAAATATCAAAATCTACCACCTTCCAGTTTTCCTGATTGGCATTCTGTTCGGGAATAAAGCTCTTGAGGGTAGTCAGTACGGAGGACGGATTTTGTGATCTGAAGTAGATAGCCACGTTGCTCTCTTCGTGCCAGGAAGAAGGAGTGATGTTGATCGCTTTCATCACAGCTTCGTGATTGACCAGTACGTTGAAGTCAAAACTATTATTTAACGGGATACTCTTAAAAACTCCCTCTACCTGGAGTTCAACCCCTTTTTCCTCACCAATGAACATGGTGATTTGTTCTCCGATAGGAGAAGCGCTTCCAAAATACTTTTCCGAAATCTCTTCGGTTAGATAAATGCCGGATGGATTTTGCATACCCAGATGGCTGCCATGTTTCAGCTCCATCGAGAAAAAATCAAAGAAGTTATCACCAGCTGAGGCAATGTATTCACTGAAATAGTCATTTCCCACCTGGACAGTACCGCGATGAGCTTCGTAGAAAGTCACTTCATCCACATTAGCTATCTCAGTAGCTAGCTTTGATACGAATGGAAGCGGAGCTAATTCGAATCGCTTTTCATCATCATTGTAATTGCGAATGCTGTGTAGCCGATAAACGTCATCGACATTATGGTGATTGGTATCGAATTCCAGGTTGAAGGCATGAAGCATGTATACTGTGATACAGAATGCTAATGCGAGCCCCATACCTGCAATATTGATAACGACAGGGCCTGCGTTTTTCCTTGAGTTGCGGAGTGCTACAATAAAGTAGGACCGATAGAGTGATAGATTCATTCCGAGTTGAGTTTGTTTGACCGAATACATTTTGAAACAGCGGATCACATCCCACCAAAAGCGGAGTTGAAGGCTGAGTTTTGAGATTTGTTGTTGTTGTCTTTTTTCGTGTACCTCCCATAAGTCACCTTCTAGTTCTTCGAGCCTATCGGGTCTACAGTACCATCTGAAAAATTGAAGGGCTTTGCTTGGTGGCGCTATGGAGGGTGCCTGGCTCATGAGAGGTTCTGAAGAGCGAGCTTAGGAATCTGATAACGAAGTTGATCACGTAGGTTCTGGACTTCCTCTAGCGCCTTAGCACCAAAGGCCGTGAGGTAAAAAAGGCGCTTACGCTTGCCACCTCTGGAAGATTGAGACTCACCAAGTTTGGAAGACAAGAAGCCTTTTTCTTCAAGCCGATAGAGCACGGTATGAATAGCACTGATATTGATATTTTTCCCAGTCTGTTTTTTGTACTCCTCTACAATAGACACAGAGTATGCTTGGTCATAAAGTACCCCAACGAGGAGTAATACCAATTCTTCAAAGTTGCCGAGTTTTAAGTTTTGCATATTACTTTCACAATTGTAAGTTTTATACTCAAAGGAAATAATAAAGTTTCACTTTTGTAAGTATAATATCTTAATTGGGCTTTGAGCTGGATTCAACTGGTCGGACGACTATTCAATTAATAATGAACGAAGTTTCGATTTTAAGCGTTGTGGCCAGAACTGTCGTCCGACCAGTGTCCCATGACAGGTTGTTTTGTATAGTTAAGATGGCACCTGAGAACAAAGGTTGCGTCAATTGGGACTAAACCTCACACCAAGCGATAGCTCAACACCTTCGACCACAATGCGCGCATCCGGAAAATCAGCGGGTACCACTACCACATTACCATCCTCATCGGGACCTCCGGTATAGATGCCTTGCATGGGAGCATCCGCAAACCCCTGTAAATAATGGGCCTCAGCAGTGAGCGAGAATTGGTCATTGACCTGATACTCTAATCCTCCGCCAGCCAGCCACCCCCAGCCTAGTTTTACCTCCATCCCCATGTCAGCATTGGCAACACTCCAGCTTTCCCAAGCTGCGACAGCACGATCCATCTCACCATAGTTGATCCGAGGATTGATGTGCCAATGTCCGAATCCGCCACCCATCACAGAGATGCCCAGACGACCAACGCCAACAGAAAAGACCAACTCAGCAGGTACAAGTAATGCGAAATGCGGGCCTGTCAGTGGTCGGTCAGATCGAAAGGGCAGTCCATCCATCGCCAGTCCTGACATACTGTAGAGGGAGAAGCCAGACTCGACCCTCGTGTAGTCTACGACCTGAAATCCTACCCCACGAATCGAAAAAGGGCTCACTGGTGCGGAGACATAGCCGTTTTTGGGGATGAGGTAGGAGAAGGAGATGCCTTGGGATTGAACTCGATAAGGGCTGAAAGTTTCTACAGCTATGATTGCGGTAATGGTGAGGATGAATTTTAGTTTGGTGCTCAAATTATTCGGTTTTTACAATCAAGATGAAATACTCTGAAGGTACCGCAGAAGTAGTACGTCCTGCACTCTATATCCATTATCATGAACGATCATTTGGGTATTAATTAGTTTTTTGAGTCCTGTACTCACTGAACTTGCAGCGCCAAGACTATGTCGATTAATAAAACGCTTGGAAAGTGGATTTGTCACAATTTCCTCGGTCGCCAATGCCTTTAGTAATTTCCATTGAAAACTGGTAAGCAAACGCTGATAAGTCGAGAAAATAGGAGCTTCTTGTTGAATTAATTCATCAAAAAGCAAAATCAACGTCTGTCTGTCACATTGATCGCTTCCGTATAGCTTGTTTAGTATCACTTGTATATAGTAGGTCTGACCAAGTGTCCACTTCAATGTTTCAGCGATAACCTCATCGTCTATGCTCTTTTTGCCTTTTTCAAAATGACCCTTGATGAACATGTGATATTCATCACTTGGGATTGCGCCGAGTTGCCTCATTTGTGCACTTTTAAAAAATGGTCTCGACCGTTCGTTGAACATGGCCTTGATGAGATGCTGGTGACTACCGCTAAAAATGAATGTAATTGTTGGAAAATTCTGTGTCCAGGATCTAAATAGTGCCTCAGCTTCTTTTTCAGGATAATTTGCAATCTCCTGAAATTCGTCAAGACAAATAATAATAGGTTTTTTATACGTCAGTAAAAAGCTGGCAAGTACATCTAATGATTGTGCAGATGGCTTTGTTCTTGTTCCAGCCACAAATGTGAGTTGGGGTAACCCAGAGAACTCGTCTAGTGAAAATGTGGCTCCAATTGAACCAGCGAGTTTCATTATTTTTGGCATTATACCCTGTTCAAGATTACCAAACTTGGAAATAACGGCGTGCCCAATTCTTTCATTAGCCGAGTTGAGGTCAGTGGTTCCGAGCAGATCTACATAGATCGTTTCAAATTTTTTCTCGTTGTTTAAATGGTAAAAAAGATGCTTGATTAACGCAGATTTTCCAATTCTTCGTTCGGCATGAAGTACCATATTTCGCTCGTTTTGAATCCCATTCTTGAGCCAAAGAAGTTCTTCTTCTCTATTGCAGAAGTAGGGAGGGCTATGGTACCCTGTTAATAGAAATGGGTTATTGGGTGTCCTGAGTTGTTTCATTCCACTTATTGCGCATAGTACGTTACGCAAATTCCGTTACGTAATTTACATAATGAGTAGTTGAATGTCAATAGTATTACGATATCGGATGAGAATGAGGTCTAAGGCCTAACTTATGTTATTTCTAATTGGTCCGCTTTTTAAAACAATTCCCTTAATTTGATCTCATGACGGCCAATGATCGTTTACTCTTACAGGGTTTGAAGTCTGGTGATGAAGAATCATTCCAGCGGCTTTTCGATCAATATTACGAGCTACTCATCTCCTATGCATCGCGGTTTCTGAATTCTCCCGACGAAAGGAGTGAGGTAATACAGCGTGTGTTCATCCGACTATTTGAGCAACGTAGGTCACTGAATATAGCATCACTCAAGGCCTATCTGATCAAGTCGACTTATCATGGTTGTATGGAAGAACTGCGACGCACTCGGCCGTTTATGGACAATAGAGAATCTGATAGGGTAGAGGATGTGGATCTGATCGAGCAAGCTGAGCGAGAGGCTGAGATATGGAAGGTCATCGATGAGCTACCGCCAAAATGCCACAGGATCTTTGTGATGAATAGGTTTGATGATCTTAAAAACCAGCAGATTGCCGACCAACTTGGCATTTCTAAGCGCACGGTTGAAACACAAATCAGCATCGCGCTGAAGACCCTGCGAGAGAAGCTGCTGAATATTCTCTTATTTTTGGGATAAAAAATACAGTTCAATTACCTACAAATCAGTTGGTTATGAAGTAACCTAAAAAATAATTCAACCTTTTCCGTACTTCGCTTACGTGTTTTAAGCCTCTCGTACATCTACACTATAGAAACCAATAGAAGTAAGATGGACGAATCAATACTGGAACTGATTGTAATTGAGCAAACGGGTAAGCTGAGCGATGATCAAAAAACTCAGCTCAATAGCTGGCGACTGGAAAGTGAGCAAAATGAAGCTGCCTATCTAAGTACACTACAACTCTGGAAAGATGCCGGACAAGTAGCTTATCATAGCCAAGACCACAAGGCTAGGGACTGGGAAGTAGTGAGTGAGGTTATCAATAGCCAGCAGCCCACATCCAAGAACTGGATGCTGAGAGTGGCCGCATCGGTGACAGCTCTATTGGTCGCAGGCTTTTTGACTTACCAAATCTATCTAAGTCCATATGCCGGATATACGGCTTATGAGTCCGATTCGCAGATCGAGGAGGTTGTACTGATCGATGGGTCTACCATTACGCTCAACAAAGACAGCAAGCTCTGGGTATCAGGTGATTTTAATGTAATTGATCGAGCCGTTAAGCTTGAGGGAGAAGCCTACTTCGAAGTGGCCAAGAATGATCAGGTGCCGTTTGAGATCTCAGGTGGTGAGAGTGTGACGAAGGTGGTTGGCACGTCGTTCAATCTCCGGGTGGAGAATACGTCGGTAGCACTCACCGTCACCGAGGGACGCGTGTCTTTTGGCACTAGCAGCGAGACTATTCCGGTAGGAGCAGGTGAGTCCGCCAACCTCAAGGCAGATCAGCAACCAACATTGATTGAACATAACCTCAACAGACTGTCGTGGAAAACTGGCGGGCTGAAGTTTGACGACACTCCGCTCAGGCAGGTCTGTCGAGACATTGGCAGCCACTATGATATTGACATCAATATCGCAGAGGAGGCGGCCAACCTCAGGTTTACATCGCAATACGACAGTGCGCCACTCGAAGAGGTGCTCAACGAACTCGAATTAATTCTAGCGCTTGATATACGGCTTAACAACACCACGTATCAGGTCAATCTCAAATAATCTCAAGGTCAAAACTCAAAAACTATGTTACGTCAAAAACTCAAACTCTTGCTGCTGGTGGGGTGGTGTCATACTACCCTGCTAGCGCAAACAAGTAAACTCGACCATCCGATCCGGCTAGACAAAACCGAATGGCGCGTGGATCAGCTGCTCAAGGAATTGGAAGATCAAGCCGAGGTGAGCTTCGCCTATGGCGATCTTTCGATGGATAGGATGGTGACCCTATCGGAAAAAAATATGACCCTCAGCGAAGTGCTAAATAGAGCCTTTGAAGGCCAGTCGGTTACTTTCAAAGCTTCCGATGATAAGGTCTTGATCTATCCTCGTAAACCTGAGCAATCCGAAAAAACTACAGTCAATGGCTATATCACTGATGCCGCCACAGGCGAAGCGTTGATTGGCGTGACCGTCTATGACACGCTGTACCATCAAGGTGCTACTACCAATGTCTATGGCTACTACAGCTACTCCCGAAATACGCACCTCGATCTTCCACTGGTCTTTTCATATGTAGGCTATCGAGATACGCTGGTCTGGTACCGGCCTGTCTCAGAGGGTCAGATGAGTATTGCGCTATCGCCAACCGATCAACAACTCGAAGAAGTTGTCATCGAAACGAGTCGACTTCAGGATACTCAGATGAGTGTGAATTCCTTTTCTCCAAAGGACATCCAGCGGCTACCTAGCCTGATGGGAGAGCCCGATTTGCTCAAAACCATTACGCTGACGCCAGGAATCAAATTTGGAGCAGACAATGCAAGCGGATTTTATGTAAGGGGAGGAGGTCCAGACCAAAACCTGATCCTGCTGGATGGAGCTACCATCTACAATCCTACGCATGCGTTTGACCTATTTTCGACTTTCAACACCAGTGCTGTCAAGCACATTGATGTGATCAAAGGAGGCTTTCCAGCAAGGTACAGTGGACGGCTGTCCTCAGTGCTTGATGTCAGAATGAAGGAGGGCAATACCCAAAAAGTGACTGGAGAAGTAGGCTTGGGTTATCTGCTTTCCAAATTTACGGTAGAAGGACCTCTGGGTGGTGAGAATACCTCATTTCTGGTAAGTGGGAGACGCACTTTTATGGATCTTATCTTCAAATTCGTTGGTGATTTTGAGCCTGCGGAGAATAGAGAACTGCAGCAGGATATCATCTTTGGTGACCTGAGTGCCAAAGTCAATCATCGGTTTTCTGATAAGGATCAGGTTTTTTTGAGCTATTACGGTAGTGGTGACCGCCTCGATGTGACAGAGAAAGAGCGGAATCTGGACGATGCATTCCCATTTGAAAGTGAGATGGATGTGAAGCTTGGATGGTCTAATCGCATCGTGGCGGCCCGTTGGAATCATCTTTTCAGCGATAAGCTCTTCGCCAATACCACTGCGACCTACACCAAGTTTGATATCAATGTGGATCTGGATTCTCGCGAGACCTACGGTAGTCCCCCAGGCAGTTCAACCAATATTTATATCAACTCCTTCAACTCCGAAATCGAAGACTATGGTGTGAAGCTGCAGTTCGATTATTTCCCTAGCGCAAATCACAACATCAAGTTTGGATTGAACGGTATACAACATCAATTCAGGCCGGGCGTGAGTGGTATTCAAATCGAAACAGAAGACTTTGAGGGTAATGTCGATCTGGTATTTGATGATCAGGAAACTAGCTCCGTAGAAGCTTCCGCGTTTGTCGAGGATGAGGTGAGTATTACCGATAAGTTGAAGACTAACATTGGCGTCCATGCTGCGCTTCTCAATGTAGAAGGTAAGACCTACCATTCCATACAGCCGCGTATCGCCATGAACTACCAATTAAACAATCAGGTCAGTCTGAGTGCTTCCTACGCAGAGATGGCCCAGTTTATCCATCTATTGACGAACAGTACGCTAGGCATACCGCTTGACCTGTGGGTGCCCGCCACACCCGATGCACCGCCGATGCAATCTCGGCAAATGGCTGCTGGCGTGAGTTATCGACCTTCACGTGAGTATCTCTTCACATTCGAGACCTATTATAAGACCATGGATAACCTGATTGCCTATAAAGAAGGAGCTACGTTCACAAATGCTCAGGAGTCTTGGCAATCTAAGATTGAGACAGGCGGAGAGGGTGAAGCCTATGGATTTGAGTTCTTCTTGCAAAAGAAGACAGGGCGTACCACTGGTTGGCTCGGATACACGCTTTCATGGACTGACAGGCAGTTTGAAAATCTTAATGCGGGCAGAGTGTTTCCATACAAGTATGATCGACGACACGACATCTCTCTGGTAGCAATGCATGAGATCAGTGATCGGATCAACCTCTCGGCAAGCTGGGTTTTCGCTAGTGGCAATGCGGTATCATTCCCTTATGGGCGGACGACAGCCTTACCTGACATTCCAGCTTTAACTCCGCAATATGACCCTGGTACTCCAACCGCGACGAGCATAGATGTATTCGAAGGTAGAAATACAGTTCGCATGCCCAACTATCATCGGTTGGACATAGGGATCAACTTTGTAAAACAAAAAAAGCGGGGGACACGCACCTGGAATCTGTCGGTGTATAATACTTACCTCAACCAAAATCCATTCATCATCTACACCAATGATCCGGAATCGGCCACTGGTAACGGTGACAGAGAGTTAATACAGGTGAGCTCCTATTGGATCGTCCCCTCAATTACTTACAACTTCAAATTCAACTGATCATGAAATATTTATCAATAATAATTGCCTTGGCTATCGCAATATGTGGATGCGAGAGTGAACTTAAGAGCGACCTTGGATTGAATGAATATACTTCGGAAGTCGTGATCACAGGAGCTATTGCACCCGGCATCCAGCCGAGGGTTAGGTTGACCATGAGCCTTCCGACACTTGATGGACGAGATTTTCCGCTTGTTGACAATGCTTTTATAGAGGTCTCGGCAGGAGATCAGATATTTGATTTGCAGTACGAGGGAGATGGCTACTACTCGACTGATCGTGCTATCCTACCGGAATCAATCTATGAAATCCAGGCCTCAGTGCCGCAATTCAATCCAGTAGTTGCTACGGCAACTGTTCCATCTATGGTACAGGTACATAGCTTCGAAAGGATCGATACGTTGTTTCTTAATGATTTTGGTAATCCGACAGGTCGCTTGTCTTTCGTAATCGATGATCCAGCGAATGAGGCGAACTATTACGAATTTATCCTCTACAGTATTTACGATGGAGCAATTGGTATGCTCCCTATAAGAACCGGCAATCCAAGTGTGGAAAATGCTGGATCAGGAGACATCTTGGGAACAAGATCGACCGACTTCATCCAGAAATTTTTGATAACCGACAGAATATTCGACGGGCAATCATTTAAACTAGAACTTGACTTTTTGGTATTTGATAATGAGCTGCCTATAGTGGCACATATCAAGTCTCTTTCCCATGATTACTACCGCTATCTGGAAACGGTCTATGATGCCAGTGAGGGCAAAGACAACCCTTTCATAGAGCCCATCTCGGTAGTTGGAAACGTGGAAGGCGGCCAGGGGATATTCGGTGGGTATACATTACATGAAGAGGTGCTGGAGTAGGGACTTCCAAATTACTAGAGTATGAAGGAATCGCCCTCTTTCATGTTTCAACGGTCTCTGAGCGTATCTAAGTCAATGTCCAAATCTACTTTGCCCTTAAACGAAATTAACTTTTGTCTTTTGATCAAATTCACTTGTGAGATCAAGGCGTCTTTCATAAGCTGATTACGATTTTTGGTTCCTGTAAGCGCCATAGCTTCATTTAACAATTCATCAGGTATCTCGATCGTAATGCGCATTTGATTGATTGCTTTTATGAAATATTAAGTTAGGTATTTAGGTGGACCTACAGGCCATCTGTGCATTAAACTTCAGCTTTCGAAAAAGGCTTTCAATCCCCTTTTGGGAGTAACTTAGGGGAAGGTCCATATTCAAATTAATTTTTCTAAAACTGAAATGGGTCTAAAATCGTGGTTTTCGAATTAGCTGCTAGATGTCCAGGGCTAACCGGTTCAAGTTTTGTTTGCTCCGTTCATTTTTGTACTTTGATTCCAACTATTAACCTAAAACGTAAACATTATGGATTTCTTAATTTGGTTGGCTATCGGTGCGGTGGCTGGATGGCTCGCAGGTAATATCATGAAAGGCGGAGGGTTTGGACTCCTCTGGAACATTCTCTTGGGTATCGTTGGTGCTTTTGTAGGTGGCTGGCTCTTTGGTGTATTGGGGGTTTCGCTTGGTAGTGGGATCATTAGTACGTTGTTGACGGCTTTGGTCGGTGCACTGGTGGTCTTATTTATTGCCGGACTATTCAAGAAGTAACTCATCATCGATGACTTTACGAGCCGATGATCATTTGTTATGTGGTCATCGGTTTTTTGTTCACCAATCAACCGAAATCTACCCTTCAAGCCTGCGTCAGCGGTAGCAGGCTCCCACTGACTTGCGTTTGTAACCTAAAAGTTCTAAATCGAATGCTGGCATAATTACTTCCCTATGAAATATTTTTTACTCCTCACTCTCTTGATGGCCGGCACTATCGGCCAATCGCAGGACAGCAAGAAAGACGAAAAGAAAGACCTGCCGCTCAAATCAGATCGTACACTGAAACTCGATTTGGATGAGGCATCCTGGATGCAAGTCGATGTGAGTCCCGATGGACAGACCCTTGTTTTAGACGTGTTGGGTGATCTTTATACGCTACCAATCACTGGAGGTGAGGCGCATCAACTCACCAGCGGCTTGCCGTTTGATAGTCAACCGCGGTTTTCCCCAGATGGTCAGTCGATCGTCTATACCTCCGATGAGAAGGGCGGTGAGAATGTCCATATCCTCGACCTCAGCGACACCACCAATACCGCACTGACTTCTGGTAAGGACAACTTATACCAATCTCCCGAGTGGACTCCTGACGGAGACTACATCGTAGTAGCCAAAGGTGCCGGACTGGGTAACGTGCCAAAGCTGCATCTCATCCATAAGGATGGAGGCAAAGGCATCCAGCTCATCAAAGAGCCCGAGAACCTCAAGACAGTCGAACCCGCCTTCAATCAGGACAACACCAAAATCTGGTTTAGTCACCGCAATCGAAACTGGCAGTACAATGCCGCTTTTCCGCAGTATCAGCTTGCTGTTTACGATCGGGAGACCGGTGAGTATGAGACCAAGACATCCAGGTATGGCTCGGCCTTCCGCCCAACGCTCTCACCGGACGGGAAGTATCTCGTTTATGGTACAAGGTTTGACTCCCAGACCGGCTTGGTCAGGCGTGATCTGGCCACTGGAGCAGAGTCGTGGTTGGCTTATCCGGTACAGCGAGATGACCAGGAGTCCATTGCCACGCGTGATGTCCTACCGGGAATGTCCTTCACACCGGACAGCCAGTTCGTGATCACGAGCTATGGAGGTAAGATTTGGAAAGTTCCTGTCAATGGTGGTGACGCCAGCGAGATCACTTTTCATATAAGGTCGGAATTGGCGGTCGGGCCGGAAGTGCGATTCGAATACCCAATCGAGGATACACCGACATTTACAGTCAAGCAAATCAGAGAGCCTGTACTATCGCCTGACCGCTCTAAGCTGGCCTTTGCCGCCCTGGACAAGATCTATGTGATGGATTATCCCAATGGCACACCTCAGCGTATTACCAATTTCGATCTGTCAGAATCTAATCCAACCTGGTCGCCTGATGGCACTAACCTCGCCTTTGTCACCTGGGATCAGGAGCAGGGCGGACATATCTACAAAACAGGATTTGGTAAGAGGAACAGTACGCCGGTCAGAATCACCAGAACTTCTGCGGTCTATCGACAAATCGCCTGGTCTGCCAATAGCAGGATCGTGGCGATCAAGGGAACCACTCAAGATTTTCAGAACAGCTTTACGCCGTTCGGATTGTTTGGATCACCAATGGAGCTCATCTGGGTAGATGCGAATGGTGGCGCTAATAATTTCATCAGCTCTGCTGATGACTTGTCCAATCCTCATTTCACTTCAGAAGTTGACCGGATCTACCTATTCGATAGTGAGGACGGGCTGATCTCGCTTAGATATGATGGCACAGATAGAAAAGCCTATATCAAAGTGACGGGCAAGACGCCTTCCGGGTCGAAGACAGCCACCTCGGCGACCTATATCACCAAGGCTCCCACTGGCGATAAGGCCATGGTACTCCTGGACAATGAAGTGTTTGTGGTAACGGTACCCATGGTGGGTGGGGAGTCCCCAAAGGTGTCTGTTCTGGATCCAGACAAAGCGGAATTTCCAGCCCAGAGATTGACGGTACTAGGTGGTGAGTTTCCCGAATGGTCCAATGGTACCGACAATATCACATGGTCGATTGGCAATGCCTTTTTTGACTACAGTATCACCGAAGCTGATGCTTTTCGCGATAGCGTGGATGCCATTACTAAGGAGGCTGAGGAGGTGGAGGAAGAAGATGACGATGATGAAAGTGAAGGCGAAGATGAAAGTGAGGAGGGCGAAAGCTCGGAGTACGAGCCCAATGAACTGCGTGTGAAGGTGGAGATTGATCGTGATATCCCCAAGGGTGTCGTCTTGCTCAACAATGCAAGAATCATCACCATGGAAGGTGATGAGATTATCGAGGAAGGCAGCATTCTCATCGAAGACAACAGGATTGTGGCCGTGGGAGATGCCGAAAGCTTCGACCTACCGGAAAAGCTGGATATCATCGATGTGGATGGGAAAACGATCATACCAGGATTTGTGGATACACATGCGCATATCCGCCCGGCTTGGGAGATACATAAGGACGAGTCGTGGGCCTTTTTGGCCAATCTGGCTTACGGGGTTACGACCATTCGGGATCCGCAAACAGGTACTACAGATGTACTGAGTTATGAGGATCAGGTCAAGGCTGGTAATATGCTGGGCCCTAGAATCTATTCTACAGGACCCGGTGTGGGTTTCTGGAACACTAAAGTGCGAGACCTTGATCACGCGCGGGAAGTGATGCGCCGATACAGCGAATACTATGATACCAAGACGATCAAGATGTATATCACGGGAAATCGACAGGAGCGACAGTGGATTATCGAGGCGGCTAAGGAATACAAGTTGATGCCTACTACTGAAGGAGCGCTCGACTTGAAACTTGATCTGACGCAGGTCATTGATGGTTATCCGGGTCATGAGCATAATTTCCCTATCTATCCGCTCTATGACGATATGGTGACTTTGCTAACGCAAATGAAGACGGCTTACACCCCGACATTATTGGTGACCTATGGTGGCCCTTGGGGAGAGAATTATTATTATGCTACCGAGAATGTGCATGATGATCAGAAGCTCTCTCATTTTACCCCTCATGAAGAGCTTGATGGTAAGAGTCGCCGACGAGGTAGAGGAGGAGCAGGCTGGTTCATGGATGAAGAGCATGCCTTTAGTAAGCACGCTGAGTTTGTGAAAGATCTTTATGATGCTGGCGGCATTGCTGGCATTGGAAGCCACGGTCAGCTTCAAGGCTTGGGCTATCACTGGGAGCTCTGGTCAGTTCAGTCTGGTGGATTGACACCTCATGAAGCACTTAGAGTGGCGACTATCATCGGCGCAGATGCAATTGGACTGAAGCAGGATGTTGGTTCTATCAAAGTTGGAAAATTGGCCGACTTGATCATTCTTGGCCAAAACCCACTTGAAGATATCAGGAATACCAACACCCTGGAGTTCGTCATGAAGAATGGACGACTATATACTGGCGAGAGGCTGGATGAGATTTATCCAGCAAAGGTAGAGCGAGGAGACTTTTGGTGGAATGATTACCTGCCAAAGGGTGTGCCGGGCATCAAGGAGTGATCAATAAATCTATGGAGGTGATAATGGTCTATTGATTATCCTTTGGATGTGATTGATTCTAGGCAATCACCTATGACTATTGGCTTTGGTGCCTTCACGGGCTTCCCAAAATTACTTTCTGCCTCGCTTGCTCTGAGCCTCTTTATTCTTTACGAAGATCAGTTTATGTCTGCTCTTTGGGTTTTCGCGCTGTTCCAGCTCGAACTGCCCGGTAGACTTGATCAGTGGAGTGAGCTTATCAAAGCCATAATTCCTACTGTCAAAATTGGGTTGCTTCTTTTGAAGTAACTGCCCCACATCACCCATGAAAGCCCAGCCGTCATCGTCCGAGGTAGCAGAGATGGTACTTGCGATAAGGTTGATCTCTTTGCGTGTGATCTTGTCTGTATCATCTTTAGCATCAGTCTTGCTATCAGGACTATCAGGCTTGTCTTCCTTACTCTTAAGTATCTCGATGTAGATAAATTTGTCACAGGCCACTATAAATGGATTAGGCGTTTTCTTCTCTCCAATACCGATGACCTGCATGCCAGCTTCTCTCAGTCGGGTGGCGAGCCTGGTAAAGTCGCTATCACTGGAGACCAGACAGAAGCCACCCACTTTTTCAGTGTAAAGGATATCCATCGCATCGATGATCATCGCAGAGTCGGTCGCGTTTTTACCAGTAGTGTACCCGTACTGCTGGATAGGAGTGATCGCATTCTCTAGCAGCAGGTTTTTCCACTTGGTGAGATTGGGCTTGGTCCAGTCGCCGTAGATTCTTTTGATTGTAGGGTTGCCATATTTGGCTATCTCTTCCATCATCTCTTTCACATGAGCTGAGGGGATATTGTCTCCATCAATAAGTACGGCTAGGTTCATAGTAGTTGCATTTGATTACAAAGCTACCGCAAATTCGTGACCATGTTGAGTCACTTCATTTATAGTGATTTGACTATAAGGCTAAATTACCGGTTCAAAAGATGTAGAGCACCATCATCAAGAAGTGAAGTATACTACCTGCCATCACGAACAGGTGCCAAATGAAGTGCGCGAGCTTCATCCGATAATCTATGATATAGAAAATGATGCCAACAGTATAGGAGATCCCGCCCGCCACGAGCAACCAAAAGGCGGGTGTAGGTAGCACAGAAGCTACGAGATCAATCCTAAAAACGATGATCCAGCCCATGAAAGCGTACATCAGGGTGGACAGCAATTCAAAGCGACCAGTATAGAATATTTTCACTGTGATGCCCACCAGTGCCATTCCCCATTGAATGCCGAAGAAGATCCATCCTGTAGTACCACCAATGGACATCAACAATACCGGAGTGTACGTACCTGCAATGAGCAGATAGATCCCGCAGTGATCCAGGATGTTAAAGACATATTTCGCTTTCTTATGTCTTAACCCATGATAGATCGCTGAGAAGGTATAGAGAAGCACTAAGCTCACACCATAAAACAATGCACTTAGAAGACTCCAGTTTTGGTCGCTCTTAGCCCCTAATACGATGAGTACCACCAGTCCACCTATGGCGGTAGCACCAGTGATACCATGTGAGAGGAAGTTAAACCACTCCTCCAGCCGACTTTGCTCTTTTGACTTCTCGATTGCCTAAAGATAGAGCGGCTTTTCTATTGTATTGCAGATTAATGACCATCTAGTTGGTCACTCCATCTATTAGATCGCCCGCATGCGATTGTTGCGCTTCTCATGCTCTACCTCAGCCAGGCCAAGCTCTTCCATCAGTGGAGGTAGGTACATTCCAAATCTACCGCGAAGGCCTTTCTTCAAACCATACCATCCACCGACAGGATTTTCCGGAGAGCGACCCCAGGCTTCTATCGTATCGGGCTTGGCCTCCTTTTGCTCATCTGCACTTCCGAGTAGCATCCAGCCTCCATGTGCCTTTAGCATAGTATGCAGATCATTGATACATCGGGCATCATACTGTAGAACTGTCTTTCCTACGGTACATACAATGATTTCTCGGCCATCCTTTTCGTCCTTGTACATCTCGTAGGTAGAGCTTAATGGTGGAGTCTTCAGCACCCAGGGGTTGTCTTTCGTTCCTTTTTCCATGGTATCTATTGATTTTGATTTGTGATAAGTTCTGCTTCCTTTTTTAAGTCATTGGCAAACTGCTCAAAGACCTGATCAAACGGCGGAATAGAACCGGCCGCCATGGGAAACATCAGCCCGCCGATCTTTTCGGACATGGTGAAAATAGTCTTCCCATTGTCATTTTCCGATAGGGTATAGGTACGCACTCCTTTGAAAAATGGCGCAGCTCCACTTGACCAAATCATTTCCTTGCCGGGAGTTATCGACTTCACCTTGAGCTTAAATACGCGATCAGGATCGAGTGTTGACTTGAGCTTAATGGTCTCCTTGAGTGCTATGTCACCTTCCATCGACGTAATGGTGCTGTTCCAGCGTGTGTAGTCGTTGGCATTGGTCAGTAGTGCCCATATCACCTGAGGGCTACCGCCAATTTCGATAGCAACGGTCGTCTCGCGGCTGAAGGATTTTTTGTTGGTTGTGGCCTGCCCATTGGCCAGTAGTTGAGTTGTCATCATCATGATTGTTAAGAGTGTTTTCATTCGTTTTTGCTTTTGACGCATGGGCGAATGAAAACGATAGGACTGAAGCTATTTTTCTTTCAAATGTTGGTCCATGATCCCTTTATTGTGTTTGAGATGCCTCAATTGCAGCTCGGAGGCAGGAGAGTCGTAAGGGTCGATGCTCTTGACGATCTGCAGTCGCAGGTCAAACAAGTGCTCTTTATCCTTTTCCTCAGCTTTCTTGACCATGTTGATTTTGACAAGCTCCTCCTGCGCATCTTGCTTGGGGTTGAAGATGCCGTTGAGTTCGGTACATTGATGACAGACGCCTTCCTTATTGATAAGAGCGCAGCGATGATCAAAAACCTCGATCATCTTCTGGCGAGCTGTATGCAGATAGTATTTTACCATAGCCTCGGTGTTGTCGATGATCTCAGCGATCTCTTTGACTTTGAAGTCATGCACCTGTTTGAGTAATAGTACTAGCTGCTGTTCTAAAGGCAGAGATTTCGAGACACACGCGAAGCAGAATGTGATGTGCTCTTTGATCTCAAAGTCCCCATGGGGTGAGGTCATGCGTATGTTCATCATCTCACCTAGAAAGTCACGATTTGACAGAGCGGCATCTCTGCATATGTCAGTCACGTTTTCTGGCCAGCGCTTTTTACTTCTTAGCAGGTCTCTAGTTAGGTTGGACGCTATTGCGAATAACCACGTCTTGAGCGTTGATTTGCCTTCAAATGAGCCGATGCTTGCATTGGCCTTGATGTACGTATCCTGAATAATGTCATCCACATCTTCTGTACTTGCCGTCATACGTAGAAGATAGGACTTGAGCTGGCCTTTGCAGGCCTCAAAGTCTGAGTTGAGTTCGTCGAGGGTAGCCATGTTATCAGTGAACAGTTCTGGGGAACAATATAGTTATTCGTTCCGCAAAACATTTTTTAGCCTACTCAATATGGGCTACTTCTTATTCTCATATTGGATATGATACTCCATAATCTGGAGTCCGTGATCATAGGAGTGACTATTAACTAGTTCAAGTTGGTGATTAACAGGATCACTTTTGTGAACGAACATTGGGGTACCATGGCCTGCAATAAATGGGTTCAGTTTGATCTTGAGCTTGTCAATCAATTGATGCTCTAGCAGCCATCCAGCAAATACGCCACCTCCGCAGAGGTAGATGTCTGAGCCTTGATCGTCTTTTAGCTCTTTGATGAAATCAATATTTCCCGGAACCACTCGAACTAGCTTATTGGCATTTTCCAATACCAATGAATCAGAAAAGATGAAATGCTCCATGTGAGGGTAGGCCGGCTGACCGGGTCGAGACCATATTGATAGCCGAATTCATAGGTTTTCCTGCCCATGATCACGGTATCAAATTCTTTGAGGTCAGTCAGGTATTCGGCCACTCCTGAGCCTTTATGCACAAAGCCGCTAATGTCTTCATCAGGGCCGCAGATATAGCCATCCAATGACGTAGCGACGTAGTAAGTAATACTTCGCATGCTTAATAAATAGAATGTGAGAAATGAGTCAGCCTAAGAGCGACTGTCTACTTAAAAAAATGACACTTCGTGAAATGACGTCTGTGTCGCGGAGGTTTGCTTAAAGAATCATGCTGTAAAGAAATAAAGCTCTACCGTTAAATGCAAATTAGGGTGGCATTACAAATCCCCCGCCTTCGGCCACCCCTTTATAAAAGGGGGACTATAGCTCTCCAGTATCGTTTGAGTCGGCGATTGCGGATGTTCTTGCTAGCGAATTCTCACTTGGTAAAAGGGGAATATTTCAAAAAAAAACTTGAGCAGTTCGAATGTGATAGATAACATTGGTGTATCAATTGCCCCTTGATCAAAGGGGGCTCGGGGGATTAGCTGACGCTCGCTCAAAATCATCGATGAACCACCACAGCTCATTCAGAACGGCTGCCATATTTCTCTTCACATCCAGATACTCAAATCTTAGAAACTGCAAACCCAACTTCTCCAAGACAATCTGCCTTTCCTAATCTTTCATTTTACGATAGTCACTATCGTGGCTAGATCCATCTACCTCTATTACAAGGTTCAATTTCTTGCAATAGAAATCGACGATGTACCGATCCAAAGGCTTTTGTCTATTGAACTTGTAACCTCGTATTTGACCGGCTCTCAGTTCTTGCCAGAGTAGCACTTCTGAGAGGGTGCTATTGTTTCTCAGGTATCTCGAGAACTCCTTCAGACTTTTCTGATAAGGGAGGTAGTACATACAATAATTTACAAACTTGGGAGGAGATAGTAAATCCCCCGGCCAACTGCTCGAATAGCCGCGTTACTTCGAGCGAAACAAAGTGAAGTCGAGAAGTCTCCCGTTATAAACAGTCAATGTGATGGTTACCTCGGCAGTTGCCGGAGGGGACTCTTCGATTTCGCTGCGCTTCATTCAGAGTAGCCTGCACATAGCAGCATTACTTACCTAATTCTGACATTGTGGGCTATAGACTTATGAAGACACCTGTCCAGGTTTTGAAACTTCGTCAGTGTGGCCTAAATCTTCACCTGCAACGTCAGGTAAAAGTTCCTAGGCTCACTCGGAATGATGCCAGGCCCGGGGTAGCCTGTCGCTCGACGGGTGAAGTAGCTGGCATCAAGCAGGTTGTTGATGCCTGTTTCCAACTGCAGGCGTTTGAAGCTGTAGGAGAAGGACAGATCCATAATCTGATAGGAAGGTATCTCACCAATCAGGCCGTTTCGACTGTCTCTAGAGTCAGGGGTAGAGGAGTTTTCTACATCAGTAAATTGCTCACTGATTCGCGTGTACTGTAGACTGGTCATCAGGTTGCGGTAGCCGAATTGTACACCTGTCTTCAAATTGACCGCAGGAATAAACTCCACTTTCTTGCCTTTAACATTGTTTTCTTGTGACTCGATGTACTCAGAGGTCGTAAAAGCACCATTGACGAACCAGTTGAGTCGGAGCTGCCGATTGTCTACTTTGAAACTTTTAAGAATGTTCCAATCAACGAAAGTCTCGATACCACGGATGAAAGCCTTGCCGATGTTCTTACGGACGCGATTGGCACGATCGTCGAGGATGATACCGATGCGATTGTCATAAACAAGCGCAAAAGTGCTGATGTCGTACGAGAACATTCCTTTCCACTTGCCTCGGATACCAATATCAGCAGTAAAGCCGCTTTCATCAGTTATGTTTTCGTCAATAATAAACGTGGGGTTGACTACCCTGATATCACTGTAGGTCACGGATCGGTAGTTTTCCGAGATGTTGGCATAGAGCTCTGTATCTCCGCCCAGATCGTAGCTACCGCCAATTCCCAGTAAGAGAAACTCGCGCTCTAGCGTGCGATTATCCTCCAGCGCTTGGTTGAAGATCGGATTGCCGGCATTGTCGAAATTGACTTGCTGGTAGGTACCTGCGCTCTCTGTTTTGATGTACTCGAATCGTGCGCCGGGAGTAATGGTCAGCTTGTCATCGATAAAGAAGATATGCTCTCCAAACAACGCAAAGTTCCGATTGGGGAAGATGAAGTCGGACTGGCTCGGATAGTCTGAGAATTCATCAAATCGAAAGCTGAAATCAGCATCTGTACCCTCTGAGCCGGGTCCTTGAATACTCGAATTATTGGCTCTGTAGTATTTAGCGCCTACGAGTAGTACCGCATCCTGATCAGCGATTTTGTATCGATGCAGTAGTCTGGGCTCGAGACCCCAGTTACGAAACTCCCCAGAGATCAGGTCACGCGGATAGACATAGCTACCATCTGGTAATTGCTCATCCTCTTCGGTAATTGGGTTACTATTGAGGTTCGTCGGGTTACCACGAAAACCGAGCGCATGACGCTCTGCATTGAGACCGAACAGGTTGATACTTAGCTCGGTCATAGAACTGAACTTGTGCTCGAACTTCAAGTTGAATAGCTTCCAATCTACATCAAACCAGTTTCGCTTTCGATTGCTGAAGTTCGGGTCTTCATCGAACTGTGGATCTGTCAAACCACCAGGTTGCTGTGCCAGGTATTTCATATAGGTGGTCTCGGCTGCAATACTCGTACGCTCGGTAAACTCGTACTTGAAGTGCCCAAAGAAGTTGTGCGAATTAAACCCTGAATTGGGTCGGAAGCCGTCTCCTTGCTTGTATTGGTAGTAGGTGTAGTAGCTGAACTTGTCCTTGGTACCGCTGAGGCTATTGAAGCTGGAGAATAGACCGAAAGAACCCGCGGACTGCCTTGAAGTCAGCTCCAGTGCCTTGTCAGTGGCTGGTTGTTTCATTTTGAAATTGACCAACCCGCCGAATTGCGTGCCATATTGCAGCGAGGCGGCACCACGGACGACCTGGATTTCGCTCAACGCCTCGGCGGGAGGGGTGTAGTAGCTCTCTGGATACCCTAACACATCGGCGCTGATGTCATAGCCGTTCTGGCGGGTGTTGAAATTAGCGGTGCGATTGGGGTCAAGCCCTCGTCCGCCTATGTTGAGCTGGAGACCTGCATCAGCATTTTCGTAGATGTTGAGCCCGACCACTTGCGCGTAGATCTGCCGAGCATTGTTGGTGGCCATACTGCCGACGAGCTGATCGATCATGATGACCTCATTCTTTTTGCCTGCATAGATCGCCGTACCTTCTACAGGTTGGAGCCGCTTTAGATTGAACAACTCGTCCCGCTGCTGACGGATAACTACCTCGGACAGCTCGGTAAGCAGTGGCTTCATGGACAGCTTAACTTGACCGCTAGTTGGTACCTTGATATTGGTCGTGAGTGTCTGATACTCAAAATTGAAAACGATGAGTTCATACTCACCTTCCGCCAGGTCTTGAAATTCAAAGGCACCCGAGCGATCCACCTTCACCACTTTGCCCGATTCCTGTAGGAAGACCTCAGCGGCTGTAATCGGTTGATTGGAACTGGCATCTACAACCATTCCTGACAAGGCATGCTGAGCGTGCGCCAAGCCGTTGCTTAGCAGCAGAATGATGAAACTATAGGCCAGAGATCTGATCATGGAAGGGGAGAATCCAGGGTTTGGGAAGGAGGGAGATGGGCTGTGAGGCCAGGTCGATGGTGGGGTCGATGAACTGCTTGCTACGGCGGCCGTTTAAGGCTACATAGCTTTCTGCATAGACCGCTACTTGCTCATGACCTTGGGAAGTAAAGTGATCCCTCAAAAAATGTGCGTACTCCAGAATAAAGTCGGGCTGAAAAGCCATCTGCTTCGCCTGATAGCTCGACAAGAAGTCAGAATTATCGACATAGAATGTCTTTTGGTTCTTCTGATCTACAATCTTGAAATTAGTGCTGCCAGCCTTCTCCATGAGCATCACCCGCCAGGAAAATCGGTAGCCTTCCTCCGTCCAGAAAAGCTCTCCTGGATAAAGCAGGTACCGAAAGGGTAGTGCCAACTGTAACGCGAAGAATAATGCAACTAGGCCAATTTGAAGTTTATATAGTGGAGCCTTTCTTGACTTCCACGATTGATTGTTGTCAAAAATGCTTTTGGAAAAACGGCCAAGGCTGGCCATGCCACTAAGCAGGCGATGGTGAAGTGAAGATGAAAAGAAAATAAGCGTGCTTACGATCATGATGTAGGGGAACATTCCGATAGGAAACAGCGCACTCGTCATCAAGTGAAAAAAGACAACTAAAGAAAAGCCTAGCAGGCGTGTGCCGCCATACAGCAGCAAAAATGGAATGGCTAGATCGTATAAGGCTCCAGCCCAGCTAAAGGCATAAATGGCCCATTCCTGCTCCAGGAGCGGCCCAATAATCGGTAAGTCGTACCTTCCAGGCAGCCAAATCTTCAAGGGCATAGCCTCTATCAGCCAGTCGCTGTTGAGCTTGGCCAGGCCTGCGTAGAAATAGACGATGCATAGCAGCAGCTTGACGCTATCGATGGTCCATCGTGGGATTCGCTGGCTCCTCAGTCGAACATTCCGGTAGGCGTCTATAGAGAAATAGCGCGCGGCAGGTAGCCAGATCATAAGGAAGCTGAGGATGCTGACGAAATAATAATGATTGAGGTAAGTGGTCTTGTCCATCAACTCGATGTAGGTGAAGCTGAGGAAGAAGGTGACGATGGCGAGTCTGTACCGATAGCCAATGGCTACAAAGAGTGCGCTGATGGCGCAGACGATGAAAAGCAGGTAGGTGTATTGGCTGATAGGCTGTACCCACTCAAAGCCGTAATAGGAGAAATGGAACTTGGGCTGAATGTAGAGCTTGTCGATCCATCCGTAAGCCCAAGAGCGTATGATGGAGGCCAACATTAGTAGCCCGAAGAAAAGGCGAAAGGCTGCCAATGGAGCAGCCTCTGCCGATGTGTCGAGATAGGACGATATGGTGTTGCGATATTGCCTAATCACCGTCAGCGTCCACAAAGTCTACATTGATGTTGAGCGCCTGTAGCATATCTACCTTGAGCAGAATGACATTTTTCTGCAGCTCATCGTAGAGGGCCAGCAGCGCAGAATTGTCAGACTCGACTTGCGCGAAAAAGCTGTTGTCTAATCCAGCTGCGGCTAGCCGTGCACTTTCGAATTGATCATCGATAAGCAGGCCCAGGTCTTCACCTTCCCTGATCGTATTGAGGTGATCGAGATAAGCCCGGAGGCTTGGGCCATTGCTGCCACCTGAGTAGGGGGTACCGTTGAAGAAGTTCTGGGTGGCATTAAGTGCTTCAAGAAAAAGTGGCTTAGCAAAATCTCCTGAATATCGAGCTTCGACGGTGTTGGGTAGTGGACTACCTGAGAATATTCCCGCAGGGATACCCACCTTGCCAGCTCTTAGCGATTTCTCATAGTAGAAGATATAATCGTTGACCATCTTGTTGACCGAGCTGGTGCCTGACGAGCCATCGTCTGCTACGAACGTCTCGCGATAGCCTCCCTGCCAGTCCTCAACGACCTCATTGGTCAATGACTGAAGACGGCTGGTCAGATCTAACAAGTACTGGCCTTGCGCGTTATTGCCTGCAAAGTCCTCAACGGTCTCATTCTCATCATGGGCAAAGAGCAAATACTCGATGGCAGGAAAACCCTGCTCGTCGTACTTGGATGCCAGGGCGAGATTGTAAGTGCCAGAGCTGATATTGTCCAGTAGACCAGTGGTGTCAGTAGGGTAGATATTGGTAAAGCTCCTGAGCACCAGCTGCTCAGCCTTTCCAATCTCGAACATGCTCACCCTTTGCCAGGAGAGGTAAGATTGTTGCCAGCTATTTTTCAGGGTACTGAGGGTAGTGGCTGATGGCTCTCCAACGAAGGCTTCAGAACTAGCGACCAAGCCCTCCAGGCTGGACTGATAGTTCAGGTAAGCCGGAATGATAATATTGTCTGCCCAATGGGCTAACATGGCACCTCTATCAAAGGTGTCGTTGCTTCCATCTCCAAGGTCAGTACCTCCACCTCCATCATCACCGCAGCTAGTGAGGAGGAGTCCAGTAAGCACAGTAACTAATACAATGGCTGATAAATATCGGTATAACATTTTGTCGTATCGTTTATTCTGCGGCGGCTGCTAATGAGAAATCAAACTTGGCGTGAATGGTATTAGTGAGCTGATCAAGTGTGGCCGGCTCAATATTCCAAAGACCGTTAGGGCCATCATCTAATAAATCGACGAGCATAGCATCCACCTCTGACTTACTGAAGTAAGGAGTGCTCGTGCCTGGCTGGCGTGTGAACTGTAGGCTGTAGATAAAGCCATAGCCCTCGCTAAGATCATGAAATGAAGTCCCGTATAAAGCTGTATTGCTGCGATCATTAGGGAGAGCGATTTTAGCCTGCTGTAGGTAAAAGATGGCCCTGATTGCCATTATCTCGGACAATTTCTCACGAATGATTTCGGCTTGCTGATCTCTAATGGTGTAGTTTTTGGCAACTATCGCAGCTCTTCCTAAGGCGAATGCGTTGAAAATATCGTCTGCAATCCCCGTGAAATCAGGATCACCTTCGACGCGTCCGATGTACTTGTTCAGAAAGCTGTCATCTGCACCGATGGTGGCGTTGGGATTGGCAGGATCGGGAGCAGTACCGTAGACATAGCCATAGGCCTCATCCCATTTGTGCTCCATGGTCGTGTAGTTAGTGCCGTCGACCACTACATCTGCGTCGTTTTTGGCGATATTATCCGCTTCATCCAACACGCTGGTGCTCAGATAGTGATTGAGTGTTTGATCAAGCATCAATGCCCCGATCATCGACTTGGTGACGAGCTGATCGTATTCCAGTCCCTTACCAGAAACATAGCGTACCGCGCTACCATCTGCAATTTGTCCTGCTATACCTGGTTCGGCAACTGTTTCTACTGCCGGGAACATCTCATCGATTTGGGCTGAGATCCAGGTTTCAAAATCAGCCTTGATCTTAGAAGCGGCGACATTGTTCGTTGCGAAGAAATCTCGGGAAGCAGCAATTTTACTTTTGATCGACTTTGTTGATGCATTCAAGTTTGCATTGGCGAAAGGGGAGACGTCCTCTCCAACAACGCCTTCATTGCGGTAGAGCTCCAGCAAGACCTGCTCAGTTGCATTGTCAAAGTCCATCATACCGCTGATGAGTTCTTCTGCCATTAGTATCCGTGTCATCTGACCGCTAAAGTCAACGGTGCTGGCACCATTCCTCTCAAAACTGTAGGATACCGGTGTTGTGATACTTGGCGTATCATTATCGTCATCACCACACGAGGCTAAGAATAAGCATGAGCCTAACAAAAGTGCTGTCAGCTTGAAAAATCGGTTATTCATAATTATTATATTCATTGTTCTTTTATGTAAACTAATTCTAAATAGTGAAGCAATGATAAGATTGGTGATGGTGATTAGCAACCTTATTTAGATTAATTATAAATAAAATAATATGACTTTGATCATTCTTCGAGATAGACGAATCGCTCCAGTCTCGCTAACTCCTTGTCATCGACGTACTTGCCGATTTCTCTTCGGAATTGTTCCATATTCTGGTAAGGCCGATACTCTTCAAACTCATGCGCCATCTTGCTGCCAACGCCTGGCAAAGCCATGATATCGCTTTCGCTGGCCGTATTCAGATTTACGGGTACGAATACGAATTGCTCAAGTCTGGCAACCTCAGCCTCATCTACATATTTGCCGATCTCCTTTCTGAATTGCTCTATTCTCAGATAAGGTCTGTACTCTTCAAACTCGTGCGCCATGCGGTCGCCAACACCAGGGATCAGCTTGAAGTCATCCTCAGCAGTGGTGTTGAGATTAAAAGGAACGAAGAAGGTCTGATAGAGTGCCTCTCTTTGAGTTTCATTCAGTGCAGTCAATTTTGCATCCAGGTCATTCATGGTAAGGAAGGGTCGCTGATCAACGATCATTTCTGCTAACTCACTGCCCAGGCCTTCAAGAGCAGAGAGCTCCTCGATTGTGGCAAGGTTGGGATTGATGAAGGCAGCTTTAGTCGCTGCTGGTTCTGCCGCGAACGGCTGTGCTTCTGTAGCTTCTGCGGTAGGCTCTTCCGCGGCTGACTGATTGGAGTTGGACTGGCACGCTACCGCAAATAGGGCAAGTGCAAGGAATGAGAGTTGGATTGCTTTATTCATGTTCATTTGATTTTTCGTAAGTGTATAATAGACCGATCAGTCCGACAACTACCATGCTACCTGGAGCGAGCGCTGGTATAGCTCCAGTCATCATTTCCGATAGGAGCTTCCATCCGCCAAGTGTCGGGTACATTTCTGTTTCGAATTCGTAGTTGGCCTCAAGATGAAACCAAACACCCAATACTCCGCTGAGTATGGAAGCGAGCATAATTCCTCTGAAGGGTAGTATGAGCTGTGTTAAGCCAAGCCAATGAATGGCCGCTAGGGTTGGAATGGCGATACCCAGCACTATGACTGGAACGAGCTGCCAATTGTCTTCGAAATGTCCGAGCAAAAGTAGCTCGCTAGATGTACCTAATAGCAGCAACATCAGGCTTGAGATTAGGAGTTTGCTTTGTGTGGAATTAGTGGACAATGGATGTTATTCGTCGAGCTTGCCACGAAATTAAAAATACCTTCTATTGCTTCAAAGTTTATTTAGATTTATTAAAAATAAATTAACAAATCACCCTTTTAGTTGATTTAGGTATGTTTTTTCCTGAGCTGAGGAGCTTTGTTCATCAAGTGCAGTGGGAAAAGCTATCTACTGCTTTGGTGAAACTCTCACGATAGGTTTTCCCGATAGGGACGAACTTACCAGGGATTTCTACAAATGATTGATCATAGGAAATGAGATGACCCTTAGATCTTTAGAATTGATGATGGAAAGCTCTAAACCATTATGTAAGAGTCAATTCCGAAGCAACAGTTCATGCCCCGTTTACAAGTTCAAAACCATACGAAATCAGAACGCTTTTGAGCTATTTGAGAAAGTCTAATTGAATTTTTCTTCCCTCTTTTACTAGGCAAAAAAAACGATCCTGATTCGTGCTCTTAGAATTCCAACAAATAAAATATAAAGAACACATCCTATTTGAAAGAGGAAAGATAAAGCCGCCCTTTGGTTATGAGGCCGTTCTGGAAGAGAGGGCTTGCTTTTTTTATGTGGTGAAGGGTAATTATGAAACTTTAGACCCCTTTGGAAGCATAAGACTAGGGTCAAAAGAAGCCCTACTCAAGCGATGTGGTAACCACCTTTCCAGGTATCCGAGGACTACTCAAAACACAGATTGGCTGGGAATTGTCGTTTATTTCTATCCGGAAATAATAAAGGAAGTATTCAAAAACGAAATCCCATCCTTTTTTGAAGAAAATCAACCAGCCAAGCCTCCTATACAAGTTTTTTCAGTTGACCTTGTGGATGGTTTTATGCAAAACCTGTCTGTTTATTTTGATAATCCCGAGTTGATGGACGAGGAATTGGCAGCAGTGAAGCTGAAAGAGCTGATTTTACTCTTACTTAAAAAAGAAGACCAATCTTCTGTAAGAAAATTCTTCTCAGAGATTTTCTATCCTGGCAAGCTGGACTTTCTTTCTACCGTGGAAAACAATGTTTGCTCGGCCATTTCCGTGAAGGAGCTTGCCTTCCTTTGTAATATGAGTGTTTCCAACTTCAAACGGCAGTTTCAAAAACATTTTAATGATAGCCCCGCGCGGTATCTAAAAACCAGGAAACTCGAAAAGGCATCCCAATTACTTAAGATTTCAGACAGCCGGATAAATGAAATAGCCTATGGATGTGGGTTCCAGGACGTAACCACATTTTCAAGTTCTTTTCATCAGTATTTTGGTCAGTCCCCAAGTCAATACAGGCAGGAACAAATACAAAGAAGAGCCTACTGAATGAAAGTATTAGACCCATTAAGGCAGGATATTCAAGCCCATAAGGATAAAAAATATAAGGAGTCTAGTAAGCGGTTTTTCAAAGTAGAGGTTCTTAGCTATGGGGTTAAAATACCTCTTGTGCGTCAAATAGCTCAGACACATTTCAGACGGTTAGAAAATCCCACCAAGCTTTAGGTTTTTAAATTGGCAGAAGCACTATTTGCTAATAACTTTCATGAAGAATCAATAATTGCCACACAATGGATCGCTAGTTTTTCCAACGAATTTGAAAAGGGTGACTTTGAAATTTTTGGGAAATGGTTGTGTAATTACTTGGACAATTGGGCTAAGATTGATGACTTCTGCCTTCGTGTCACCTATCCATTCATGGTTAAATATCCGGAGATGGTACATGAATTACCAATGTGGGCCAAGTCAGATAACCTGTGGATGAAAAGGGCTTCAGCGGTAAGCTTCATAACCACCAGCAAGTCCAAGTATGTGACTTCTCATCCGTTTGCCCCTATGCTTAAGATCGTCAAAATTCTTTTACAAGACGAAGAGGGTTTGGTACTGAAAGGATATGGATGGCTGCTCAAAGCTGCTTCTGACACTTATCAAAAAGAAGTCTTCAAATTTATAATGGAAAACAAGCAGAACATGCCGCGGACTGCATTAAGGTATGCTGTTGAAAACCTGCCAGATGCGCTAAGAACGAAGGTATTTCTCTCATGAACTAAATCAGAAAACCTATGGGCTAAACCAGAAATGGATCTTCTGGATCATCGTCTTTCTTTGAATTGTAAATATTTAAAGAAAACAATAAGATGAAATTCTTAACCCTGACTTTTTTGATTCTTTCTATTGTCACGAGTAGCTCCGGCCAGGAACTGTATCCGGGTAAGGCGAACGATCCTGAAACTGACGTATCAGCTGCATACAAGTATGAGTCCAAATACCTGACCGTGGGAGACAATAAAGTCCATTACATAGAATCTGGCAAAGGTGACCCGGTTATTTTTCTACATGGAATCCCTACCTGGTCCTATTTGTGGCGTAATGTGGTCAACAAAGTGGATGATAACAAACGGGCCATCGCCCCGGACTTCTTGGGCTATGGTAAATCCGATTTCCCGTTAGACAAACAGGTTCCTCTTGAGGCTCAATACATGATGCTAAAGGGGTTTATTTCCCAACTTGGTTTAAAAAACTTAATACTGGTCGTCAATGATCTAGGCTCCTTCGTAGGGTTACACTATGCGGCTCAACATCCTGAAAACATTAAGGGTATCGTCATGATAGAAGCCTCTTATATGCCAGGGGAGGAGTGGTATAAGCAGCTCACTTTTAAACAGAAGATGATGGTTTCTATGATGAAAAGTGAGAAGCGGGCTAAAAAAATGCTGGTAGACAAGAATATGGGTGGTCGTAAGATGGTATCCATGTTCACCCAAAGAAAGCTTTCTGATGAAGAAAAAGAGATGTATCTCATGCCTTTTGAAGAAGAAGATCGCAGGTACGCGATGATCAATGGACCTGGTCCCACGGAATTTCCCAAAAAGATGATTTCCACGGAAAAAGGAGATATGGCTGATGTGATGAACAGTTTTGCGAAAGAACTCACAAAAGCGACCTACCCCATCCACCTTATCTATGCCAAACCGGGTATGCTGGTAAGAAAAGAAGCCGTGGAATACGCAAGAGCGAACTTCAAAAATTACAGTGAAACTTATATAGGCAAGGGAAAGCATTTTGTTCCGGAAAGCCACCCTAAAGCCATTGCAAAAGCCATCAATAAGTGGTACAACTCATTCAATTGAACAATTAGATAATATTTTAAAGCATACACAAAGATGAAATTCGAAATCAAGAAAGAAATAGCCATCAATGCGCCTGCTTCGAAAGTATGGAAAGTTTTGGCAGATGATTATCAGCATATTGGGAACTGGGCTACCATGGTGCCACAATCCGAAGCTGAAACAGACGACAAAGGAGAGCTATGTGGAAGAGTTTGTACCTCTACCATGGGGCCGCTTACTGAAAGAATAAGTACATGGAATGAAGAAGAGAAGAGCTTGTCTTATGAGCTTGTAGGAATGCCTGCTATGTTCAAAGAAGGCAGTAATAGCTGGAGAGTGAAAGCCTTGGGGGAGGATAAATCCATGGTATACATGCACGGCAAAGCAGGGTTGTCTTCGCTCGCTGGCTTTTTTATGGGTTGGATGATTAAATCCAAAATGAGCAAGGATATGGATGGCCTGATAGAGGATCTGAAGTATTATGTAGAGTTTGGAAAACCCCATCCAAGAAAGACAAAATCTCAGGAAAAATGGAAGCGCAAAAATAGAAATGCAGCTTGAATATATTCTTTATATCGCAGCCCAAGATATCGCTCATAAATAGGCTCTATATCGTAGGTTTCCGGTAGGATGTGTCCGTATCCTTTGATCTCGAAAATATCAATGGATTTCACGTGATCTTTTAATCTGCTGTATGCTTGCTTCGAACTGGAAATCCAGCCATGGTCTTGGCTCATATATACGATCAACACTTTATAGTCTTTCCATTCTTCCAACAACGGCTGTCCTCTCATGCTTCCCGGAATGGTAATAAAACCTTCGAAAGTGGCTGGACTAGCTGAAATTAAATCGTAAGTGGCTACTCCACCGTTTGAAGCGCCTGAAATAACCCAGCCTCCTTCCGATAGTGGTTCGTTTTTCTGAAGTCCCTTGATCAACTCTTGCCAATCCGTATCGTCAAATGAGAGTAGAGATTTATTCCGGGGAGAGATTGGATAAATCTTAATAAACTCCTGGAATGATTCACGGGGGCTGTAAGCGTGATAGTAGTAATAAGCCAGTTGCTGAGAGAAATTTCCGCCTGTCAGGCAAAGCAAAGACGGGTATTTCTCAGATGGATCGTAGTGCTCAGGGTAGGAGATACCATAGCTTAACTTTTGACCATTTAGCTCCATTTCTTTGATGGACAATGCTGCTTTGGTTGCATCAGGGACATGTGGAAATTGAGCCATGGCCATATTCGAAATAAACGTGATAAGGAGAGTAAATAATAATCGCATAATAAAAGCGAGAAGGTATTTCAAAGTGCTATGAGAGAATCTTATAGCACTTTGAAATCCGTATTTATAGCGTTTTTAAATCTTCCAAAACTTGAGTGGGCTCTACTCTTATTCTGTAGTTAGGATTGACGTAGCTAAAGGCTACTTTCCCGTCTTTGTCGATGATGAAAGTGGCCGGTATGGGTAGCCGGTTTTCATGGTCTGGCCCGTAGTACATTTCCAGGTCGAACCCGAGATTCTTCATTAGCTGGGTGGTCTCGTCGTTTTGTTCGAAGATCAGTCCAAACTTCTCCGCAAGTTGGTTATGTTCGTCCGTAACCACGTCAAATTTGAATCCTTCTTTGGTGATGGTCTCTTGCGCTTTTTCCGGATATTCGGGTGTAACAGTCAACAGGCTAGCCCCGGAATCCTGTATCTCAGGAAGCACATCCTGATAGGCTTTCAATGTAAGGTTACAAAACGGGCACCAACTGCCTCGGTAAAACATCAATACGATAGGGCCCTCTTTCAGTTTTTCAGTGAACGAGAAGGTTTCGCCTGTCGAAGCAGGAAGTTTGAACTCCTCCACTTCGGCTCCTACTTTTAGTACGTTATCGGCTATGTGTCGAGCAATACCGGCATCAAGCGTATCCTGAAGAAGCTTGGTAGCCTCTGCCGGAAGGTTATCATTAAAATAGGTGACTGTATCGTCTAGTTTTTGCTGTAAACTCATGGTAAGATTGTTTTATCCTTTGATTTTTCTCAAAGGAACTTTCCATGGTTGAGGTCACCTGCGACATGTGGCGGAATGAGATTTTTTAGTGGCGAAATGCCCCGGAGGCTAAAAGTCTTTGAGCAACGCTTTGATTTCTTTGACCTTGTTTCTGGACACAGGAATTTTCGTGGGTACCGAATGTGAGTGAAGAAAGTATTTACCAGCACCTTCTATTTCATTGAAGAATCTTAAATTGGCAATAAAAGACCTTTGGCTTCTAACGATTAGATCGTCATTGATTTGTTCCTGGATTTGTGAGATGGTGATTCGCATGATATTGCTATCCTCGGCCTTCCCATTTTTCCAGACGATTTTGCAGTAGTTATCATACGCTTCAATGTAGAGGAGTTGACGCGCAATAATGTTCAATTTATGACCGGAAGGGGCGGCTAAGGTGATCAGCGCATCCCCATCATCATTTATCTCGCTGGGTGTCTGAGAATAACACACGTCTTCCAGCGTACTTTTGAGAAGAGGTTCTTGCCATAGACTCTTAAATATCGGGTCCGCAACGCCGTAAAGTACCCCGGGAATTTCGTAGGAATAGATGGATTTGTTTAAATAGTCAACGGCCTCCTGCTTTTTGCCAAGTGCCAGATATAAGAAGGCAAAATCCAGGTTGAGGTTAACTTCTTTCTTTTTCCACTTTCTGGCGGAGAGTTTTTCCAGGATGGCATAGGCAGCATCATGATTACCCATCATGCCCTGGACATAGCCCAATCCAGTGAGGCCATGATCCTCCTTACCGGTCATCTCATGGTACAATTGAAAATGTTCCGTGGCTTTTTCCCAATCTTCCTCCAGGGCATAGGTCCACCCCAGCTTTTCATGTGCCGGACGAAACTGGGGATCAATTTTCAACGTGCGGAAAAATTCTTCTCTGGCTTCATCTAACCTTTCGGCAAAATACTTCATTAAACCCAAGCCATTGATCAATATGGGGTTATATGGATCGTGCTTTGTGGCCAGTTCATGCTCATAAATGGCACTTTGGATGTTTCCCTGCATTAAAAAATAAAACCCGTATATCCTTCTTAACTCTGGATGCCTAGGGCTAGAGCGGATTCCTTTTTGCAGCAGACTCTTAGCAGAGCGAAAATCCCAATCGTAGACGAGCAGGTTGCCCGACAAGCTTAGCTGCGCTTCAATCTCATTTGGATTTATCCTGAGTGCCTCCAGGGCATATTCCTTCGACTTTGAATAGTATTTAGTGTCAGAAAATCCACCAAGAACGCCGTATACGGAAGAAAGTAAGGCATGCCCCTTCGCAAACTCAGGTGAGATAGTAAGACACTGGAGCAATAACTTTTCCGCCTTTAATAAATGTTCATTGGTGTAGCTTTTGAAATGAAAAAGAGCCTTTAAGTAAAGGTTATAAGCTTTCTTATCCACAGTCTCTGAGAGACTGATCAGTGATTGGGAGGATACTGTGAATTTCTTAAAAATGGATCGTGCAATGTCAATTTGGAGGTCGAGGCTGTTCTCCTTTGCGCCTACAAATTTCTCATTCCAGACCTTGAAGCCTGTTTCCAAATCCACCAACCCGACCTGAATGACTATTTGATCCTTTTGAGATTTAATGGAGCCCTCCATCAGGTAATCAAGTGAGAATTGTTTTTTGATCTCCTGGTGAGACCAATCACTTTCTTTGATGATCCGGGAAGGGTGTTTTGAGAGTACATGGATGCCCTCGAACGTGGAGAATACATCCACCAATTCATCGATCAACCCCAGGGCGATATAGGATATTCCTTGTTCATTGGACAAAGTATCCAGAGGAAGGAACGCTATTGATAGATGCCCACTGGTGTTCATAGATCAAACTTAAAGATCTGAGAGATCAAATTTTTCATTACTTGCCATAGCGCTTTTTATACACTCATGCTCTTTGAACTTAAATAGATAAACCCTGAGCTATCAAAATATGAATTTCGACGCTCAGGGTGCTGGTTGAGTACATCCTTATCCCATAAAATCTCTGGCTACATCAGCAGGTTACGCGACAATCGCGTGAATCTCGCCAGATTCTCAACTTGAAAATTCGCCTTTAAAACGACCTTCTTGTTTGTACTTCTTTTTGATTGCTTTCCAGTTTCCGGTAGTGGCATTGACGGTTTCACCTGTGATGACGTAGTGATCAACACCGATCTGTAAATCATTGAGCATTTTCTTGAATTTACCTTTGGCCATGCCTCCCATAAAAGCGGGTTTGGTCCGATAAACGTACTCGTACGAAAGGGTCGAAGTATTGTCTCCATTGTCTTTGACCCTGGTATAGGCGTAACTGTAATCCGTGTCTATCGGAAATTTGCCGGCACCCACTACGAGGTTTTTCATCTCCATTTTTTCATTGTCGAGATTGCCGATTTCCTCTTTTAGCCATTGGCTGCCTTTCTCATTGAAATCACACATTCTCTGAGCTCCGGTTTCCCCAATCAGAGACCCCTCCACATATTCAGAAGTGTACAAGTACCTGTTCCAATTAGAGATTTCGCCGTAATCCTGCGCGGCTACTTTCCAAACCTTTTCTGCCGGGGCATTGATTACACGCTTAACAGTAATGGTATGTAGTTTTTGACTGACTGCTGAAAGCGGAAGTATAAAAGCCACAGCAGAGGTCAAAAGAAATGATTTAAGATTTTTCATAATGATGGAATTTTGTGTTGATAAAATATTTGTTGCTTACACTACCCTGAGGTATCGCTCAAGGCCAAGAATGATTTCGGTATACACACTTTGAAGAAGTTTCATCATGTCTTCTTCTAGCGTTTGATTGATTTGACAGGAAGAATTGTATTGAATCTCACAGTGATCTGAGCCTTTCGCCATCACCTGTAGTTGCACTTTGTATTGCTCAATTGGGAGGGAAGAGTTGACCATCTCGTAGGTCATTTTCATACTTCCATGGTCGACTTTCGTCAATACCTCTTTGATTTCGGCTCCATCGGGCATCCTGCACGTTCTTATGGCACCCACGCCTTCTCCCGAGACTTGTGATTTGGAGATAGGAGAGAACTCTTCTATCCCTCTAAAACCCGACAATATTTCCCAGGCAGGTGCAGCAGGTGTATTAATCACCTCCTTCACACTTACATGAAATGTAACTACTCTATCTCCCATTGAAACTTGGCTTTAGGTAATGCGCTTAGCCTTATTGACCCTGTTCGGGAATGAACTGTATCTTGTATTCTTCGAGGAATTTTAGGGCCTCATTTCGCTTGCTCTTGTTTTCAGCAAAAGTTTTGCCGCTGAAGAATTGGTCACGGGCGTTATCGCTTTTCCAGTGAGCCAATATGACAGAGTGGGCGTGATAATTTCCTCGATCAAGAGCGGGAACGAATGCAAAGGGAGCCGCTTTCCCACCCAATTCTGTTACTTCGGGCATGATGGCGCCAAAATATTCGTTTAGCTTTTCTTGCCCGTCATCCTCCATCCACATGGAGATCCACTCGAGTCTGCCTTCTTCCCCAATGGGGAATTCACCATCTGCGGTAGCCCGAAAATATCCTTCGTTGAGGTAGGACAAAGCATGGTCCCTGGTATTTCGATTTTGTAAAAATTCTTTCGATTCGAATATGACATCAGCGGCGCTTTCATCGGCATACTCAGCAATGAGTATCATTTGCGCAGGGCCATTTCCTTCCCCAGCTTCCACCACTCCAAACGAATACACTTTTGCACCAGACTCGCCGATTTTCGGACCGATCTTAGCGAAATACTGATCCAGCTGCTCCTTTTTGCCTGCTTTGACTGACATTCTGATCAACTGGTACAGTTTGTCTTTTTGAACTTTAAGCACCGGACCATCATAAGTTGAGGATTGGGCGCATGCGACATGGCTCAATGCCATAAAGGCAATCAATACCATCGATAGATTAAGTTTCTTCATCATTTTCATCTTTGTTAAAATTTGATTGATGCGAAAAAACTACGACACAGTGCTTATCATACGGACTCTGTGGCAGAGTGCGAAGTTTCTGTGGTAGGATGTAGGAACTGGGGGAAATCAAGAAGAGGAGAAACTTATGATAAGTTCCTCATGTTAGGAGTGGAACTAAGCTAGGGCTAGAGCGCAGTTCAGTTTCCCGTGTCTAACAATTCAAAGCTCTGTCGATTACATACGCTTGATTGTCAGCTGGAATCGTGTAATGGTTTGACACTTGACCCCCTTAAACTTAATAGGACTTACGAAGTTTCAAAAACTTCGTAAGTCCTAGAGTAAAATCCGCCAGACAGTTTCAAACCGTCCGACGGATACCGCTTAGCGCCATAGCTGGTTGCGTAAGCTATTAGAACTGCACTCGGTACATCACATCAGGGAAGAAGCCGATCTGGTCAACTCGGTTGATCTGGTCGGTCACTTCATTGTATCTGTCCACAAACTGGTTTTGTCGGTTGGTGACATTCTGTAGATCGATGAAGAACTGATGTGAGACGTTGCGCTTACCACTGTTAATACGCACGCCAAACTTCACATCCCATCGGAAGTAGTCATCATAGCTCAATGCGAAGGCTTGATCTTCTTGAAGTACCTCGCGACCTCCATTTTCTCTTGTTGCCTCCAAATCAATCTCTGTATATGGATTACCGCCAGAGGTCGTCAGTTTGGTGTCAAATGTCCATGCGTTACGACCTCCTGGTCCAAAAGCCCATTCTTTGCCGAAAAGGACATTGTAGACGAACTGGTTGTTAAAGGCAGTATTTCGCTCAATGCCGTCACTACCTGTGTATTGCGAGTTGAAGAGGGATGTGGTCATCAGCATATAGTAGTTCCGACTGAAGAATTTCTCTAAGGTTAGCTCAAGTCCATAGTTGCGGCCTGTTCCTTCGTTCACCAGCGAGCCGCGCTCATCGAATACAAAGTCTGCTCCTTCATTCAAGATTGAATAGCTGCTCGAAAAGGACTCAACGGGTACATCAAAAAGACTCTGATAATAGGTCTCTGCCTTCAGTCGCCAGCTCTCACCTATGTTACGATCGTAGGCCAAAACAAAATGGTGACTTCTCATAAATCCTAGATGATCATTGGTACGCTCAGAAACACCAGGTGAGATTTCTTCTTCTAGAAACAGGATAGGAGCAGGTACGGTTTGCCCATGTAGGCCATAAGCGATGCTGAGCCGTTGGTTAGGACGGAACTGGTAGCTCAGCGCAGCTCTTGGTTCTAGAATGAAATCCTCAGTTAAGGTCAGAAACTGGCTGTGAAGTCCGAAAGTAGTACTGAGTCGATCATTGAACTTGTATTCCGCTTGCGCGAAGGTTTGACCCAAGTAGTAGTTCTCATCAACATCACGTAGGGTGATGAAGTAGTCCGGCACACCATCTCCATCTTCGTCCGCAATATCAGCTCGATTATCCCGATCTTCAGTAAAAAGCTGCGGCGTATACAACTCACCTAGATAACCCGCCCTAAGACTCCAACGCGCGTTAAACTTTTTGTTGAGGGTAGTAGAGAAAGTGAAGCGTTCATCAGCATTGTCCACGTTCGTAGCTCTGTACTTATTGATTGGTGTACCGTTCTCATCTCTCATAACATTGTCTTGAACGAACTCATTTTGATTGGTGGATAGACCTATGGCCGTTTTCAAATAGGTAGTTTTGTTGAGCCGGAGCAGGTGTGACATACCGATCATACCAAGACCATTCTCTACAAAGGCATCTTCGTTAGGGTTGGCAAAAAGGTCATCTTCTTCCGTCTCATCGGCAAGGAAATCGATACTGCTTAATCCTCCGAAACCAAAGATTTCGAAACGTCCGATTTTAGATTCTCCGAGGTTAGCCTTGAAACTAAAGTCCTGATAGTAGGGAGCAGCACTTGTCCCGGTTGCGGCGAGACTGGCAATGCCATAGCGGTAGGAGGCCACAAAGGATGAGCCCTTACGTTTGCTGATTGGGCCTTCTACCATGAACTCCATTCCTGAAAAGGCGCTTAACTGGCCAGTGAATTCAAACTTATCACTGTTGCCATTGCGGAAATTGACATCAAATACCGCCGCATTGGCATTGCCATATTCAGCTGGGAATGCACCCGTGAGGAAGTCTGAAGTTCTTAGTAGGTTGGTGTTCAATGCACTTACCGGGCCGCCGGTCACGCCGAGCGTTGAGAAGTGATTTACGGTAGGTACCGGTATGCCATCCACGCGCCAGAGTAGACCTACCGGTGAATTGCCACGAACAACGATATCGTTGCGAGAATCATCCGGTGCGCTGACACCTGCAAAGCTGGCCGCTAACCTGGCGACATCATTCCGGCCTCCGGAGAAGCGGGTTGTCTCCTCTAGGCTGAAAGTGCGCGCACTCACCTTGGCGAGCTCATTGATCGGTAGGTCTTTCTCTGCCGTACCCGTAATAACTATTTCCTTCATGCTCTCGACGGATTCCTCGAGTTTGATATCTACGACCGACTCCTTACCGGTGTTGACTAATAAGTTGGGGATCGAAATCTCTTTGTAACCAACGTACTGTACGACAAGCGTCTGTCGACCGATGGGCACGTTCTGCAATCTAAAATTGCCCTCCAGATCTGTAGTAGTACCAATGATAGGGTCAGTGCCCAGCACCCTCACGGTCGCTCCAATCAGTGGGTATTCAGCGGTAGCGTCAAGCACTTTACCTTTTACCACTTGAGTCTGTGCCATCACCTGCGTAGCGAGCGCTACGATGACACCTAGGGCGATGATGATTGATTTGTAGTTTAAGTTTAGCGTTTTCATCGTTGTGTTTTTCATTTGCGATAGCCGAATGTACGCGGGTACGCTACCGCAATGAACGTCAAAAGCGATCAAGCCGGAGATGAATGATATGAAGCTGAAAATGTGTGATATTAAACCTGTTTCATGGCTGTTTTTAGATGTTTCCCGATTCAGTCTGCCCATTTCCGGTTTCACCCAGTTATTTTCAGCTTTATATGGACTCAGCGCAACTCAAAGAGTGATTTTACATACATTTATCTAAACAAATCTGATATGCCAAAGATCAAACTTACCGAGCCGCTGATTAGATGGATAGGCATTCCCATCATCGCTTTGATACCGCTTTTTTTCACAGAGCATCATGATCGATTGATTATGCCGTTTTGGCAAGAGTACTTTGTGTCTATGTCATTTACAGGTCTTTATTGGACCGGAGCGGTTTATATATTTCACCTATTTCGAAGAATATATCCGGAGATCAGTAAGACGCCCGTTCGTCTAATCATTACTTATCTATGTCTTATGACATGGATGACCATTGGTGGGATTCCTTTGAAGTTGCTTTATGGGTTTGCTACCTTCTCGACCGTCTTTGATCTAGAGTCTTTTCGCGGTACACTGCCCGTTAGCATTGGCCTGGGCTTTGTAATCGGAACGATATATGAAGCTGTTTACTTTTTCGAAAACTGGAAGCGGACTTTTCAAATCAACGAACAGTTAAAGAGTCAGCAAATCAAAACGCAGTTTGAGGTACTTCAGAATCAGATGAGTCCGCATTTCCTCTTCAATAGCTTAAATACGCTTACCACGCTCATTGCTGAGAACCAGGAGGTGGCGATTGACTTTACTCAAAAACTCTCTGAAGTGTACCGTTATATCCTTCAAAATAAGGAACGGGAACTTGTGACCATTGATGAAGAGCTCGAGTTTGCTAAGGCCTATTTCTTTTTGCTCAAGATGAGATACCCTGAAAATCTTTATGTCAATTTCAATATTGACCCAGACTATCATAGCAGACATATCGCCCCATTGACACTGCAAATGCTCATCGAAAATGCCATTAAGCACAATGTAGTGTCGAGGGCACACCCTTTGACTGTCGATGTGTATGTGCAGAATAATCATTCGATCATCGTGAAGAATAACCTGCAGCCTAAGAAATCACTAGAACGCTCTACAAAGACTGGTTTGCAGAATATTAAAAAGCGCTATCAGCTGATGGGAGAAGAGAACATTGATGTGATCACGACCGCCAAAAACTTTATGGTGACCATTCCATTGATCCAGCTCATAAGAGATCGCGACCTTCAAAATTCTGTGGCTACCGCATGACCGTACTGATTATCGAAGATGAGGCACCCGCATTTCGTAGGCTTCAGAAGATTCTTGAAGAGACCATCGCTGGGGTGGAGATCGTGGAGGTCATAGATAGTGTAGAAGAGACCGTCAAGTGGCTTAAGCATCACAATCAGCCCGATTTGATCTTCATGGACATCCAATTGAGCGATGGTATTAGCTTCGAGATTTTTGATCAGGTGAAGATTGAGAAACCCGTCATCTTCACCACCGCTTTTGATGAGTATATGCTGAAGGCTTTCAAAGTCAATAG
>JAVKDO010000114.1:0-198184 GCA_040222235.1 Cyclobacteriaceae bacterium
CTTTACCGGTAGGCTCAATGAGGAAAAAGTAACGCAAATCCGAGATCAATGGAAAGGTAAGCTAGTGCTCAAGGGAGTGGCGAGCCTGGCAGATGCTGAGAAAGCCCATCGACTCGGACTGGACGGTATCATTGTTTCTAACCATGGCGGCCGTCAGTTGGATGCAGGGCAGTCGTCCATCATGTCACTTCAGCCAATAGTGGAGGCTTACAAAGGGAAAATGACGGTAATGCTTGATAGTGGCATTCGTACCGGCCCGGATATCGCCAGGTCGCTGGCGTCAGGTGCAGATTTCACTTTCCTCGGCAGGTCTTTCATGTACAGTGTAGCGGCACTGGGTGCGCGAGGTGGTGACCATATCATTGCTCTATTAAAGACCCAACTTCAGCAAGTGATGGAGCAGGTGTGCTGCGAACGAATATCAGATTTTCCGCAGTTTTTGCACCGGACTTAAAAGGTAATTACTGTTACGGATTCTTTCCTTTCTAATTAATCAAAAATCTTGTCTTAAGAGCGTGAACCTACGGGATGGACACCTTGGTTACGACCTCTAATTTGCGGTTGTTTTAAAAGCAACTCATATGGACTACCGACATCCCAGATACCAAATAGCTGACGCGATTGATCTCATCTACCGCAATGGCCTTACGACAACATCAGGAGGCAACATATCTATCAAAGGTGCTGACGGCAGTATATGGATTACGCCCAGTGCTATAGACAAAGGTTCACTCACGGAGCGCGACATTGTGCGTATCGAGCCTGATCGGACCGTCGTAGGATTACATAAGCCCTCTTCGGAGTTGCCATTTCATCAGGCGATCTATGCTGTACGGCCTGATATCAGGGCCATCGTGCACGCACATCCGCCAGCGCTGGTCTCTTTTAGCATTGTTCGGAAGACACCTGATACCTCGATTTTACCTCAGGCCAAGTTTCTCTGCGGTCAAGTGGGTTACGCACCCTACGAGCTGCCTGGTAGTAAAGAACTGGGGGCGAGCATTGCAGGTGCTTTTGCTGAAGGTGCACAGTCCGTCATTATGGAAAATCATGGCACGGTCGTAGGTGGACACGACCTGTCGGATGCCTTCATGCGGTTCGAAACGCTGGAGTTTTGTGCTAAAACAAGCATTCGCGCAGGAATCCTTGGAGGAGTCAAGGCCCTCGATGATGAGCAGATCAATCGTTTTGAAAACCGTGAAAACCTTTTTCCAGAGTTTGATAATGATTCTGAAGATGCAGAAGAGCAATTGACCAGGCACCACCTTCAGGAGATTATTCACCGGGCTTGTCGCCAAAACCTGATGATCAGTTCTTATGGCACCATTTCCGCTAGGGTAGGTGATGATACCTTCCTCATCAATCCTACTAATTTCAACCGACGGCTTCTTGATATCAACGATTTTGTCCTCATCAAAAAAGGGCAGAGAGAGCGGGGGCAGACACCTAGTAGAGCGGTCAATCTCCATGCGAGAATCTATGCCAATAACCCAAAGATTAATTGCGTCATTTCCACTCAATCGCCAAATCTAGCGGCTTTTTGCGTGGCTAATAAGCAGATGGATACACGTACTATCCCTGAGTCTTACATCATGCTTGAGGATATTCCAACCTTGCCTTATGGTAGTCAGTTTGATGGTGCACAGGAAGTAGTAGATACACTTGGTAGGAACGTGCCTATTTTGCTGATTGCTAACGACTCAGCATTAGTGACAGGACGCTCTATATTGGAGACTTTTGATAGACTTGAAGTCGCCGAGTTCAGTGCTAACTCACTTATTGACAGTCATATTATTGGTGAGTTACAGCCAATCAAGGATGCTGAACTACAAGACCTGAAAGATAAATTTCTGAGCTAAGTGGTAAGAAAGCTTCAAACTACTTCAATAGGCACTACACTTGATCGCTTTATAAAGAATAAGCAGATGGATTTCCCGTTTGCATCCGGAGAGTTATCCCAATTTTTGAGAGATATCGGCTTAGCTGCTAAAATTATCAATTCTGATGTAAATAGAAGCGGACTCACTGATATCATCGGTCAAGCAGGCAACACCAACATACAAGGAGAAGCGCAACAAAAACTGGATATCATTGCTGACAATCGCATGATCAGAGCATTGACGAATGGAGGTGAAGTATGCGCGATATTGACAGAAGAACGAGAAGATATAATAGAGGTAAATAGAAATAGTCACTACATCGTGGCGATCGACCCACTAGATGGGTCTTCTAACATTGACGTGAATGTCTCAATTGGTACAATATTTTCTATTTACCGCCGCAAGTCGCCTGCCGGCGAACCGATACAGGTGGCCGACATGTTGCAAAAAGGTGTAAATCAAATTGCGGCGGGCTATGTGCTTTATGGCTCATCTACCATGCTGGTATATACGACCGGTCATGGTGTCAACGGCTTTACCTATGAGCCTCAGGTAGGGGAGTTTGTGCTCTCACACAAGGATATGAAATGCCCAAAGGACGGGCTGATCTACTCAATCAATGAGGGTAGCAGCAGTAGCTTTTCATCAGAATTGAAGAGCTATATCAACTATTGTAAAGAAAATAACTACACGGCGCGCTATATCGGGAGCCTCGTATCAGACTTTCATAGAAATTTATTGAAGGGCGGCATCTACATTTACCCCTCTACCAAAGCATCTCCTCAAGGTAAACTTCGCCTGATGTATGAGGCCAATGCACTGGCTTTTATCTGTGAGCAAAGTGGCGGGTTAGCCTCAGATGGTGATGAGCGGATCATGTCGATTGTACCGTCCACACTCCATCAGCGCACACCACTTTTTATCGGTTCTAGGGAGCTGGTCAAAAAGGCCATATCTATTGTAAGTCATTGATTAATAGCTAGTCATGACTTTTATGTCGTACAGACTAAACTCGGCTCTTTAATTGGTCATGTGGAATAAAGTTTGCAAGAATGAGCATCAATTGTATCCTTAATATCTGCTTGTCATCCATATCTGAAGATGCATGCTAGTCGCGTCTATTTGAAGTAGATTGTGCAATCGTTACCAATGGGAAATTTTCACTTTGGGCTTATCTTTTTTAAAGAAAATGAAATCTTACAGGTATGTACGGGATGCAAATTGTGTTGATCTAAGATTCATTTGTTACACCTGTACTACCTCCACGGTGGTAGGTAGAGCAGGATGAGATAAACTAAACTTTAAGGTCTATGATGCATTTTTTACAACATGCTTACAAACTAAAGTTGTTTTCCCTGATGGCGGTGATGCTTGTTTTATCTACTATAGCGGTAGGACAGAGCTCGGTTAGCGTTTCAGGTAAAGTAACGGATGATACTGGTGAGGGCTTACCAGGTGCTACGGTACAAGTTGAGGGTACCAATAACGGTACTGTTACTGATGTTGACGGTAACTTTAGACTATCTTCTCCATCCAATGCCACACTTATTTTTTCCTTCATTGGATATCAAACGATAAGTGAGGCCATTGCAGGACGAAGTGTAATCGATATACAATTGGAAGCAGAGGCTTCCGAGCTTGATGAGATTGTGGTTGTTGGCTATGGCTCTCAAAAAAGAAGCGATTTGACCGGTTCTATTGCTTCTGTGGGAGCCGACGACATAGCTTTAATGCCAGTCAACTCGGTTGACCAAGCGCTACAGGGCAGAGTACCTGGATTGAACTTAACCAATACATCAGGAGCTCCTGGTGCCGGCGTAAGTATTCGTATCAGAGGTTCCAATTCTATTCTGGGATCTAGTGAACCACTTTATGTGGTTGATGGTGTGCCTTACTTCAATGATAACGGTGGAGCCGGAGCAGGGGCACTTACTGGTGATCAAGGAAGTAGTGAAACTGAGGTGGAGGATTTCAATGTGCTTGCCTCATTAAATCCTAATGATATAGAATCTATAGAAGTGCTGAAAGACGCTTCAGCCACGGCTATCTATGGTTCTAGAGGTGCCAATGGAGTAATCATTATCACCACTAAGAAAGGTGCAGAAGGCACTGGAAGATTTAAGTACGGCACGTGGTTTGGCTTCTCTTCAGTGATTAATGCTCCTGATATGTTAGATGCCAATGGTTATGCTGCCTATCGCAATGAACAGTTTAGACTGAATCAGGAAAATCCTGATAGTGTTGCTCAGGAAGACCTCCCATTTCCAGGGATAGAAAGAGAAACGGAAGATGGTACTGGCACCTTTTTTTCCCCAGGCCCAGGTGACTTTGATTATTCCACTGACTGGTTAGACGAGATCAGTCAATCGGGTATTACCCAATCACATAATTTATCGTTCAGTGGCGGAACAAAAGATACTAGATATTATCTATCTGGCGAGTACTTCACCCAAGACGGTATTATCCTAGCTTCAGGAATGGAACGTATATCAGGCCGTCTCAACCTGAATCACAATTTCAGCTCCAAGCTTAAACTCAACGCTAACATTTTTTATAGTCAGATCAATAGTGACAATCAAGCAACCGCAACTGGCAATATTGACGAAAATATTGGAGCTGTATCTAGGGCAATAGGATGGGCGCCTACCAACCTAGTCTACAATGATGATGGTACTTTCTGGACAAATCCAGATCCTACAGCTGACCCTGTGGATGCTTTTATATCACCGGTTTCTCAGATATTAGGTACTGATGTACTTAGGGATATTAGCCAGTTAAATACTACGCTGAGCCTTGATTATACCATTATCGACGGCCTTACATTTACGACTCGTTTAGGCTATTTCGCTTATTCATCCAGGCGTCAAACATTCTACGGGGAAGGAAGTTGGCTTGGTAATAACAATAACGGTATTGGCTTGAGTAATAGTAATTTGACCAGGAAACCCAACTGGGACAACTTCATCAATTACGTTAAGACCTTCGATCGGCATAATGTCAATGTCACATTGGGTACTTCGTGGGAGGAAAGGGTACGAACCGCCGAAGGAGCTAGTTCTAGAGATTTTGCGATCGATGCATTAGGATTCAATGCCCTTCAGGCAGGGGCTATTCAGGGTATACCTTTTACCAATAAAGATGTAAATACATTATCCTCATATTATGCTCGTGCTAATTATATCTTCAATGATAAGTATCTCTTCACATTCACTGGTCGGGCAGATGGATCATCTGTCTTTGCGGAAAATCAGAAATGGGGTTTTTTCCCTTCAGTAGCATTCGCATGGCGTGCTTCAGAGGAGAGTTTCATTCAGAATCTCTCAGCAGTTTCGAACTTGAAAGTGAGAGTAAGTTATGGTCAGTCAGGTAATCAAGCCATTAACCCATATCAGTCACTGGCTACATTACGCTTTTCAAACTACAATCAGAATGGTCAGCTAGTGACAGGACTTGTCCCAAGCACTTTGGCCAATCCAGATCTATCTTGGGAAACCACGACTCAGTTCAACATCGGATTTGACCTAGGTACCCTGGACAATAGATTGCGTTTCACTGCAGATTATTACAATAAGAGCACCACTGATCTGCTTTGGCTTGTCAATCTGCCGACTGCCTCAGGATTTTCTAATGCCTTGTCTAACCTGGGCGAAGTGGAAAACAAGGGGTTTGAATTTTCGCTACAGGCTGATTTGATTACTACAGGAGATTTTAGGCTCTCTGTTAGCGGCAACATTGCGACCAACACCAATACTTTACTTGACCTTGGTGATGAAACGACAATCCCCGGACCTTCATTACGCGGTGGTCCCAACTTCCCAGTCCATGTGCTTGAGGTTGGACAGCCACTCAACTCATTTTGGGTATATGAGGAGGATGGCTATATCTCAGAAGAAGATATCGAAAATGGCGTAGCACTACTTGGAGGGCAAGGTGCAGGGGATATTAAGTACGTTGATCAAAACGGGGATAGCCTAATTTCCGACTTAGATAGGAAGATATTCGGTAATCCCGTACCGGAGATCACTTTTGGCTTTGGTCTTAACGCCTCCTTCAAGGGACTGGCGCTGGATGTACTATTTACCGGAGTTAGTGGTGTAGATGTATACAATGTGACCAGGCAGTCGGCTACTGCCATTGGCAATAGAGCTGGGTGGAACAAGGTGGCTGACTATAACGACAACTACTGGACACCTGACAACCAAGATGCAAAGTATCCTTCAATAGGGAGTACTGCCAATTGGTCGCCAAGTGAGCGATTTGTAGAAGATGCTTCTTTCTTAAGGCTCGCCAATGTGCGGTTGGCCTATGATTTTGGTGCTATTGTTAACAACACGAGCTGGTTGAGCGAGCTGCAAGTATATGTCACTGGAAGAAACCTGCTTACTCTTACCGACTACAGTGGATTTGATCCTGAGGTAAGTGCCTTTGGGCAAAATCCCACATTGCCTTCCGTAGATTATGGTGGGTATCCTCAAGTGAGAACCTATGTTGTTGGATTAAATCTTGGATTTTAATTAGAAACTGAAAAGTCATGAAAATATTAAAAAATCTAATTTTGGCAACCTTCATGATCAGCATCTCAGGATGTGCCGATCTTGATGAAGAACCGTTCAGTGTTCTATCTCCTTCTGGTTTTTACCGAAACGCAGCAGATGCAGAGGTGGCCCTTTACGGTGTATACAGTACGTTGCAATGCTGTGGTGGTGGCTCATTTTATGGTCAAACCCTGCCAATCTATGTTGGTGGACTCGGCGATGACCAAATAGGGGGTAACGGACCATGGCGTGTTCCAGGTCAATTTTCTTTTGATCCTACATATGAAGGTGTATCCAATGTTTGGACGCAAATATATGCCTCGATAAATACGGCTAATTCCGTGATCGATAATATTCCTCAGATAGAAATGGATGAGGCTGAAAAGAATAATATAATTGGAGAGGCAAGATTCTTAAGAGCGCTTGATTATTTCAATTTGGTAAGGTTATTCGGGGAGGTTCCGTTGCAGCTTCAGGAAAACATTGATTTGTCAAATGCCTTTAAAGACAGAGCGTCGATCAATGAGATTTACGATGTGATAGTCGAAGACTTAGTTTTTGCGGAAGCCAACATCATTCAGATGGCAAAAGGTCGTGCGACTGCTGGCGCAGCGAAAGCACTTCTTGCTAAAGTCTATCTGACCATGGCCGGGGTTGAGGGCCCCAATGCAGGAGATATGGCATATTATACTCTAGCTCGCGATAAGGCTCAAGAGGTAATGGGAATGAGCTATGCACTAGAGTCTAACTATAAGGATGTATTTTCGGTAGATAATGAAGGAAATGGTGAGGTAATCTTTGAATTGGAGTTCACCAGAAACATCGACGGCCAAGGTAGTAGAATTCCGCAACTCAGAGGTGGAGCTGTGTTAAACAACGCAGTTGGTTGGGATATTAGGAATGGTGGCCAACCATTTGCTGGGTCTGGTTTTCGGAACAGAGGTTGGGGTATCATGAGAGGCTCTCACAAGTGGTGCGATGAAACAGACTCACTTGACTTCAGAAGAGAGGTATGTGCCCTATGTGAGTATGAGTTTACCAATGGGCAAATAAAAACGTATGTCGGTGATCCTCTCGGTGCTCCGATCATCAAGTGGTTTGATTCCAATGCCATTGGTTCAGATGGACATGAAAACAACATGATATTACTGAGATACGCTGATATACTTTTGACTTATGCGGAGGCTGAAAATGAAATCAACCCATTAAGTGCGAGTGCTTATGCTGCCTTGGAGGAAGTTAGACTTAGGGCCAGAAATGCAGACGGAATAGATGTAACAGGTGCCCCCTTTGACTTGACAGGTACTTTAGCGTCTAAAGATGAGTTTCGTCAGGCGATTATAGACGAGAGGTTCATCGAATTGGCCTATGAGAATGCAGAAAGATGGTTTGACCTGAAGCGCCATGGCCTGGTTCAACAAGAAGTGACTGAGTCCAATCTTGTTCCGGTGACTTACTTCAGTGGTATGGAGTATCTACCTATTCCAGCCACTGAGCTAACCCTCAATGAGAACCTACTCCCTCAAAATCCGGGTTGGTAAGCTCTAGTGGGTAAATACTTAAAACACATCAGGCCATTAATGTCTGATGTGTTTTCTCTTTTTTTTACGGTGTTCAACATTCTAGCGAGTCAATCAATGCAACGAAATCTATACATTCGAGCCCTCACCAAGTGTAGTTGCCTAGCGGCAATGATCCTAATATCGTGTACTACCCAGCCACAAAAAGAGCAGCGACCCGAAGAAGTGCAGCCCGTGCCAGTACAAAATGATATTACGGTAGCTGCTTACTATTTCCCTAACTATCATGAGGATGATCGGAATGCCGCTTTCCATGGAGACGGCTGGACGGAGTGGAAGCTTGTAGATGAGGCCAAACCTCGGTTTGAAGAGCACAATCAACCTAAAGTGCCTGAGTGGGGCTATACGGATGAAGCTGATCCTGTACAGATGGCGCAGAAGATCAAGGCCGCTGCTGATCACGGTATTGATGCATTCATCTTTGACTGGTACTACTATGATGACGGTTTATTTCTTGAGCGTGGGTTAGAAGAAGGTTTTATGCAGGCGCAGAATAATGACCGAATGCAATTCGGACTAATGTGGGCCAATCATGATTGGCTCGATATTCATCCGATGAGTAAAAAAGTTGAGCCTGAAACCCTCTACCCAGGATCAGTTACTCCAGAGACCTTCGATATTATGACAGACTACATTGTTGAAAAATACTTCAAGCATGATAGCTACTGGCTGGTGGATGGTGAGCCCTACTTTTCGTTTTACGACTTACAGAAACTAGTGGAGAGCTTTGGTTCTGTAGAAGCGACAAAAGCAGCGCTCGATCAATTTAGAGAAAAGACCGTTCAGGCAGGGTTTAAAGGATTGAACCTGAATGCCGTAGTTTGGGGGCAACCCATTCTCCCAAGTGAGGAAATGCCTCGTGATTTACCACAGTTAGTCGGTGACTTGGGCTTTAACTCAGCCACCTCCTACGTCTGGATCCACCATGTTGTTTTAGAGCAGTTTCCAGAGACACCATACGATACAGTAAAGACCAAATACATGGACTTCATGGAAGACACATGGGAGACTTATGATATTCCATACTACGCCAACCTTACAATGGGTTGGGATTCTAGTCCTCGATGTAAGCAAGACGAGGAATTCGAAAATATCAGCTATCCCTTTATGCCTACGATCTCCTACAACACACCTGCGAACTTCAAACAGGCCGCTATGGAGCTCAGAGACGCTATCGCCAATCAGCCTGAAAACGAGCGCATCCTGACCATCAACTGCTGGAACGAATGGACCGAGGGAAGCTATCTCGAACCTGACAAGGTCACCGGTATGCAGTATTTAGAAGGACTGAAAGAGGTTTTCGTAACGTCCAACAAGTAGCATGAATATGTCGATAGATCGATCGTATAAATTCATTCTGGTTTTCCTGCTGCTCTGTGTGGGTTTTTCAGTACTAGCGCAAACAGGTCGACCCAATATCCTACTCATTCTTACAGATGACTTGGGGATCAATGATGTAGGATGCTATGGCAATGCGTTTTATGAGACTCCCAACATTGATCGACTTTGCGAGGAAGGAATGAAGTTCAATCACCATTACTCCGCTGGTGCGGTCTGTTCACCGACTAGAACGGCTATAATTACTGGTAAGTTTCCAGCGCGTACGAACTCTACCGAAGTATATAATTGGGGTATCGATAATGAGTATTTCAATGAACCATTGCTTTGTGAAAAAGACAAGGTGCTTGAAAAAGATCAGACCTTCTTAGCAGAAGTGATAAGAGATCAAGGGTACGCCACCGCCATGTTCGGAAAGTGGCATATCGAAGGAGTAGTTCCAAAAGAAACCGGATTTGATGAATCCATGGTCAATCACAATAGCACGCAAAAGGATCAGGACGCCAACAAGGATGAGTTTCATATCGAAGAGATCACCAACTTAACCGAAAAGTTCATCGAGGCTTCTATTGAGAAGAAGAGACCCTTTTTTGTGGTGACTTCACACCATTCTATTCACGTACCCCAATCTGCTTCGACGGAAAGCCGAGTATACTTTGAGGAGAAAGCGGCACTCCCGGAATGGCAAAACCGTCCTGAATTGCAAACACCAGTTTATGCCGGTATGATGAAAGACCTGGATGATGGAGTAGGTCGATTACTCACCAAAATCGATCAGCTAGAGATAGCGGAAAATACTATTGTAATTTTCACCAGTGACAATGGCGGCCTGGCTGATAGGAATTTTCCCCATCGAGGTGAAAAGGCAGATCAATATGAAGGTGGCATTCGCGTTCCGTTTATCGTTAGATGGCCAAAAAAAGTAAAAGCTGGTAGCTCCTCCAGTGAGGTCATTGTGTCAAACGACTACTACCGAACATTGGCAGGTATTTTGGGAGCGAAAGTCCATGAAAAGGCCGCTCCTGATAGTGAAGATTTCAGCGCAACCTTATTTGAGCAGCCCAAAGCGAAAAGAGCACCTATTGTATTCCATTTCCCGCATTATCGAGGTAAGGATGGAAAGGCGTGGATGCGTCCCTGGAGTGTGGTGAGATCAGGTGACTATACCTACATATATCACTGGGAGGCTGAACTAACTCCTGGGTTAGCAACAGGTAAATATGCCAGTCATGCGCTCTACAATGTAGTGAAGGATCCAGCCCAAAAAGAGAATTTAATAAACCGGGAAAAAGAACTGGCAGCTTCTTTGAAAGCATACCTGCTAACATGGCTTAAAGAGAATGGTGCTCAGATTCCTAAAGTAAACCCCAAATTCGTGGTACCTGAAAATGTAGACTTTAATGACATACAGGTCGGAGCGATAAGATGGGATGCTTGGCACAGGAAGGAGCGAGGTGATATAGTACAGCAAGTAGAGTATGCACTCTCACCAAAAAAGTACCAATGGCGTGCCCCGTTTTTTACGCAAATTCTATCCGATACCGCTATCGACATTAAGGGGTATGATCAACAAGTCATTGATCAAGAGATTAAGTATGCGAGTGACATGGGACTGGACTATTGGGCTTTCTTGCTTTACGATGAACACACTGGCTTGAATGACGGCTTAAAATATTACTTGAGCAGTGATCATAAGGATGACGTCAAGTTTTGTGCGATGCTCAATCCTTCACGCCTGTTTGGGTCTTCTAAGGAAGATAATAAAGCAGAAGAGGGTATCGAAAGACTGATTCGCTACTTCAAAGAGTCTTCCTACCTCATGGTGGAGGACAATCGGCCCGTGATATATTTCTTCAGACCGGATGGTGATTGGGTGGAAAACTATGGTGGTGAAGAGGAAATAAAAAAGCGGATGTCATCACTTCAAGATGCATCGGTAGAGGCCGGGTTTGGTGAGCCTTACATAGTAGTCATGCATTACAAGCAGGATACCGGAAAAGCGATGGCTCGTCTGCTGGATGCAGATGCTTTCTCAGCTTATGCGACCTACGGAGATGATGGAGTCAGTGGACAGACTTATGATAACCTCACCAGGCAAACCGAAGCATTTTGGAACGGTTACTTAAATCAGGACCGTCAAGTTATACCTACCGTCATGACCGGATGGGACAGAAGGCCTAGAATAGAGAGGCCCATGTCTTGGGAGACAGGCTGGCAGCAGCCGGGTGTGGGCATGGAAAAGTACTTTGAGCTTCCGACTAATAAGCAATTGACCGATCATTTTAAACGTGCAGCACACTGGCTACATCAAAATAGCCTCAGGAACCATCCGAAAATGCTGCTGGTCTATGCCTGGAATGAGCATGACGAAGGAGGTTGGCTTACTCCTACGATCAAAGATGACGGATCTGCCAACACAGAACGACTTGAAATACTTAAGGCTATGTTGAAATGAGAGCTTTTCAAGTTTATGCTGTGATGCTCCTTTTTTCCTCTATTTGCGATGGTCATGATTGTCTTGACTTACTACCTTATGATACTATTATCGCTGATCACAGCAAATGGACATCTGACAATTATAAGAAGAGACTGGTCGAATTCAAATTCAGTCCAATAGCAGCTGGTGATGTGGTTTTTATCGGTGATAGCCATATCCAAGTTATGGGGGACTGGAATCAAAAGCTAGAGGTAACAAATGCTAAAAACAGAGGCATAGGAGGCGACATCACAGAAGGAGTGATGGTGAGATTAGAAGAAGTGATCTGTTCTGGGCCCTCTAAAATCTATCTCCTCATTGGAACAAATGATATTCTTTGGACCGATAAAACAGATAAAGAGCTTGCGGATGGTATTCAGGCAATCGTTAAACAACTCCGCGAAGGACTGCCCGAGACAGAATTGGTGCTTCATACCATCATGCCAATCAATAAGACCTGGTCCAAAAAATCAGTAGATCATGCAGCTATTAATGCGAAAATAACCAAGGTCAATAATCGGCTTGAAACAATCGATGATCCGCATGTACAACTGATTAAACTGAACGATATCGTATCAGATTCAGAGGGTTTTTTGAAGGCTCAATATACCAGAGATGGTGTTCATCTAAATGATGTGGGTCGTAAAGTGTGGATTAAAGCAATAAAGGAATCACTATGAGGAATTTTTTGATCCATATCCTAACAGGTATAACAGCACTTTCTTGTACTGATAAGGCCATCACCGAGAGCTCTAGGCCCAATGTGATTTTCCTATTAGCCGATGATATGAGAGTCGGAGCGATGGGGTATGAAGGAAATGAGATCATAAAGACACCAGCCATAGACCAACTTGCCAATAGTGGAGTCTACTTCAAAAATTCCTTTGTTACTACACCAATATGCAGTTCTTCGCGCGCAAGTATACTCACTGGACAGTATACACGAAAGCACGGGATTACTGATTTCCATACCAATTTATCTGATTCGGCACTGAGCCAAACCTATCCGATGCTGCTAAAAGCGTCAGGCTATTATACTGGGTTTATAGGCAAGTATGGAGTAGGTATGAAAGAGGATGAGCTACCCAAGGATAAGTTCGACTACTGGAAGGGCCTTCATGGAGAGAAATACTGGGGGCAAGGACACTACTGGCAAGACTCGGTACATCTCACAAAGGTAATGGAGGGGCAGGCTTTAAAATTTTTGGACCAAGCTCCCAAAGATCGGCCTTTCTGCTTATCCCTGAGTTTTAAAGCCCCTCATTGCCAGGACTCACATCCGGATCAGTTTTTATACGATACCACGAGGTACAGTCATTTATATGCAGATGAAACCATTCCCGAGGCGCCTTTATCAGATCCCGAGTATTGGGAGATGTTCCCTGAATTTTTCCAATTAGGAGATAGCAGCGAAACCCGAATCAGATGGCGTAGAAGGTTCGGTACCCCTGAGTTGTATCAGGAAATGGTCAAGAGCTACTATCGGTTGATCTCGGGTATAGATGCTACTATCACAGCAATAAGAACGGATCTTCGGGAAAAGGGACTAGATAAAAACACGATTATCATTTTCTCAAGCGATAATGGATTCTACCTCGGAGAGCGGGGACTTGCCGGGAAGTGGTTTTCTCATGAGGAGTCCATTAGGGTGCCGCTTATTATCTATGACCCGAGAGAAGAATTAATGGAAGGGTCTGTGAGTGAACAGATTGCCCTAAACATAGATCTGGCCCCAACCATACTGGATCTGGCAGGAATAGAGATACCTCTGGGAATGCAAGGAAAAAGCCTTTTATCAGAAATGAATGATCAGACAGATGATTGGCGAACTGACTTTTTCTTCGAGCACAGGTTCGAGCGTTTTAATATTCCTGAATCTGAAGGCGTGATCAACCTCAATACCAAATATGTGAGATATGTAGAAGAAGAGCCCGACTATGAATACCTCTATGATTTGGAAAGTGATCCTGACGAAGTGATCAATTATAAAGACAGTGCCGCTTATACCAGTCAAGTAGACGAGATGAGAACACGTTACTACGCGCTTTTGAAGCAAATTGAAAACTAAAATGGAGAGATCGTGAGAAACTTTTTTTTAATGCTAATTGTCCTTTTAGGTGTTTTTCAAAATGAAGTAGCTGCACAAAAGGCTGATCAAAAATACGATGTGGCCGCCATTGTGTGGCCTTCTTACCATCCTGATAATCGAGCCAAAATCTTCTGGCCAGATGGTATTGGTGAATGGCAAACCGTGATGAGTAACCAACCTAAATTCGAAGGGCATGAACAGCCTCGTTTCCCGCTATGGGGTTATGTGAACGAGGCAGACCCCTATATCGCGCAAATGGAGATCAATGCAGCGGTAGATCATGGGATTAACGTTTTCATTTTCGACTGGTACTGGTACGATGGTATGCCTTACCTGGAGGGCCATCTTAACGACGGATTCTTAAAGGCGCAAAACAATGACCGCATGAAATTCTATCTGATGTGGGCCAATCACGATGTAGGATTGAATTGGGATAAACGCAATGCAGATGATGCATTCAACCGTGTGAATACGGCTAAAATTTGGGATGGTGCCGTAGACCGAGAGGAATTTGAAAAGATTTGTTATCGTATTATCGAGAAATACTTCAAGCACCCTTCCTATTACCAGATTGATGGAAAACCTGTCTTTATGCTGTACGATTTGGAAAACCTGCTGCAAGGTTTGGGAGGAGTGGAGCAAGTAAGAGATGCACTGGGTTGGTTTAGAAAGGAAGTGAAAAAAGCCGGTTTCCCCGGTCTCGAATTACAATTCTCCTTGCGCAGAGAAGGATACTCTTGGGACCCTGATAAGCCAGCTACTACACAAAAGGAGGAAATCGAAAAGCTCGGCTTCAATTCACTCACTCACTACGTGATTGCCCATATGACGGATGTAGACAGAGACTATGAAGAGGTGACCAAAGACATAGAAAAGCTGTGGTATCGGATTTCTGATTCATACAAGGCGGACTACTATCCTCAAATATCCGTAGGGTGGGACGCCAGCCCCAGAGCCCACAACTATACAGGAAGCATTGTCAAAAACAATACACCCGAAAACTTTAAGAAAGCCTTGCAAAAGGGAAAGGAATATGTGGATACTCATCCCGAGCAAGCCCCGCTAGTTGTTATCAATAGCTGGAACGAGTGGACTGAGACAAGCTACCTCATGCCGTGTAGTATGTATGGATATGGTTATCTGGAGGCGGTAAAACAAGTTTTTAAGGATACAAAACAATGAAAATGATAAAAATAACTTCGAGGTTCCTAGTGGTGTTGGTTGTCGCTGCAATATTAATTGCTGGTTGTAGTGGAAAGATTGTAGATGCAAAGTCGACAATAGCAGATGGGCAGAAGGTCTCGAAACCCAACATCATCTTTGTACTACTTGACGATGTTTCAGCCAAGGAGTTTAGCATCTATGGTGGTAGGGGTATCAATACGCCAACATTTGATAAAATGGCGAAGGAAGGGGTTGCTTTCAATACGGCCTACGCTTCGCCCATTTGCGGACCTACACGAGCTAATTTGATTACGGCAAAATATGCGCACGGGAATAAGCATTACAGTCATAGCAATACTCCAAAAACAACATTGAGCGAAGCACACTACACGATGGGTGAAGCTATGAGTGATGCCGGTTATCGAACGGCTTGGTTTGGCAAGCAGCATCACGATCGCTCATTAAACCCATCAGATTTCGGCTTTGATAACTATGTAATTTGTAAACAATGGCTCGGTCATGACGGCCCTTCTCAGGGGAGAACGGGTCCAGACGGTATGTATGGAGGTACCTGGTATTGGCATCCGGCTATTTTGGCAAATGGCGCTGGAGTACCTACTACACCGAATGATTTTGGACCCGGCATTGAGTTGGATAGTCTGATCTCATTTGTTAGCAAACCTGCTGATGAACCGTTTTTCGCTTACTGGCCTACCAACTTACCACACCACGAGTATGATCCGCAAGCCGATAAGTGGTATCGCCCTGATGTGCCCGCATTTGATCGCGACGGAGAACCAACAGGTGAGCGCATACCGGGTAGTCTGAAATCCAATATTGAGTATATGGACATGGCTATGGAGAAAATTATAGCCACACTCGAAGAAACGAATCAGCTTGATAACACCGTCATTTTTATGATAGGTGACAATGGAACGGCAGGATATGGAAAGGGTCAGATGCAAAATGAGGTTGCACTTAGAGTTCCTTTTATTGCATATGGGCCACAGCATGTCGTGAAAAGAGAAATGTCTGACGTCTTGGTAGACATGACGGATATGCTTCCTACTTTTCTTGAGTTAGCCGATTATTCCACGCCCGAAACGCGATCAATGCATGGTAAAAGCTTCGCCTCCTATCTACAAGGAGAAACCTTTGAATCTCGAGATTGGATTGCGTCACAACTGGACGAAGCGAGATGGTTGAGAACACAAGAGTGGCTGCTCGATGGCAATGGAGATTTGTGGTTTTGTGGCGATGAGTCTGACGAACAAATGTTCCAAAAGGTCAATGTTCAGAGCTCCGAAGAGTATAAGCTCAAGAAACAAGAGATGCAGGCATTATTGGACCAAAACATTCCTAAACTCAACTAACTGCCTGGCTTAAGCGATCATCGGTTGAATAGAACTCGCAAAATCCTAGCTAGTGGTAGTTGGTGGATGGCCGTGGGTTGTTATGCCGTGTTGATCATCACATCAGGTTGTGAGCAGAGCCAATCCACCACGGAAACACCAGCCAAGCTCAATTCGAAACGACCTAACGTCGTATTCATTTTAGCCGATGATTTGGGTATTAGCGATTTATCCATCTATGGTAATACCTTCAATGAAGCACCGAATATCTCCAACCTTGCGACTCATGGAGTCAGATTTACCAATGCCTATGCAGCACCCGTTTGTTCTCCGTCAAGAGCGAGTATTCAGACAGGCCAGGTGCCGGCCAGAGTCGGGATTACAGATTGGATTCCTGGACACTGGAGACCCTATGAAGAAGTGTTGGCGGGAATAAACAGAACGCAGCAACTACCAGAAGACGTTAGCACAATAGGGGAGATGTTGAGTGCGTCGGGGTATCAGACTGGCTATTTTGGAAAGTGGCATTTAGGAGAGAAGACGCCCAATGAACGGGGTTATCATGAAGCAGTTTCCTCCAGAGGCGGTCCCTATTATCAGGGAATTGCAGAGTCAGCCCAGGCGCATGAGAATGAACGAGTGAGCGATGCACTCACCCGAATGGGCATTGAGTTCATGGAGAAGCATAGAGACAATCCCTTTTTCCTATTCATTTCTCACTTTGATGTGCATGTGCAACTCGATGCAGACCGACAATTAATCGAAAAATATCAGAGAAAGCCAAAAGTGGATGGCTACCCATCGAATGCAGTCTATGCGGCAATGATTGAGCATATGGACAACAGTGTCGGGGATGTTATGGATTACCTTGAAGCAGCAGGTCTCGCTGATAATACCATTGTCATCTTTTACTCAGATAATGGGGGGCTTGAAGACCGGTTTGATGGAGTTCCACTACTAGCTGGCAATGGTATTGAAGCCTATGCCGAGGGGCATCCTCTGACGTATATCGCCTCTTCTAATGCTCCGTATCGCGGAGGTAAGGGGTCTTTGTTTGAAGGAGGTGTTCGGGTACCTATGATTGTGAAGTGGCCAGGGGTCGCTCAATCAGGAGCTATGTATGAAGGACTGGTTTCAAGCGAAGATTTTTTCCCAACCATCGCCGAACTAACAGGTGCTGACTTGCCAGAAGATCAGGTCATAGACGGGTACTCTTTAGTGCCAGCACTTAAAAGCGGCAAAGTTGACGCTGAGCGAGAGTTATTTATTCATTATCCGGTTTACCACCACGATATTCCAAAATCTGCACTGAAGAAAGGAGATTGGAAGTTGGTCCAAAACTTGGTAAGCGATGAGTATGAGTTGTACAATCTAAAATTTGACCAAGCGGAAGAGATTGATCTAGTTGCAACCTATCCTGAAAAAGTAGAGAAAATGAAAAAGGCTTTGAAGAAGTGGCAGATAAAAACCAATGCAAATGCTGTTTCAGAAAATTCGGATTTCGATCCTAAGCGAAGATATAGTTGGGGGCAGCACCCAGATAGTCAGTAAATCAAAATTCGGCAATGCAATGGTACAAATAGGGTATGCGCCCTGAAAGAAAATAAATCCAATACAATGTAGCTTCATGAGTCCGGTGACTATACTTCATTCGATTACAGATTTACTCCTTTCTAAAAAAATGCATTGACTATCGTATGCTGATTTCCTTGCAGGAGGGTACAGGATTGTTGGGTTGGGCTCTTCCTTTAAATTGAGCAAGTACCCCAATAGACTTTTATCTAAAAGCAGGAATACAAAGTGAATATTGACCCAACAAAATGAATGGAAAATGAAACATGAAAAGAAACTCTACCTTGTCATTGCATTCCTATTAGTACAAGTCAGCTCACATCATGTGTATGCACAAGACGTAGGAGTAATTCGCTGGGATGCCTGGAATGGCGATGGGAGCGGCGTTGGCATTGAGCTTGAAGAGTCGCTGGGACCAAATCAATGGCATGACAAACTTCCGTATTTTGCTGCCATCGATGGACCAAATGAGGTGACGATCAAGTTCGAACAGTCAGATATGGACTCAGACCTCCAGATGGCAAATCAAGCGGGAATCGATTATTTTGTTTTTGTCTGGTATGCATCGGGGGCATTAGCAGAATCAGTTGATTTTTATAAAAACAGTCCCAATAAATCAATGCTTGATTATGCTTATGTCGTGGAAGGCCAGAGGTGGAATGACGCATTAATCCTTGACCTGATTACCAACCATTTTCCAGATCCTAATTATAAAAAAGTACTAGGTGGTCGACCCATAGTTTACTTATTAAGAGACGGGGATGACGGTGGAATTGAGTGCGAAATGCAAACTTTGATGGACCAGGCTAATGCTGCAGGTTTTAATCCTTACCTTGTCGGTATGAGCGCGAGACCTTTTAATGGAGGTTATCTACATGCTCGGTCGGATTATTTTGTTGGGCAAGGAAATAATGGGAACCCTTTCTCAGAGTTAGTTACCACTGCAGAAAATCGCTGGGATCAGAAAGTCACCGAATATGGAATAGATGTGGTGCCTTTGGTGACCACAGGTTATGATCCACGATCCAGGAATAATGCCAATAACCCAACTACGTGGGGCGGTTTTATTGAATCTACCAAGTACGCGGCAACAGCTCAACCTCAAGAGATTGCTGATCACTTAGCAAATGCTTTTACCTGGATCGCTCAAAATCCAAGTGATGCCCCAGCTAATCAGATCCTGATGTATGCGTGGAATGAATTTGACGAAGGTGGGTGGCTTTGTCCCACCTTAGCAGATGGGGATGCCAGATTAGAAGCTATTGAGAATGTTATCAATAATAATACTTCCGGTAATGATATTACCGTCAATATCAGTTACCCTACTAGTATTGCGGACGTTACATTACCCGCAGCTGGCCCTGGAGGATTATTGCTCAATTCAAGTTTTGAGCAGGGTGTCGAACTCAAAAGCGGAGCACCGGAATGGTCTGCTAACTGGCCGGAACCTTGGGCAAATGTAATACAGCTACAAAAAGTTAGGAAAACATTTACTTATGCGGGAAACCAAGCACTCAAGGTATTTAATCGAGGATCGGGAAAAGACTCACCGATCCAGGATATTACGAGGGTGTTACAAATAAATGGTCCGGGGAGTTATGATGTTGAAGTAATGGCAAGGCGTTATTCAGGTAACGATGACGTAAAAATTGTTGTGAATATCAATGACGATAATGGTAATAATTCATTCGAAACATCATTCACCAACGTAACGGATACTTACACATTGGTATCTGGTACTTTAAATATTAGCTGGAGTGGTACCTTAAAAAATGCGACGATTGGAATTGAGAGTACGACCAATGAGCTCTTGTACCTGGATGACTTTTATATGGACCTGACAGGAGGTGGCGGTTTAGTTACTACGTTGTTTGAGGCAGAGGATGCAATGTTTTACGGAGACACCTCTGTTGTAACATTATCAGGCGCCAGTAACAACGAGGTTGTATCAATTGCATCGGCACAACCTTCAGGTGTAGAGTGGACGATCGGTAATGTTCCAACAGCAGGAAATTATGATGTTGCATTTGGTACTCGCTCTCGAAACGGAAACACAGGAAATGGCCAAAGAAGGGCTTCAATAACAAGTAGCGCAGGACCATCACCGGTGATTCATTTTTTTCAACCTTCTGCCACAGTAATAGAGGAGACTGTCTCTTTATATTTAGGAGCTGGTACAAATACCATCGAACTAGATATAACCTATGGGTATATTGATATTGATTATATGGAGATTCTTCTGACTTCAGAAGAGAATGTGATTCCCACGGCTGATGCTGGTGCTGATCTAATCGTAGAAGATACAGATGGGAGTGGGGGTGAAATGGTTATCTTAAATGGATCGGGAAGTTCAGATACGGATGGAGAAATTGTGAGCTATGTTTGGACAAGAGGTAACAATGTGATTGGCACTGGAGTGACTCCAAGTGTACTGATCCCTACTGGTAATCACCGAATTATTTTAACAGTAACCGATGAGTCTGGTACAATTTCCAGGGATGATATGAAGGTTATTGTTGCTAAAACCAGTTATGAAGAGGAAGGTCTTAGCTTGTTTAAAAACGTATCTATTAAACCACTCTCAGGAGCTAGAGGGGATTCTGTAATACATTTGAAAGCTCCGCCAGCAAGTTTCACATGGACTATACCAGATGTTCCGGAAACAGGGAATTATCAAGTTGTGTTTGGCACTCGTTCACACAACGGAAATACAGATATTTCGCCAAGAGAAGTAACTATTAGTAGTTGTCCAGGTTCAACGGTTACTTACGACTTCCCACCTTCCGCAACCATCCGCGAAGACACGGTTACGTTGAGTTTAACTGAAGGAACAAATTTGATCACGTTCAATCCAACTTGGGGATGGATGGAAGTAGACTATATAACTCTACTGGAAATAGGTGGAAGCAATGAGGCACCTAATGCCAATGCCGGTCCCGATCAAAATGTAACGGTTATTGAATCGGTTATGCTGGATGCATCGGCCAGTACAGATGACGGCACAATTGCTTCATACATATGGACTGAAAATGGCGCTGAAATTGCCAATAGCGTAAGCTCTACCGTTGAGCTGGCAGGTGGGATTCATGAAATTGTGTTAACAGTGACCGATAATGATGGAGTCAGCTCCCAAGACACAGTTACTATTACTGTTTCGACACTTATCACACTAGAAGCAGAAGAGGCGGAATTCATTATGGGTACTATAGTAAAAGAAGAAGTTTTAGGTGCCAGCAACGACTCAGTAGCAACAATGCTAACGGCAGGGTCAAAACTTGTGTGGACAATCGATAATGTTCCAACAGCTGCAAGCTATGAGATTACATTTGGCACTCGCTCCCGCAACGGACAAACAGGTGTTTATGGTAATAGGAAAGCTACGATAAGCAGCACTGCTAATACTACTGAAGTAGTTTTTTTCTTTCCTCCTTCTGCCACAGTACGTACTGATGCTATCATGTTAGATTTAGATCCGGGCACTAATACGATTGAACTAGAGGATAATTGGGCAAATATGCAGGTTGATTATATGTCGATTGATTTGGCAGGATGTGGTTCTTGCAGGACTACTACATCCAGTGCCATAGATCAAGACATAGAGATAGATCAGGATATCACTTTATACCCCAATCCATCAACCGGTATTGTTCACCTCCAAGGTCTGTCAGGAAAAGTGGAAGTGTATGATATCATGGGTAAGAAGATACTGGAAACCATGGCTGTAGAAGGTCAGAATACCATTATCAACCTCTCTGGTCATTCTGGGATTAATATTCTAAAAGCAGGCGCTTCAACCCGGAAATTAATTATTCAGGATTGAAAAATATCAGGCTTGTTATGGTTTTCATGGTGCAACGTCGTTACCATAACAAGCTTTTTAAAAGCCTGCGTCCCTCTACGCGAAAATGTTCCTTTATAAATGTAATCTATCATTCAAATGTAGATGACAAGTACATACAGAAATACAATTAGAAGTAAGTGTGGCTTGAGAATAAGAAAATCGAAGTACGTAGGATTTTACAAAACCACGTAACTAGATTCATAAGAGGAAATGGAAAATTAAACGAAGGATACAAATGAAGATTCTAAATCAAATTTTACTAATTCTCATAGTACTAGGGTTGAGTACTATCACTTCATATGGACAGAAACCCAACATCATCTTCATCATGATGGATGACGTCTCGGCAATAGATTTTAGCTTCTATAATAGTAATAATCCCGACAAAAAAGTTGTCGTGACACCTACTATAGACTTCTTAGCAAATGATGGGTTGGTATTCGAAACCGCCTTTTCACAAGCGGTATGTGGTCCTACCAGAGCCGAATTATTGACGGCAAAATATGCGAACAAAACGGGCCATTGGGGCAATGGCAAATTGCCTGATCCTTCTGTCAGTGAGAGGGATATAGTGCACGATGATAACTATACGATGGGACAAGTCATGCATGATGCCGGTTACCGTACGGCATGGTTTGGCAAGCAACATCACCAGAGAGGCAAGAATCCAGATCAGTTTGGTTTTGATTATTATGCCATATGCAAGTGGTTTCCAGGCTCAACCAGTCCTAGCCAATGGCATCCAAGCCAAGGAAAGATCCAAAAAGCCACAGATTTGTACTCAACCATGTGGTACGATCACCCGGCTATTCTTGCCAATGGTACTGGCGTGCCTACCACTGTTGCTGATTGGGGCCCGGAGATAGAAGTAGACAGCATGTTGACTTTTCTTACTCAACCATCCAGTGATCCATTTTTTGTCTATTGGCCAACCAATTTGCCTCATGCTCAAAGGGATCCTTCAGATCCTAATGGGACCTTTTTAAAACCACTTATTCCCGAGACAGATGCATGTGGTGAGCATACCGGATCTACAATCCCTAATTCAAGAGAATACGAACCGGCAGTAGAGTATGTAGATGCAGCGCTAAATAAGATTATGAAAACTTTGGAGGAAACGGGTCAATTGAAAAACACGATCATTTTCGTCACTTCAGATAACGGCAGGGGTAGTTATGGGAAAAATAGGTACGATAATCAGTTCGCTTTGCGCGTTCCCTTCATTGTATATGGGCCCGATCTCATAGTGCCAAGCGCACAATCAACGAGTCATCTCATTGATTTCACGGACATCATCCCTACTTTCGCCGACCTTGCAGGCTACAGTAGTCCCTTACTAGATGACATGGACGGGACAAGCTTTGCACCCTATCTAAGAGGCGAATCCTTCACGCCGAGAGAGTGGATATCCGCGCAGCATTACAGAAGCGACTCGTCATATGTTGCCAGATGGTTAAGGACAGATAACTGGCTACTCGACGGAGCTGGAGATCTATGGGACTGCAGTAGCGGCCCCGAAGAGGGAGATTTTGTGAAAGTCACTGATTTTACAATTCAGGCGAATCAAGACACGCTTGATCATCTGCAGCAGATCCTTGATCAGAACATTCCAGATCCACTACCATGAGGATGCTCGCAAAAGATATGTTAACCAAAACGAGAAAACCTATGCGAAGCATTTTCAATATTTTAGTATTAATGCTGCTTGTTCTTAGCGTTCAGGCGCAACAACGTATTCCCGGTACTTCAGAAAGTACGCCTACGGACTTCTGCTTTGAGAAGTCTGGCGATAATGCCTTTGATGGGTCTCTAACGGACTATGCTAGTTACCTGACAAATGACAAGGTAGCGTCCATGAAATTTGATCAGATAGAAGACGTAATCGGGGTACGCTATTATCCAAGGCCAGGTTTTGAGGACAGGATAGATGGAGCAGACTTCCAACTCTCCTCTGACGGTGTGTCCTGGACGACTGTTGCAACCATTTCAGGTGCCCCTACAGGTAATGACTGGACGGAAGTTGTTTTCGGCGGTGCAGTTTCAGCAGAGTACGGACGAATTTCCCATCCCAATAAATTACTGACCGTAGCTGAGGTTGAATTCTTGCGTTCAGGTTCATCAGGTGGCCTAGCCGACCTTATCGTAACAGATATTAGCTGGACCCCTGTAAATCCACAGTTAGGTGAGGAAGTAACATTTTTCGCAGATATAGCCAATACGGGTGGTACAGACGTGCCAGGTAACCTCAGGCCAAATGTTGTTTTTAAAATCGATGGGTTAAACGTTAGCTGGAGACAACTCTATCAAACCGTGATTCCTGCTAATGGGACTTTGGAAGATGTTGATGCTGCAAGTGGGCCTAGTGGCAAAACAACATGGACAGCTCAAGAAGGAACTTTTACAGTTTCAGTGGTTGTAGATGGAAATCAGGTAGTCCCTGAATCTGATGATGCAAATAACACCTTTCAGGAAGATATTGAAGTGTCATCTACTTTGTTGCTGGAAGCAGAACACGCTGATATAAGTGGAGATTCAGCTCTGATTACACTCTCAGGTGCCAGTAACGACTCTGTTGCTCAATTGAAAACTACACCTTCGAGCATCACTTGGACAATCCCTAATAATGTCTCGGCAACAGGGACTTACGATGCTACGTTCGCTACGCGCTCACGTGGTGGAAATGTGAATAACGGGGACAGAAAAGCCACAATAAGTACTGGTGCAGGTTCGTCGGAGGTTATTCACTTCGCCCCCTCCGCTACAGTGTATGATACAATAGTTTCATTGACTTTGAATGCAGGGACTAATAATACGATCACACTGGTCAATGAATGGGGACATATTGAGATTGATTACTTGTCTATTGATTTGGCCGGATGTAGTACTTGCCGTACTGCTACATCCAGTGCCATAGATCAAGACAAAGAGATAGATAAGAATATCGTTGTGTATCCCAATCCATCAAACGGTATTGTCAAACTTCAAGGTGTTACTGGTAAGGTGGAGGTGTATGATGTTATGGGTAAGAAAATACTGGAAACTATAGCTGTAGAAGGGCAGATTACCTCATTTGACCTCTCAGGTAAACCTGGAATGTATATTGTCAAAACAATTTCATCAAGATTCAAAATAATTATTGATTAATAGTCAAAAGAAAGCAGGGGCCATCTCATAATTAGTGATGACTTCTTTTAAAGGACTAAGTGGAAAGCCCAAGGTCTAATACCCGTCAAAAAAGAGAATATTGAATATTCAGAGGCCAAAAATTAACTTGATACTTATCGTGGGTATTTTCGGTGCGAACTTTTCAATGGCGCAAAATGACAGACAGCCAAATATCGTTTTGATCAACGTGGATGATATTTCCGCCAAAGAGTTTGCGGCATATGGTGGAAACATGAAACTCCCAGCTGTCGAGCAGTTGGCAAAAGAGGGTGTTCAGTTCAAAACTGCTTGGGCCTCACCAGAGTGCGTGCCATCGCGTGCTGTGCTTCTTACTGGCACCTATCCTCATAATAATGGTAATTATCAAAATCAGATCAGGCCCGATACTTCGTTTTTAGAAAATCCCAAACACACCTTACTCTTCCCAACGATGAAAGCAGCGGGTTATAGTTGTGGCATGTTCGGCAAAATGCATCATGAAAGAAATAGAGATCCTAAGATCTATCAAGCGGATGATTATTGCCTATGGAAAATGTGGGATGGACACGATGGTCCCAACCATCGCTATTGGCATCCTTCATTGGTGGCAAATGGGGAAGGAATTAAAACTACAAAAGAAGATTTCGGTCCGGAGATCGTCTTCAATTATTTACTCGACTTTATTGATAAAAGTGTCGCTAACGATAAGCCATTTTTCGCCTATTGTCCGGCAATCCTGGCCCATCAGGAGAAAAAGGTGAATGAAAATAAATGGTTCTTTCCAGACATGCCAAAGATTGATAAAAACGGTGACAGAGTAGCCGGAACGGTTAAGGGTACACTCTATACAATGATGAAATTTCAGGATCATTTGGTAGGGAGGTTGATTGATCATCTGGAGAGTACGGGCATACTGGAGAACACAGTGGTCATCTTTACTGCGGATAACGGAACTCCAGGTTATGGCAAAGGCTTGTATCCTAGTGAATTAGGATTAAGAGTTCCTTTTATAGTTGCCCATGGAGGAGTGAAAAAGCACGGGGAGAGCGATGTGATGATAGATTTTACGGATATTCTGCCTACGCTGCTGGAGCTTGCTGGCTATGAAGGACAGATAAAGACAGACGGCCAAAGTTTTGCCGGATACTTATATGACCAACCCAACTGGAAGCAAAAGGAATATTTGAAAATGACCTTTATGAACGCACGATGGGTAAGAAACAGAGATTGGATGATAGATGGCCTGGGACATTTTTGGGATTGTAGGAATACTGCCGATGAGTCAGCTTTTATAGATGCCACCTATTCAGATGATCCGTTCATTGTGGCCCAAAGAAGAAAACTCCAGGCTGTGCTGGAGACTTTACCTGCCTTAGACGAGCAAGACCCAAAGTGGAATAAAACCACGAAGAAACTTGCTGAAGTTTACACATCTAATGATCACTAACAAATAATACGCACGTTCAATATCTTTTCTTGGTTCAATTGCCCATCATGCATCTAAGGACAAAAATATGCTGAGAAATGCTTCACATCCGATAAGAAAGAATGGGAAGAAATGAGAACAGGTATGAAGGTAAATATCTAATTGGAGCCAGTTAAGTCTTATTTTCTCATTGATTTCCTATTTCAGTTCTAATAGGCAGACGCATTCCACATGATGCGTATGTGGAAACATGTCGACGGGCTGAACACGTGTCACCGCGTACTGGTCAGCGAGCAGCTCCAAGTCCCTGGCCTGAGTAGCTGGATTACAGCTCACATACACTATTTTCTTAGCAGCAATCTTAAGTAGCGTATCAACCACATCAGGATGCATCCCGGCTCTCGGAGGATCTGTGATGATCACATCAGGCTGGCCGTTTTCTGCAATGAATGACTCATTTAGCAGGTCCTTCATATCCCCGGCAAAGAACTCGGTGTTCGAGATATTATTGAGTTGGGAATTTTTGTCTGCGTCTACAATGGCTTCTGGTACGTACTCTACGCCCACTACTTTTGCTGCCTTGCGTGCCACATAGTTGGCTATGGTGCCAGTACCGGTATACAGGTCGTAGACCAGCTCATCGCCTTGCAAGTCAGCATACTCCAGCGCTACTTGATAGAGCCGTTCGGCCTGAATGGGATTGGTTTGATAGAAAGACTTAGGTCCTATGATGAACTGGAGGTCACCCATTTTTTCTATGATATGCTCCCTACCGGAATAATTGATTACCTCCAGATCATTGATAGTATCGTTCTTTTTGGTGTTGATCACATAGTTCACAGAAGTCAGTTCAGGGAATTCGGATACGAGTGATCCGAGCAGAGTTTCTATGGTGCTTTTCTCATCTTCAGCAAATTGTATAAGCACCATGACCTCCCCGGTGGTGGTGGTTCGAATCATCATGATCCGCAGAAATCCTTCGTGTTTGTAGAGATCGTAAAAGCTCAATCCATTTGCCCTTGCGTATTGGTCGAGCCAGTTCCTGATCTTGTTGGATGGCTCGGGTTGGAGATGACAGTGCTCAATCTGTAGTACTTTGTCGAACCTACCGGGAATGTGAAAACCAAGCGCATTCCCGTCTAGTGAATCACCTGATTCGATCTCCTCCGTTGTAAACCAACGACTATTGGAGAAAGTAAATTCAAGCTTGTTACGATAATACTCTGTCTGGCTTGACGCAATAATTGGAGAAATACCGTTAATCTCCACTTTTCCTATTCGTTCAAGGGCGTCAACCACTTGCTGCTGTTTATAAGCAAGCTGCTCTGCATAGTTGATATGCTGCCATTTGCAACCTCCACATATATCAAAATGGCCACAAACTGGTGTAACTCTCACTTTTGATCTTTCATGAAACTTGATCGGATACCCTTCCAGAAAGCTCTTCTTCTTGCGTGTCACGCGCACATCAACAACATCTCCAGGGGCAGTATCCTTTAGAAAGAGAACTTTCCCGTCGGGTTTAGCAACGCATTTTCCCTCAGCAGCCATGCCTAGTACTTCTACATTCTCGAGAATCAGCGGTGTTTTAGATCTAGCCATTGTTGGCAAAATTAAATTAATCACTTGCGGATTGCTTGGAAAGTGAGGGAAATCCAAACTATAATTGTTGGGAGAGAAATCACGAGGGGCTAAATGAAGAAACTTATTGTCGTAGGGTTGCTGATTCTGATGGGTTCCTATGCCAAAGCCAATCATATCGTGGGGGGTGAACTCGAGCTCATTCACCTTGATGGATTCAACTATCGCCTTAATCTGATCCAGTATTTTGACTTGGCCCAAACTGGTAACCCAGGACCTGAGGCCTCCCTTGAGGCCTACATCTTCAGGAAGCGCGATAACGTCATCATGGATATCCGCACACTTCCTTTGTCCAATCAGGATTTGGTGCCTTACACAAATATTGCTTGTATAATTGATGAACTCAGTACGCTGAGGGCAATCTTTACGACAGATCTGTATTTGAGCCCAGAACTCTACAATGATCCAGAAGGTTATTATATAGTCTGGGAGCGCTGTTGTCGCAATTTTGCCATTACCAATATTCAGAATCCTGGAGGTACGGGAATGACGTACTATTTGGATTTCCCAGCTGTTGTAGATGAGAATGGTGATCCCTTTATCAACTCTTCGCCCCAATTATTTCCTCCGCTGAGTGATTATGCTTGTATCAACCAACTGTACTACGTCGATTTTGCGGGTACGGATGTGGACGGGGATTCCATTGCATATAGTTTGGATACTCCGCTGAATAGTAGTGCACTTGTCCCGGTTCCGATACCTATTCCCAAGCCACACCCAACCGTGAGATTTGTTGATGGTATCGATGTATCAAATACGGTTCCAGGCAATCCGTCCTTGAGTGTAAATAACGAGGGCTTTCTGACCGTTACTCCCGAATCAGTTGGACTGTATGTTTTTTCGGTTAGAGCAGATGAATTCCGAGATGGCATTAAGATTGGCGAAGTACGTCGGGACTTTCAATTATTAGTGGTGGATGGATGCGACCCTCCTACTCCACCTGATGCCAGTGTAAAAATTCCAGATCAGCCAGATTTTGATCCCGACTCTCAAGTGTTAGAGTACTTCGTCGGGGCTGAAGAGCGATGTTTCGAATTTTTGGTGACTGACCAGACGCTGGATAATGAATTGGAGTTCATCACGATAAGGGCTGAGGGTGTGAATTTCGATGCTAAGTTGGATGACATTTTCTCAATCACCACTGGCTTCATCTCACCGTTTCAAGATACGCTCAGGGTAGAGGTTTGTGTTGGCGAGTGTCCCTACACACCTGATGGTCCGTATATTCTAGATCTTATTGCGGCAGATGATGCCTGTCCGCTACCGCAACAAGATACCGTGCGACTGACCATCAATGTCGAGCCACCCCCTAATGAAGACCCCTTCTTTTCAAACCTTCCAGCAGGAGCTGAATTGATCCTCAACGAAAATGAGCGAGGTATCTTCGAAATACTGGGTGAGGATGTAGACCTGGACAATCTGGACTTGCAGCTTTTTGGTATTGGTTTTGACCCTGAGGAGTTCGGTTTTTCACTAGGAGATGTAGTAGATGAGGTCGGCAGAATAGAGAAGCGGCTAGTATGGAACACTAACTGTCGAGAGGTAGATTTTGGAGATAGGACTGAGTTTTCCTTAGGCCTCAAACTAGAAGATGCTGATGAGTGCGCTTTAGATGCTGGGGTAGAATCGTTCTTAGACTTTCAAGTCATTTTACCCCCGAATACTTCGCCTGAAGTGTCTACTGACCTAAGTAACACTGTCGTGACGACTGAGCTTAACGGAAGCCTCGGCTTTACGGTTAATGCTACTGATGCAGATGGTGATACGATTCTTTTGCAGGCAGTAGGGGCAGATTTTAGTCTTTCTCAAGTCGGAGCGGAGTTTGTGCCAAACGCTAGTATAGGATCGGCAAGTAGCATATTCAACTGGGACTTAGATTGCACAGAACTCGATATCGATACAGAGCGTGAGTACTTGTTTTATTTCATTGCGGAGGACTTTGATACTTGTCAGGAGCGCAATGCTGACACATTGGAAGTAAGTGTAAATATTGTCATTCCAGAGAATGAAGCTCCTGTTTTTGATTCTTATGATGACCTTGAGTTGCTGGTCAATCAAGATTATGAACTCGATATACGAGCAGTGGACCCTGACAATGACTTCATGACCGTAAGCCTTTTTAGAAATGTCTTCTTCGATGACTTTGAGTTTATTGATGGAGAAGGGCAGGGCTCTGCGACAGGTACGCTGAGGTGGCGTCCCAACTGTTCTCTCCTAGGCACTAATCTCTCCCCGAGAGACTATGACGTCTCTTTCTTGGCTAGAGACTTGAGGTGTCCCAATGCTGAAGCAGATACATTGGAGATTACATTCACTTTACGCGAGCCGCTGGCAGGTGAGATTCCCTTCCTACCGGCAAATGCGTTTTCTCCAAACGGAGATGGTATCAATGAGGTCTTTACTTTATCGGGCCTAGACCTCCAAGAGAGGAACCTTCCACCCAATCAATGCGAGAATGTATTTGAGAATATTCGAATTTTCGACCGCACTGGTAAGCAAGTATACTCCTCCAATGAGCGAACCTTCCAGTGGACTGGTGATGGAGCTAGCAGTGGTACTTACTTCTACCTAATCAAGTACACTTCTACGGAATACAAAGGTTATGTGACGATGGTTTACTAAAAACCAATCCCCAATCTGACTCCATTCCTGGAATTATCCCCTCGGTTGTAAGAATGGAAGTAGTCGATCCTTCCGATTTTGAAAATATGCTCCATACCAATGCCTAGTTCTATATAGTGATCGAGCTGCGGTGTGCGTAGGTAATTTACGGTAGTGACCGCTTGGGTCTTAAGTTTTCGAAGAAGTGGTAGTTTATTGAAGACAAACCCGTTGAAGTGATGCTCATACTGGCCCTGTAGATAGCTTTGATCTGTACTGTATAGATAGTAGTCGAGTAGCTGAAAAGCGCCTTGGTTGAATTTGGTGAGTATCACCTGACCACCATCAAAATGCTTGAAGTCTACAAAGTAGTTCTGCTCTACGCCCAGGAACTTGCCATAGCTTGCCATCAATTTTGCATCACCCAGCATACCGAGCTCAAGATCGTGTCGCGCCTCCAATTCTACCAAGTGGTAGTCGATATCACTTCCTGGCAGATTAGCTCCCCAGCGATACTTGACGTTCAGCTTAGGGTACTTAGACTCCAAGATAAATTTACGATCTGGTCGGTTGATGTAGGTCTGTGCAAGACGGATTCGGACAACAAAATCCAGGGTCAGGGCATTGTGGGTTGGGAACATGGTGTCATCAAGGCTTGCATTGGGCGGATCATTAGGAGTGTAGTTGGTTTGGCCTTCTCTGAAGAATGAATAATCTGAGTTGTTTTCGAGCGCACGTCGCTGGGCATACTCCACCGTGGAGGTAAAGAACAATCCGTTGGTGAACTCGATTTGATGACGAAACTTGAAAAAACTCTTATCATAGATCTTCATATAATTTTCACGCAAAAACAATGAATAGACACTGTTGAGCCAGTAAGGAATGGGATTGCTTTCATTGATTTGATAAACAAATCGACCTCCTGTGAATTCTACTTGAGCAAACTTCTTGACGTTGTAAATGTGCACAGCCCTCAGCTTTGCATAAGCCTGCTGGCTGGAGAAGCCATAGCGTACTTCAGGAATCAGCCTCCACCAGGGTTGCTCGTCCTTCAGCTGTGTGTAAAGCACTCTCAGATTTAGGACAGGCCCTTCTACAGTGTTGAACTGTACCATTTGTAGGAGGGGATCGAAGCTCAGGTACCGTTCCTTGAAAGTATTTCGGTGCATGTAGCCACTGAAGAGGATATTCTCTGGATTAATCTTGTTGGACTTTACGTCGATAGAGTCTTTGTAAGGTTGACTATCGACAATCACCTTGATGCTATCTTTAAATAGATAGTCTTTACGCTCAAGTCTTGTGAGTGGTATCGGTCTGATACTCTCCCAATAGGTAGTGTCTCGTTGGTTGGATTGATCCTCGATAGTCAGCAGCTCGTTGTTGAATAGCTTTTTCTCATTCTCGAAAATGCTGGTTTCAGAGGCGGACCTTTTCCTGCGTTTGCGCTTCGGTATTTTTACGATCTCAGGCTCCTCTGAGGCAGCACTGACATTTTGATTGCTAGATATGTCATAGGCAGGCTCTACCTTATAGTTGGAATGGATCCCTATGAAATTACCTCGTCCTTCAAAACCAAACACCTTGAGATCGAAGGTGAATTTTTGCGATAGCATCATCCATATGCCGCGCTCCACAGGCGCATAGACTTGCTTGATAGATAGGTTGTCGAGAAACTCTATTTGGTTGTCCTTGGTAAGCGAAAGGTCGACACTGTGAATGCGCCAGGAGTTTTCCAGTATATAGATATACCCTGAGAACACCGGATCATTCTTGCGCTTTGGGAGCACTTCGATTTTATTGATGATTTGCCCGTTTTCTTCCATGATACCGACTAATCGATAGTTGTAATAGCTAAAAGCGCTGTTGGCTATTGGTGAGATAAAGCCACGCTCAGAAAGGCCTTCGGCGGTGAGGACATTTTGATAGAAGTTGACCAACATTTCAGATGCCTGATTGTAGCTAAATGCGCGATTGTCGCCGCTTACTTTCGAGGAGATCATGCGCTCATTGATCTTGTTGGGCTGCAGGAAGCTCAGCACCGACACAGATTCTGATAAGTAAACGATACCCGTATCTACGGTTACTGCAAAGCCAAGAATCTTCTCCGGCTTTTTTTCTATGGTCTGCATGCCCTTGACGTAGACATCACATTGATAAGCCCTCACCTCATTGAGATGATATTTTCGCTTTTTGATGGCTTGAGACATGATGTAGTAGGCAGGATCTTTCCCATCTCCTGTTACCACAATATTTTTGAGACGTATCAGTTCTGGTGCAAGTGATATGTCAAGATTGAGGGTCTCGCCTTCTGCCAGGTCTACCTCATAGACTTGAGTTTTGTACCCAATATATTGGAAGATGACCTGAGTGATGCCCGCTGGCACTTCCATAAAATATGCTCCTTGGATATTGGATGAAGTGCCGTCTGTAGTGCCTTTTTGGTAAATGGTAGTGAAGGGTAGCGGCTGGCCTTTTTCATCGACTACTCTACCGCGAATCGTTTGGGCAAACGAACTAAAGGAAAGCAATAGAATAAGAAGGAGTAACAGTTGCTTATGCATGCACCAGAGCTTGATCCAGATCCGCTATGAGATCTTCTGAGTCTTCAAGACCGACATAAAAACGAATCAAATTTATCGGTAGTGTAGTCTGATTATAGTTTTGTGAATCATAGAGTGTGACTGCAGGAAATATAAGTGATTCATAACCGCCCCATGAGCAAGCCATTAAGAAGCGCTTAAGCTGATTACAGAATGATTCGATCTTATCTTTTTCAGTGGTTTCCAACTCTATCGAGAATTGGCCACAAGGCTTTTTGAGATATTTATTGGCTAGCTCGAGTTGGGGGTTTGACTGATGGTGTGGATAATATACTTTCTTGACCATTGGATGCTCAGCGAGATAGTCGACTATTTGGGGTGTAGTTTGTGCTATCCGATCCATGCGCAGCGGCAAGGTGCGTAAGCCGCGAATTTGAAGCCAAGAGGTAAATGGAGAGATCACACCGCCATAGGTCATAAATTCATTCTTGAATACCTGGGTAATTAATGCGTTTGGCCCACAAAGGATGCCTGCCAATGCATCACCATGACCCCCAATGTACTTGGAAGCGGAGTGCGCAATAAGGTCAATGCCGTATTCCGCAGGATTGCAGTTCTCAGGCGAGGCGTAGCTGTTGTCCATCATAGTATAGATACCATGTGACTTTGCTAGCCCAGCGACCTGCGCTATATCCTGCATCTCAAAAGTCCAGGAGTTGGGGCTTTCAAGAAATATGAGCTTGGTGTTTGTCTGTATAGCCTCCTCAAAGTTTTCAATCTTGGTGCCATCTACCCAAGTGGTGCTCACTCCGAATTTGCTCAACAGCTGATTTAGCAGTTTATACGTCCAGCTGTAGGGTTTCTGTACGCAAATGACATGATCACCCTGGTTCACCAGGGAGGAGATTGCCGAGGATACTGCTGCACTACCCGATGCGAAAACCAGACACGCCTCAGTCTTTTCTAAAGCCGCCAGTTTATCTTGAAGAATCTTGGTAGTTGGATTAACCCCTCGTGTGTAAAAGGGTAGTTCGCTTTCTTGTGCTAAGGTTTGGCGCATTTCATCTACCGACCCAAAGCAAAAGTTGTTTGCGGGTACGATGGGCGGCACGCCAGCGCCGAAATAGTCGTCTCTATTCTCTCCAAGATGAAAATAAATGTCTGATGCATTCATTCAACGAAGATAATCAGGGAGGCTTACAACAATCGATCATTGTGCCGATTTTCCCGATAGGATAAATCGCACTATTTTCGCCGCTAAAGCAGTGATGAAAGGCAAAGTAGTAATCGTAACAGGTGGATCATCTGGTATAGGCAGATCTCTGGCCATTGTATTTGCGCAGCAAGGTGCTTCTGTAGTGTTTACGGGGCGCAATAAAGACCGCATGGATGAGGTCTCAGCTGAACTCAAGCAGCTAGGCGTGAGGTATTTGCCCTTGTTGTCTGATGCTGCGAGCGAAGACGATAACAAGAAGATGATTGATGAGACCATTAAAGTGTTTGGTCGGATAGATGTTTTGATTTGCAATGCTGGTATATCGATGCGTGCCTTGTTTGAAGATGTTGAGATGGATGTATTCAAGCAATTGATGGATATCAACTTTTATGGTACGCTCTATGCTACCAAATTCGCTTTGCCCTATCTGTTGGAATCGAAAGGTTCGATCATCGGCATCTCCTCTATCAATGGATATCGAGGCACTCCAGCAAGAACGGCCTACACAGCTTCAAAATACGCCATGCAGGGCTTCTTTGAGTCACTGCGCACGGAGGTGAGGAAACGAGGGGTGCATATTCTAGTCGTTTGCCCTGGTTTCACAGGTACTAATATTCGAAACACGGCACTCACGGCTGAAGGTAAAGTACAAGGTGAATCGCCAAGAGATGAGTCAAAAATGATGACCTCCGATACTGTGGCTGAAAAGACCTTCTCCGCCTACCGGAATAAGAAGAGAGACTTGATTCTTACGACACAGGGTAAACTGGCTGTATGGCTAAACAAATGGATGCCAGGAAGAATGGACAAGATCGTCTACAATGTCATGGCGAAGGAACCAGACTCGCCATTTAAATGATTTCCTGAGGCTTTTTTCCAAACCTCGCATAGAATAGTTTGGAAAAATAGGCACTACTTTCGAAACCGACTTCCTTGGCTAATGCGCTCACTTTAGTTACTGACTTAGCATTGAGTTTTTCCATCGCTTCTCTGAGTTTGATCTCTCTGATTAGCTGATTAGGCGTGAGCCCAGTGAGGGCATTAACTTTTCTGTACAACTGCCGCTCACTTAGTGCCATTTGATGTGCTATATCACTTACCGTGATGTTGTAGTCTCCAATATTCTCTTTGACGTACAGCGTAATTCTTTTGATGAGATTATCGTCATCTGCGACTTCATTTTCAGGTTCTTCGCTTTCTGAGTATTCAGTACGCTGTAGATGATTCCTGATAAGATTATTGGCACGTGCCAGCACTTCATCAGCACTAAAAGGCTTGGTGAGATAGTCATCTACACCCAGCTTCAATGCGTCCAGTTTCTGATGTTCGTCCGTCTTGGCAGTAAGCATGATGACTGGAATATGACGATACTTTGGGTTATTCTTTAATGCAACTAGGAGTTCGGTACCATTCATTTCTGGCATCATCAGGTCTGAAATGATCAGGTCGACCTGCTGTGTTTCTAGCATTCGCAATGCCTCACGACCATTGCGAGCGGTGACCATTGTAAAGTAGTCTTCAAAAATCGAGACGAGGTATTTTCTCATGTCCTGATTATCCTCGACGATCAGCACTCTACCGTTCTCTATTTTCTTAATGTCCTGAATAATGCCGTCAAGGAGCTGATCTGTAGCGATATCTGCTTCCTCGGGTTCTGCTGTCTCTAGTAGCTCAGGTAAGGCTTCCACTACCGGAAATGCTAGTGAGAAGGTGGTGCCTTTGCCGACCTCACTCTTTACTGAGATTTCTCCATTATGGAGCTTGGTCAGCTCCTTTGCCATAGCCAACCCAAGCCCGGTTCCTGGGTTTGCAGCATTGTCTCCTGTAGACACCTGGAAGAACCGGTCAAAGACAAACTCTATTTCATCTGCAGGTATACCGACTCCTGTATCCACTACCTCGATGGTGAGCAGTTTGTCACTTTTCAGGCCAAGTTTTACTGTTATCGACCCACCATTCTCGGTAAACTTCAGTGCATTAACGATAAGGTTGTTAATAATCTTCTCAAACTTTGGCTGATCGATATTAGCATAGATCCCATGCACTTGATTATAGCTGATGTTGAGGTCAATATTCTTATCCTCAGCCAACGAATGAAATGAGAATACGATTCGCTCCATCAAAGGAAGAACCTCAATGGGCTTGGCAATAAGTTTCAGCTTATGCGCTTCACTCTTGGTCAATTCAAAAATCTCATCAATCAAATTTTGAATTTTCACCCCATTCGATTTTGCCAGTTGAAGCTTACTGAAATCAGCTTGACCGAAATGTCCAATTCCCTTTTTGGTCATTCCGTCAATCATCCCAAGGAGAATGGTCAAGGGAGTGCGGAGCTCGTGGGCGATGTTGCTGAAAAACTGAGACTTCAAACGGGCGTTATGCTCCAATTGCACCGACTGTTTTTTGATAGTTGTTCGGTCGTCTTCGGCCGCTTTTTTCTGTCGTACTATTTTCCGGTAGGCGAGTAGTAGGAAGAAAGCTGAGACAATAATAATTACTGTTATAACAGCAAAGAAGATATTGTAAAGGCGCTGCTTTTGAATAACAATGTCTTGCTCATTGGCAGCACTCCGGAGTTGCTCATTTTCGGCGACCTGCTTAGCATTTTCGTATTTTGCCTGTACTTCATTAAGCTTGAGGGTATTTTCCTCGGTGAATATAGAATCGCTGAGCAAGGCGCTTATTCTATAATAATTGAGCGCATCCTTATAATTGCCGATCGACTCATAGACTGCAGATACGTACTCCGTATTGTTAATGATCAATTGGGTGCTTTCGACTTTTTTACCAACTGCTAGTGCTTTCTTGAAGTATTTGATTGCTGAAGTCGGGTCACCTATATATTCATAATACTGCCCTAAGGCTTGAAAATTAAAACCCTGATTGCTTTGAGCGCCAGGAGTAGGAGTTCTTGCTAGGCTATCGTACATCTGCTCTGACGTTTTTAGGAAGTAGATCGCACTATCCAATTGATCGAGATCTTTGTATGTGCTACCAATGCGATTGAGATATGACGCCTCGAACTCAACATCGCCGACTTCTTTTACTATCGCCAATCCTCTCTGTAAACTGGCAAGTTCTCTAGCGTACTCCTCATCTTCACCATAAATAATGGATGTATTATACACCACTATTGCTTCACTCATGAGATCACCAAGAAAACCCGCCATCTCAGCACTCTTTTCATAATAGTTAATGGCTATTTCATGGTATCCTAGATAGTTGTTGATGTTGCCTATTACATTTAGGATTTTGGTCATTTCACTACTGTCTTTGGTGAGTTCAGCGATCTCCAAAGTGAGAAGCAGCTCGTCAATGGCCTCCTTCATCTGACCTAAGTCATCTAGTATTAAGGAATAGCCATACCTCGACTTAAGTTCTCCACTACTGTCATTTTGGGCCTTATAGCCGTCAATAGCACTGAGGAAGTATTTCTTGGCAGAGTCACTGTCAATGAGACGTTCGTAATAGAAAAAGCCAAGGTTGTATTGAGCTTTTGCGACTAAAGCCCGATCACCCATCTCTTCGGCTAAGCGAAAAGCATTATAGATAGCATCACGCGCAGTGGTGTTATCAGTGACAGTTTCTGAGAGGTTGATGAGTGCTTCAAATCTCAAGCTATCATTGTCGGTAGAGCCAATAAATGATTGGATGCTGTCGGCTTCAGTGGATTGACCAAAGCTTAATAAGCTCATTATCAAATAATTGAATATGAGGGCAAGAAAAAAAGCTGTATTTCCAACAATGCGCACTGCTAAATATAATCATAGACGTTGATTTCACGTCTACCACCAAGCACTTTACAACAACAAGAGGTGGTTTGATCTTATGAAGACGATATCCCCGTTTAGCTTGATTTGACTCCACACCTCGCCCTTATCAAGCAGTGTCACTTTGTGGCCTTTGTCCACGATGGTCATCAGGTCAGAACCAGCAGAAGGACCTTTCATGAGATAAGCATTGTTTTTGGCGATGATGGCATTGTGATCTTCACCAAAAAAATTAATTACAACGAAGAGAGTAAGGATCACGAGCATAGATGAAACCAAACTGTAGAGAGGTTTTGACTTGAGCCTGTACTTCTTATAAGCAATCAATAATAGAAGGAAGGATTGAATTAGCAGGAGCGTATACACTATTTCATTAAAGTACCTTCCGATTTTATCTCGGACATAGTTCAAGTCGTTACGTTCATAGCCTGCTAAGCCGTAGGTCTCCGATAGCTTTTGCATTTTATCAAGGGCAAGATCATCGAAAGTTTTTCTGTAGTAGCTCTGAAGATAGTACAGCCCTTTTTCATATTCTCCCAGCCCTTCAGTTATATAAGCGAGTTTAAGTAGCATTTGAGGTGAATACCTCCCGTCATCGTTGTATAGCTCACTGTATAAGGTATATGATTCCGTATACTTTCCTAATGCGAAAAGTGAATCGGCAGAGCTGAGTTTATTGCCCTCATCTGATGCTTGGGCTTGGAATAAAGCCGTGAAAATTAAAACGTTTAGAATAGAACAAATTTTGCTCATCTTGTCTTTGTATTTGAAAGCTATCTTTCTAGTTTTGCAACCGCAATTTATAAGAACAACGTTCTATTTCATAATGATTCGATAGCTCAGCTGGTAGAGCATATCCCTTTTAAGGATAGGGTCCTGGGTTCGAACCCCAGTCGAATCACTTGTAAACCTCAGCATTAGCTGAGGTTTTTTTATGTCTATCAGTGTGAGATTATCTCTCAATATAGAAAACTTAATATCCTGTAAATTCTTGTGAGCCGGTTACTAAACTATCTCTGATTTGAAGTTGACACAAGTGTTTTTCGTTAAGTAATGTTAAAGAGCAGATGGAGAAGGACTTACTGCCTACCGCTTGTTCTATTGGTAATAGCCGGCTATGCTTGAGCCGATGTACCCGATGGCAAGCCAGCGAACTTTTTGACATACCGCTCTCAACCGCTGGATTCTTACTGCATGGCAGAAATATTACTATCAATGGCAGTATTGAGAAGACGTTTGGCAGAAATGTGCACGTGCGTTGGCAGGTTAGTAGTTGTGCATTCTTTTTTATAATAATTTTAATAAATAGTTGTTCTATAACTAGTTTAATATAATTTTATATTTAATTAATTGTATTAAATCGTGTGGGTAGGAGGTTTATTTATTTTGGCAGGATTCTTAAGTCTTTTGTCAGAATCGTAAGGAAAAGATTGTTTCTCTTTGAAATGTACTTAAACGAAAAGCGAGCATGAGTTTTATTTGGTACAATCCTGAGACTAGTAAATATCAATTCGGTGATTTAGGTTATTATCGAAAGTCAAGGTCTAATAGTAATGCTCCTGAGAGATTCACATTGCTTAGCAAATTGCCTAATGTCAGTGAATCACTTTTAGTTAAGATAACAAGACGTCTAAATATGGCTGATATGGTCTGATAGACATTAAAGATAATTTTGGCAGTAGGCCAATCTTTCCATAGCTGGTTGAGCCCCGAAGAATACTTCGGGGTTTTTTTATGCTCACTCCTTAGCTTTTCATCTCAATTGACTAGTATTGGTTAGTTAATATTGATTTAATCAAACCAGCCAATTTGATGAGAGTGACTTTCATGATCATCTGTATCATTTTTTCAAGTCTGTGCTATGCACAAACTGAATCGGATGTCGGCCTCCACTCAGAGAATAGGGTTGAGGATAAAGATCAATTATCTTCAAGTGCACTAAAGGCAGACTCTCTCAATGAACTCGGCTGGTCCTTCCGAAATAGTTTCCCCGACTCAACCAATTTTTATGTAAGTAAAGCACTTGCACTAGCTCTCGAAGGAGAATATCGCGAAAGAGAAATTCAGTCGTACAATTACTTAGGTATTGCTCATCGCAACCTTGGCAACTACAGTAGAGCTTTTGAATATTATATGAGTGCCTATCGGCAGTCTGCCGAATTTGGGCAGTTAGAGCAACAAGGGTACTCATTAATCAATCTCGGAAACCTGAGTATATACCAATCAGATTTCCAGGGAGCGCTGGCCTATTTCCTTGATGCTCTGAAGACCGCCGAGCAGCTCGGAGACTCTACAATGATGGCTTACTGTTACCTGAATCTTGGCCGTACTCATAGGAGCTTGGGGCAGTACGATGAGGCAGAGAAGCAATTCCTTAAAACTTTAAGAATAAGAGAAAGTCTAGGTGATGTGCCTGGAATAATTACCTCTGAGGCGGATTTGGGTGAAGTTTACAGGTTGAAGAAGGAATACGAAATGGCCATCAAATCTTTCGAAAATTCACTACGAAGGGCTGAGCAAATTGGAAATATTGGGGCGGTGGTGTATAGCCTAAATAACCTTGCACTGATTTGCATTGATCTCGATAACCTTGATAAAGCTGAGAAATATGCTCTGGAAAGTCTTAGACTGGCACGTGAGTCCGGGCTTCAAAACGACGTAAGAAAGGCACTGTTATCATTGAGTGTGGTAAAGGAACTTGAAAGTGACTTTGAGCCTGCTTTAAGCTATCATCAGGATTATCATGAATTGACACAAGAGATATTTAGTGAAGAGAATACCCGAAAGATTGAGCGACTCAGAGCCCAATACGAAGGTGAAAGACAGGAAGCGGAGAATAGTTTTCTTAAAGAGCAGGCCGAACTAAATCAAAAGGTCATTTCCAGACAGCAGACGATTATTTGGCTCACAGGCGCTGGGATACTGCTATTATTAGCGGTAGCGATTATCTCTTATAAAGCATATCAATTAAAGAATAACCTATCCAAGAAGATACTAAAGCAGAAGACCAAGATTGAAACTGATAAGTCGTTGATTGAAGAACAGACCCAAAAGCTTGAAGAATTGGACAGGGCAAAATCAAGATTTTTTGCCAATATTTCTCATGATTTGAGAAGTCCCTTGAGTCTCATCATGGGTAACCTGGAGAATATCAAGTTGGCCACTGAGAATTACTTGACTCCCAAGTCTCGATCCGACCTGGATGTCATAGAGCGCAACAGTATGCGACTGCTCCATATGACCGATGAGATAAGTGATCTTAATAAGCTGGAAGAGGGAAAATTGAGGTTGAACAGTGAATCCATCTCCCTATTTCCTTACCTCGAGTCTTTGCTCAATATGTTTGACACTGCCCTTTCTCTGAAGTCAGTGGAGTTGAAGTTGTCTGCCGAGCCTGGTCAGAACTACGTGGCAAAAATTGATCCGAGGCAGTTTGAGAAGGTTGTGTTCAACATAGTAGGAAACGCTATTAAGCACACAAAGGAAGGTGATCGCATAACTGTCAAATTGAGCAAAACAGATGAGGAAATAGTGCTGGCTATTACAGATACTGGAGAAGGTATCAACACACAGAGCTTACCGTACATATTTGATCGCTTTTATCAATCACCAGATAAGAAGTATCAAGCACGCGAGGGCTTGGGGATTGGTTTGGCGTTGGTCAAGGAACTCGTAGAGTTGCATGATGGCGTCATTACAGTGGAAAGTGAACTTGACAAGGGTACGACATTTACTGTATCTCTACCGGAATCTAAAGAAGTGCCACAGGACGCCAGGCACTTACCTGATGAAGAGACCATAAAAAGAGGTGAGTTGCTTTCAAGACTTGGGCAAGAGGAATACAATACTCGTAATAAGGTAAACTTAGTGGATCAGAAGACTAAGGACGCCAGTATTCTGATAGTGGAGGATCATGCTGAGATCAGGTCATATATTAGAGATTTGATCAATGACGACTTTACGGTGTACGAAGCTGCTCACGGGCAAGAGGCACTGCAAATGCTACCCAAAGAGCGAGTTGACCTTATCATCACTGATTTGATGATGCCTTGGATGGATGGTTTTGAGTTATTGGAAAACTTGGCGGCAAATGAACTCTATAAATCCATCCCAGTGCTCGTGGTGAGTGCGCGGACGAGTGAGGAAGATCGAGAGCGCGTGCTTTTCCATGGAATCAATGATTTTTTGCAAAAACCTTTCAACAAAACCGAACTCAAACTTCGGGTACGTAACCTCCTAGCTCAAAAATCGAAATGGGATAATGGAAATGGGGCAGCACTACTCCAACAAAAGGCTGATCAACTCGACTCTATTGAGCAAACCCTGCTGAAGAAAGTAGATCAGCTGATCATCGATAAAATAGCTGACTCTAACCTCAACATTGCACAGCTTGCAGACACGATGGCTGCTAGTGAGCGCCAAGTTTATCGCCTGATTAAGAAACTCACAGAGAAGACCCCTTTAGAATACATTAAAGAGGTCAGGTTGCAGTTCGTGGATCAGCTCATCAAGCAGGGCAAGGTGAAGTCCGCCTCCCAAGCCGCCCGAGAGATCGGTATGAAGAACGTCACACAGTTCAGCAAAATATATGAGAAGCGTTTTGGCCAAAGCCCAGCCCAACTATTGGATTAACGATCCAGAATCAGTTTTCCACCCACTGTTTCCCCAGAGATGTTGACCTGATAGTAGTACATACCATCAGTCACTGGCACACCGCTATCATTGGTGCCATCCCAGCTCACAGCGTTTTCACCTGCGTACAGATAGCCGCTTAGCGGGATACTTATTAGCCTGCCACTTGAGTCAAGAATAGCTACTGCTCCGTCACCATCACGCGCTACCGAGAAGCGGATGATTACCTGCTCCTTAAAGGGATTGGGATAGGCCGGTAGCGTAGCTAGCTGTGAGCTTGCTGGCTCGGGTTGAAAGAAAAGAGCATCTTCTATGAACGCATCAAAAACCCCATTGCCATGTGTAGAAATCACCAACCAGCCGTCATCGGTACGGTAATCCATCATTCTGACCACCGCATTTCCAATTACTTCCGGTGCTTGTTGTATCCATGGAGTTAAGCTAGATTCTTCGGTATTGGCAGCAAATAGTCCGCTGCTCGTGCCTAAATAGTATTGAAAGGTGCCATCTCTAAGAGGAACGATCTCCGCCCAGCGAGTGCTTGGTCCACTACCACTACCATCAGGATTTTCTTCCAGATTGCCGCTGATGTCTTCAAAGTTCTGCCCGCCATCAAGGGAGCGGAATACGCTTCTTACATTGTAATTCGCAAAAATCACTAAAAGATGATCAGCATTGGTGGGATCTACAGCAATGCAAACAGGGTAGGCGTTTTCCGGTAGGATGCCTTGACCAATCTGCGAAACCTCTACAGCCGTCTGCGCATCATCTACACGATAAAGTTCGCCGATGAGTGTACCATAGTAGAGTCGATTGGCAGGAGTGGTACTGATTTCCAGAGCAGTGATGATACTCTCATCTGGCTCAGTAGCATCCAGCCTGGTCCACCCGATGGAGTTAGGTTTACGGCCTCCATCAGGTATTTGACTTAAGTTATTGTTCCGCCAAATCACGTCTCCACCTGCCATATACATGATATTATTGTTATGTGGGTCGAGCACGTACGGGTTGATAAATAAGTATTCCCTGCCAGGTGTCTGACCACCTCCTGCAGGGTCTACTTGACTGATGCCAACAAGCGTTCCTCCACTATAGCGATATCTAAAAATACGACCGTTTTGTACTGAGGCATAGCGATAGACTCCATTCTTAGTGAAGTGCGCATAGCCTCCATCACCTCCAATGAGATCATTCCATTGAGTATCGCTACTACTACCTCTTCCCACATAGGTGCCGTTATCCTGCAAACCACCCATTACACTGTTGCCCGTGCCTTTCTCAATAGCTATTGAGAAAAACTGTGAGGAGATATATCCAAGATTACGATCTAACCAGACGGGCTCGGTACTCAGATTATTCTCAGTGAAATATATGCCTCCGTCATTGGCCACATACATCTGCGTAGGATCAGAAGGTGAAAATGCGATTACATGTTGATCCGGGTGATGATCTTGGTACGGACTATTACCACCTTCTGGATTATATCCACCGATCCAATGCGTATTGTCGTCGGATCGGAAACCGTCAGAAGACACATATAAATTAGTTCCCCCAACATAGACCACATTGTCTGATTGTGGATGGATGGCGAGTACCATATTGTAGCTATCCTGAGAATCATATGGTCCATTATCCCCTTCGAAATCGGGGATGTCTTGACTGAGGTCAGTCCAGGTGCCAATTCCAGACAGGTTTGCGCTTTCTTCATACCTGAATAGCCTGTAAGGCTCCCCATCCATCAAAAAATACATTACACCCTCATTCTCCGACCATAAATCAAATACGATTCTCCTCACTTCATTCGGAAATCCAGGAGGACTGATATCTGTCCAGTTTTCTCCATCCAGAGATCGAAAAATCCCACCTTTCGAAGGGAGGAACCCTTCTCCCGTATGCGTGCCAATTGCAGCATAGAAGACCCCTTCATTGGTAATGGCTATGTCTGTATAGCGCGGGTGTGGACTGCCGTTAAAGTTTGTGGTATCGGTATTTTGATCAACCAAGTCATCACCAAGTACTGTAGCCCAGGTTGCTCCACCGTCGGTAGACCTTAGTATCCCGCCGAAAGCTGCCGCATAGATTTCGTCCCGGTCTTGTCGAGCAGTATTGACTATGATGCTCCAGATATATTGAAATGGACTGTTGAACTGGTTGCTACTGCCGCCTGCTGTTGCTGGCAAGAGCTGCCAGGTCTGAGCTCCATCGGTGCTCTTGAATATACCGTCTCCTCGGTAGGGTGCCCCAGTATTAGTGGCACTATTCCCTCGTAGTTCGCCTGTGCCGTGGTACCAAATGAACTCTTTGCCTAGACGGGTATCTTGAATCACGCATGAAGCATTGTACAATGAAGCTGGGTGTGTCGTACGCTCCCAGTCCCCGCCTCTATTGGTAGAGCGCCACATGCCCCCTGACACTCCGCCGGCTATTAGTATATCTTCGTTAGTTACGTCTATCGCGAATGCCCTGGTACGACCCCCGACATTGCTAGGTCCAATGAATCGATATTCTTGCACCTTTGTGCGCTTGGCATAGGTACTGAGATCACTTTGACTTTTGGTGATGTAGGCGTGCTCTTTTTGTGCTATACCTACTGGAATTTGCCTAGTTTTTGGATCTGCGATTTGTTGAAATTCATACTGCTGTCTAGCCCAGGGGTTTTCAGGTGTACCCTCAGCATATTGGAGGTCAGGAACTTCTAGTTGATTTGGCGGTAGCTCACTGCAAGACCAAGTCAAAACTGAGAAGATAAGACTATAACGCGTGACTTTAGTCAATTTCATATTATAACGTTTTACTCACCATCCGTGCGGATAGTATCCCCTGCCTCCAGAACAAAATCTGGGCCGAAAGCCAAGCTGGGTGTCTTGAAACCTGCATAAACATTTCCCGTCAGAAGCTTCTCCATAGCTAGTACCGCGGTGATGGAGGTCAATCTATAACCTTCCATGGTCTCAAGCCTTACGAAGAGCTTCTCCCCACTCTCATTGCTCACCTCTCCCCAGATATAACTTCTGCCTTCATTCAGTAGCTGTTCATTCGGGCCTTTGACCGATTTCCTGATCTTATTCTGAATCAGCCGCTGAATGAAACCCAACTTGAACAAGCCCCTCAATTTGTAGAGCGTCCTCATTGTACCCACTTGCTTGGGGTGCACGCCGGTATACAATACGATATTGGGAATCGCAGTACTATGATAGGAGGTAGACACATCTCCCCAAGGGATACTGACAAAGGTCTGAGGTTTGCCATTGATGGCCACTTGTCGTGTCTTGTAAGCAGCAGGTACAGATTTTAGTTCACCACCTTCGCGAATCATGCCTCCCTTATGCATATTCTCAGCCATGGTCAGCGCAGTGCCTCTGGAGAGTTTAGATACCCCTTTGAAGCCCATTTCAAGATGGGTGGCATCTGGCATTCTCGACTTGAGATAGGAGGCTAGACAGTCGGTGGGTACTACGTCAAATCCTACACCTGGCATGATAACGATACCTGCTTTTTTGGCTTCCTCGCTCTTGGATGCGGCTAGCTCGAATATCTCTAACTCACCCGTGATATCAAGATAATGTACACCGCACCGAATGCAGGCATCCATCATTGGCAGGGCCGTTTTGCTATATGGACCAGCACAATGCAACACCGCATCGACTTCTCTAAGTGAATCGTCAAGAAGCTTTGTTTCGTCCAACGAATAGGCTAGGAAAGGAAGCTTATGCTCATTGGCCAGTGCCTCAGTCTCTTCGGCATTGCGGCCAGCGATAATAATGTCATGACCCTTCTTGACGGCTCGCTTAGTGATGAGCTTACCAGTAAAGCCGTATGCTCCGTATATCAAGTACTTCATATCTTTCTTTAGTCGGTCTTGGCTTCATTCCACTTAAATTCTAGAAACGAACATTGGCCGAAGCAATAAAGTTAAGCCCTGCTGCTGAGATACCTGATGAATACGGTCTATACCTTTGGTTGGTTAGATTTTCTACGCCAACATTGAATTGCAGTCTTTCTATCGCTTGATAGGTGGCTTTCAAATTGATCGTGTACCATGAAGGGACAAAAGGCAGACCCTGCTCATCCAAGGCGTAGATATCAACCTTGCCTTGCTCAGAAGGCGCCAGGTCATCAAATGAAAAAGAGCCATTATACTGGACATTGGCTTCTATTCTCAATTTCTCAATTGTGTACACAAGCTTGGTCATGCCAAATGTCGGCGCAGCATGTCTCAACGGTACGTACTTGCCAGTTTCTTCATCTTGTTCCTCCCCATTTTGGATGTTTAACCTGGAAACTAATGTCCAGTTGGGTACGAGCTGCCAGTCAAAGCCCAACTGAAAGCCATAGACATTTGCCTTGGCTGCATTTTGAATAGCTAAGACCTTACTCATCTCCCCGTCGTACAGGATGCTATCCTGACCATTGAGTTGATAGTCCCTCCGTACCATAGCGTCGGCTAGCCTTGTGTAGTATGCCGTTCCCTCCAGTTTGAGCTTACCAGCAATAATCTTGCTGATGCCTATCTCATAGTTATAAGCGTACTCGGGGCTGAGATCGGGATTAGGCACGATGATAGCACCAGGCTCTGAATCGAATATTTTACCAATATCGTCGATATTCGGTGCTCTGAATCCTGTGGAGATATTCGCATTGATCTGCCAGGTGTCTGCTGGTCGATAGGCGAGCCCAAGACTACCGTTAAAAGCTCCAGTATTGACCTCCGCAGTGGTAAATGGGAGTGGAAAGAAAGTCCGGTCAAACGTACTGCTTGAGTTGACGTGACTGTAGCGCAGACCAGCTTGCAAAGTAGCCTTCTCGGAGGCCCTGTAGCGGTAGTTCATATAGGCAGCATAGGAGTTCCATCTGGAGCCATCGGGGTATCTGGTACTGGTAGGCTCTTCCGTACCCGAATTGATATCTCTAATCACTCCGGTAGAGTTGACCAGGTTAGTAACCACCTCAGCGCCATAATAGAGGGACTGCCTATCGCTAATTTGCTTGTCCAGATCAAGATTAAATGTCAATGCGTTGACTTGCTCCTCTCTCATTCGTAGACCGTCTCTGCCAAACCGTCTATCATTACGACTTTCCTGGAAATACTGATGGGCAATGATCAGTCTAGCATTATCGTACAATTTTGCGTTGGGGCTGTGGGCGATTTTAAGATTGTTCATCATCCAAACTTGTGGGCCATAGTACCACTCTGCTGACCTCAGCACTCCATCGCTGTACTCGACTAGGCGATCATACCTTGGCACGTCTCCAGTAGCCGAATAGTAGAATCCATATTGAATGTCTAGCTCCTCGCTTGGCTGGAACCGTATTTTTTGCATCAGACTAATTTGGTTATAGTCTGTAGCGACTTGTTTCTCTGGGTCTGGATTGACGACTACTTCATCTTGACCATTGAGGGTACGGACGTACTCTGGTCTTAGGTAGTCATCCGGGCCATTTGATCCCATTTTCAAATCGTCAAAGTCAAATCGACTCAGACTTGTCACAAAGCCCCATTCCCCTTTTCCGTAGGCCAAATCCAAATGAGCAGTCTGCTCGTTGTTTGCGCTAGCATATCGGAATACAGCATTTCCCGATAGGCAGGCTTGATTACTCTGACCGACCCGTGGCGTCACAGTGTGAAAGTCCATCACCCCACCAATGGCATCACTGCCATACATCACTGATCCCGGGCCAAAGAGCACCTCAGTTTCCTCCAGCGTAAACGGGTCAATGGATATTACGTTTTGGAGGTTGCCACTTCTGAAGATGGCGTTATTCATACGCACACCGTCTACAGCGATGAGCAGGCGGTTAGTCGAGAACCCTCTGATCATCGGACTACCTCCGCCAAGTTGGCTTTTCTGAACGTAGACCTCCCCAGAGATGGCCAGCATATCTGCTGCTGTCTGTGGGTTTTGAAGGGCTACATCCGCAGGTTTGATCTTGGAGATATGTACCGGTATTTCACGAGAGTCCTGCTCCCATCTGTTAGCAGAGATCACCAACTCATCAAGGGAAATGAAGGCTTCCTCCATGCTTAATCTGAAATCTAGCGCCGCTAATTCGGCATAAGAAATCTTAATAGGCCTGTAGCCGACGGATTGGACGCTGATCTTTGGTGAACCCTTCAGAGAGGAAATATCGACTTGTCCATTAGAACCTGTAATAGCAATGCCCTTCGGCTGATCACTAGTGAGCGTTGCAGATTCTATCGGTTGGGTACTCAGCTTATCTCTTACGGTAACAGTTTGCGCCATAGCCGAATGGGCAAGCAGTATCAATGATAGGAATAATAATATTCTCATTGTCAGATAGTTAACATCGATAAGAAATTAAACAAAGGCAGTACCTCTCCCAAGATAGACGGGGAGGTTTGACTGCTTTAGAGATTCTGATATGGTGTTAGCTGAACTGGGGAGGAGGGGTGTCTGGTAGGTAGGCCATGTATCGCAATTGGCAAGATAGCGCTGGCGTGAAGTTTTCCGCTAGGGTATATCGACTCTGGATGTCGTCGAAAGGATCAGAAGTAAGATAATTTCCAAAAAGCCACTCTAGGCTTGATATGAAAGATAAATGACTGTCATCTTTAGGCTGTGATTGCAGGTAACTTTCCCAGAAAGCCAAGAGCTTGGTCTCGTCCTCATCTTGATAGCAGTAGTACCAAGTGACTCCACCGTGCTCTTCTGTATAGACGATATCAAACATGAGCCCATTCCATTGGAACTCATCATCCTCGGTCCAGATCATTGAAGTTGCCTGGTCAGACTTGATAATGATGAGCTGATCACTCGTCAACCCCGCACTGATTTCTTCATGCGCTACTTCTTTCAATCGATACTGCAACCCCTTAATCAATAGGTAAGACCCTCCCGATTGGATGATCAGGATTAGCACCAATGATATGGAGGCGAATACACGTGCCATTAAGTCAAAGCTAGGTGTTTATTGTGCCAGTCAAAAGACTGTTTGACAACCCTGATATAGCGTATTCTAATGGTAAAAATTGGTGAGGAAAGTTACTCTCCAGCGAAATTTTCCAGATCACTCAGGGCATCTTTGTAATAGTTGACCTCCTCGATGAAATCAACTACTGGCTCATCTATGTAGGGCCGGTGCACTTTCATATAGATGTTGTATTCCCTCCGCTTCCAGCTGAGCTGATACTGGCTAAGGTCGGGGTTGAGCCGGTACCAGCCATTTTCTTTGGTGACCACTTTGGCAGTTTTCATCATGACACTATTCGAGTCATTGAGTGCTCTAATGCTAAATTTACCAAGCGAGTTGATCAACCTGTTGCTGATATTTGACTCTAGCCGATAGCTGCTTTTTGCCAAGACACTATCTATGAAGTAGAGTGTCACCTGCTCTACAGGTGAACCGAACAGATTCATATTGGGCCTTTTGAGGATATAAAAATGTGCTCGCTCGCTAAAGAACTCACCGTGCAGTTGTGAGAAGTCGAGGGGTAGCTCATCTAAGTTAGCATTGAGTGGAAATATCAGCGCCCGTTGATTGTCATTGATGGTACTCTTGATAGAGTCAGATATCTCTTTACTCTTATCAGAATTCGCTGTTTTTTCATCACAGGAAATGAAACTGATAAGCAAGGTTGATATAAGGAGACTGTATAAGAAGTTTATAGAGGTTGACAAGATCTTAACGACAGCAATTAATCAATTCTCCAATATAATAGATTGTGCCTTATTTGAAATTAGGATGAAACAATAAAAAGTATCCCTGATCCTACACAGGGATGCTATATCACGAAACAATTGACATGACGATACCTACAATCAGTAAAAGCAAGATGAGGATGTCCAGAAGGTTCACGCCTTTCCAAATACTATATTTCACGGTTACAGCTTTATGCTAAACTTAACTACTCAAGTCTAAAAAAGCATGTGGCCTGGTTAAGTATAGCATCGTCAATAGCCACGGGTTTCAACCCGTGGATACTGGTGCATGTACGACCCTGTTTTGGCGTCATTTTTGCCATTTCGGGCAAAAATCATGACAAAACTTGCCTTAATCGAACATTTCAATCCTGAGTAGTTATGGCTAAACTAAGATTGGGTTAACAATAAATTAATACGATGGATGTTAAGTTTTCTTCTGTCATGCAAAACTTAACATTGGAGATTTGTAGACTGCTGACAGTCAGATATTTGCGAATTAATCATAAAATCAAAGCAGTAATCTGTATTACTCCTATTTTCAATTCTCAAAATAAAACATCACTTTGGTTGCGTCTTTTACGCACTTGCCCGTCATTGACAAAACAAACCGACATTATGAAGACGATACACATCAATTTGAAAGTCAAAGAACTCGAGAAATCCATTTCATTTTATAATGAGCTTTTTGGTGCTGAACCTACTACCGTAAAATCAGACTATGCCAAATGGCAATTGGATGACCCTCAGGTCAACTTCTCTCTTTCCAAGAGTGCTGATCAAGCTGGACTTAATCACTTGGGCATACAGGTAGATTCATCGGACGAGTTACATAAGGTCTATGACAATATTGAGCGCTCCAAAGGTAAAGTGATGGAGGAAGGCCATACAGTCTGCTGCTACTCTCAGTCTGAGAAGAGTTGGGTTGAGGATCCCCAGGGCGTTCTTTGGGAAGCCTTCCATAGCTATGGCACCTCAGAGGTCAATAAAGCGGCCTTGGCCACAACTGAAGGAGAAGGGAGCTGCTGCGCGCCAGACTGCTGTGCATCATGAAGCCCGAATGCTCCAAGGTAGCTCCGGTTTTTTTGGATTATAAAGAGCACCTGCATAGGTATATCCTGAGCAGAGTACGAGATCAAGGCTTGGCTGAAGAAATCCTCAGTCAAGTCATGCTTAAAATCTACAATAGCTGTGACAAACTCGAAGGAGTGAATAATACCCAGGCATGGATGGTGACCATAGCTAGGAATGCGATCATGGATCACTTCCGCATAGAATCTAAATCTTCTGGACTCGAAACTCAGGAGTCCATGTTGAGTGCCGATACAACCACTACCCTTGAAAAATCTCTTGCCGAGTGCGTGGAGCCCATGATCATGCGCCTACCGGAAATCTATCGCGAGCCGCTGTTGGCCCATGAACTCAAAGGGATAAGTCAAAAATCGCTCGCCGTGCAATACGGCATGAGTGAGTCAGGTATGAAATCAAGAATACAGCGCGGAAGAAAACTACTCAAAGAGGAATTTTTGGCCTGCTGCCACATTGAAGTTGGTGCAAATGGAATCGAGGAAGTACTACCGAAGAAGTGGGCCTGCTAGATAAAGTCTATCTCTGCCCTAAACGGAAACTTCATAAAGTAGGATGAGGCATCCTGAACTGTCATTTCCTCATGAATAATATTGTGCAGCGTTTCCGTAATTGGCACACGAATTTTATAATAAACACTCAGACTCTTAATGATCTCAATAGAGTTGATACCCTCGGCAGTTTCCTCAAGACTTGCTGCAATCTGTTTCATGGTTTCGCCTTGAGCCAAGCGGAAACCGACGCTATAGTTTCGGCTCAAGGGACTTGAGCATGTCGCGATTAGATCGCCTATACCCGCCAAGCCTAAAAATGCATGAACATTGCCGCCAAGCACCTTGCCGATATGGATCATCTCCACCATACCACGGCTAATGAGCAGCGCTTTGGAGTTCTCACCGAGACCTAAGCCAGCAATCATTCCAGCACCCACAGCGATGATATTTTTAAGCACACCGCATAGCTCTATACCTATGAGGTCGTTACTACCGTAAATCAGGAAGCGATCACTTTTCAACAGCTTTTGGCCAGTGTTGATGACCTCATCAAAGTGACTGGCGACCACAGACGCGGCTGGCTGTCGTGCTGCCATTTCACTAGAGAGATTAGGGCCGGCGAGTGCCCCCACGCGCACCACCGAGCTTTCTTCTGTGATCACCTCACTCATGGTCCTTACATGCTCTCTGGTCAATGGCGATCTCGAAGATACTTTATAGCCTTCCGGTAGGTTGACATCCAATCCCTTGGTGCCGTGAATGAGCACATGATAGGGGCGAAGGTAGGGCGCTAGATTCTTGATCATAGCCCTGAAATTAGCTGAGGGAACTATCGGGAAAATGACGTTGCAGCGATTGCCAATCTGTTCCAGGTCATGAATGGCCGTCACACGCTCATGGATGTCCTGACCTGCATTTTTTCTTGTCTTGCTGATTTGCTCTACAACTGATTTTGTTCTTGAGTAGAGCAGTACGTCATTGTTTTCCGCTAGCATGTTAGCGATAGCAGTACCAAAGCTTCCAGCTCCGATGACACCTATGGGACTATTTGACGTGTTTTTCAAGGCCATAGCCGTTGAGTCTATTGTGATAATAGTAGATCTTATTCATATCCTGCATGGCGATCTTACCATCCTTTCTTCGAATCAGTGGTCTGGTGGCATGGTAGAGACCAACATTATCAAGGCCATGTTTGATGACCTTGTCTATATCTCCTTCAAGATGCTCAGCCGTGCCCATCAAGCCTTTCTTCTTTAATTTAAAAATCTTTTTCCTCAATTTCATGAAGGTCTTGAGGAACTCATCATAGTCGATGACCAGATCTTCTTCTGGCAGTCGCAGGAGTGTATACAGATCCAGTTTGCTGTTCTTGACACGCAAAATCTCAAAAGCTGTAAATGCTACCAGATGGCTGGCAAAGACACGATTGTGAATGTGATATTCCTCGACTATCCGCTTGCCTAGTATCCTGACATACTCCTCTTCCCTTTGAGGATCGACAGTGACCTTACCTTCCGACACGAAGTAGTCTCTGGTGTGAATTGGCTGGTCATTTTTATCCAGGCTATTGCCTTCTTCATCCACAGGATTACCCAAGATATCGATGGGTTTACCGATAGTTACGGAGATGTCTGATCCCTTAGTGAAGAACTTCAGCAGGAAGGTGAAGATCTTGTATGAACTGGTGTATTCATCACTCTCGACATAGTAGCGCTCCTGACCCTGGGCTTTGAGATAGTCACTGATCAAGCCAGGTGCCTCAAGTACAAAATTGTAGTTCAACACTACCGGGACGATAAATATCTTTTGAGGGGTAGTATTATCTTTTTCGGCTTGCTGATAGAGGAATCGCTGAGACTCCACGGTCGTACTGAGTAGCCCTAATTTCAGATTTTTCTCAATATTGCCTGACCTGGAGCGTGTACCACCGGGGAAAAATAGACTATGGCAACCTTTAGAGATTGCCAGTTTACTGTAAACCTTTAGTGTCTCTAGATAGAGTAAATTCTTTTTACGTCTATCTACTTTATAAGCACCAAGGCTATTCATAAAGTAAGCGAAGATCTTGGTGTTGAAGAGGTTGAGGCCAGCTCCGTAAATAAAGGGAGGTAATCCTAAAAACTGGATTACCCATCCGATAAGTACCGAATCAAGATTACTGAAATGGGTAGGTACCATGACTATAGTACCTTTCTGCGCTAGCTTCCTCACATGCTCAGGGTAGCCTGTGATATGAATCTTGTCATCCAGGTCAAGGTTACCACGAAATACGGCCCAAGGGCCCTTAAATCTTGCGGCATTAAGCAATCGAGCAAATCCTAAAGTCACCACTCGCCTTGCAAACCGGTAAGAACTCGGGTTGAAATTACCAGCTATTTCCTCAGCATATCGCGTAATGATCTCACTAAGTATCTTATCATGTACACCTTTGGACTCTGAGTCTGGTAGTGCTTCTACCTCGATCAACCGCTGCTGTACATTCTCCCAAAACGACTTCTCATCGCTCGGATCAACACGCCAAGGATTACGCTTGATGCGCATCTTCTCACGATAGACGGTTGTTTCCAACTCTTCTTTGAGTGACTTCTTATTCGTCAGACTGCTTACACGTTCAATGCTCTCTTTTGCAACTTCTGATACAAACTGCTTTCTATTCTTTGCCAATTGTACAATCGGCCAATGCTTCGTGCGAGGCAGAATAGGTGGGTACTTTAGCTTTGGGTTTGGGTTGAGGTCTGTAAGCTTCATTCACGCGGTTTGTTGCGAGCGGCAGCAAAAATACCGAAAAGGATTTTAATCCACTTTTGATTTGACAGACGGCTGATAAGTACGGTTAGAGTAAGGTTCTGAGACGTGCAGAAAGCTTTTCAATAGTAAAATCATTGCTCTGTGCCAATGGCATGATACCCAGTATACTATCCCTATTGATCTCACCGTAGACATGTGGAAAAAGCTCGCCTGTGCTTTGGCTAGCTTCATATTTCAAAGGGCTAGCTAGCTTCAATGCGTCAATCATTAATATCACCAGGTTATTATGCCCTTGATAATAGCGATCTAGGACTCCATTGAGCTGATAGTCCTCACTAGCGTGAATGAATTTTTCAGACATAAGGGATGCATCCTGATAGCTCTGATTCTCCAATTGCTCTTGCCAAGACTGAGCTGAAGTGATATGATAAATCATTTTATGTTTTACACCCATTTGATGTTGATTGAAAAACTTCGCGAAGTTTTGGAGACTCTGCGTCTTATCAGGAATAGGAAAAGACAGGCTGTTGCTGTTTTGTGTGACGATGAGCATCCATGAGCCGATCCATCCGTAGTAAAAAGCTAAGCCAGCCCCCAATAAAGCAATCAACACTGGCCATGGGGAGTAGAGGTTATGCCAGATCATCAATAGACAAAAAGTGGCGACTATTCCTCCGAATATGACCAGCCCTACATACTTTTTATGCTCTATGGTGATCTTGGTGCGATAGCGCAGCAGTGTCCTATGAATAGACCCTTTGTAAACTACAACAAGCGCTCTTTGGTCAAAGTAGACCTTGTTTTGGGGATCATTTTCTTGATGAAGGAAGCACTCTGCGATCAAAATTCAGGTTTTACTCCAAATATATCTCGCCCTTACCAATAATGACAGAATGACCTCCTACTTCGACTTTGGAGATATCCTCGCCCTGCTTGGTAATGCTAAGATAGAGTAGGCTCTTTCTGCCCATCTCATATCCTTGTTCACTTACGATCTTGGTCGTCGCACCATTAGTGATGATGCCGTGCTTGACTAGATAAGCACCGAGGGGTCCATTGGCAGAGCCTGTAGCAGCATCTTCCAGGATTCCCGTATCAGGCGCGAACATGCGCCCATGTACGTCGTTGTTGTCCACTGTTTCGAGTGTATAGGCATAGACGAACCCAGGATCGAACTCTTCCTTGATTCGCTTCCAAACATCCACTCTAAAGTCGATTTTTTCCACTGCAGCCAATGTTTTGACCGGTATGATGAGGTACGGTACGCCGCAGCTGACTGTCTGGATGGGTGAAAAAGTATCGATATCAGCCGCAGACAAACTTAAGAGTTCAGCCCATAGCTCAACTGTCCCGACAGGTTCTGAAAAAGTAGGATTAGGCTGGGTCATGGTTACAAGACCGGGTACACCCTCATTTACCGACAGGTCTACAGGTATCAGGCCCACTTTTTCCTCCAGCCGCATTGTAAATTGACTCGCAGATTCGTCGAAATTTACACGTCTTGCCAAGATAAAAGCTGTGCCAATGGTAGGATGTCCAGCCATTGGCAGCTCTTGCGCGGGTGTAAATATTCTGACCTTAAAGTCATTCTCTCTATTTTCAGGCGGAAGAACAAACGTGGTTTCTGATAAGTTAAATTCTTTGGCTATTGCCTGCATCATCTCCTCCGGGATACCCCGAGCGTCTGGGAATACTGCGAGTTGGTTGCCGCCATGCATGGTCTCGGTGAACACGTCCAGCAAGAAGTATTGAGCTCTTCTCATTTCAGTCTAAAAAGTGGTAGGGATTAAAATTAGGCAAATAGCTGCAATCGACTACTTGGCAAAGGTCTCATTTAAGAAATGAGCTGTTTTCTCAACCAATAGCTGAGAATGCTCGGGTAAGATGGACTCGATCATAGGATGCTTACCACCGAATGTATGACCGGCACCCTCTATAGTTTCAAATTTCATTGCTTCGTTCCAGAGGCTTGCCATCAATCCTTCTTCGTAGTTAATGGCCTCATCCTCATCTCCGTGTACGATGAGCAGTGGCTTGGTTAAGAACCTTATGGCTTTAGGAATATCTAGTCTGTCCTGATTGTCCAGGTAGTCTTGTACCATTTGATAATCTAAGGGCATCTGTTGTCCGGTTCGCGCATTTTCTACGTATTTGACACCTTTCTCTTTCCATTCCTCTCTTACATGTCTTGGCCATCGACTGTCGATATCATAGATAGGTGCCCATGCCACAGTAGCCTGAATGCGCTGATCTTCACTTGACTTAATCAGCGCGACAGCCCCACCTTTGCTGTGACCGATGACGACTAGTTTTTCAGTGTCGATGTGCTCAGCGTATTCGAAATTGGGGTTCAAAACATGATCGATGACCACTTGCAGATCGGAGAGTTCCTTACTGTAGTTGTTTTGACTAAAAGCGCTAAGATCGCCGAAACTGCTGGGATCATTCACGGTAGTGCCATTGTGCGAGAAGTTGAACTTTAAAAACACAAATCCCCGACTTGCGAAATATTCTGCAATAAGATCCCAATGCCCCCAATCCTTGAAGCCTTTGAATCCATGACAAAATATTATGAGCGGCTTTTTCTCAGAAGTATCCTTATAGAAAACATCAGCGAGCATCGTGCGGCCGTGATCAGGGTGGATTATGGGGATATTTTTAATCATTTTCATGGTACAGTGCGTTGAAGCAATGAAATATAAAGATCGCTCATAAAGGTAAGCAGGTTTGTAATGCTAACTATCCGTATTAATATTGTAGCCCCGCGCGAATGTCCAGAAGCATAGATGATATAAAGGCACCCATCTCCAAGGAAATGGTGGATTTCGAGAAGAAATTCCGCCAATCTATGAAGAGCAAGGTGCTATTGCTGGACACCATCATGAGCTATATTGTAAAACGAAAAGGTAAGCAGATGCGCCCTATGTTCGTTTTCCTAAGCGCAGGTACCTGTGGGGAGATATCAGAAGCAACACATCGCGGTGCAGCATTGATTGAACTTTTGCACACCGCCAGTCTAGTACATGATGATGTGGTGGATGATGCCTCTTACCGCCGAGGTTTCTTTTCTATTAATGCCTTATGGAAGAATAAGATCGCGGTGCTCGTTGGTGACTTCTTGCTTTCCAAAGGTCTGCTATTGTCTGTAGAGTATCAGGACTTTGAGATGCTCGGGATAGTATCTGAGGCGATGAAGGAGATGAGCGAGGGGGAGCTTCTACAAATGGAAAAAGCGCGCAAGCTGGATATTACCGAGGAGGTCTATTACAATATCATCTGGCAAAAAACAGCTAGTCTAATTGCCTCATGCTGTAAGATAGGAGCGTCAAGTGTGGGATGCGATAAAGAGGTGGTTGATCAGATGGGAGAGTTTGGTCACAATATAGGTATGGCATTCCAGATCAAAGATGATTTGTTCGATTACGGGGATGCCGAGATAGGCAAGCCGCTGGGTATAGACATCAAAGAGAAGAAGCTAACGCTACCGCTAATCTATGCCTTGAATAACGCCTCTCGATCCGATAGAAAACACATCCTGCGGACCGTCAAAAAGGAGTCCGATAATCCGAAGAAAGTAGCGGAGGTTATTGACTTTGTCAAGGACTCTGGAGGTCTTGATTATGCCAAATCTGTCATGGAGAAGTACTATGGTAGTGCTATGGAAATATTAGACAACCTTCCGGATACAGTTTACAAAGAGTCACTTGGAGAGCTGGTCAGATATACCATAGATCGAACTAAGTAGTACTTAGACTATGGTCTAGGCAATCTGTTCCTTAAGCCTTTTCGTCAATCAACTCCTTAGTAAAAGCCTCAAATTCTTCTACGAAATCATCATAGTAATGACCGGTACCGGGCCCGCTGAATCCAGTGTGAATCTTGCGCACGTCACCTTTTCTGTCGATAAAGATCAACGTAGGATAGGACAGGACGTGATTGAGCATAGGAAGCGTCTTGGCAGCTTCTTCTTTATCCGAAGTTCCGGCGACTAACAGATCATATTTAATACCCAATCTGTTTTTGACTTTGTCTAGACGCTTTACTGCATATTCGAAATCATCTTTTACTTCATAAGAAAGGCCAACAATCTCCACGCCCTTGTCTTTATTTTTCTCATGCCAATCCACCAGGTACTTTGACTCGTCCATGCAGTTAGGACACCAAGTCCCGAAAATCTGCACGAGTACCACTTTGTCTTGGTATTTTTCGTCATCAAGAGAGACTAAGTCACCTTTCGTATCTGGAAAGCTGAAGGATAGTCCGTCATATCCGTCTTTGATGTAAGTCAAGTCGTTGGCATTGGTCAAGGTAGCATCTGCATTCTTACTCGCTATCCAGGTCTCATGAGTGTCACGACCATTCCAAAAATGTCCCTCAACAATCTTATCATGCTTCAACATACCTTTGAATAAGAAGAGATGATTACCATCAAACGTGCTCATCGAGAGGTTATCACCATCCAGTTTTCCTTCAATGAAGCGGTAGTCTCCCGTTTCCGTGAGAAACGTGCCTGTGACCTGATCCCCCTGTTGCTCAAATTCTCCAACTGCAGGATAAGGCTTCCCATCCCCAGACACGAAGGTCACTTCCCATCTACCTGACATGTCTATAACGGGCTCACTGTTGGACTCTTCAAAGCGAAAGTCTTGCCCATACTTGGCTTTGAAAGGAAGGATAAAGCCATCTACATAGCGCTTATTATAATAGCCAATTAAGGAATCACCTTTTTGCTTCGCTACGATTTCAGTATCGAAAATGTGCATATTGAATCTGATCGAATCATCGAAGAACTCTATCTCATCGACTGTGATCTTCTCACTGGCATTGATAATCTTCATTTGAAGGGTAGGGCCAGCCCCCACTAACTCAAAGTTGAAGGGCATCTCTTCACCTTGCTCTAGTATGACTCCTCTCCATATACCTGTGCGAGGAGTACTCGCGGTATTTTCAGCATTGGACTTAGAGCTTTCACAACCTAGAAAAATGATCATGCCAAGTAGTAGCCCAATAGGGTAAAAAGTGTCCTTCAAATTCATACTGGGGATAACGCGCTAGTTATGAAATGGTTAGACTATCCATCAAATAGTCAAATTGAAGACAGATTGTGAGGTTATAGGTAAATCTTCTCCCACTTTCTACCACCATCTGTTATGGCCCTCTGGGTGGTCTTTTTTGTCTCTTTTTGGTCAATAGACCTGGAATTAATTTTATCAAGCCCTAACGGTTTGAACCAAAAAATGCAATTTTTGGTAAAAAGTGAGGTTATGTGGGGGGATGTGGTAGGAAATGTCATCCTTTTTAATACATTTGTGAAGGTGGTTTATATTTTTCAAGGCTCAATATGGCTTTTTTTACAAGCGAGTATGAGTGTAAGCTAGATGCTAAGGGTAGGTTGGTTTTACCTTCTAAGATTAAGACCAATCTTCCCGAAGCTTCTGCTAATGGTCTCGTCCTTAGAAAAGGATTCGAGCCTCATTTGATTATATATCCGCTGACTGAGTACAAGAAGATTCATAGTAAGATCTCAGCGCTCAGTGAATTCAATCCACAGCAGCGGATGCTCAAGCGAAACTTCTTTCGCGACATAGCGCAAGTGGATCTGGATACAACAGGTAGATTTTTGATACCCAAAACGATGCTACAGCATAGTCAGCTTGAAAAAACGGCAATTGTGATCGGGATGGGTAACATCATAGAAATTTGGAATCCGGAGGTCTATAAAGACTATCTGATCAATGACCAAGAGGAATATTCGGCGCTCGCGCAGAAGTACCTCGATTCGTAGAGATGAGCTACCACCGACCAGTGATGCTCAACGAATGTTTGGAAGGACTGAACATTGATGGGAAGGGTACCTACGTGGATCTCACCTTTGGGGGTGGGGGACACAGCCAGGCTATTTTGGAGAGACTTGATGGGGGGAGATTGTTGGGATTTGACCAAGACAGTGATGCTGCGGTCAATGCCGAAAGTTTCCCTGAGCGTTCTTTTACATTCATAGCGGCCAACTTCAGACATCTTAAGAAGTATTTGCGGCTTCATGGGATCACTACCGTCAATGGAATACTGGTTGATCTAGGGGTTTCTTCACATCAGATCGATGCTGCAGAGCGAGGTTTTTCTACTCGTTTCGATGCGGAGCTCGACATGCGGATGAATCAAGGGGCGGGCCTATCGGCAAAAAATGTGCTGAATGAATACGATGAAGGGGCACTACATCGGATGTTCGGCATCTATGGAGAAGTGAAGAATGCACGGACACTTGCTTCGGCAATAGTCAGTAGTCGAGTGAATCGATCCTTGGATCGTGTTGGGCAGTTCATAGAACTGCTAAAGCCGATTGCACCGAGAGGCAGAGAGTTTAAGTATTACGCTCAAGTCTTTCAGGCCATCAGGATAGAGGTCAATGAGGAGATGAAAGCACTCGAGGAAATGCTCATGCAGACCGCAGAAGTGCTTGATGAAGGAGGCCGACTAGTGATAATGTCATACCATTCTTTGGAAGATCGAATGGTTAAGAATTTTATGAATAAGGGAAAGCTGCATGGCGAGGTAGAGCGTGACTTGTATGGAAATATGATTCGCGACATGCGGCAGATAACTAGAAAACCAATAATGGCGTCCGAGGCGGAGATTGAGGCAAACAATCGTGCACGAAGCGCTAAACTGAGAATAGCAGAAAGGATATAATCATGGCAGCAAATACTTACAAACTTGGAAATACTTCTGAGGCCCGACGCGGTGGTATTTTTGGGCTGCTCGACAATATCGTCAACATCAATTCCCTCTTCAAAGAAGGGGTGCCGGTACATATCCTACCCCACCTCATTTTCCTTACGGCGCTCGGTATCTTCTATATCGGCAACCGTCACTACACAGAAAAGACCATACGGAAAATCAATTCTCTCGAGATACAGACAGAGGACCTTAGAGCAGACTTCACGACGCTGAAGTCAGAATATATGTATGCTACCAAGCAGTCCGAGGTAGCAAAGCAAGCGGAGAAGCTTGGCCTCAAAGTATTAGAAGTACCACCCACAAAAATCATAGTGACCAAGGAATGAGTGTCAAGAAATCCATATTGATACGAGTCAGATTGGCATTCCTTTTCATTGCCATATTCGGTGCAGTAGTTCTGTATCGAATTTTTGATTTACAGGTAAATCAAGGTGAGCGGTGGCGTGACCTTGCGGACAAGATTGGTCTGAAGTATATGACTGTCAAGGCAACCAGAGGTAATATCTACTCTGATAATGGCAGCCTACTTGCGACTTCATTGCCTTTCTACAACGTGGCAATTGATCCATCTATCGCGAGTGATCGGCTCTTTCAGTCGAGTATCGATTCGCTATCGCAATTGCTGTCCAGTCATTTTAAGAATCGATCAGCAAAGGAATACAAAAGAAAGATTACGGATGCGCGCGTTTCTGGCAGGAGATACATGGTACTCAACCGTGATGAGATCGACTATCAGACCAAAAAGGAGATGACCAATTGGCCCATCTTTAGAGAAGGTCGAATGAAGGGTGGCGTGATATTCGAAAAGGTCAACAAGCGGTTTCGGCCGTTTTCCTATTTGGGGTACCGGACGATCGGCATGGTCAATGATGACAATCGTGGTGTCGTAGGACTGGAGTACTCATTCAACAAGTACCTCGCTGGGAGAAACGGTGAATCCCTGTTTCAGAAAATGTCGGGTGGCGGATGGAGACCTGTATATGATGGCACGGAGATCAGGCCAGAAGACGGGCTGGATATAGTTACCACAATAGATATTAATCTGCAGGATGTAACAGAATTGGCACTGCTAGGAGCCCTTGAAAAGCATCAGGCTGACTATGGTACGGTGGTCGTCATGGAAGTGGCTACTGGTGAGATCAAGGCCATCTCGAATCTAAGTAAGAATGAAGATGGTCGGTATTGGGAGCGATACAATTATGCAGTTGGTGGTCAAGGTTCACGTGAACCAGGCTCGACCTTCAAACTGGCCAGTATGATCGCATTGCTTGAAAACAGCAAAATCCAATTGTCAGATACAGTGGATACAGGTGACGGGTCTTATAACTTCTATGATGAGGTGATGAAAGATCACAAGCCTGGCGGCTATGGTAAAATCACGGTCAAAGAAGTATTCGAGAAGTCTTCGAACATCGGGATTGCCAAGCTCGTCACTGAAGAGTTCGGTGCTGATCCGAACAGGTTTGTAGATTATATCAACAAGCTGGGCCTTGCGGATCCTCTGGGATTTCAGATGATAGGAGAAGGCAAGCCTTACATTAAGACCCCTCAGGACTCTACCTGGAGTGGTATTACCCTACCGTGGATGTCGCATGGATATGAGCTCAAGCTCACGCCATTGCATACGCTTACCTTATATAATGCTGTTGCCAACAACGGCCGTATGATCCAGCCGATCATTGTGAGGAGTGTGCAGCGGGCCGATAAGCGCATAGAAGAGTTTGAGGCCAAGATCCTGAATAAGCAAATATGCTCTCCACAGACCCTCAAAGAAGTGAAACTCCTATTGGAAGGTGTAGTAGAGCGAGGAACAGCCGCCAATATCAATGATAGCTACTATCGCATTGCTGGCAAGACAGGTACCGCCAAGAAGGCGGTAAATGGTAGATATACCAATAGTTACTACACCTCATTTGCTGGTTATTTTCCGGCCGAGGCACCCAAGTATAGCTGTATTGTGGTGATCGACAACCCTAAGGGTTACCAGATTTACGGTAGTGATGTAGCAGCGCCAGTGTTCAAGGCCATAGCTGATAAGATCTACACGCTTGACCTGGAGCTGCAAGATGAAGAGCTGGAAGGTGTCTACCAAGCGGGGATATTTCCTGTCGTTCGCTCTGGACAGCAGGATGATCTAAGTATGATCCTTCATGAGTTGGGCATCTCAAATCACTCGGCCAATGGATCGGATTGGGTGAAGGCGAGCATCGACAACAATGCAATTCAGTGGAAGCCAAACGGCATTAAGAACAATCTAATGCCGGATGTGCGTGGTATGACGCTACGCGATGCAGTTTTCCTATTGGAAAATAAGGGACTTGAAGTCACCATCGAAGGCAAAGGTAGGGTCACCGATCAGTCAATTTGGCCTGGAAGTAATATCGAACAACAAAACAAGATTGTGCTTACACTCGGCTCATGACGGTACTTAAAGACATATTGTACAAGGTATCATTAGTCTCTACATCAGGTGATATGAATAGAGTGATAGGTGGTATTTGCTTTGACTCGAGAGAGTCGAAGCAGGACTACTTGTTCGTAGCGGTCAAGGGCACCCAGGTCAATGGCCATGACTATATAGAGGCAGCAGTAAACGCTGGAGCTGTGGCGGTGGTCTGTGAGACCATGCCCAACAAGCAGATCAAGGATGTGACCTATATCCTAGCGGACAATTCTGCAGAGGCACTCGGTACCATAGCAGCCAACTTCTATGACAATCCATCTGAGAAGATGAAGCTGGTAGCCGTGACCGGCACCAATGGAAAGACTACATCCGTCACGCTACTCCATCAGCTCTTTAGAAGACTAGGCTTCAATACAGGCATGCTTTCTACAGTCGAGAATAAGCTCAACGAGGAGGTCATACCTGCAACGCATACGACACCTGATGCTATTCAGCTGAACTCCTTACTCAAAGAAATGCTGGATAAGGGCTGCACACATTGCTTCATGGAGGCAAGCTCGCATGCGATCCATCAGCGTAGAACCTTTGGATTAAAGTTCGCAGGGGCGGTATTTACAAATATCTCTCATGATCATCTGGACTATCATCACACTTTCCATGACTACATCAAGGCTAAGAAGATGCTCTTTGATGAGTTGCCAAAATCGGCATTTGCGCTAGTGAACAATGATGACAAGCGCGGGTCGGTCATGATGCAGAATACAGGCGCCAAGAAATATACCTATGGTCTTAAGAACATGTCGGACTTCAAGGCCAAAGTGTTGTCTAACTCCATGGAAGGCTTGGAACTCGACCTTGATGGAAAGCAGGTATGGTTCAAGCTCATCGGAAATTTCAACGCCTATAACCTGCTAGCAAGTTTTGCGGTAGCATGTCTACTTGGTGAAGATCCCGAGGAGTCATTGATGCAGCTGAGCCAAGTAGAAGCGGCAAGAGGAAGATTTCAAGTGACTAAGTCACAGAACGGGATCACCGCCATCATTGATTATGCACATACACCGGATGCGCTTGAGAATGTGCTCAAGACCATCAAAGAATTCCGAACGGGAATAGAGAAAGTCATTACGGTAGTGGGTGCTGGAGGTAATCGAGATCAAACCAAACGGCCAATGATGGCTGCAGTAAGTGCAAAATATAGCGATCTGGTCATACTGACCTCTGACAATCCAAGAGATGAGGAGCCGATGGGCATCATCCATGATATGGAAGAGGGAGTGCCTAAGTCATTGACTAAGAAGGTAATGGTCAATGCGGATCGACGGGAAGCCATCAAGGCCGCATGTCGAATGGCCAATGCAAATGATATCATATTGGTCGCAGGTAAGGGCCATGAGACTTACCAAGAGGTAGCAGGCGTCAAGCATGACTTTGATGACCTGAAAGTAGTGAATGAAATGCTTGAATTATTTAATGAGTAGCTGAGCGATGCTTTATTACTTATTTGATTATCTGGACAAAGAATTTAACCTGATGGGGGCTGGAGTATTCCAATTCATCTCCTTCAGGGCAGGTATGTCTGCGCTACTCTCCCTGATCATCACCATCATCTTTGGCAAGTATATCATCAGAATGCTTCAGGTCAACCAGTTGGGCGAAGCGGTTCGTGACTTAGGCCTACAAGGTCAGCTGGAGAAGAAGGGCACGCCGACCATGGGTGGTATCATAATTATCCTAGCGATTGTCATTCCAGTACTCCTTTTCTGCCGATTGGACAATGTCTACATCTTGCTGATGCTGCTTACTACACTGTGGCTAGGGCTCATTGGTTTCCTTGATGACTACCTCAAAATCAAGAAAAAGAACAAAGATGGACTTTCTGGTAAGTTCAAGATCATTGGCCAGGTCATTCTGGGTTTGATTGTTGGGCTCACGCTGGTGTTCAACGAGTCTGTGGTGGTGAGGGACTTTATGGAACCAGTAACGGCCGAAAATATAGCAGCTGGAATCAAGCATACAGACTATCAGGCATTGGTCACCACGATTCCATTCGTTAAGAACAATGAGTTCCAGTACGATTGGTTACTACCGCAATTCCTTGATCCCTACTCCTGGATGCTGTTCGTCCTCATCGTCATTTTTATCATTACGAGTGTTTCCAATGGAGCTAACCTGACCGACGGTCTGGATGGTTTGGCGGCAGGTACCTCGGCGATCATTGGCTTGACATTGGCCATTTTCGCCTACCTATCGGGAAATATGATCTTCTCGGAGTATCTCAATATCATGTACATCCCTGATTCTGGGGAGCTTGTGATCTTTTGTACTGCATTTGTTGGAGCATGCATCGGCTTCCTCTGGTACAACTCTTATCCAGCTCAGGTATTCATGGGAGATACAGGAAGCCTCGCGCTAGGTGGCGTCATCGCAGTGCTGGCATTCGCGATTCGCAAAGAGCTCTTGATCCCAATTTTCTGCGGGATATTCCTGGTAGAGAACCTGTCTGTGGTGATTCAGGTCGCCTACTTCAAGTACACTAAGAAAAAATATGGTGAAGGGCGAAGGGTTTTTCTGATGTCCCCGCTTCATCATCATTACCAAAAAAAAGGATTACACGAAACCAAAATAGTAACCAGGTTCTGGACAATAGGCGTACTGCTGGCCATCATGTCCCTGGCGACTTTAAAACTTAGATAATGAGACTATCGCAATTATATAGAATGAGTGATGATTTTTTGGGCAGGGTCTTGGACCAGTCCGAGATGCATCCTTCTATTATAGCCTTTCAGGCAATGATGAGCATCAGCCGTTCTATTCGCCTCATCAAGGAGCATCTCAACAATGCTTTCTTGTCCAAGGAAAGGGATCAATTCTACAAATGTATTGATGCACTGGAGGAGGAATGCGATGAGGCCATTTATCAAGTTGACCTGCTACGTCAGGAGGATAAGCGAAAGCACATGGACTTGATTACGGAAGGTGAGGAGCTACTCTCGCATTATGTGATCGCTTACAACATGTTGATCGAAAAGGCCATCAAAACAAAGTACAAGGACAGCCAATGAGTAATAAGGTAGTCATATTGGGTGCAGGAGAAAGCGGCGTAGGTGCGGCTTTGCTGGCGAAAGCCAGGGGATATGACTATCTCTTGTCTGACGCAGGCAAGATTGCGCTTCGATTCCAAAAGGAAATCCGTGAAAACCAGCTCAATTATGAGCAGGAAGGACATTCTGAGGATCAGGTATTGTCCGCTGACCTTATTGTTAAGAGTCCAGGTATTCCTGATAAGGCACCTTTAATTCAGAGGGCTGTTGAGCGGGGTATTCCAGTGATCTCGGAGATTGAGTTCGCCTATCGGCATATCGATAAGTCCAAGAAGATCATTGCCATCACTGGCACCAACGGTAAAACGACTACTACACTACTTACGCACCACCTCTGCAAGTCTTGTGGATACAAAGCAGCCCTCGGTGGTAATATTGGTCACAGCTTTGCCAGATTAGCGGTCGAGGATGGTAATGATTTTTATGTGCTTGAGGTGAGCAGCTTTCAGCTAGATGGTATTGACACTTTCAAACCTGATGTCGCGATACTGCTCAACATCACACCTGATCACCTGGATCGATACGATTACCAGTTTGAGAAGTATGTGTCTTCTAAGTTTAGGATAATCAGAAACATGGGCAAAGAGGAGGTGTTGATCTATTTCAGCGATAACCAGCCCATCGTGCAGGAGCTAAACAGACGAAATGTCGAAGCGAGCCTCTTTGCGATTTCACTGCTGCAGCCTTTGCAAAACGGAGGCTACCTCGATCAGGATCATCTTGTCTTCAAGTTCCATCAGGACACGGAGAAGATCCCTACCTCAGAGGTGACCTTGATTGGCAAGCACAACATGATCAACATGATCGCTGCTGTGCTCAGCCTCATGCATATCGGTGCACCGCTTCAGCGTATTATCAAGGGGCTCAAGAGCTTTGTCAATGCGCCTCACCGACTAGAAGAGGTGGCAGAGATCAACGGAATACGCTACGTCAACGACTCAAAGGCGACCAATACAGATGCTGTTTTCTATGCCCTAGATGGCTTAGATCAGCCCATTGTCTGGATAGCCGGTGGAGTGGACAAGGGCAATGACTATAAGAGCCTTGATAAGCTGGTCAACAAGAAGGTAAAGGCACTGATATGCTTGGGTAAGGATAACAGTAAGCTGATGGATCACTACGGTGATAAGGTGCCTGCGATCAGTACTTCGAGCCTCAAGAAAGCCATCAAGGAAGCCACTACCTTAGCGGAAAAAGGTGACATAGTGCTGCTTTCTCCAGCGTGTGCCAGCTTCGATCTGTTTAAGAGTTATGAAGATAGAGGTGATCAGTTCCGAGAGGAAGTGCTCACCCTTAGAGATAAAGTTGAATCCAAAAACAAGGCCATCTCATGAATCAAACCTGGAGAAAAAGAAACCTGCAAGGTGATCCGGTAATCTGGTTCATCGTCATCGCATTGTCGATCATGTCGATCTTGGTGGTCTATAGCGCCACTGGCTCTCTTGCTTATCAGAAAATGCAAGGAGATACTGAGTACTACCTGATCAAGCATTCACTGCTTGTAGTATTGAGCCTTTTTGCCATGTGGGTGGCGCATAAGATTGACTACCGCTACTATGCCAAGCTCAGCTGGTTGGCGCTTTGGATTTCAGTACCACTGCTGCTCATCACATGGAAGTTTGGTATGAACGTCAATGATGCCTCTAGATGGATCAATATTCCGGTCATCAACCAGGCATTCCAGCCTTCAGACCTTGCTAAGCTCGCTCTGATCGTGACGATTGCGAGTATGCTGGCCAAGCGACAGCAGAGCATCGAAAACATTAAAGAATCACTCATCCCAATACTCCTCTGGATTGGGGTGATCTGCGGATTGATTGCCATGACTGATTTGTCAACGAGCGTCTTGATTTTTGGCACTTGTATGTTGCTACTCTTTATCGGTAGAGTACCGATTAGATACTTAGCATTGCTGGTGCTCATCGGGGCAGTAGCAGGTAGTGTTGCGCTCTATGTCGGCCAACGAGGAGATACCGCCATTAGTAGAGTGGAGAGTTTCTTCGATAAAGACAATATCCCTTTCCAAGCTAAGCAAGCTTATATCGCGATAGCCACGGGAGGTATTTCTGGTAAGGGACCGGGACAGAGCGATCAAAGAAATTTCTTACCTCAGTCTTACTCGGATTTTATCTATGCCATCATCATCGAGGAATATGGGATAATTGGAGGAGCTGTTGTCCTCTTTCTGTATCTGGCGCTGCTGTACCGAGGTACTAAGACCGTCATGAACAGCGATCGCGCCTATGGAGGACTATTAAGTGCAGGGCTGAGTTTCGCGCTGGTGTTGCAAGCCATGGTCAACATGGCTGTGGCGGTGGGTCTTGGGCCAATCACTGGTCTGACGCTTCCCCTAGTCAGCATGGGCGGTACCTCTCAGCTATTTACAGGTATTGCGCTAGGCATCATCCTTAGCGTAAGCCGTGGAGAGATTGATGAAGAGTCAGCAGGACAAGGAAATGAGTTTAGGGGTCAAATGGCGGATGCCGCATAACAAGTAACTATCGAGACGAAGCGACCATATCGAATCATCATTAGCGGAGGGGGCACTGGAGGTCACATCTATCCTGCGATAGCTATTGGCCAGGCATTGCAGCAGTTGCTGGAAGATGTCGAGATTCTATTCGTAGGCGCCAAGGGCAAGATGGAGATGCAAAAGGTGCCTGAGGCGGGCTTCCCAATAGAAGGACTTTGGATCAGTGGCATCCAGCGCAAGCTGACGCTCGACAACCTGTCATTCCCCTTCAAGGTGATTTCATCTATTCTGAAGTCACTCAAGATTTTAAAGAGGTTCCGGCCGGATGCAGTGGTCGGAGTTGGCGGATATGCCAGTGGCCCATTGCTCTATGCCGCTACCGCAAAAAAGATTCCTTCGTTGATTCAGGAGCAAAACAGCTATGCTGGCCTCACCAACAAATGGCTGGCTAATCGCGTGGATCGCATCTGCGTGGCGCATAAGCGGATGGAGAGATTCTTCCCAGCGGACAGGATCGTCTTTACGGGCAATCCCGTAAGAAAAGATATCGTAAGTCAGGACACTCAGCGTGCTAAGGCCCTTGAGCATTTTGGCTTATCAGAAAGTAAAAAAACCATACTCCTCATTGGCGGCAGTTTAGGCGCTCGTTCGCTCAATGAGAGTATGGTTAATGGCCTTCACCAGCTAGTCAAGTGTGATGTACAGTTGATCTGGCAGACTGGTCAATTCTATTTCGATGAAATGGAAAAGCGGTCTGCCAGCTTCGACTTGTCTAATGTGAGGATGATGCCTTTCCTCAAAGAAATGGATTTGGCATATGCCGCAGCGGATGTAGTGATCTCAAGAGCAGGGGCATTATCGATATCAGAACTTTGCCTGGTACGAAAGCCTGTTGTTTTTGTGCCTTCACCTAATGTGGCAGAGGATCATCAGACTAAAAACGCCATGGCATTAGTCGAAGATGATGCTGCGCTGATGATCAAGGATGTGAATGCCAACGAGGAGCTGATTCCTGCTGTGCTTGGCTTATTGGAGGACTTAGATCAGCAAAAAAACTTATCTGAGAATATTGGCAAGCTGGCTAAGCCAAATGCTGCCAACGACATAGCATTAGAAATCAAACGCATGATCGCATGAGGTTGGGAGATATACATATCGTCCATTTCCTCGGGATCGGTGGTATCGGCATGAGTGCCTTGGCGAGGTGGTTTCATCATACTGGCAAGCAAGTCAGCGGGTATGATCTCACACCTTCACCTCTTACCAAAGAATTGGAAGCGTTGGGGATTGAGATCAGCTATCAAGATAAAGTTGCGGATATTCCTAAGTCAGTGATCGACGCGAGAGATGGCGGCTTAGTGGTATACACGCCAGCCATTCCTCAGAACCATCAGCAGTATAATTATTTTGTGGATCAGGGTTATCAGCTCTTAAAGCGATCGCAAGTACTTGGTATTATCACAAAGAGTCTTTCATCGATTGCGGTAGCGGGTACACACGGCAAGACCACTACCAGCTCGATGGTAGCACATCTTCTGAAGCACGCTGACCATCCTGTCAACGCTTTTGTGGGGGGTATCATGACTAACTACAACTCCAACTTAATCGTGGGTGATCAAGATAGCTGGGCGGTGGTGGAAGCGGACGAATATGATCGCTCCTTCCTACAGCTGAGCCCTGAAATGGCAATTGTCACGGCGATAGATGCGGATCACCTTGATATCTATGGCGATCACAGTGCCATGCAGGATTCATTCAATGCGTTCATCGCCAAGATTGCTAAGGGCGGCCATCTATTCGTGCATGAGGGAGTAGCACCGGAGCTCGACCTACCGGAATATGTGACGACAACTACTTATGGATTGGATGCTGGTCATATCCACGCCACCAACGTAAAAATATCTGACGGCCTATTCCAGTTTGATGTAAGTGGCAAAATTGATATCAAGGGAGTACAGCTTTCTCTTCCAGGATTTCATAATGTAGAGAATGCCTTAGCAGCAATAGGTGTCGTATCCGAACTAGGCTATGATGCTGAAACCATCAAAGCAGGTATCGCAGCTTATCGTGGTGTCAAGAGAAGGTTTGAATATATCCTTCGGGACGGAGAGCTAGTGTTCATAGACGACTATGCCCATCATCCTTCAGAGATAGCTTCTTTGATCAAGTCCGTAAGAGCACTTTATCCTGAGAAGAAGATTACAACGATTTTCCAGCCTCATCTCTACAGTCGTACACGAGATTTTATGGATGGTTTTGCTCAGGAGCTCTCTAAGTCGGATGAGGTGGTCTTATTAGATATCTATCCTGCAAGGGAGCAGCCTATTCCTGGCGTTGACGCAACGCTGCTTTTGGATAAGCTGACTACAAACTACAAGCAACTTGTAAGCAAGTCTGATCTGGTTGACTGGGTAGGAGCAAATGATATTGAAGTATTACTTACCGTAGGCGCGGGTGATATCGATCGACTGGTCGCTCCTATAGCCGAACAACTCAAAGGAAGGAGGCATCATGTGGAAGGGTAGATTAGTCAAGCTGATCGTATGGGGAGTGTTATGCTTCGTGATGGTCGTAAGCATAGCTTTTTCCGGTAAGCGACATGGAGATCGCGAGATCAATGATCTTATCATCAACATCGACAATCAGTACCAGAATCACTTCATAGACGCTGAAGATGTCAAAGCGCTGATCAACGCTGATGACGAGAACTACTTACTGGCTACCGAGCTAGGCATGCTCGACCTGAAGCTGCTAGAGTCGCGCATACTGGCGAATAAGTTCGTGGCAGATGCAGAGGCCTACCTTGATCATAGGGGTAACCTCATTGTCACCGTGGAGCAGAGCCGTCCTATTGCCAGGATATTCGATCCCGCCGGGCAAGACTTTTATATCGATGATGATGGTGATATTCTGCCTATATCAGAAAGATACACAGCCAGGGTGATGCTGATCGAGCTGGAGAACAAGAATGAATTCCTGATAGGAAACCTTAATGCTTCACCGGAAGGTGCCAGGCTATTTGAACTGATCCAAACGATTGATCAGGATGAATTCTGGAAGGCACAGATCGCTCAACTCTATGTCAAAAAGAACTTCGAAGTGCAGCTAATACCACAAGTTACCAAGCAGACGGTAGAATTTGGGCTACCAGAGCAGATAGATCAAAAGCTGAGACGGCTAATGGTCTTTTACAAAGAAATACTCCCGATCAAGGGATGGAATACATACACCACTGTCAGTTTAAAGTTTGAGAATCAGATCGTTTGTGAATAATAATAGAGACAATATGGAACAGGATAAAATAATTGTCGGCTTAGATATAGGCACCACGAAAATTTGCGCCATAGTAGGTCGCAAAAACGAATACGGTAAGCTGGAAGTCCTTGGCATGGGTAAGGCCGTATCAGACGGAGTGATCCGCGGTATAGTCACCAATATTGACAAGACCATCCATGCTATCGAGAAAGCAGTAGCGGAGGCAGAGGAGCAGTCGGGTATCAACATCCGAGTGGTCAATGTCGGTATCGCGGGGCAGCATATCAAGAGTAGCGTACATCACGGCTCTATCACCCGTAATTCCAACGAGGACGAGATTACGGTAGAAGATGTAAATCGCCTCACCAACGATATGTACCGCATCGTGATTCCTCCGGGGAGCGAGATTATTCATGTGATGCCTCAAGACTACACGGTGGACTATGAAGAAGGCATTAAGGATCCCGTGGGTATGTCAGGAGTGAAGCTTGAGGCTGATTTCCACATCATCACTGCTCAAACGAATGCGATCAACAATATCAATAAATGTGTCCGACGGGCTGGATTGGACATTGAAAATCTAATCCTTGAGCCATTAGCATCGAGTCTTGCTGTGCTGAGCGAGGAAGAAAAAGAAGCGGGTGTATGTTTGGTGGATATCGGTGGTGGTACCACTGATATCGCCATCTTCCATGACAACATCATCCGTCATACCGCTGTGATTCCGTTCGGAGGTAATATCCTGACCTCTGATATCAAGCAGGGCTGTATGGTGATGGAGCATCAAGCGGAACTTCTCAAGACGCGCTTTGGCAGAGCAATTGCGGAAGAGGCTAGTCCAAATGAGATTGTTTCTATTCCTGGCTTGCGTAATAGGCCCCCGAAGGAAATATCCATTCAGAATCTCGCCAATATCATCGAGGCAAGAATGGAAGAGATCGTAGAGACGGTGCATACGGAGATCATCACTAGTGGATTTGACAGTAAACTGGCTGGTGGTATCGTGCTGACTGGTGGTGGATCGCAACTAAGCAATCTACAGCAGCTTGTAGAGTACATGTCGGGTATGGATGCACGCATTGGGTACCCCAATGAACACCTGGGCAAGAGCAAGATGGAGATCGTGAAGAGTCCGATGTTTGCTACCTCTGTAGGCTTGGTGCTTTCTGGGTACAGGGCACTCGACGAGCGCGAAAACAGGTACCATGAGGCCAAGTCTAAAGGTGGCTTCAACTCTAAGCGCAAGGAAAGAGTAGTCGTGGGTGACAACTTCTTCAAGAAGATGCTCGACCGAACGAAGAATCTGCTCATCGATGACTTTGATGAGAAAGAGGAATACTAGTGATGAGACACTATTACTTTGACGCCACCGGGTACAATAGTAGAACCTGTCAGGTTGAGCCCGTCGAAACCTTAGTTGTTGCATTTCGACAGGCTCAATGTGACAAAGCTGACATTTGTGTCAAAGTAGAATGAGAACAAGAGAATAGAATTTACTACATAACAAAATGACAGAAGATATGTACAAGTTTGATTTACCCCAACACCACAAGTCGATCATCAAGGTGATTGGAGTGGGTGGTGGTGGCAGTAATGCTGTCAACCACATGTTTAACCAGGGCATACGCGATGTGGAATTCGTCGTGTGCAATACAGATGCTCAGGCACTGCATACAAGTCCGGTAACTAATAAGCTGCAGATAGGTATTAACCTGACGAGCGGATTAGGCGCAGGAGCGAATCCTGAAAAAGGGAAAGAAGCGGCTTTAGAAAGCCGCGATGAAATTAGAGACCTGCTCGGATCGGATACTAAGATGATATTCATCACAGCAGGTATGGGCGGTGGCACGGGTACAGGTGCGGCACCAGTAATTGCCGATATCGCCAGAGGAATGGATATCCTGACCGTGGGTATCGTGACCATTCCTTTCTCTTTCGAAGGCAAGAAGAAAATGGCACAGGCTGAGGAAGGCCTTAAGGCCCTCAAAGAAACCTGTGATACCGTACTCATTATCCTTAACGACAAACTGAGGATGATTTATGGTAATCTATCGATCAGCGAAGCATTCAATCAGGCAGACAATGTCTTGACGACTGCCGCGAAGGGAATCGCAGAGATCATCACTGTCCCTGGCTATGTCAATGTGGATTTTGAGGATGTCAAAACCGTCATGAAAGACTCTGGTTCTGCAGTGATGGGCTCGGCCGTCACTACTGGCGAGAACAGAGCCTCTAGAGCGGCAGAACTGGCAATCAATTCGCCACTGCTCAACAATAAGAATATCCATGGTGCGCAGAAGATCTTACTTTCCATCATCTCCGGTGATGAGGCAGAACTCCAAATGGATGAGCTGACTGAGATCACAGACTTCATGCAGGAGACTGCCGGTGATGAGGCTGAAGTGATCTTCGGTCACGGTGTAGATCCGGAGTTGGGTGAGAGTATCCGAGTGACCATTATCGCTACAGGCTTTGAGCATGGCGAGGCGTTTAGTACGCCTAGGAAAACCAGTGAGCCTTTGGTGAAGAAGTATGACTTGGAGTCAACTAAGCAAATCGGACTGTGGGAAGAGCAGGCGGCCAAAGCTGCAGCTCCTAAGCCGAGCTACTTCGAAGAAGAGGAGGAGGAAATCGAAGATCGCCAGTTTATGGCCGATTGGAGCCCTAAAGTAAGTCGAGAGGAAGAGGAGTCTTCAGAGCACCAGGAGGCTACTTTTGAAGAAGAGCGACAAGAGATGTCTTTTAAGTTGGGACTCGAAGATGACTTTGAGATCATCGATGATGTCAACAATAAGGAAGAGGATGATGATCCAGAGCTTGAAGAGCTCAAAGGTGCAGCACACCCTCCATCTAAGAAGGTAGCACTCATGGAAGCAGCCAGGGAGCGCGTGAAGCGACTGCAAGGCCTATCCACGACTGAGACCAATGAGACCAATCTCAAGGAGAAGCTAGAGGTACCTGCTTATCAGCGTAAGAATGTCAACCTGCAAAAGGTGCCGCATTCTTCAGAGCAGAATGTCTCGCGCTATAATCTCAATGAGAACAACGAGCTCCTAGGCAACAACAAGTTCCTACATGACAATGTAGACTAGGAGCACACTTACATATCAAAAACTATTACATCTTCTGTCAGATGTACGCGGGAGCTCCATGGGGTTCCCGCTTTTGGTTGTACGTTTCCTGCAACTGAGGCTGGTGCTGATGTTACATCCACGCCGTAAGATCACGGAACTAAGTTCCGCGCTAGTGTGGTCTTGATTGTGGGTTATTCACGGTGTATCATAAGACTATCAAGTGGCTCCATCAAGACATTTTTTAGTAGTGTTCCATGTGCATAGAGTGAAAATTTATCAAGCCATTCAATATCTATTTGTTCGATATTGGTAGTCTTTTCGCCATTTATCATACAGTTGTAAAAAAGATTGTTTTCTAAGCTAAGATCGCTATAATCATAAGTTAGAGATACATTTGAAAAAAAGTTCTTATTCAATTCAATACCGTATTCATCCTCGGCAAAAACTCTCGTATCAGACATAAAGAAAATGGAATCTGCGGTAATATTCGCGTCAGTAATAATTGAAGAACCTATTGAAAAATTTGCTGTTTTTATATAATCGTTAGTTCTAATGTATGAGTTGATTATTTCAACAGTACCCGAATTACTCACACCAAATATTGCCGAGCCTTTAAGTCGTTCCAAAAAGAGCGAGCCGAGCTTAGTATCATCGAGTATAAAGACGTCAAAGTAGGATCCCAACAGTATACGTGCAGATTTGAAATCATTGTTTACCATTGTGTGATACTTGAAAACGCCACGATCTAAACTCACGTCAGCTGATTTTATTAATTCGCTTGTGCTCTTTTGCCCATATTTGTTCAAAACGAAAATATCTGCAGAGCTATTAATAATTGATGCGTCATATGCTGTTTCCCAATAGATAGGACTTACGGCTTTTAAATTCCTTATGTGAAAAACATTTTCATTAAAATAATGGGGAGCGATAATCGAAATATTATCTACAATTTCTTCATTCGGTGTCTCAGTGTAAAATGACTTGATTATTGATATAGGATCGGTGAATTCTACTTTTGTAGGTATTTCTCTTTCTTGTAGGTTTATGAAACTCTGTAAAATTTCTGTTTGGACTTTGTCACCTAATTGATCCACATAAACACTATATATGCTCAATAATACATTAAGATTGTTTTGATAACGTTGATCAGCAATGCCGAATAGCCCTACATATATACCAATTACCCAAAATACGATCTGACTCGGTTCGCGATCATTATATTCTTCAGGACTTGGTTTTCTTATCATATGTAGTAGATATCCTGGACCCAGATATATGTAAATGAACCTCAAAATCTGTTTCATTTGATTTGCATTCTTGATTATTAATCTGAATTTAACATTTATTTAGTTATATGAAACTATCTAAAAGTACAAAGTTCTTTCCCTCGTCCCTCGTCCTCGTTTGCAACGAGGATGTCTTTAGTCTTAAGCAATTTCAATGCGAAATCTAGCTTGACAGACAGCTCACCCCCTTTTCGCACAGCTCAATCTCATTTTCGCTACCCTCAATCTTAAGATCGACCAGTTGATTTATACTTTTCTTAGCAGCATATACAATTTCGGATAATCGCATCATAATTTCGGTCGTTGGGTATTGCCTTTCGCCCACCTGAATTGTATTTTCTTTATATGACTTTGTATTTCCCCGTAGTAGGCATAGGTTTTCGTCTTCTCGTCCTCGTTTGCAAAGAGGATGTCTTAAGTCTAAAGCATTTTCAATGCAATAAATTAGATATAATTGTCATGTGTCTGGTGATTGCTATCTAATTTCTGATCAAGATGCAGTTTACTTTCTGAGTCCCAATCTAATCTAATCGTCTTGCTATGACTGTCCTCAAATGCAAAGCTCACCCCTACTGTCACCTCGACGCAGGAGAGGTCTTCTTATGCAGCGGGTGCTCAGTTCCTGCTAAGGATAAAAGTTGGGAAAGGTGTACGGCCTAGTGCATGTAAGAATTAAGAAGATTTTTCGGTCGTACCTCCCCGCTACGCACGTTCAAAATGACAAGTTGTCTTACGCAGATATTAGTCTGAGCGAAGAAATAGTTCAAAGCGAGATGCTTAACCTGTGAGAAATCGAAGTATTTGTCATTCACCCATCAACTAACACAGAATAGCACTCCGGTGACACTTAATGAGCCACAGGAAACTATTAGCTCCTGATCAAATGTTTATCTTGGGTTTGATACAAAGCTCATAAAAACCGCGATGAACAATACCCACGAAGAAGTAAAGGAATACTATGGTTCTGAACTTCAAAAATCTGAAGATCTAAAAACAAATGCTTGCTTTACCCTGACCAAGCCCCCAAAACATATACTAGAGGCTTTGAATCTCATAGCAGACGAGGTGCAGGCAAAATACTACGGATGTGGACTAACCATACCATCAGCAGTCGAAGGGTTACGAATCTTAGACCTGGGATCAGGCAGTGGCAGAGATTGCTACATAGCTGGGAAACTGGTAGGAGAGAAAGGCTATGTAGTGGGTGTAGATATGACCGATGAGCAACTGAAGGTGGCCAATGATCACGTTGAGTACCATCGCGAAGCTTTTGGTTATGCCAAATCCAACGTAGAGTTTATCAAGGGGAATATTGAGCAGTTGGATGAACTGAATCTTGAAAAAGGCTCGTTCGATATCATCATATCCAACTGTGTGATCAACCTCGCTACAGACAAACTGAAAGTACTAAGAGACGCGTATGATCTGCTAAAGTCTGGCGGAGAAATGTACTTTTCTGACGTCTACAGTGATCGTAGAATACCTCAAACTTTGCAGAACGACAGAGTGCTCTGGGGCGAGTGTCTGAGTGGCGCGCTCTATTGGAATGATTTCCTAAGCATCGCGAAGAAAGCTGGATTTGGAGATCCTCGAGCGGTTGAAGACAAACCAGTTACCATTGAAAACGAAGAGGTAGAAGCCTTAGTTGGGGACATCTCCTTCTATTCGGTAACCTACCGACTCCTAAAAATTGAAGGACTCGAATCAGATTGTGAAGATTACGGTCAGGCGGTGGCATACAAAGGAGGAGTGCCGGAAAACGAGATGGCCTTTACCCTTGATGATCACCACTACTTTCCAAAAGGGAAAATGATGACTGTATGTGGTAACACCTACAAAATGCTCCACGATACCCGCTTCAAGCAATATTTTGATTTCTATGGGACTTGGGATGTACACTACGGCATTTTCGAAGGGTGTGGAGGGAATATGCCATTTAGCGAAACCGCGAGTGGGGAAGCTGCTAGTTGTTGCTAGCTGCCCTACCTGACTTAAACCTTTCATGTCTAAACTCGCATTTAATCTTTGGTAACAACACCAAAGATGGCGAGGGATTTTACTTCTGATCAAACCCTATTGATGCAATGATATGACCCATCTAAGACCACAGGGAGGATTTCAGGGAGGTTTGTTTTATCTTTATTGTAAATAACATTTCAATGAAAAACACTGTTTCAGTAGAACTACCTCAATCATTGGCTGAGCTTCTTGAAATCAAGGAGGAGGAATTCGCAAGCGAAGTGCTCAATCTTTCTGTTGTGAAGCTCTACGAAATGGGCAAGATATCTTCTGGAAAGGCTGCAGAGCTTTTAGAAATCCCCAGGATTGATTTTTTAGATGCGTTGGCCTCCTATGGAACCTCTCATTTCCTGAATGAAGGTTTGGAGGAAGACTTGAACAATGCCTAAAGTAGTTGTCGATACTACGCCGATCATCTCACTTCTGACGATTGATTCTCTAGAACTTCTTGAGAAAATCTATCATACGATAATAGTCCCTAAGGCTGTTTTTGATGAGCTTGAAGAAGGGATAGCTAAACCTTATACAGACATCTCTCATTACCCATGGATTTCGATTATTGAGATTAGTCAGCCGCAGAAGGTGACACCTATTGCGGGACTTGATAAAGGAGAATTGGAGGTCATACTTCTGGCAGAAGAATTGAAGTGTGATCTTATTGTGATGGATGAACTCATGGGACGTACTCAGGCAAGGAAATTGGGTATACCCCTTACGGGAACCATTGGGGTTCTACTCAGGGCTAAATCTCTAAACCTGATTCCAGAAATCAAACCTTTGCTGACCGAACTCGTCGACAAAGGTCGCTGGATCAACAAAAAACTAATGGATAAAGCACTGGAACTGGCGGGCGAGACGGTCTAAAAAAATAGCCAGGTTGTGTTTTCGCCAACATACAAACCTACATTTAATCTTTGGCGACAATGCCAAAGATGGCGGGGTTATAAACTTAGGCTAGAAGTGTTGATAGCATGTAAACGCGTTCAGCTAGGGTATTAAGTTGAGCAACTTAGGGAGGAAGATTATTGCACCTATTATTAATGCTGTCCCTGCTCCTACTAGAACACCTCCGGCTGCTAAGTCTTTGGTCTTTTTAATGAAGACGCTTTCGTCTTGTGTGACAAAGTCGGATAAATTCTCAATTGCCGAATTAATCAGTTCCAGTGAAATAACCAGCCCGATTGAAAATGTTATTGCAATCCATTCCTGAAAACTGATCTTTAAAATTATCCCCAGACAAACAGCTATTGAAGCTGCTACCAAATGAATTCTTGAGTTGTGCTCTTCTTTGATTAGAAGAACCAATCCGCTCCAAGCATATTTGAAGCTTTTAATCCTTTTTCGTATTGAAAAGTGTTCTCCATTCATCGCTTTAACACCAATTTGGCTTTTCTTAAAATTCGCTTATCCATATTGGTGTTTTTGCAATCATGACTGTTATTATCTTTGAACACAATACCACAAGTGTTTCAACAGTATTTTGCAGTGCAAAACTATGATTATGAAAAAGAATTTGATGATTTTATTTCTGATTGTGTTTTCCCTGGGCCTAGTTATCTATACAGCTATAAAAGATAAAGAGATACAATACTATCAAATCATGTACGATGACTGTAATGAGTTTTATCAAGATTATGAGAAAGCTGCTATTTCCGTTTTGAAAGAAAAAGAAGATAGTGTCAATCTATTACTTAGAAGAATTAAGCAACTATCGGCTTCAGAGTCACAATGAAATTTTGAGATGTTATAACCTTTCTGTGAGGGATGGGTCGTCTTGGAATCAAAACCCAATCAACTTCTCCACCTGCTGCTCCAATAGCTCTTGGTACAGTGGATTGCTGATTTTGTCTCCCGTCATATTTTCTTCGATGCGTGAGAGCTTTGGCTTGAGTGCCATCACGTTCATACCGCAGTAGTTGAAGATATCTGTAAGGTGGCTCAGCGCCAATCCACCGCCCTGTACGCCAGAGGATACGCCGATGAGCGCACATTTCTTATCTGGGAAGGTGTTGGGAAATTGTAATCCATCTATGAATGCTTTCAAGACACCCGGAAACGAACCATTATATTCGGGTACGATGAAAACATACTTCTTAGCTTCCAGCATCTTCTTGCGATAGATGTTGAACTCGTCGTTCTTTCCCGAGTTTTCATAAAGGGCAGATTCGGTGAAATCAGAGGGTAGCTCTGCCAGGTCAATGAAGTCAGCAGTGATTCCTCTTTCCGAAAGTAGTGTCTGGTAAATCCCGGAAATGATTTTTGAGACAGAGTTTTTTCTGTTCGTACCACAGACGATGATATAGCTCATTTGTTGATTGCTTTTAGGGTAACTGTCAATTCTATCTCCTCGTTGATCATGTTGTCTCCAAGATTGCTGAAAAATGATCCTGAGCCGTATTGAATATCGTAGACTGTACGATCATATTTGATCGTTGCGGTAGCGGTAGTGTTACTATCGGCAATATCCACTGTCGCGTCGAAGGTGACTGGGGCTGTGGTTCCTTTGATGCTCAGGTCTCCAGTGATGGAGTAGGCGTTAGCATCGCCTGGTGTGGCTGAGGTAATCACGAAGGTAGAGGTAGGGTATTCTTCTACTGAAAAGAAGTCTTCACTCTTGAGATGGTTGAGTAGCTTTTCATTCATGTTACGGTTGCTGAGATCGAGCACTCGGATAGTAGTCATATCCATCTCGAAGTTGCCTCCAGTGAGCTGACCATCTGCGATCACCAACTCACCTGACTTGATCATCAGTATCCCGTTGTGGCTGCCGGTGACTTTTCGTCCTTTCCATTCCAGTCGGCTCTCAAGAGTGTCTACTGTATAAGTCTGGGCTTCAGAAGTATGCATGACGCCCAGTAGCAGGGTTAGGTAGAGGCCTAATTTATATTTCAATTTCATTGTGGTGCTAATTAAAGTGATCATAACGCCTTGGGTGCGGATAAAGTTTATAGCGTTGAGCGATATCCTCTAGCGCAAATGAAGAGATTCAAAATGAAGCCTTCTAATCTCCTCTTGGGAGGAGAAAGAGGTGGGTTACATACGAACATTCATTTTGAATCGCGTTGAAAAGCAAATGATATTCAAGTTTCTTATTATGTCAGCGATACTATTAAACTAAGCATATCCTTTGACCTCTCCCTAACCCTCTCAATAAGAGGGATAGTTGGTTGCTCAGTTTAATAGTATCAGTCCTCGTCATATGTATGGGATTAGCGGTATTTCCTTTTCAACGCTGATTCGAACAGTTTCACTTAATTTGCCGTGCATATTTCAAGCCATAAATCAAATAGCACATTGGAGTACATCGATCAAATAAAGGAAGCGGCCACTTACGTCAATTCGAAGACCTCAGACTTCCAGCCTTTGGCAGGCATTATTCTGGGTACAGGCCTTGGTGCATTGGTCAACGACATTGAGATTAAGCATGAGCTGGCCTATGACGATATACCGCATTTCCCTGTGTCCACGGTAGAGACTCATCATGGCAGACTGATATTGGGACATCTTTCTGGTAAGCCGGTGGTGGTCATGCAGGGTAGGTTTCACTACTATGAAGGCTACAGCATGCAGGAGGTGACTTTCCCTGTCCGCGTGATGAAGCTGCTTGGCATACAGGCACTGATGGTAGGTAACGCTGCGGGAGGTTTGAATCCTAAGTTTCAGCTCAGCGACCTGATGATCCTCAGCGACCATATCAACCTTCAGCCTGAGAACCCATTGACCGGCCCTAATCTCGATGAGCTGGGTGGGCGATTTCCAGACATGAGTGAGCCCTACCGGAAAGACTGGGTAGTACGGGCATTGGCGATAGCTGAAGAGAAGGGTATTGCAGCGCATGCTGGGGTCTATGCGGCCGTCACAGGCCCCAACCTGGAGACACCTGCCGAGTACAAATACCTGTCAATCATCGGAGCGGATGCGGTGGGTATGTCTACCGTACCCGAAATAATTGTCGCGCGACATATGGATATCCCGACTTTCGCCGTTTCTGTGATCACTGATGTGTGTTATGGCGAAATCAAGGAAGTGTCCGTACCCGAAATAATCGCTGCAGCGATGAAAGCTGAGCCGGGAATGACGACCATCATCAAAGAGCTTCTCACTTCACTTTAAACCACATCGACTGACCTTGAATCTTCAGGGTTAGAATAATTATCTTGCGCCTCGAATATGTCAATCATAGTTAAAGATCTGGTCAAAGCATACGGTACACAAAAGGCCGTTGACCATATTTCTTTTGAGGTGCAGCCAGGTGAGATCCTTGGATTTCTCGGCCCAAATGGCGCTGGGAAGTCTACGACGATGAAGATTGCCACAGGATACATTCCATCAACATCAGGTACAGTACTAGTAGATGGATTTGATGTGACTGAGCAGTCACTGGAGGTGCGCAAGATCGTTGGGTACCTGCCGGAGCACAACCCGCTTTATCTCGATATGTATGTGCACGAGTACCTCCGCTTTATCGGAAAAGTGCATAAGATCCCTTCGGTCAAATTGAAGCCACGTATCAAAGAGATCATCCAAATGGCAGGCCTGGAAGTAGAGCAGAATAAGCAGATTGGCTCTTTGTCCAAAGGCTACCGCCAAAGGGTAGGACTGGCACAGGCGCTACTTCATGATCCGAAGGTGCTTATCCTTGATGAGCCTACTACAGGCCTTGATCCCAACCAGATCGTAGAGATCAGGAACTTGATCAAGCAAATCTCGCAAGAGAAGACAGTGGTCTTTTCTACGCACATCATGCAGGAGGTACAGGCCATTTGCGACCGGGCTATTATCATTAATAGAGGATCGATAGTCGCAGACCAGTCTGTAGAGAGCCTCAAGGCTGGAGCAGCCGACCGCATCACCTTACTTGTGGAGTGGGCAGGAGAGATTGACGAGAGCATGCTACAGTCGCTCGAAGGGGTAGATCAGCTGGAAAACCTTCATACTGGGAAGTGGAAAATTAGCGGTAGTAAAACGAGCGACCTACGAAAGAAATTGGTCAATCTATCGGCCGCACAAAACTGGGACCTGATGGGACTGACCGTCGAGGAACACTCGCTAGAAAATGTATTTAGAGAACTAACTGCTACCAAGGATTAGATGCTAGCCGTATTTCAAAAAGAGATCAGCCTCTTCCTCAACTCGCTCATTGCCTACATCGTGATCGGCGTATTCCTAACGGGTATCGGCTTACTGACCTGGATTTTCCCTAACACTAATGTACTCGACTATGGGTACGCTTCCCTCGATACACTCTTCGATCTTGGGCCGTACGTATTGATGTTTTTGATACCGGCGATCACTATGCGCACACTGGCTGAGGAGCGCAAGACGGGCACGATTGAGTTATTGCTCACGCGCCCATTGACCGACTGGGATATCGTCTTTGGCAAGTTCCTGGCCTCATGGGCATTGGTGATTTTCTCGATTCTCCCGACGCTCATTTATTATGTTTCTGTATACCAGCTAGGTAACCCTACCGGGAATATTGATACTCCTGGCATCATCGGTTCCTACATCGGCCTGATTCTTTTGGGAGGTCTCTTTGCAGCAATAGGCATGTTCGCCAGCTCATTGACCGACAATCAGATTGTATCATTTATTCTGGCCGTCTTCTTCTGCTTTATCTTTTTTGACGGGTTTGAGGCTATCGCCAATATTGATGTTTGGGGTACCTTATCACTACTTATCTCTCAAATAGGAATAGTCTACCACTACAAAACTTTGAGCAAAGGCTTACTCGATTTAAGAGACCTGGTCTACTTTTTCAGCGTGATGGCATTCTTCCTGGCCACCACCTTCACCATTATCCGCAGCAGAAAATGGTGAATTGGAAAAGTAATCAGCTAGAGGACTTATTGCGGCTCGTACTGGTGGTCGTGACGATCTTGGTGGTGAATCAGCTCGTTGATCGCTTTCCTTTAAGGCTTGACCTGACCGAGGAACAGCGATACAGTATCTCTGAAGCCACTCAGCGACAGCTCGAGAATCTGGAAGATGTGGTCTACGTAGAAGTCTATCTAGAAGGAGAACTTCCAAGCGGCTTTAAGCGATTACAGAAGTCTATTCGGGAGTTGCTGGAGCAGTTTGCGTATTATGCAGATGACAATGTGCAATTCACATTCGTAGATCCTGACCTTGCCAAAACAGATCGCAGCAAGAATGAGTACTATCGATATTTAGGAGAAAAAGGTATCCAACCAACGAACCTTTCGTATCAAGGGGAGGCTGGAAAGACAGAGAAGCTCATCTTTCCTGGCGCTATAGTGTCTTACTTTGGAGAGGAGCAGGGAGTGATGCTGCTCAAAGGAAATCGTGGAGCGACTCCAGATGAGACACTCAATCAGAGTATAGAAAATCTCGAGTATGAGTTGATCTCGGCTATCAAGAAACTGGCGAGTGATGATCGTAAACGCATTGGCCTTGTCAAAGGACACGGAGAACTAGATTCTTTACAGGTTGCTGGTTTTACCAGCTTACTGGTCGATAAATACGATGTATACCAGATTAATCTTCCTCAGCGCACCACACCTCTGGTGGATTATGATTTGGTTATTCTCTCCAAGCCCACTTCGGCATTTAGCGAAAAAGAAAAGTACATGCTCGATCAGTATGTCATGAATGGTGGGCGTATGATGATGTTTCTCGATGCGTTGAGTGTGAACATGGACAGTGCGAGCGGTGAGGGCACCTTTGCTTTTCCTTATAACACGAATCTTAACGACCTCCTTTTCAGGTATGGTGTCCGTATCAATACCAACTATATTCAGGACATCAACTGTGGTGTCTTTCCAGTAGTAGCGGGTAACATGGGAGATCAGGCTCAGATCAGGATGTTGCCTTGGCCGTTTTTCCCGCTGATCAATGCTTACGGGGATCATCAGATCGTACGAAACCTGGACGCCTCGATCATGAAGTTTGCGTCGACTATTGATACGGTCAAAGCTGAGGGTATCAAGAAGACACCTTTGATGCTGACTTCACCTTACACCAGGGTGCTCTCAAGCCCAGTGAATGTTAAGTTCAATGATCTGAGAAACGAACTAAATCCTGACCTGTACAACAAAGGACCTCAGCCAGTGGCTTATCTATTGGAGGGTGAGTTTAATTCTCTGTACCGAAATCGCCTTTTACCGAATGGGATAGACAAAGCCGGATTCAAAGAAACAGGGGCTGCCTCAAGGATGCTAGTGGTGAGCGATGGTGATTTCATTCGGAATGAATTTGATCGTGACCAGCCGCAGGATTTGGGGTACGATCCCTTGCAGAAGGTCAATTACGCTAACAAAGATTTTGTGAGCAATGCCCTAGAGTATATGCTTGACGATGATGGGATCATCAACACGAGGTTAAAAGAAATCAAGATCAGACCTCTAGACAAGGTGAAGGTGGATGACGAACGGAGTTACTGGCAAGTGATCAATCTACTACTGCCGTTAGTCGTACTTGTCGCTTTTGGGATAGGCCGATCAATTTTAAGAAAACGTAAATACACAAATCACTAATCATGGAGCGGTCAAAGGTTTTCTTGATATTGATAATTGTGGGTCTCGGCATCCTGACGGGACTAATCTTAACTGATGGGAATAAGACGAGTGTCGATTATGATCCGACGATGTTTCGTCTGGAGCAGCCAGAGCTATCCGATCAGATTGTGATGACACAGTCGGATAGGGAAGTAGTGCTGGATCATCAAGGTGAGTGGAGAGTGGATGATAAGTTCGTACTCGACAAATCACTGCAACAGGTGCTTTTCAGCATGATGCAACAGTGGCAGATCAAACGACCTGTGGCCAAGGCGAGTAATCAAGCAGTAATTGAAGATCTCACAAGCAATGGTACCAAAGTGACCGTTATCACCAATGGCCAAACGGAACTGGAGTTCTATGCTGGAGGTATAGCCTCTCAGAAGATATCTTACTTTTATCGTCCAGGCGATAAGCGAGCCTATATCATTGAGATACCCGGATACACCAACTATATCACCGCCATCCTCAACCTTACTGACCTGCAGTGGAAAGACCGTAAGCTCTTTTCTTCGCCATGGCAGAGTATCCAGCGTTTAGAGATCAACTATGATGTTGCCAACAAAGAAAACCTAAGCTTCTCCGGTGACAACTCCTTTCCAAGTATTGAGGAGATGGACATGTCTGCTATAGATACAGCAAGGATGATGAACTATCTGCAGCAGTATGCCTACTTCGAAACCAATGAGCATGTCGACATTACCAGGTTTGATCAGTTCGATAGTCTATCACGTACAATACCTATCGGGAAAATCACGCTCAGCGACCTTGATGCCTCAATGAGCAATTCGCTCACTATCTGGCCGAGACTACCTCAAGACAGGGTGCACCTCACCGTTGATAACAATGGCAATTGGTCGGTAATCGAACAGCGCAGAGTGCAAGCTTTGCTCCCTTCAAAAAAGGATTTTCTGAAGGTCGAGAAGCCCTTTTAGCCCGTACTTTTGACATACCTGAATTCAGATTTTTATTTGTAAATTTGCACCTGCATTTTTGTTAAAGACATACAACCTACCGCCCCATGAAATTCATAGTCTCCTCATCATATTTACTTAAGCAACTCAGTGCCATCAACGGCGTGATCACCACCAATCCTGTGGTGCCCATTCTTGAGAATTTCCTATTCGAAATCAACGAAGGAAACCTCACCGTGACCGCTTCTGATTTGCAGACCTCAATGATTACGGAGCTACAGGTAGAGGCGAAGGATAATGGTAGCATTGCTGTGCCGGCCAAGATATTGTTGGAGACATTGAAGAACCTTCCGGAGCAGCCAGTGACATTCTCGATAGACGAGGAGTCTTACAGCATAGAGATCAGCTCTGACAATGGTCGATATAAGCTCTCTGGTGAAAATGCAACTGACTTTCCGAAAGTGCCCGCAGTGGCTGACGGCTACTCTGTAGATATGTCTTCAGATGTTCTGGCTTCCGCTATCGCAAATACCATATTCGCGACTAGCAATGACGAATTGAGACCTGCAATGACAGGGGTTTACTTAAAGTTGGATGACAAGAGCACCACGTTTGTGGCAACTGACGGCCACAGGCTGATCAGGTATAGAAGAGTGGATATTGCCGGTGATATGGATCACTCGATGATCATCCCAAGAAAAGCATTAACACTGCTTAGGTCAACCATTCCGTCTGAGAATACTAATGTAAGTGTTGAGTTTAATGCTGCTAATGCGTTCTTCAGTTTTGGTAATATCAAGATGATCTGTAGACTGATAGACGAGCGCTTCCCTGATTATGAGAATGTGATCCCTTCGGATAACGAGAACAATATGGTCATCGATCGTGTGGAGTTCCTGAGCTCACTCAAGAGGATAGCTATCTACGCAAACAAGACTACTCATCAGGTAAGATTGAAAATTACCGGTAGTGAATTAATGATCTCTGCTGAGGACCTTGACTTCTCTAATGAGGCCAATGAGCGTCTATCATGCGAGCATGAAGGGGAGGATATCGAGATTGGCTTTAATGCTAAGTTCCTTATCGAAATGTTGAGCAACCTTGAGTCTGCGAAACTGATGATGAAGCTTCAGGCGGCTAATAAGGCTGGTCTTATCATACCTGAAGAGAAGGATGACAATGAGGATCTGCTGATGCTCGTCATGCCTGTCATGCTTAACAACTACGTCTAAGTTTAGTCTTCAAGTACAAACACACTCATCTCATGGAGCCTGACCTCCATGGCAGGATTGGCGGTGATGCCAAAGTTGTGTGTAACCTGATCTGATACTTCCCAGCGGTAGACAAATTTGTTGTTGATAAACCCGTAATTGAAGTTATCAATTCTTTGAACAGTGATAATGTTCTTCCCAACAGGATTGATGAAGTCTGAGCCTATCTGGATGGTTGGGACATTATTCTGTCTTGAGCCAATGACGATCTGTCTTGAGCTATTAATGAGCATGTAATTGCCCTCTTCCTGTAAGTTCTGACCCCAAGTCAGACCGGAGAAATTGTCTCCTGACAATATCTCGAGAGTGAGGTCAATCCTGTAATTGCCATTACCTGATAAACTGACCTCATCCTGATTGAGATTACTAATCTCGTCTTGAGTGATGAGACGGGTTTGACCTCTGGTATAGACAGGAGTGGAGCCGTTCGATGTATTCCATCCTGATGTGCGCTCAATGAAGACCTCCTGGTATTTGGGCTCTAGTCTTGGGGTCAGCTCGAAACTCTCTTTTACCCATGTCGGGAGATTATCTGCTGCTTCGAATAGCTCATCGAGGTAGTATTCGGTTCTAAAGCCACTGAAATTAGTGATGAAGGACCGGTTAGCGACAGGTTGGCCACCTCTCATGATGCTCTGCCATTCTCCGTTCGGCAATATGTCATTGAAGTGCTCTCGGCCAAGAAGACAGTGGCCAAGCTCATGAAAGATCGTCAGTCGATTTTGAGCTGCGTCGTTATTCTCCCAACTGATAGGGTTAATAATGATGCGTTTCTCCTCCTGGTTGCACTGCCCATCCCAGAAGGGGTTCTGTGTCGGACCGAAAATAATCGTGACCTCTTTTAAAGGCTCATTGACGTTAAGTCCGCGAAGAGCAGCTTCTTCTATAAAGTCGATGAGGTAAGGCCTAAATGTAGGATCGACCTCTGCATTGAGTGATTCCTGCTCACGGCAAGAGGCGTGAGTCAGTAGAATGAGACCAAGAAGTCCTAGGTATATAAGCTTCATCGAAGGGGTAACAGAAGTAGGAACTTATACCCTAAGTTGACCCGAAAATACATCAGCGAATGGATCTGCAATATTAGAGGGGTTATCTATCTAGTGTCATTTATATAGGTGTTACAACCAATAGCCCACGAATGTCTTGGCAAGTACAAAAAATGAATTAGCAGTCCAATTAACTAACAATTCCGTTGTACGAGAGGTATACATTCCACAACTTTAATCAAGAATAAAACTCCCGTATTATCGATTTAGCAACCAAGACACCCACGATTCCACCCGCTGAAATCTTACTTGCTCGATATCAGTCCGTTCGTGACCTTTCTCTTGAGATCTGTCAACCGCTCAAACCCGAAGATTTTGTTGTCCAGCCCGTCGTGGATGTAAGCCCACCGAAGTGGCACCTTGGACATACGACTTGGTTTTTTGAGACTTTTGTACTTTCAAATGCTCCTGGATTTAAGGTTTTCAATGACGACTATGGCTTCCTTTTCAATAGCTATTATGAGACCGTCGGAAAGCGCGTACTCAGGGTTAATCGAGGATTGATGACTCGTCCTACAATTGATGAGGTGATGAACTTCAGACGATTCGTCGATGAGCAGATGGAGACCTTCCTCACCTTGGGTGAGGTCCCTTCCGAACTACTCCCTGTAATCGAACTTGGCCTGCAACACGAGCAGCAGCATCAGGAGCTATTACTGTATGACATTAAGTACATCCTTGGTCACAACCCACTCTTCCCTCCCTACCGGGAAAATAGTCCGTCCCATTCGACAACATCTCCGATAGATTTGAAATTCCTTCCGGTAGGAGAAGGAAACCATGATATCGGCTATAAAGGAAATGACTTTCACTTCGATAATGAGGAAGGCAGGCATAAGGTCTTTCTGCATGATTTTGCGATAGCCAATCGACTGGTAACCAATGCCGAATATCTAGAATTCATAGCTGACGGTGGCTACCAAGATTTTAGGCATTGGCTCTCGGAAGGCTGGGAATGGGTAAAAGCAGGTCAAATCAAGGCCCCACATTACTGGCACAGCATCGATGGTGCGTGGCACAACTATACGCTGCAGGGGCTAGAAGAGATTGATCCCAACTTGCCTGTTGCTCATGTTAGTTATTTTGAAGCAGAGGCCTTTGCCAGATGGAAGGGATTGCGTCTGCCGACGGAATTTGAATGGGAGGTAGCGTGCGAACATTATGCACCTGAGATTCCAGTTTCGTCAAATTTTGTAGACCATAGGCAGTTTGGGCCGACTGTAGAATCGGACGAGTATCAGTTTTTTGGGAATCTCTGGCAATGGACAAGTAGCAGCTATCTGCCCTACCCATACTTCAAGACCGTAGAAGGGGCTATTGGTGAATACAATGGCAAGTTTATGGTCAATCAAATGGTGCTTCGAGGAGGCTCTTATGCCACATCCCGAAACCATATGCGACCAACCTATCGTAATTTCTTTCATCCGAACCTCCGTTGGCTATTCAATGGTATTCGGCTAGCTAAACATACCTAAGGCTGACGCTATGAGTGTTAAACTCCAGTTCAACGGTTCTGAGAGAGTCTCAGAAAAGATATATGCATTGCCTGCTGCTGAATTTGCAAAGGAGGTACTAGAAGGTCTTGGTGCTCCGAGCAAGTACTTGTCGTCAAAGTACTTCTATGATGAGCGCGGTGATGAACTCTTTCAGGAGATCATGGCTTTGGATAGCTACTATCTTACCAGAGCCGAGTATCAGATTTTCGAAAGGCAGGCGACTGAAATTGTCGAGCTTATCTCGCGACAAGCTGGGTCATTTCAGCTCCTTGAGTTTGGCGCAGGTGATGGTACCAAGACCAAAGTACTTCTTAGAGAGTTTCTTAAGGCAGGTCTTGACTTCAGGTATTGTCCTATAGATATCTCTGATAATGTGTTGCAAGGGCTCACCGATAGCCTACATGAGGAATTGCCCGAGTTGAATGTTGAAGCGCTTCATGGCGACTACTTCCAGGTACTGAACTCATCGAATAATCAGAGCGATGAGCGCAAAGTAGTCATGTTTCTGGGTTCCAATATTGGTAATTTCGGAATTGAGAAGGCACAGCAGTTTCTTCAGTCAATGTCCGATAATCTGCATTCTGGTGATATCCTGCTGGTGGGTATCGACCTAAAAAAAGACCCCCAAGTGATCCTGAAGGCTTATAACGATCCAGAAGGTGTGACGCGAGCATTCAACCTCAACTTGCTGACTAGAATCAACAGAGAACTGTCAGCCAACTTTGATCTTGAAGCATATGAGCACTACGCTTCGTATAATCCTCAAAATGGAGAGTGTAGGAGCTACTTACTCAGCAAGAAAGATCAGCAAGTTTATTTCGAAGATTTGAATGTCACCATCGACTTCAAAGCCTGGGAGGAAATCCACATGGAGATCTCGAGGAAGTACAGCTTGCGTGAAATAGAGACACTCGCAGATCGGTCTGGATTTAAAGTGCTGAAGCACTTGACAGATGAGCGAAACTATTTTGTAGATTCATTTTGGGAGGTTCGCTGATTGCTATTGTATAGCTAGTGGATTCCTTCTATTTTTGCCATCCTTTTAAGCGCACGTGGCGGAATTGGTAGACGCGCCAGCTTGAGGGGCTGGTGACCGCAAGGTCGTGGAGGTTCGACTCCTCTCGTGCGCACAAAGCCTTTCGGAGCAATCTGAAAGGCTTTTTTATTACTATCTGTTATACGGGGTTTCGTTAATCCAATTGAAGCCTCGCCCGTTCAAATTGAACTCGTCTACATTTACTTTATGGAGTTCGATAAATACTTGATCCTTGTTCAAGGCACCTTTGAGAAAAAGGATGCTATCACCTCGAGATACATAGCTCATGGCAGTACTGTCTATTTCAAGCTTTTTGCTCTCTAGATGCATGGTACTAGACAGTGTATCAATAGTTAGTTGGAACCAGTGTTTTTTTCCATCGCACATGACGACAGGAGAGAAGCCCTCGCGCTCAATAGCGAGATATCTCCATCTAGAGGAGTCACCAATGATCGGTGGAATGGTATCACCATTCTTAACGAACAACTGCGTCTCATAAAGACCTTGAAGCGCAATCTTGGGCCGTAGGTCACCCCAGCTGCGCTGACTCTCATAGCCCATCGATGCGGTGGAGTAAATCATGAAAGTGATGAATAACACCTTTAAGACCACAAAGGGAACCGTATCTATTCTTAGGAATTGTTTGGGTCGCTGTTCAACATCCAACGTAGCACTACGCCCAAGTACGAAAAGATTCGCTAATGCCTTGAGGTGGGGTGACGCCAAATAAAAGAGAAATAGAAACAAATGTGTTGAGTATAGTTTGACGGGTACGTCATAGGTGAAGTTAAGTGCGACAACATTTGACATGGCGGCCATTCCCAAAAGTGCGCCAAGCAATGCTGTTCGACGATGAAAAAGAAGCAACCCTGGAATGGCTTCTGCAATACCAGTGAACATGTTGTAGCCCTCCGAATAGCCCATAAACTTCCAGAGAATGCCCATGGGTGACATTTCACCATAAGGTGTTATAAGACTATCCAGTGAGGTGTTTGGAAACTGCGATTTAAAGATTTTAAAAAAGCCATACGATAGTAAAGTGTAGCCTAAATAATACCTCAGGAATACATTGTGCCAATGCTTTAGTAGTGGATAAGACTGAGTTCGTCGATCTAGTACGGTCCATAACCCCGTGGCTGATATCGAGAATATCGTGTACCATGCGAGCTGCAAATAATTGATAGTTCTGTCACCACTACCGCTAGGTTGATCTTCATAATCATCGGCTACCCACCCGAGTGATTTGGACAGGTAGGTAACTAGATTCTGTAGTGCATCAGCTGCCGTATAGGTGAGCTCATCTATATACGGAAATATCTCGAATGGAAAGAATAGCGTATAAAAGAGCGTGTAGACAAAGAGGAATCTAAACAGGAACTTATGTAGTGTTCCCCATGGTTGATTGTCTACTAACATATCTCGACTGTTGAAAACGGGAGTTATGTCAATATAGCAAATGTTAATTTATTGAACATAATAATTGCTTACTCAAGGAAGCGATACCTGATCCCCCAGCTTCCTCTGATAGCCACATCATCGTACGCCACAAGACCTGCCATTTCAATGTGGCAACCAAGTTTCTTTTGTTCGAAAGGGTAAATATTTAGGCCTACAGGTATGACTAGACCGTCAAAACTCTGCACACGACCACCCAACCCAGTGTATACTTGGACATCATCTGTTTCTTTCACTATGTAATTCACGGCTAGTTCTAGACTGGTTTCACTAAGAAAATTGTCAACACCAACGCGCAACTCTGGGAGCCACTTTTCGCCCAACTGATAGTTGAACCCTACAAAGGGCAGATTGGATTGATGAAAGCTAACGCCAAATTGGGCAGATGAATAATGTGAGATTGCAAGGAACAGTGCTAAGGATAAAATTGTCTTCATAATTGATATAACATGTTTTGAAAAGCAATAATAATGACATGCTTGAAGACATTATCCTGTTATTCAACTATGTAGACAGTTTGTAGACGCAATGGAGCTGTATTTGTATTCTGTTAGACCTGCTTTAACTCCTGATCTTTTGTCTCGGTCTTTTCCATGGGGCAGCCCCACTTCTCGACGAATGTTTCTTTCCACTTCATTTTATCTTCTGAAGCTCTCAATTTCAATTTGATGAGTGAATGAAAATCGATTGAAAAAGAGCTAACCTCTTATAATTCCAAAGAATGACTTTGATTAAATATCACTGGAGGTTATTGTGCTTTCAGATAGTTTTCCATTAATTCCTCAACCCCAGAATTGGATTCGCTTATGGCATTGAATAGCGTATGAAGGGCGTGATCAGAGACAAAAGTATATAGGGGATTTTCATAATAGTCTATTAATTCCAGTCTCACCTTAACCTCAGTCTGGGTATTTTGAGTTGTATGGAGCTGATAGCCTCCTAGTTCTGAGAGATTAGCAGTGTACTTATAGATCCTGAGACTCTTCGAATCAATAACCGTCTTATATACGGTGCTGATGATTCTTTCATTAAAAGGGGTTATCGTCCTTTCAGGAGAAATTGCCGTCCAATGTAGAACGCCTCTCTTGGTATCGTTGATTAGCTTAAGAACAAATCTGTCTCTGGTATTTTCCTCTCTTTCCATGACGCAGTATTATTCGTACTTTAAATCTTTTTCGATATTATCAACTTCAGTTATTAGCCTATTGAGATTGATCATCACTCGTTCAACATGTGACTCATTGAGTTGTTGCTTTAGGCCAATTTTTATTTTTAACCATGTAGTAATTCCCGAATTATTTTCTTCGGTCATCCAGTTATCTAGTTGGGACATGCTCTTTTCAAGCTTATAAACATTTTTCATCTCACTTGAATATAATGATTTTTGCAATGAACTCAATAATGGTGAGATTTTGCTAAACTCCATTTTTATTTCCTGCCTATTGTCTTCGAAGGCGGCTCTAAGATTCGTAACTGAATTGTATGACGTTTTCAAGTCGGAATTGATTTGTGGCATTCTTGTTCTCTTAAGATTTTTCTTATTGAGTTTCTCAATACCCCTCCTGTTCCACACTGCAACCATAAACGTCAGGATTGAGATAGCCAAACCCAGAAAAGAAAACCAATTTCCATTAAGATTAATCCATTCGTTCACGCCTTTAGGACGTTGTTTGATTCAATATAATTAATAGGGTTACCCATTTAAGTACCGAGACAAAATAAAAAAAATTGTTCTGATTAATCTGATTAAGCTATTTTTCTATTGTCAAGAGAAAACCCGTGAAATTTCAAACGTGCTGTTAACCAAGCGCTTGAGAATTAAATGGGTAGCCCAAATAATTAAAATCTTGAGGATCGTCCCAAGTGAGTGTCTATGTCTTTATAAAAAGCATACTTAGCGGTCAAAATATACCTTTACACCTGCCTCAACTCCTGATCTTTTGTCTCAGTCTTTTCCATGGGGCAGCCCCACTTCTCGGCGAATGTTTCTTTCCACTTCATTTTATCTTCTGGGGGAATGTGCGACCACTTGCTCGCCCAGTAGGCCTTCCATTTCTGCGGGGCGGGGTGTGACTTATGTCCTCTGCCAAAGCCAAAGATTAGTTTTGAGAGGAGTAGAAGTCCGGCTGCCTGCCAATAGCTGATGACGGGTAAATCGAATAATTCCGGTAGGAGCCAATTCCAAAGTAGCATGACTACAGCACTCAATGCTGCAAAGAGCACTGCAAAAAGGGCGATCATTTTTATAAACCACTTCATGGGCTAGTCATTTTTCATTTCGTCATACAAATCCTGGAGAGCCACACGCAGGGCTAACACAGCGTAACGCTTTCGAGATAGCAGTGTGTTGAGGGTATCCTTTGTGATCTCTTGTATCTCCTTAAAGCTCTTCTGCTCAAACTCATGGAGTATAAATACCTGTCGCTGCTTGGCCGGCAGGTCATTGAGTGCTTCATCTATGCGCGCCCATACCATCTCGCGGATCAGCTCTTTTTCCGGTAGGTTTTGTATATCCGGCAAGATATCTTCCAGCATCAGCGGCTGCTCATCCTCGCCGACCTTTGGAGCCATGTCGGTAAAGGCTTGGGGCTTCTTCTTTCTGAAAGAGTCGATGATTTTGTTGCGAGCTACCCTGAAGAGCCAGGATGACGCACGGTCGATGGAGCGGATCTCGTCATAGCCAATGACAAATTGGTAGAGCACATCTTGTAGAATGTCCTCGGCCTCCTCAGCTCTCGAGACAGACTGTCTGATGAAGTTGAGAAGCCTGCCACGCTCCTTGCGTACCGTTTGGTCTATTTGGTTGGCTTTTGCCTGGGTCATATTTATGGCTACAGCTTGCACGCTAATTTCTCCTTTTTTTTAAGAGTAAACACCAGTTGACAATTCTTTACCTCGGTGATGTCCTTCACAGTTGCCCGTGATGAATGCTTCTATTTCGTTCCTGATCTGCTCATTTTGTAGGTTGAGACGATAGTCAAATGCATCCCTCACATCATGAAAAGCTAAACCGGTGGTGTGACAATGCCCTCCCATATCCTTGAAGGTATGTTGCAGCTGGAGAGAAAGCTTGCTAGCATGCTCTCCGACAAAGGCACTATTCACACATTTTTCTGAGAACTGCTCATGATACAGATCTAGTAAATAATGTAATACATGCCCGTATACCGGGCGCTGAGCCGCTCCTACCAGAATGATCAACTGACTGGAGTCGATGAAATGTCCAAGTCCGGTGTTCTCAAAATCCGGATATTGAAAGTCCATCAGGTCAATCAAGTCTGTATTGACACCCTTACGCTGATTAAAACGCTCCTCTAGTTCTAAGGCTACTTTGTAGCTTTCTCTGACTGATGATAGTTCGGTGAGTATAATTCCGACATCCATGGTAGTGATTCGTTTTGGCTAGGGGGTCAATGCAGCGACTTACCGTTGTAGACGTATACGAGATCACAATATTTTATGGATGATAAAAAAATGTGAAATGTGAGAAAAAAGCCTTGAATCGAGCAGTTCGATGGTTGAAATCGTGAAACATGCTAGTGCCGCCGGCTTTGAGGATATGATGCTTTGAAGTGGAGAGGCCATATTCGAGTGTATCAGTCCACAAGGGCTAATCATCACCTTTTCTAGATAGAACATAGCTTTCATACCTTCAAGAGGTATTATAAAACCCGTTTGATGTTCCACTGGATAAGACTATTCAAAAACCGATTTGTCTGTTAAGGCTTCTGGACAAGGAGGGATTGCTCACCCCTACATGAGTTTATCAAATGCTTTAGTGAGGTCTTCTGGACTTACTGGCTTGTATAAGAAGCCCTGTGCTCCTTTGTCCAGTGCTTGCAATCCAGTAAGCTTATCGGATAGGGCCGTGATGATCATTACTTTAGCCTCCGGATGCACTTCCATGATGTTTTCCAAACATGTTAGTCCGTCCATTTCCGGCATTGTGATATCCAAGGTTACCACATCCGGCTTCTTATCCTTTACAATCTCCACTGCATCCCGCCCATTTCCTGCGGTACCTATGATGTCAAGCTGGTAATCGTTCAAGTGTTTTTCGATAGTGCGTCGCATTACCGAAGAGTCGTCCACAATTAATAATGTCATATCTCTTCTGCTCGTTTTTCTTGCTGGTTCTTTAATCTGGAGAGGTTTAATTCCCTGCTGCTCGCATTGCAAAATATAATGTTTGCTTAGCAAACTCCGGTTGATACCTCTTCAGTTTTCTGCTAGGTTGCTCATTTAATTTTTATCTCTATGTCAAAGTATAGAATCTCCTGGTCGTGAGCTCTATAACTCTATAACACTGCAATATACTCTTAGGAGAATTACCTATACTCTGCGTTTCGATGAATGCCTACTTTATCCCCTTGGTTATCTGGGATTATTCGATGAGACATTTAGCAGTTTACCATAAATTTCGACTCGTAGTGGTGTTCCCTGAGGGAAACCCTTATATATCTGGGGTTGCTTAGGAATTGTCAAGGCCGAATTAGGTGCAAACAGCGCCTTGCGATTGATTACGTCAATATGACGATTGACTACATGCGGTTTGATGGAGCTTAGCCTGGTCATTAGACTTGTAAAGTCATAAAACTCAATATCATCATGCTCTTCAACTATCTCAAAACCTCGTTTAGGAGTCTGCGAAAGCACAGACTCCTCACATTCATCAATCTCACAGGCCTAGTGGTGGGCATTACTGCGAGTATGATTATCGCCGTATATGTTCATCATATTCTCACTTTTGATGGGTTCCATGCTAAGGCTGATCAGATCTATATGGTCTATAAGGAGAGGGTAACCCCAAATGGGACCCAACCCACCTACGACACATGGATACCGCTGAGTGAGCAGCTGCAGATGGATTACCCTCAGATAGCAGCGTCTACGAGACTGGTGCCATTGGACGGATCGCTGGTCGTTGATAATGTAGTTTTTGAGGAAGACTTTCAGTTTGTAGACCCTTCATTTTTCGAAATCTTCGATTTTCCTCTAGTACATGGCGGCACAGATGAGCCTTTTTCCGATCCCAACTCTGTCGTGCTATCAAAGGAAATGGCGGTGAGGCTATTTGGTCAGGAAAATGCTCTAGGAGAGCGACTGAGCATCCGAGAGTCGATGCTCGAGTTCGAGAAGGACTATATCGTTACTGGCATACTTGAGGATTACCCCTCCAACACATCAGTGGAGCCGTCGATGGTTTTTCCGATAGGGAGTATCCCGGACATTGACAACTATGCTGACTATTGGGATGGCTCGTTTTTGTATACTTATATTGTCTTACCAGAAAATGGAGATAGACTACAGATGGAAGCTGCTTTTCCTGGTCTCGTGGAGAAGATCTGGGATGAACGTACCCGAAATAACACCAATCTAAAGTTGCTACCCCTTGCAGAAGTCTACGGTACCATGATAGGTGAGGTAGGTAATACCTATTTAATGGCGTACATCGGTCTGGCACTGCTCATCATCGCAGTATTCAACTTTATGAATCTCAGTACCGCCAAGGCTATAGATAGAGCTAAAGAAATAGGCGTAAGGAAGATGCTCGGAGCTTTCACCTCCTCTATCAGAGTACAGTTCCTAATCGACACAATGCTTGTCACCTTGATCGCAGCAGTATTGAGCGCTGTGCTGGTCCTGCTATTGCTACAGCTGGTAAATGAGCTCCTCGAAATGCAGTTGTCGATAGCGCAGATACCAAAGCTCAAACTGATTTTCGGAACTGTTGGGTTTGCTTTGTTACTAGGTGCGCTGGCAGCCAGTTATCCCGCTTTCTACCTGTCTAACATCGGGCTCAGTCAGCTGGTCAAATCACAAAAGGATGGTCAAGCCTCTTCCAAGGCCAGGAACGTCATGGTCGTCCTTCAATTCGCGATCAGCACTACTATGATCATTGCCACTTTGGGCATCAATCGCCAGATCGGTTTCATGGTCAATACATCGATGGGTTTTGATAAAGAGCGGATCGTGCTCGACGTGTCAGTGGCAGACTTTGAAAACGAGGAAGTCGGTGAGGTGAGGGTCAAGGCCTTCAAGGACTACATCACAAGTACTGCTGGTGTATCAGATATCACTGTGTCTCGGCATATCCCAGCACAGTGGACGCGCAGTTTTCTGTTTGCCCGACCACAAGGCTGGGAGGGAGATCCTATGCGCATGCGATATACATATATGGATGCTCAGTTTTTTGATGCATTTGAGATTCCCCTGCTTGAGGGAGATGGCTTCCTGCCGGACAATAATGGCCATCAACGGGAGGTAGTGATCCTCAACGAGGCTGCCCTGGATGCTTTTGGCTGGAAGGACATTCAGGACAAAGTGGTGATGATTGGAAGCAATCCACTCAGGGTTGTAGGACTGGTCAAAGATTTCAACTATGAGTCCCTCAGAGAGGAGGTTGCACCTACACTCATGATGCACAGAACAGCAGATCATCCTGTACATCGTTATATCTCTTTCAAGACACCTCTGAGTTCTTCAGCGGATATTCTTGCCCAGCTTGAAGGGCAGTGGTCGTCCTTGGGTGCGCAGACGACATTGGAGTACAGTTTTTTGGACGATCAGGTGGAGCGGCTGTATCAGGATGAAATGAGATTGCTGAGCTTGACGAAATGGTTTACCATCCTGGCAGTATTTATAGCGGCATTGGGTCTATATGGCCTCTCCACTTTTGTCATTGAGCGAAAGCGCCGAGAAATCTGCATTCGCAAGGTGATGGGAGCGAGCCTGACCGAGCTGTGGCTTCTGATCACAAAGAAATTCGTGGGGATGTACTTAGTGGCTTTCCTTGTCGGGAGTGCAGGTGCTTATTTCTTCCTGACACAGTGGCTGGAGAACTTTGCTTTTCGCTCGGATATCAGCGTTGGCCTATTTGCGGTAGCGCTGATGGCTATGCTGCTCCTGATCGTACTATCCATCAGCTACAAGACCTTACATGCCGGTCGCGTCAATCCGGTGACCTACCTGCGGGATGAGTAGTTGTAGTTTCCTGCGGAAATAAAAAATTTCTTGAAACTAACTACCCCCTGGTCGGGCACTCCGAGACAGGCCATTCGGGGTAGCTATCTACCGACAGGCAGGTTACGCAGGTTTCATACCCAATCAAGTTGAGCACATGTTTTGATCTAAAGATCAAAACCCGAAATTTCTCATTTAGATCCCCGCCTACGCGGGGATGACGGTTTTATAGGAACCCCGATGCTTGCATCGGGGAATTCTTTAGATTAAAGTAGACATGGCCTGAGGAGAGACAGGCCTACATGGTTAAATTCGCAGCATGATTATTTTGGACAATGCGGTCATCTCCGATGATATCAAGGAGCAACTTTTCACCTGCGACCTGGACAAGTGCAAAGGTGCTTGCTGCGTGGAGGGGGATCTTGGTGCCCCACTTGAAGCGGAGGAATTAGCCATCATGGATGAAATCCTGGATAAGGTGAAGCCCTATCTCTCAGGCGAGGGTCTTGCTGCTATCGAGGAGCATGGGCCCTACATCCTGGACGAGGAGGGAGACTATAGTACCACTACAGTTAATAATAAGGAGTGCGCCTTTGCGATCTATGATGATCAAGGCATTCTAAAATGTGGTATTGAGCAAGCTCAGCTAGATGGAAAGATTGAATTTAAGAAGCCCATCTCTTGTCATTTATATCCTATCCGTATCACGAAATATGATCATTACGACGCGCTCAACTATGACCGCTGGGATATATGCAGTGCAGCCTGTGTCTTAGGTGAAAAATTAGGATTACCTGTCTATAAGTTTCTCAAGGAGGCACTTACCAGAAAATATGGTGCCGCGTGGTATGCGGAACTTGTAAAGGAGATAGAGGGGAAGTAGCTATTTCACAAAAAAATATATCAGACAAAAAAAGGCTGATCAGTTGCCCGATCAGCTTTTGCAATTATCATCTGATATTGATCAATTCTTCAACACAGAGAAGTCAAAATCATCAAGGAATTTTGTGGTGAAATTACCACTTTTAAACTCTTCATTGTCCATCATATGGATGTGGAAAGGAATGGTTGTTTTCACACCTTCGATTACAAATTCCTGAAGTGCACGTTTCATTCTGGTAATCACTTCTTCTCTTGACAATCCAGATACAATGAGCTTAGCGATCATTGAGTCATAGTTAGGAGGAATGGTGTACCCAGCATATACATGACTATCGACACGCACACCGTGCCCACCAGGCATATGCAGGTTAGTGATTTTACCAGGACTCGGCCTGAAGCCGTTAGCGGGATCTTCAGCATTGATCCTGCACTCCATGGCAAAGATCTGGGGATAGTAATGATCGCCAGAGACTTTAATGCCAGCGGCTGCTTTGATTTGCTCTTTGATCAAGTCAAACTGAGTCACTTCTTCCGTAATAGGATGCTCCACCTGAATACGGGTATTCATCTCCATGAAGTAGAAGTTCGAGTGCTTGTCAACCAAAAACTCTACCGTACCGGCACCTTCATATTTGATGGCCTGAGCACCCTTCACAGCGGCTGCACCCATCTTGTCTCTTAGTGCCTTATTTACCGCGGGAGAAGGCGTCTCTTCGATCAGTTTTTGGTGTCGACGCTGGATTGAGCAGTCTCTTTCCGATAGGTGACTCACATTACCATAGCTGTCACCTATGATCTGAATCTCTACGTGACGTGGCTCTTCAACAAATTTTTCGAGGTAAAGCCCATCATTGCCAAATGCGGCACCTGATTCTTGACGAGCGTCATCCCAAGCTTTCTTGAAGCCGCTCTCATCTTTCACGATACGCATACCACGTCCACCACCACCTGCGGTAGCTTTGAGGATGACAGGATAGCCGATACCCTTGGCTATTTCCTTTCCTTCTTCTATAGATTCGAGAAGGCCTTCTGACCCAGGGATGCATGGCACACCGGCTTCTTTCATGGTGGCTTTGGCAGTAGCCTTATCACCCATCTTTTGGATCATCTCTGGGCTAGCGCCAATGAACTTTATGCCGTACTCCTGACAGACTCTCGAGAACTCATCATTTTCTGATAAGAAACCATAGCCTGGATGTATGGCATCCGCGTTAGTAATCTCTGCTGCTGAAATGAGTCTGGGAATATTCAGATAGGAGTCCTTACTGGCCGGAGGTCCAATGCACACGGCTTCATCTGCGAAGCGTACATGCAGACTGTCAGCATCAGCTGTGGAATAGACTGCCACTGTACTGATACCCATTTCACGACAAGTGCGGATCACCCGAAGGGCAATCTCCCCGCGGTTAGCAATTAGTATTTTTTTAAACACAGTGTTTTGGGTTTAATGAGGATACAAAAGTGCTTATGAAGGATCAACTAGGAACAATGGCTGATCATACTCTATCGGTGAGGCATTATCAACAAGCACCTTGACGATAGTACCTGAAATCTCAGATTCGATCTCATTGAAGAGCTTCATCGCTTCGATAATACATACAGTCTGTCCTGCAGATACTTTGTCACCAATTTGTACAAAAGAATCAGATTCTGGATTGGCCGACCTATAGAATGTACCGATCATTGGCGCTTTGATAGTCACATACTTAGCATCATCAGACGCTGCTGGAGCCGGGGCAGCCGCCGCTGGTGCGGGTGCTGTGGCAACTGGTGCCGGCGCTGGAGCTGCCACTGGTGCCGGCGCTGCAGCCATTACAGTGTTGGCAGGCATCTCTGCATTGCGCTTCACCTTAATCTTAAATTCTTCAGTCTCTATGTTGACTTCCTCTAGCCCTGACTGAGAGATGAAATCGATCAGGTCACGAATTTCTTTGGCTTTCATAGGGTGTTGTTTTTGGTTAATTCGTTCTGGGCACTCCGCCCTCAATGTTGTCTATTTTACGCGCTCCACATAGGAGTTAGTCACCGTACTGATCTTGATTTTCTCATCTTGATTGATGAAAAGTGGTACTTGTACTATGGCCCCTGTCTCAACTGTCGCTGGTTTAGTAGCGTTGGTTGCGGTATCACCTTTGATACCAGGCTCAGTGTAGGTAACGGTCATTTCCACATGCTGTGGTAGTTCGCAAGTTAATATTTTCTCTATCTCCGCATGAACAAGCACATCGACTTCCAAACCGTCCTTGAGGTATTGTGCTCCTGTAATTAGCTCTTCTGGAATAGCCACTTGCTCAAACGTACTGCTATCCATGAAGTGAAATCCGATATCATCCTTGTAAAGGAACTGGTGTGGTCTGCGCTCAATACGTGCAGTGGTTACTTTATGTCCAGCAGAGAAAGTGTTGTCAAGCACTTTGCCTGTGGTAAGACTCTTCAGTTTGGTACGGACAAATGCCGGACCTTTACCGGGTTTTACGTGCTGGAATTCAATGATCGTAAAGAGATCATGGTTATACTCAATACAAAGTCCGTTTCTAAAATCTGCAGTAGTTGCCATGTAATTCTATTTTCTAATGTCGTTTATTTCGGATCGTAAGCCCATTTGAGATATACCGCACCCCATGTAAACCCACCTCCAAAGGCTGCTAGTATAAGGTTGTCCCCCTTTTTGAGCTTTGATTCATAATCCCAAAGGCACAAAGGTATGGTTCCCGAGGTAGTATTACCATAGCGCTCGATGTTGAGCATTACCTTGTCATCACCAATGCCCATGCGTTTTGCGGTAGCATCAATAATACGCTTGTTGGCTTGATGGGGTACTAGGTAGGATACATCGTCTGCGGTCAGGTTATTCCTAGCCATAACATCTGCGGCTACCTCCGCCATATTGGTCACGGCAAATTTGAATACCTGCGAGCCCTCCTGATAGACATAATGCTCACCGTTTGCTACCGTTTCAGCAGAAGCAGGATGGCGACTACCTCCTGCTTTCATATGCAGGTGTTGCTCACCAGAGCCATCAGAGTGAAGAATAGCATCCTGAATTCCCAGGCCATCTTTGGTAGGCTCTAGCAGGACGGCACCACCACCATCACCAAAGATGATGCATGTAGTGCGGTCATTATAATCGATGATAGAGGACATCTTGTCCGCACCGACTACTATAATTTTTTTGTATTTACCGGTCTCGATGAATTGTGACGCAGTGGTTAGGGCGAATAAAAAACCTGAACAAGCAGCATTCAAGTCAAAGCCAAATGAATTAGTGGCTCCTACGGCGTTGGCAATGATATTTGCGGTAGCAGGGAAGGCTAAGTCAGGCGTGGTAGTGGCACAGATGATGAGCTCTATGTCTTCTGCCTTATTGTTTGTTTTTTCAAGTAGGCCCTTAATCGCATTGATGCCGATTACGCTAGTACCTTGCTTGTCACCCTTGAGGATGTGCCGCTGTTTGATGCCGGTGCGACTGGTGATCCACTCATCGGTGGTATCTACTATCTTTTCTAATTCTTTGTTAGTGAGGATGTATTCAGGAAGGTAACCCTGGATTCCTGTAATGGCTGCTTTTGTTGTACTCATTTATTAATAGTTCTGATGATTAAGTGCTATCCAAAGGGACTTAATCATTTCTGGGTCGTCACTTTCGCTGTTATACAAAAGCAGCTTCAAAGAAGCTAATTAATACTCACTAAAACAACAAAGTCTGCCCTTTGGCAGACTAGTGAAATATTATGTATTCGAAGGATTAAGCAAGAACCTCTTGCTCCATCACTACCTGACCTTTGTAGTAGAGCTTACCCTCAAACCAAAATGCCCTGTGAGGAAGATGTGCTTCTCCTGTAGTAGGACAAATCACAAAGTTCTTAGGCGTGGCTTTGTAGTGGGTTCTTCTTTTGTCCCTTCTGGTTTTCGATATTTTTCGTTTAGGATGCGCCATTTGTATATACTGTTTATGCTATTACTTAAGTTTTTTTAAAGCTGCCCAACGCGGGTCATCTTCGTTATTGTTTTTTTCTTCAGATGCAGTCTCCGTCACGAACACTATACCCTCATCATCTTCATCAATCAAATTAGGGTGCACTCGCTTCATAGGAATCGATAGATTAATGTATTGATAGAGATACTCAGCTATGTTAATCTGCTGCGCATCCCGATGAATCATTTCAATCTCATCGCCAAGTTCTACATTCCCGTCACCCATTTTTAGTATCAGATGCTCGTCAAGTTCGATCTCATGATCGAAGAGTTCGAGACTTCTGTCACAGGTCAACTCTACCGTACCCGAAATTTTAAAATCGAGCGTGATCATCGTCTCTGACTTGTCCAACACTACATGACACTCACCTTGTCCCTTCTGGACAATGCTGCTCTCTTCTATTGTAAAAAGGCTGTCATTCCACTCAAACTGATATTCATGCTTCTTAAAAGACAGCTTGTAGATATCAATATTGAACGTTTTGTATACACTTGAAGACATACCTCTCCCAATAGGAGCGCAAATTTAATAATAAATACCAGAAAAAATCTTGGAGCTTTTAAATTATTATGTGGGAACCGGCTCGCTCTCTTTTCGCGTAGCAACCATATCGGCAGCAAGATATAATGCAGCACGCATTGAGTTCTCATTGGCAATATTCTTACCAGCAATATTGTAAGCGGTACCGTGATCGGGTGAGGTGCGAATAGCAGGTAGCCCTGCGGTGAAATTCACACCATCTTCGAATGCCATGTACTTAAATGGTGTCAGCCCTTGATCATGATACATGGCAAGGACGCCATCGAACTTCTTAAACTCCATAGTCCCAAAGAAACCATCTGCTGGGAACGGCCCAAATACCAATTGGCCACTATTCTTTAGTTCTTCTATGGCTGGCTGAAGTATTTCTTGCTCCTCACTTCCCAGTAGGCCATTTTCGCCAGCATGCGGGTTGAGACCAAGCACAGCAATTCGAGGTTTACTGATACCAAACTCACGTTTGAGCGACTTGATCATCACCTTGACTTTATTTTTAATTTTTTCGGCGGTCAAGCTGGCAGCTACATCTTTTAGCGGAATGTGGCCTGTGGCTACCCCGATTCGGATATTGTTGGCGACCATCAGCATCAGATGTTCCTCAACCTCGAAAGTGGAAGCGAGAAACTCTGTATGTCCAGGAAACTGAAATTCATCCGACTGAATATTGTCCTTATTAATTGGTGCGGTGACCAGCGCGTCAAGCTTTCCGTTTTTAAGGTCTTCGGTCGCTCTGGTCAGGCTGAGGAGGGCGTACTTCCCGCCTATTTCATTCACTTCACCCGGAGTAATCTCAAAGCTTTCATTCCAGATATTATATACGTTGACCTTTTTAGGGTTGATACCCCCAAGGTCATTAATCTGGTTGTACACAAAATCTTCGTTGACGATTTTACGATAGAACCCAATCACTTTAGCTGAGCAATAGACAATAGGGGTGAAGTATCGCAGGATGCGTGGATCGGACAGGGCTTTGATGATGATTTCTGGTCCTATGCCATTGATATCTCCTATCGAAATACCAATGAGCGGCTTATCTTGAATAGGGTTTTTATTTGGTTGACTCATTCGTGCTTCACTTATCTTCGTGCAAATTACATGGAGTCCATGAGACAATTAGGCAAAATAGTGGTTTTAGTGTCTATTGTGCTCGATAAGAGACCCATTTACAGATTGGGTTGTATAGCATTGAATTTCCAACAAGACAACTAATGGCACGAGTAGTACCAAAAAAGCATCTTGGGCAGCATTTTTTGAAGGATTTGAATATCTCGGAGAGGATTGCTGAAAGCCTGTCTCCCGATCATCGCAGCTCTGTATTGGAGATTGGGCCAGGGACGGGCGTGTTGACGGATTTTTTATTAAAGAATACAGAACAACTGCTTGCGATAGACCTTGACGCACGGTCGGTAGCCTTTTTGAAGGAAAAGTATCCGGAGCACAGTGATAAGTTTGTCTTCGGCGACTTTTTACAAGAGGATTTCTCTGAAAGGCTAGGTGATGAATATTCGATCATCGGCAATTTTCCTTACAATATTTCCTCTCAAATCTTTTTCAGAGTGCTTGAAAAACCAACTACCGTCTCAGAGATTGTATGTATGCTGCAAAAAGAGGTAGCCCAACGAATAGCTGCTAAACACGGCAATAAGACCTACGGGATTTTGAGCGTGTTGCTTCAAGCATTCTATCGTATTGAATACCTATTCACGGTAGGGCCCGAGGTATTCGACCCACCGCCGAAGGTACAGTCTGGAGTGATCAGGTTGATCAGATATCGTGACACTTTGGAGGTGGATAAGAAGCTCTTTTTTAGAGTGGTGAAAGCTGCTTTTCAAATGCGACGTAAAACCTTGCGCAACGCATTAAAAACTCTAAATTTGCCCTTAAGCGTCACGTCAGATGCGCTTTTCGATAAGCGAGCAGAACAGCTCAGCGTAGAACAATTCATCAATCTCACCAAGGAGGTATCCCAATGGAGCACATAGTCCAGTTTGAGCTATCCAACGAATACCTCGAGCGCTTTCAGCAAGCACTCGACAATAAGGAAGACGCGTTTATCATCTCCTCACTTGAGGGCATCAGCCACGCGGACATCACAGAGCTACTCTATGAGTTTGATGCTGAGGAGTCGCGCTATGTGATCGAACTGCTCGACCCCTCGGTGGGTGCCGATATCCTATCGGAATTGGATGAGGATACGAGAAAGGAATTCCTCAAAGTATTCACCCCGCGTGAGATTGCCCGGCATATAGAGTTGATGGATTCTGATGATGGTGCAGATATCCTATCGGAATTGAAGTTGAAAGATCGTGAGCAGGTCATCGGCGCGATCAGCAATGAAGAGAAGGCCAACAACCTGCTTGATCTCCTTCGATACGATGATGATGTGGCAGGTGGTCTGATGGCCAAAGAGCTGATCAAGTGTAACCTCAACTGGACTGTGCTGCAATGTATTGAGGAGATCAGAAAGCAAGCGGAGCGTGTTCAGAAACTCTTTTCTGTCTATGTGATTGATGACTTTGGCAAGCTACTTGGCAAGGTCTCGCTCAAGAGGATCATTTTGGCTGAGGATCATGTCAAAGTGAAAGACATTTACGATAGTGATGTGGTGGCTGTCGAAACCTTCATGGATGAGGAAGATGTAGCACAGGTTATGCGGAAGTATGATTTGGAATCTGTACCAGTCATTAATGCCAGAGGCAAACTTGTCGGAAGAATTACCATTGATGATATCGTGGATGTAATCACAGAATTAGCAGAAGAAGAGCGTGCGATCATGTCTGGTATCTCTGCCGATGTGGAGGAGGATGATACTGTTTGGAAACTGTCCAAGGCCAGATTGCCATGGCTGACGATCGGAATGGCTGGTGGTCTACTAGGTGCTTGGCTGATTGGATTCTTCGAGTCCGATATTGTTTTGATCCCCGCCATGGCATTCTTTATTCCACTGATTACTGCGACAGGTGGTAATGTAGGCATTCAGAGCTCGTCCATAGTCGTACAAAGCCTAGCCAACCCAAGTGCGTTTGAAGATAAGATGTGGCGCAGGTTAATGAAAGTGCTGTTTGTGGCAGTTGTCAATGGTGTAATACTGGCCTTGATGGTTTTTGGAGTGATAATTCTATTCACCAAGGATCAGCAAATGGCGTTTACTGTCTCTTTTGCCCTTTTCAGCGTGGTGCTATTGGCTTCCTTGATGGGTACCATCACCCCATTGATCTTGGACAAGTTTGGTATCAATCCGGCGCTAGCTTCTGGGCCGTTTATCACGACCACAAATGATATCCTTGGCCTTGCTGTTTATTTTAGTATGGCACAGCTTATTCACGGTTTATAGGAATGAAGGGCAAAGTTCTCATAATTGATGATGTGCACACATCACTTTGCGATGGTTTGGTCGACCTGGGCTATCAGGTGGACTATCTACCTACCATCAAGGCCACCGAGGTTCTGGATATTATCTCTGGATACAAGGGCCTGATACTGAGAAGTAAGCTGGCTGTTGATGAAAAATTTCTATTACGTGCCGATAGCTTAGCGTTCATTGGCCGTGGTGGAGCTGGGCTAGACCAGCTAGATATGGAGGCCATTTCCGGTAGGAATATAACAGTGGTCAATGCCCCTGAGGGCAATCGAGACGCACTAGGAGAGCACATGACAGGAATGCTCTTGTCGCTGCTTCACAATATACCAAAGGCCAATAATGAGATAAGGGCACAAAAATGGGATCGCGAAGGTAATAGAGGCATAGAGCTTGGAAGCCTTACAGTCGGTCTAATTGGATACGGCATGATGGGAAGTGCTTTCGCTTCAAAGCTCGCTGGGTTTGGCTGTCAAGTCCTAGCATATGATAAGTATAAGTCGGACTTTGGTAGTGGCCATGTTCAAGAAGTGGGCCTGGAACATCTTTTTGAGCAAGCTGATGTGCTAAGTCTGCATGTACCTTTGACCGATGAGACGAATGGTTGGATTGATGGTGCTTTCATTGACAAGTTCCGAAAGCCGATCTACCTACTCAACAGCGCTCGAGGGAAGGTTGCAGTGCTCTCTGATTTGGCCGATAGGCTAGAAAAAGGAAAGGTGATAGGGGCCTGTCTGGATGTACTGGAGAATGAAAAATTCGCAAAATTCACTGCTGAAGAGCGGCATACCTTTGAAAGACTGAGCCAATTGGATAATGTGATTTTCACGCCCCATGTGGCTGGTTGGACAGTAGAATCCTACAAAAGAATAAGCACGGTCTTGTTAGACAAAATCAGACAAATGTGACGTTTCTGGTAAGTCAATAAAGGTGTCTTTTGTGTAAAAAGCTCAGAAACTGTATCTTTGGGCAAGAAGAAATAAAAGAACTCTGAGATGACGGTCCCTCACAAAGGGGCCGTTATTTTTTATTTATAACCATTATACAACTATGTCAAACGTATCATATTACACCGCAGAAGGATTGCAGCGACTGAAAGACGAGTTGCACCAGCTCAAGACAAAGGAGAGATCAGACATCTCTAATCAGATAGCCGAGGCAAGAGACAAAGGTGACCTCAGTGAGAATGCTGAGTATGATGCGGCCAAGGACGCCCAAGGACTCCTAGAGTTGAAAATCTCGAAACTAGAGACAGTGGTTGGCAATGCAAGAGTCCTTGACGAAGCTGATGTGGATACTTCAAAAGTATCGGTGATGTGCAAAGTCAAAATCAAGAATAAGAAGAATGGCATGACTGTGGAATACACTTTGGTCTCAGAGGAGGAAGCCGACCTTAGCGCAAATAAGATTTCTGTTCAGTCCCCTATCGGAAAAGGTCTGCTGGGTAAGAAAGCTGGTGAGACGGCTATCGTCAAAGCTCCCGCAGGGGAGATTGAGTTTGAAGTGCTGGCCATAGGTATCTAAGTCCATGGCGAGCATCTTTTCAAAAATTATAGCCAGAGAAATTCCAGCGCACATTGTGGCCGAGGATGATAATCATCTTGCATTTCTAGATATCAACCCACTGGTCATGGGGCATACGCTCGTCATCCCAAAGAAGGAGGTGGATTATATCTATGATCTCGAAGATGATGACTTAACAGCACTGCATCTTTTTGCCAAGAAAGTGGCAGACGGAATCAAGCAGTCGATTGATTGTAAGCGGGTAGGAGTGACGGTCATCGGCTTGGAGGTGCCTCATGCTCACATTCACCTGATCCCCATATCATCTATGGATGATATGAACTTTAGCCGAGCTAAGCTGCACCCAACTCAGGAGGAACTAGCTAATACTGCTCAGATGATCAATGGTAAGGTGTAATTTTAGCCTTTAAGTCTGTTTGGGTTTTCTGTCAGGAATGACTTCCAACTCTTAGCGCTACTGATCGATTTGCCACCCTGATAGTGGTGACATAGCGCGACGGCCAATGCATCTGTCGCATCCAGCAGCTTTGAGTCATGCTCAAACTTCAACAAGGACATCAACATCTGTGCTACCTGCTCTTTAGAGGCGTTTCCATTTCCCGTCACGGATTGCTTCACTTTCTTTGGAGCATACTCGGTGATGGGGATTTCTCTAGATAGCGCAGCGGCCATCGCCACACCCTGGGCGCGACCAAGCTTAAGCATTGATTGCACATTCTTGCCGTAAAAAGGAGCCTCTAGTGCCACCTCATCCGGCTGATACTCTTGGATGAGGCTCATTACACGCTCAAATATCTTTTTGAGTTTGAGCTCATGTCCAGAGTACTTGCTCAAGTGAATCACCCCATATTGAAGGATGCTGACCTTACGCAGTTCTATTTTGATGATACCGTATCCCATCACGCTTGTGCCTGGGTCTAATCCGAGAATTACTTTTTCTTTGGCTGCTGTGGACATTATTGTGCAATATAGCAACGTGATATGGGAATAGCGTTTGTATCCATCATGCTTGCCTATGCAGTGGCACTTTTATTTATTACCAGAAAATGGCTAGCGCTACCGCAATCCTTCGATAGTCCTACTGGCCGTCAATCTAAGATCACCATTGTAATTCCTGTTAGGAATGAAGCCAAAAATATAATCACTCTTCTCAATGCTATCCAGGATCAGAATTACCCCAAAGAATTCTTTGAGATCATGGTAATGGATGATCAGTCCAATGATGAGACTTACCAGCTAGTTAATGACTTCAAAAATCAATCACCGCTCAATATCCAACTACTCCAATCAAACCCAAAGAAAGGCTCACCTAAGAAGCAAGCCATTGAGCTAGCTATTGAAGCGTCGAGAGGGGACATCATAGTGACCACTGACGGAGATTGTCAAGTCGGCCCTAATTGGCTTAATTCGATTAATCAAGCATTTGAAAGAGACCACACGCAGCTCGTGATGGGGCCGGTGGCCTATGAGGTTCACACGCTAGCGGATCGACTCCAGTGGATAGAGTTTAGTGCGCTGCAAGCAATGAGTGGTGTATTGCTGGCGCTTGGACTGCCCTCTATGGGTAATGGAGCCAATCTAGCCTATCGGAAGTCAGCTTTTGTAGCTGTCAAGGGTTTCAAGGGAAACCTCAATGTGGCTTCTGGTGATGATGAGTTTCTGGTAAGAAAGATGGCCTCTAAATATGGAGTAAAGTCGTTGCAATATTTAAAGTCAACAGATGCTGTCGTTGCTACCGAGCCAGCACAAGGAATACAGTCGATCATCAATCAAAAAATACGATGGTCGTCAAAATGGAAGCATCAGCCAGGAACAGCTCCATGGCTATTTCCGATAGTAATATTGCTATTTAACGTACTGCCACTGCTTGGTCTGACAGCCTATGCCTATTCCTTCATAGAACTCGACATACTGGTAAGTGGCTGGGTCTTAAAAGGCCTGGGAGATATAGCTTTTGCCCAATCCTCGGCCACATTTTTTAATCGTGAGCATCGATGGATTGACCTCATTATTGCTGAAATAATTTACCCCGTTTACGTCCTTTTCTTTGGAATAGCTTCTATTTTTGGTCAGTACACCTGGAAAGACAGGAGGTATAATGAGTGACTTAGAATATGACGTACTTGATGAATTGTACTTTGTGCAATCATTCGCAGCTCTCATGGAGACCACAGATCTTGAAGAAAAAGAACTGAGACCCATTCTGCTCAAGTTGCTCAACAAGGGCTGGATCAGATGTTATAGCACAGTGTCGGATGAAGTATCAGCCGAGGAATTGGATTTTGAGTTAGAGTTTAGGAACTACTTCTACCTTGCTTCTAAAGCAGGCTTGCTCGCGCATAATTCAAATTAATTTTTTAGACTATGATCGATCAAAAAGCCACTTCCTTGAGTCCAAAGGAAGACTTGCAGATAAAACAGATGGAGCTGAATGCCTTGTTGGAGGTGACTCAGGCCATCAACAACAATCTAGCAGAGTCCGCGCTATATAAGATCTATCGTTTTACCCTATTGGGAAACCTGGGTATTGGCAAGCTTTCTCTGTTCGTACTTGATCAGGAGTGGACTTGTAAGGTGAGTTTCGGTACGAAAGTCGACTATAGTGACCATCACCTACCGGAATCTTATCATGAGCTGAATGCAAGTAGAGCCACAAACCAAAGCGATACAGGTTTTGAGGAGTTCGGACAGCTATTCCCCATTATGCATAAGCAGAAGCTCTTGGCGGTACTCTTTATCGGTAACCTACCGGAAACAGCCAATACTACCTTTTTGATGGCCTTGACCAACATAATTATTGTGGCCATTGAGAACAAGAAACTTGCACGGAGAGAACTTGAGCAGGAGGCCTTCAGGAAGGAGATGGAGATTGCCCGTCAAGTGCAACACTTCCTGTTTCCGAAAGACCTGCCAAGCACAGATATACTTGATATTGCTGCCAGCTATTTTCCCCATAATGAAGTGGGCGGTGACTACTACGATTACATACCCATTGACGATGATCAGTTTTTGGTATGCATAGCTGATGTTTCTGGTAAGGGTGTACCTGCTGCGTTGCTAATGTCCAACTTCCAGGCTTCACTAAGGATGCTATTGAGAAAGACGGATGATTTTGAGGAAATAGTGTTCGAGCTGAACCGCCAGGTCAACCGAAATGGTAATGCGGAGATTTTCATCACCTTCTTTGCGGCCATCTACAATTACAGCACTCAAAAATTGAGGTATGTAAACTGCGGACATAATCCACCGATCCTAAGAATGGGAGAAGAATTAAGCCTATTGGAAGTTGGGACTACAGTGCTCGGGATGTTCGATCCACTTCCATTTTTCACAGAGGGGAACGTGGACATAGTAGATACTTTCTCAATTTATAGTTATACCGATGGCATAACCGAAACCCTCAATGAAGAAGATGAGGAGTTTGGCCAAGAACGTTTTATTGACCTGGTCAAGGCTTGCTGCAAAAATGACTTGGCAGGCTTCAATAAAAAGGTCATCTCCACGCTAGATGAGTTTAGAGGCGCCACTCCTTACAAGGATGACATCACATTACTTACCTGCAAGGTGAGCGTCTGATCTATGGCTTACATTCACAAGACGCCCGGTTGGCTCAAGCGACTGTACCCTTCCTTGACATGGGACTATTCCGATAGGCCCGAAAAGCGCATCTATCTCACGTTTGACGATGGACCTATACCAGAAGTAACCGAGTTTGTGTTAGAGACTTTGGATCACTATGAAGCTAAGGCCACTTTCTTCTGTGTTGGTGACAATATCATGAAGCACCAGGATATTGCGAGGCATATCTCAGGTCAAGGACATACTATTGGCAATCATACCCACAATCACATCAAAGGCTGGAATACTGCCAATACCGCCTACTATGAAAATATAGGACAATGTGAAAAAGCAATTGAGGAAGTTGGGATTACTAGCCGCAGGCTGTTTAGACCTCCCTATGGTAGAATTGGTACCAGACAGATCAGACAGCTAAGGGAGGAGTATGATATAGTCATGTGGGATGTGCTTACTGGTGACTACAATGCATCGCTCAGACCTAGAAGTATACTTAAGCATGTATCGGCAGCTACCCGCCCCGGATCCATTGTCCTATTTCATGATAGTATCAAGGCGCATCCACGAATGAAGGTTGTACTGCCAGCGTATTTGAAACATTTCTCCAATCAAGGCTACACCTTTTCCTCGTTGTAGGTTTGTCGTTTTATTATTCGATTCGACTGTGCTAGATTGTGACCGATGATCGATACCCATTCACATATATATTCTCCAAAGTTCACAGACGACCGATCAGAGATGCTCGCTCGAGCTTTTCAGGCCGGTGTTGAGCGCATTTACATGCCTAATATTGATATGGAATCGGTGGAAGGAATGATGCAGTTGGCGAGCGACTACCCTGATCGGTGCTTCCCAATGATGGGCCTGCATCCGTGTTCAGTGCAAGAAGACTACCGGCAGGTGCTTGATCAAATGAGGCCAATGTTTGAGGTCCATAAGTTCGCCGCGGTAGGAGAGATGGGTACTGATCTACATTGGGATAAGAGCTTTTTCAAGCAACAGCAAGAAGCTTTTCGGATACAGTGCGAATGGGCACTTGAATTATCACTACCAATTGTCATTCATTGTCGGGATTCCTTTTGGGAAACCGTCGAAATGCTTGAGGACTTCAAGGATAGAGGTATTCGAGGTGTCTTTCACTGCTTCACTGGGGGCAAGGCAGAAGCTGCTGCTGCCATAGATTTGGGCTTCTATCTCGGTATCGGTGGTGTAGCCACTTTCAAGAATGGCGGCTTAGATAAGGTCCTACCGGAAATCGATCTAAGATATCTGGTCCTAGAAACAGATGCGCCGTATTTGGCACCAGTACCACATCGAGGCAAGCGGAACGAGCCAGCTTACACAAGCCTTGTCGCTGATAGACTAGCGGTCATCAAAGAGATTGATTCCAGTCTTGTGATAAAGGAGACTACTAAGAATGCTATGAACCTGTTTCACCCAAAGGAGCAATGAAGTACAAAATAGTCAATCTCAATACCTCAAAAGATTCAAAGCCAAAGTCTTCAGTACTTATTGTATATACTGGAGGAACTTTCGGGATGGCTGTTGATGAGTCGGGCGCACTAGCTCCATTTAATTTTAGTCTTGTCATGGACAAGATTCCTGAACTCAAAGCATTTGACCTTCGGATTACGGTTATTTCTTTCCCAGCTCCAGAGGACTCTTCCAATATGGATGCCAAGCACTGGGTTGATATTGGCTATATTATTCATGAAAACTACAGCCAGTATGATGGCTTTGTAGTCTTACATGGTACAGATACGATGGCCTACAGTGCCTCAGCGCTTAGCTACATCTTGGAAGGATTGAATAAACCGGTAATATTCACTGGGGCACAGATTCCGATAGGCTTTCTAAGGTCTGACGCCAGGGAGAACCTTATCACAGCCCTAGAGATTGCGTCGGCCAAAATTGATGACAAACCTATTATTAATGAGGTTTGTGTCTACTTCAACTTTTACCTTCTGCGCGGAAATCGCTCGCAGAAATTGCACAGCAGCACGTTTGCAGCCTTCGAATCAGAAAATTATCCAAAACTGGCTGAGTCGGGGGTGTTCATCGAGTATAATCACGCCTATATAAGAAAGCATGTTGATGGAGAGACTTTAAAACTGCATAGTAAGTTTGATAATAATGTAGCTGTAGTCAAGCTGTATCCAGGTATACCCAAATCCGTTTTAGAGCAGATATTTTCCACACCTGGATTGCGTGCGGTGATTCTCGAAACTTTTGGGTCTGGGAATACGATGAAGCATGACTGGTTCTTAGCCATTCTTCGAAAGGCTAACTCTGCTGGAATCATACTATATAACGTGTCCCAGTGCATAGGGGGCAAGGTTATCCAGGGACGGTATGAGACAAGCAAGCTACTCTCTGACATAGGGGTGTTGAGTGGAGCTGACATCACTACTGAGGCGGCAGTAACTAAGCTTATGTTCCTACTGGGAACTGAGACTTCCGCCGAACGTGTAAAAGATTTATTAATCCGTCCAATACGCGGAGAAATGACCTAATTTGAAGCGTCTCAAAAAAAAATTAAAATTTGCATAAAGGCATTTTTCTTGATTTATTTGTTTGCTGAGAAAAGTAGGGAGAGGTGTCCGAGTGGTTGAAGGAGCACGCCTGGAAAGCGTGTATACCTCTAAAGGGTATCGAGGGTTCGAATCCCTCTCTCTCCGCAGAACAAGAATTGTATTAACCGAATTAATAACTATAACCTTAATCAAGACGCAACTAAAATTTGAACTATGAAAAAGTTATTCGCTCTATTGATGCTCGCAAGCATAGTTTCATTCAGCAGCCTATCCGTGATGGCTCAGGATGGCACTGACCAAGACGCTCAGGAAGGAACTGAAGAGATGACAGAAGCTGCCGATAGCACCGATATGGCTGCTGTAGAAGAAGAGCCAGCTCCAGCTGAAACAATGCCTGTCCAAGAAGTATATGAGGAAGAAATGGCCGCTGAGCCAGAACAGTCTTTCCACCAAGCTATCAAAGAGCAGTTCATCGCCGGTGGATGGCAATTCATGGGTATCGTACTTCTTTGCTTGATCTTAGGTCTTGCAGTTGCGATTGAAAGAATTATCACACTCAACCTTGCTACTACTAATGTGAAGAAGCTTCTTACCAAAGTTGAAGACTCGCTCGCTAGCGGTGGTGTTGAAGCTGCTAAGGAAGTTTGTAAGAATACAAAAGGCCCTGTAGCTTCTATCTTCGTTCAAGGCTTGATGAGAATGTCAGAAGGAATCGAAATGGTTGAGAAGTCGATCATTGCCTATGGTTCTGTAGAAATGGGCAAGCTAGAAAGAGGAATGGTATGGATCTCTCTCTTTATTTCTTTGGCTCCTATGCTTGGATTCATGGGTACTGTAATTGGTATGATTGGTGCATTTGACGCTATCGCTGAAGCTGGTGACGTATCTCCTTCTTTGGTTGCTGGTGGTATTAAGATTGCACTTTTGACAACTGTAGGTGGTCTGATTGTGGCCGTAATTCTTCAGTTGTTCTACAACTATTTGATCTCTAAAATTGATGGACTAGTGAATAGCATGGAAGATGCATCTATCTCACTTGTTGACATCCTAGTAAAGCATAATCTTTCTTCTAAGTAATCAACTAAACTAGAGAAGATATGGATACTATAGATATCGCATTATACGGAGCTTATATCCTTACCATCGTAGCTGCAGTAGCTGCTGTTGTGTTGCCATTAATTCAGTCACTGGGAGATCCAGCTAGCCTTGCCAAGTCAGGTTTGGGTTTGTTGGCCTTGGTAGTTGTATTCGGTATTGGGTATGCCATGGCTGGAAGTGAAGTTTTGCCTTCATATGTTGAGTTTGGAGTAGACGCGGGTCTTTCTAAGTTCATCGGAGGATCGTTGACCATGATGTACATTTTGACCATCGGGGCAATTGGCGGAATTGTATTTACAGAGCTTTCTAAAGCAGTAAAATAATGGCTAGAGGTAAGAGACAGGTCTCGGAGGTTAACTCCGGCTCGATGGCTGACATTGCCTTTCTTTTGTTGATTTTCTTTCTTGTTACCACAACGATCGCAAATGACAAAGGAATTGCAATGCTGTTGCCACCAAAGCCGGATCCAAATGTTCCCCCTCCGGAGGTAACTAAGAATGATAGGAACATCTTCAAAATTCTCGCGAACTCCCAGGATCGACTTCTGGTAGAGGATGAGCCATTGCAAGATGTACAGGAACTCAAAGAGATGGTGAAGACTTTTATCCTGAACTTTGGTGACCCTGGTGAGGAAGGTATTGGTATTTACAATTCAATGCCACCGAACGTGAAGAACTACATCAATGCTAATGGGAGGAGACCTGATTACTCAGATGATCCTACCGAAGCAGTGGTTAGTTTTAAAGCAGATCGCGGTACGAGCTATGAATTGTTCGTTCTGGTATTAGATGAGATCAACATGGCCTACAATGAGGTTTACGGCGAAAGAGTCGGAATTAAAGCTTCTGAGTTCCTACAGCTTGATCGTAAGAACCCAGATGAGGATCAGTTGTACACTCGAGCGCGTGATGGTATCCCTAGAGCGATATCAATAGCAGAACCAAATAAAGCGACAGGAGGATAATTATGGCAAAGTTTAAGAAAGAAGCAAAATCAGATCCTGAAATTCCTACTGCGGCCTTGCCCGATATTATTTTCATGTTGTTGTTCTTCTTTATGGTGACAACAGTAATGAGAGAGACTGATATCATGGTGAAGCAACAGTTACCCAAAGCGACCCAATTGAGTAAATTGGAGCGCAAATCCCTCGTGAGCTACATCTACATTGGTGAGCCTAAGAAGCCAGAGCTTTTTGGTTCTGAACCAAAAATTCAGGTGAATGACGTGTTCATTAATGTTGATGATATTATTCTTTTCGTAAATCAGGAAAAGGACAAGCTGAGTGAGGCAGAGCGAGATCAGATTACCATGTCTATGAAAGTGGATGTCGAAGCTAAAATGGGACTTGTTTCTGATGTTCAGCAAGAGTTACGTGAAGCCAATGCTCGAAAGCTACTTTATAGTTCGAGGCAAGCAATAGAGCGATAGATTAATCTACTAGAGATATTAAAGTCTTTCCATCGGAAAGACTTTTTTTTTCACCAATCTATATGAAGAATCAACCAAAAGTAGTGAATGCCTGGTGCATGTATGATTGGGCTAATTCGGTGTATTCATTAGTGATCACTTCGGCAATCTTCCCAGTGTACTATCAGGCTGTAGCCAAAGGAGCGGATGGCTCGGATGTGATTTCATTTTTCGGTATTGAAGTTGTCAATTCAGTACTGTATTCTTATGCCCTGTCTTTTTCCTTTCTTGTTACTGCCGTTATGCTGCCGATCCTCTCTGGGATGGCTGATTATAGTGGCAAGAAGAAGATATTTCTAAAATTCTTCGTCATACTCGGAGCGACCTCCTGTGCTGGTATGTTCTTTTTTGAGAGCCACAATGTTGAATGGGGTATTATATGCTCTGTATTGGCGAGTATTGGGTATTCTTCTGGTCTTGTTTTCTATGATGCATTCTTACCAGAAATTGTAGACAAAGAGCACTATGATAAGACCAGTGCAAAAGGCTACTCTTATGGTTACATTGGTAGTGTAATCTTACTGGTGATCAATATAGCGATGATAGAAATGTACGACACGCTGGGTTTTGCCGACCAAGGTGTTGCTACAAGGTTCTCATTCCTTCTAGTGGGGGTGTGGTGGTTCGGATTTTCGCAGATTACCTTTTACCTAGTGCCTGAAAATAGGGTTGAGAACAAGGTGGTAAAGAACCTAATTACAAATGGTTATTTGGAGCTTAGGAAAGTGTGGTTGAATCTTAAACAATCACCCAATATTAAGAAATACTTGACAGCCTTCTTCTTCTACAACATGGGGGTACAAACAGTCATGTACTTGGCTGCTACTTTTGGTTCCAAGGAGCTTAAACTTGATTCTTCGAAGTTGATCCTAACTGTTCTGTTGATACAATTAGTAGCAATTGTTGGGGCGTATTTCTTTGCAAGGATTTCAAAATACAAGGGTAATATTTTTTCACTCATAACGATGAATCTGATTTGGGTGGGAATTTGTGTCAGCGCTTATTTAGTAACGAAAGAGGTTGAGTTTTATATCCTCGCTACGGTGGTTGGTTTTGTAATGGGTGGTATTCAAGCCCTTTCTAGGGCGACATATGCCAAGTTGATTCCAGAATCAACAATCGATCACGCATCCTACTTTAGCTTTTATGACGTCATGTTCAACCTATCTATTGTGTTTGGCACCTTTAGTTACGGTCTTATTGAGCAACTGACAGGTAGTATGCGAAACAGCACCATAGCACTAGGGTTGTTTTTCGTGATTGGGATAGTGTTTCTCAGTTCTGTTAGGATTAGTAAGCTGGCTAATGATGGATCAGCAGCTTAATCTGCCGAAAGCTGATATCAAGATCAAAAATGAGGGGGAGGCAACCCTGGTTTGGGACATAATCAGACGGAAATATATTGTACTTACTCCAGAAGAATGGGTTCGACAGCATTTCATACACTTTCTGGTCGATCAGTTTAGCTATCCGAAGACTTTGATGAAGGTCGAGACTGGGCTAAAGGTCAATAAGATGGACAAGCGAAGTGACCTGGTTGTCCTAAACAGAAGTGGTGAACCATGGATGTTAGTAGAATGTAAGTCTCCCTTTGTGTCAATAGATCAGGATACACTCATTCAAGCTGTTAATTATAATCGTACCTATAAAGCTCCGTTCCTAGTTCTCACTAATGGCATGAGTCAAGTGATCTGCAATGTCAATGAGAAAGGGGTGGAGGTAATCGAAGAATTACCTCCATATCCCATAAGTTAATCTAGGTATTTTTCTACAGGCACAAAGGGAAGGCCAAAAGCATCCGCCACACCTTCATATACCACATCACCCTTAATGATATTCAGACCAAGAGCAAGTTCTCTATTGTCCTGGCTGGCTTTCTTCCATCCTTTATTGGCTAGCTGGATCGCATATGGTACCGTAGCATTGGTTAGTGCTAACGTAGATGTATAAGGTACTGCTCCAGGCATATTTGCTACGCAGTAATGCGTGACACCATCAATAATGAAAATAGGATCTTGATGGGTGGTAGGTACAGTCGTCTCAAAACATCCGCCCTGGTCAACCGCTACATCGACCAATACCGTGCCTGGACGCATAGTTTTAAGCATGTCTCTAGTGATGAGCTTAGGAGCTTTTGCTCCGGGAATGAGAATAGCTCCAATAATCAAATCGTGATCCTGAACAAGCTCACGAACGTTGTATTCATTGGAGATTAACGTCTTGACATTGGCCGGCATGACATCATCGAGATACCTCATTCTGGGAAGGCTTAAGTCTAGTATAGTGACATCTGCGCCTAGACCAGCAGCCATTTTTGCTGCCTCAGTCCCTACTATTCCACCACCTAGGATCATTACCTTAGCTGGTTTTACACCTGGTACTCCGCCGAGCAGGATTCCACGACCCTTCATTGGTTTTTCTAGATACTTCGCACCCTGCTGAACCGACATTCGGCCGGCTACCTCTGACATGGGTATAAGTAGAGGAAGGCCACCCCCTGTCTTTTCTACAGTCTCATATGCTAAACAAACTGATTTGTTCTTGATCATCGCCTTGGTAAGCGGCTCATAGGATGCAAAGTGGAAGTAGGTAAAGACGAGCTGATCCTCTTTTATCAAATTATATTCTGGCTCGATTGGCTCTTTGACTTTCATGATCATCTCACCACTCGCGTAGGTGTCTTCAATGGTAGGTAGGATTTTAGCCCCAGCTTCCACATAGCCACTATCGCTAAAACCGCTTCCTTCACCTGCCGTCGATTGAATGTTGACTTGATGTCCACGCTTAGTAAGCTCCTGAACACCAGCCGGTGTAAGGGCCACTCGATTCTCATTGTTCTTGATTTCCTTGGGTACACTGATGATCATCTTTGGGTCTGTTTAGGTTGTTCAAAAAAGTAAACAAATATAGCATCTGGCAGCAACAGTTAAGTGCTTTATCTCTGTTGTAATAGGTCTAAAGCTCACACAATTATGTGTTGCATAGATTCCATAAGGAAAGAATAATAGATTATAAAAGTATAAACAAACAGAATATAGTATTGAATAATTGATTTTTGTAGTTTTTTATAGATATAATATTCTGATTATATGCCGATGGTTATTTCTGTTTTTGAGGACTTTAACGTATATTTGATATAAGCCGCAAGAAGCTGACTGTTGTCAGTGATTATCATTTAAACCTTCGTCAGATGAGTGCTAAAGCCCCAAAGAAATCCTCGACTAAACTTACTAAGGAAGAGATACTCAGAGACTATGCTATAGTTGCAGAGAGCAGAGAAGCGAGCTTACTCGGCCGTAAGGAGGTATTCATGGGCAAGGCTAAATTTGGAATTTTTGGAGATGGTAAGGAGGTTGCCCAAATAGCCATGGCCAAAGCCTTTAAAAATGGTGATATAAGATCGGGGTACTACCGAGACCAGACTTTCATGATGGCTATTGGCCAGCTAACGACCCAGCAGTTTTTCGCGCAGCTATATGCTCACACAGACGCCAAGGCAGATCCGTCTAGTGCTGGTCGCTTAATGAACAGTCACTTCGCTACCCGAATGGTCAACGATAGAGGGGAGTGGAAGACGCTGACGGATATGAAAAATTCCAGTGCTGACATTTCCTGCACTGCAGGTCAAATGCCGAGGCTTGTGGGATTGGCTTATGCCTCAAAGCTCTTCCGGAATAATGAAAAGCTGAGTGAGCTACATGATTTCTCGATTAATGGTAATGAAGTTGCATTTGGTACAATCGGAAATGCATCGACTTCTGAAGGTCACTTTTGGGAAGCCCTGAATGCAGTGGGTGTACTGCAGCTACCCTTAGTTATGGCTATCTGGGATGACGACTATGGCATTTCAGTACCTAAAGAATATCACACTACGAGAAGCGATCTCTCACTTGCCCTTTCTGGATTCCAAAGATCCGGGAAAGATGATAAGGGCTTTGAGCTCAAATCAGTGGTAGGTTGGGACTATATGGCACTGTGCGAGACTTTTGGAAAAAGTGCGCAGCTGGCACGAGAACAGCATGTCCCTGCAATTATCCATGTTAAAGAAATGACTCAGCCTCAAGGTCATTCTACCTCTGGTTCCCATGAGCGATATAAGTCTAAAGAGAGGTTGACGTGGGAGGCCGAGCATGACTGCATGCTGAAGATGAGAGAGTGGATGATTGAAGAAGAGATCGCCAGTCCTGCTGAGCTTGCGGAAATAGAGAAAGAAGCGAAGATGCTCGTCAAGGAAGCAAAAAATGCTGCCTGGAAAGCATATATGCAGGAGATAAAGTACGATATGACAGAGGCCGAGACTTTACTAATGAAAGCATCTCAGGGTAGCCCTTCCAAAAAGACACTCCTAAAGCTGAGAGAGGATATGACCAGTATCCTTAATCCTGTGAAAAACGACGTTTTTCGTTCGATGAGACTGGCTCTTAGAGCGCTTCGAAACGAAAACAATTCATTCAAAACAGAGCTCAGTGAATGGATTAAGGATAAGAGAGAAAAGTTTGACGATCAGTACAGCTCCCATCTTTATAGTGAATCAGACTCTTCTGCTAAGAAAGTCAAACCTGTTGCTCCCATCTATGCAGATGATGCCCAGCTTGTAGATGGTCGAGAAGTACTACAGGCATGCTTTGATGATCTATTGACACGAGACCCACGTGTATTCGCTATTGGAGAGGATGTCGGCAAAATTGGTGATGTCAACCAAGGCTTTGCGGGATTGCAGGAGAAGCACGGAAAGATGCGGGTGATGGATACTAGTATTCGCGAGACCACAATTGTAGGACAGGGTATTGGTGCAGCGATGAGAGGGCTAAGGCCGATAGTCGAAATCCAGTATTTGGATTACATTTTTTATGCGATTCAGACATTGTCTGATGATTTAGCAACGCTGCAATATCGTACGAAAGGTGGACAGAGGGCCCCTTTGATTATTAGAACACGTGGGCATAGACTTGAAGGAGTATGGCATTCCGGCTCGCCAATGAGCTCGCTGCTCAGTGCGCTTAGGGGTATCTATATACTTACTCCTCGTAATATGACTCAGGCGGCTGGTATGTATAATACTATGATGGCTTCTGATGACACAGCCATAATCATTGAGTGCCTGAACGGATATCGTCTAAAGGAGCGGATACCTGAAAACATTGGTGGGTTCAAAGTAGAGCTCGGTGTGCCTGATACGCTGAAGACAGGTTCAGACATTACGATCGTGACCTATGGCTCAATGTGTAAGATCGTTATGGAAGCCGCTCATCAGTTAGAAGAGTTAGGCATTTACTGTGAAGTGATGGATGTGCAGACGCTTATTCCATTCGACAAGAATCACTTAATTATTGAGTCCTTAAAGAAGACTAATCGGCTGTTGCTGGCCGATGAGGATGTGCCTGGCGGTGCTACTGGATATATGATGCAGAATGTAATAGAGCACCAAGGTGGTTATAAGTATCTTGACTCAGCTCCTGTGACGCTTTCTGGACGTGATCACCGCCCTGCCTATGGAACAGATGGCGACTACTTTAGCAACCCAAATGTCGAGGATGTAGTGGAGAGGGTCTACAATATGATGAGTGAGTCCAATCCAGAGAAATACCCAGTCTATCTCGACTTGGGTAAGTAACAATCACTATTGTGATAAGATATCGCTCAGTGTGAGGTCTGGAGAAACGGTCACATTGCTATCGTTGAGCTCACGATCCTTGATTCTGACTCTTATTTGGAAAGTATCACTACGCAGTACAAGACTGAAACCTTCAGAAACCATGGCGTAACGGATGGTACCTTCTAACGACCTACCGTTGTTATCCGGCTCAAATACTGGAAATCTAGCATCGAAGTTGGTGCCACATCCAATGTCTGAAAATACCCTTGTCCAATCTATAAACTCATATTGGCCATTGACTTTGCGATAAAAGTCTACGAAGATATTCTTGTTATTCTCATTACGGAATACAAATAGGGTATCGGCAAACGAGTTTCCTTGATTATCAGAAAAATCTACAATTTCATATTCCTGGCAATTAAAGGACTGCCGGTCGTCTGTATCACTAAAGAATTGTAGCTCCAGATCCTCTGGATTACTGGCAAAGTTTGGTGCAACCGCATAATAGAAAGGTGTTCTAGCGTTATCGTTACTTAGAGTGACGAATTGATTCTCTGAATCGATGATAACATTGTACGCGTGATAGGGGGCTCTCGTCTCATTCCCCTCAAGTCCGATATCACCATCTCCATCAGTGAAATCTATATTTAGTACTAGAGAATCACTCGCTGACTCAGATTGATTGAAACTCAAGCTTCTAAATGCAATAGAGGGAGTATTCGAAAACTCCTCCGGTGGGTAACAGCTCTGAAGACCCAGGAACATTATAAAAGCGTACAGAATGCTAAATCTCTTGTGCATGAATAACTTTGCGAAGTAGTTCAAATTTAATGACAACTAATTCATTCGTCTCCCTTACAACGTCTAAACCTGAGAATTTGATCAGGGAATTCAGAAAAAAAGTTGCTTCTGGTGATTTTCATTTTGAAGAGCTCGCGCTTGAGGCATTCTGGATACAGTATACTCATAATATACTATATCAGTCATATGTTGATCATCTACATATCAATCCCAATATGGTTTCCAGGTTAACACAAATCCCTTTCTTACCGATAGAATTTTTTAAGTCAAATCAGATTAAGACAGGGGAGTGGTTACCACAAAAAGTATTCAAGAGCAGTGGTACCACAAAAACCGGCCGAAGTGAGCATGCTGTCGATCACCTCGATTTTTATCTAAACCATTCATCCGAATTATTTCGGAGTGTCTATGGGGAGCTTCAAAATATCGATTTGATTGCCCTATTACCGTCCTATCAGGAACAGGGAGACAGCTCATTGATAGCCATGGTTGATAAGTTGATGAAGCTGAGTGACTCTGAGCAGTCCGGTTATTATTTGACCAAACCAGAAGATGTTGGTCTCGCGCTTAGAAAAAGCCAAGAGAATGGTCGTCTTGCGATTGTAATGGGAGTGTCCTTTGCACTGCTGGACCTATCGGAAATGAGCACCATAGATATGAAAGGAGCAAAGGTCATTGAAACAGGGGGCATGAAAGGGCGCAGGAGAGAATTGATCCGAAAGGAACTGCACAATCGACTTAAATTGGCCTTCAAGGCTGATCATATCCATTCTGAGTATGGCATGACAGAGTTACTGTCACAGGCTTACTCTACCGGAAATGGCTTATTCTCCGAAAATAATTGGCTCAAGTGCCTTATAAGAGATATTAATGATCCTTTGACCTATGTGCCCGACAGCTCTAGTGGAGGAATCAATGTAGTTGATCTTGCTAACATCCACTCGTGCTGCTTTATTGAGACAAAAGATATTGGACGAAAACCTAATCAAAATAGCTTTGAAGTATTGGGTAGGTTTGACAACTCTGACATCAGAGGATGCAATCTTTTATTGTAATATTTCAATAATTAATTGACCTGACACCCGTTATCTGACGAGCGGTACCCCAGTTTGTAGTTATATGTTTGTACCCGAATTAGATTTGCATATATTAGTATCCTAAAATGAGCGCCATGAAAATTAGACTTGTAATTGTTGCTTTGTTCCTTGTCGGCTTAGCTTCTGCATGCACGCAGAGAACATGTCCTACTTATGCACAAGGGGACACTCAAATTGAGAAAGCCGAAAAAATCCGGGTATAAATTACCCCACTATTTGTGAATGAAAGACAGATGTTTAGGCATCTACATATTTTGACACGTCCTGAGCGGTAATTTCTTCACCGCTCATTATTATCAACCTTTCGATTGTATTTCTAAGCTGTCTTATATTCCCAGACCACTCTGGTGATTGTAGTGCGCTCATGGCTTCATTGCTAATGCCTTTGGCAGCAGCACCGTATTCTTCTGCTATATCATGAAGAAACTTGTCAACCAATAATGGAATATCATCTTTGCGATCCCTGAGTCCAGGTACTTGAATAATGATCACGCTTAGTCGATGATATAGATCTTCTCTAAACCGACCCTCAGCGATCTCTTTTTTTAAGTCCTTATTGGTTGCGGCCAGCACGCGAACACTCACTTTAATCTCTTTGTCACCTCCGACACGTGTAATCTTATTCTCTTGAAGGGCGCGTAGCACTTTGGCCTGAGCTGATAAGCTCATGTCACCTATCTCGTCTAAGAACAGCGTGCTATTGTTGGCTTGCTCAAACTTGCCTATTCTTTGCTTCACCGCTGAGGTAAATGATCCTTTCTCATGGCCAAAAAGCTCACTTTCAATTAATTCAGACGGAATAGCTGCACAATTCACCTCGATCATAGGTTGATCCTTATGTTGGCTTTGCTCGTGTACCCATCGAGCGACAAGTTCCTTACCCGATCCGTTAGGACCGGTGATAAGTACCCGCGCCTCGGTGGGCGCTACTTTCTCAATCATTTCCTTGATCTCAAGCATAACTGGCGATTCTCCAACCATGTCATACTTTTTGGAAACCTTACGCTTGAGGGTTTTGGTCTGCGTAATCAGTTTTGACTTATCCAGCGCATTTCTGATCGTCAGTAGTAGTCGGTTAAGATCTGGTGGCTTTTGGATAAAGTCAAATGCACCTTTTTTGGTGGCCTCTACTGCCGTTTCGATTGTACCATGGGCAGAGATCATTATAAATGGAGATTCCAGACCTTGAAGTTTGACCTTCTCAAGCACCTCGATACCATCCATTTTGGGCATCTTGATATCACAAAGTACCAAATCATAGTTATTAGCAAGTACCATCTCAAGTCCCATTTCACCATTCTCGGCTTCCTCAACTTGATACTTCTCATACTCGAGAATCTCGCGAAGGGTCTGGCGAATGGACTTTTCATCATCGATGATTAGTACTTTGGTCATGAGTGCTGTTTGGTTAATAAATACGCAAGCCTATAAGCCGGGTTCTGTCATCCACAAGGGACGTCCTATCATTTATCTGATCCCAAAATCACTTTTGGGATTAATCGATCTACCCTTCTCGTTGGTATAGGAGCGAGCAGCCCCTCTCTAAAAGAGTCGAGATTTATTTGATCTTTCAACCCGCAAGGTTTACCATGCCCCCTATGTTGCCATATGGGCGGTGAGCTCTTACCTCACCTTTTCACCCTTTCCGCGCCGAGACGTGGTGGTTTATTTTCTGTGGCACTGTCTGTTTTTGACCAAGGTCAAAACCTTCTTGTTAAGAAGTGCGGCACTCTATGTTGCCCGGACTTTCCTTCCCGATTCTCACCGGAACGATAGGCCAGCTTGCAATACTTTTTATTTGAGTTTTGTGATAACGTTAGTTGACGTCAAGCCCTGTGATCTTGTTCTCCCATTCATCAGCGACGTTAGCAGCTTCCAAGATCATTTCTTTAAGGAGAGCTTCGGTCACAGTCTCCGTATAGGCAGAAGCAGCAACCTTTAGATAATCATCCGGAGCAACTACAAACTTTGAATGAATGAACTCGTCACTGTAGCGAAGTAATGAAGCATAGTCGATATCTTCATCTACGCTACATACTTTAGAAGTGAACTCAATCACCTCTTTATTATACTTATCGTGATTCACAACTTTGCCAAGAACCGTCTGAAAACGCTCATCTGGTAATTTGACAATGATAACAGATCTAGTCGCATCATATTGCGAGTAGTCACCGCCGATTTCATCGGCAAATCTTTGCATAAAGCTATTAAGGTCCATAGTCACATTTTTTCGTCCCATGAAGGTAAGAATTTTTTGTTGATCTGGATGACCAAACAGCCGGCGATATCATCAAATCACTTGAATTTTATGTAGATAGCCCCGTACCCGAATTTTTCTTTCTGCGCATCCTTGAAATATGCAATGTGTGGATGGCCACTCAGCTTTTTCTGAACGTTATGCTTCAGCGTACCGTTACCTACTCCATGTACCACTGTGAGTTCATCATTTCCAGCACTTATTGCCTTATCAAGATGTGATTCGAATACCTTAAGTTGGAAGGGAAGTATATCATTTTTCGACAATGTCTCGGGAGTATCGGTGAGCTCTTCGATGTGCAAATCCAGAAGATTCCCTACCGGAGAATAAGTGGACTTAGACTCACTTTGACTCTTACTAAACATGGCATTTTTGAGTTCGTCGGTATCTATCGGAATCGTTGATGTACCTATCGGAAAGAAATGACCTTCTAATCTTATTAGCGGTATTGTGGGCAGTTCTTTCAAAAACCACTGAGATTTCACCTTGAAGGTATTCTCTATTGACTTTGGTATGGTATCAGCATCATCAACTAATTTCAAATAGCTAATACTGATTGTTTCTCCATCTGAAACAGTTTTGCCCAATGTTTGGAAGGTGAGGTTTGATAGCTGACCCGATTCGAGTTTGATCCAGCGGCTTTCTTTTTTACGGTAGGCATGATAGAATAGAGCGTCGGTCATGTGATTGATGATCGATAGTTGGTATCCGCTAGCGTTTTGATGCTTAACCAAGCTTACGTAAACCTCACCAGTGGCTCTACTTACAAAGGTCTCTTGTTCTACTTCTTGATCTGAAGTGCTGTCACCACCAAAATACTCACGCTCGCTACCCGAGACCAGTACGATATCCCTATTCAAAACAGGGATCGTGAAACCATCTTCGATTTCGACCTCTACGATATCATTTTTGATGCCGACGACAAGCCCCTCTTCAGTGCTGCTGAGGACTCGGACTTTATCGCCGATGGCTATATTTTTCATTAATTCAGGGCTTCTTTATAAGTATCGATTGCTCTTTGTCGAGCCAACTTATGATCGACAATCGGTTCGGGGTATTTTGGAGTTCCAAATTCGGGAATCCAGCGTTTGATATACTTTTTGTCCTTGTCGAACTTATCTGTTTGTGAGGTAGGATTGAAGACTCTGAAGTAAGGTTGGGCGTCTGTGCCAGTTCCTGCTGCCCATTGCCAACCGCCATTGTTGCTAGCGAGCTCATAATCAAGCAGTTTTTTGGCAAAATAGGCTTCTCCCCAGCGCCAGTCGATCAGTAAGTGCTTGGTGAGAAAACTAGCCGTGATCATCCTGACCCGATTGTGCATATGACCTGTTGCATTGAGCTCTCTCATGCCAGCATCCACGATAGGGTATCCCGTTGTTCCGTTACACCAGTGCTCGAATTGCTCTTTGTCATTAAGCCAAGGTACATTGTCGTACTGAGGTTTGAAGGCTTTGTCGACAACATGAGGAAAATTGGCTAGTATCGTTTGATAAAACTCCCTCCAAATGAGCTCGTTGAGCCATGTGTCGTTCAATTTAAATGCTTCGTTGACGGCCTCTCTGATACTGATCGTACCAAACCTGAAATGAATGCCGAGCCTTGATGTCCCATCTATGGCTGGAAAGTTCCGCTGTTTTTCATACTTTTTGATGATTCCCTTAGGATACTCATTGGATGGAATCGCAATGTCAGACGGCTTGAAACCCATATTTTCTAGACTTGGTACCCCAAATACATCGACTTTGGCTAGATTCTCAAGCTGTTTCTCAGATGGGTGATGACTTAACGTCTGTTCTTTAAACTTTTCGAGCCACTTGTTCTTGAAAGGCGTGAATACCTTATACACCTCTCCTGATCCGTTAAGTATTTCTTTTTGCTCAAAGATGACATGGTCTTTAAAAGTTAAAAGCCTCGCGCCGTTTTCTTTCAGCAATTGGTCTATTTGTTCATCTCGCTCAGTTGCGTAGGGTTCATAATCTCTATTAGTGTAGACCTCCTTGATGGTATACTCTTTTAGAAGAGTCTTGAACGCCGATATGGGCGTAGTATGCATGACTTTCATCGAAGAGCCAGCTTGATTGACCTGCTCTTCTAGTTGAAGTATTCGATCATGCAGAAAGCTGACGCGCGCGTCTGACTTGTCTTCCAGGTCATCTAGAATGGACTCATCGAAAATGAATATTGGAAGTACCGGTTTACCGCTACTCAAGGCATAGTGTAGGCCAACATTATCGAATAATCGAAGGTCTCTGCGAAACCAAAAAACATTAATTTCTTCCACGGAATAACTTTTTTAAAGACAACAGGACTATTCTGATAAGGTTTAATTCATCGAGACATTATCGACGGACTTCTGCCTATCTTTCTCAGACTTGGTGTCAGAGATGATCTCTTTCAGCTGGTCAAAGCTCCTGATATATTGAATGCTGAACCCTGTCTCCGTAGTATTTTGATTCAGAGCTTGGAATGCATTTTGGTCTGTACGATTATACATTTTCGCTCGGAACTTGCCATCCTGAGTGAGCAAGTACTCGAGCGTCCAATCACCAATAATCGAATAGACGTCAGAAGTGCTAGTCGCCGCATTGGTGAAGCCGCCATCTCTACTGATCCTTAATCGGCCGTCAAAAAATGTATAAGCCAACCGCAGCTGGAAGGTGTTGAGCGCATCACTGTCCAGGGAATTGAGGTCAACATCAATTTCTAGATTTTCATCTACCTGGGTAATCCAGTAGCTCAGTTGATTCGATACGAATTCGCTTACACTTGATCCGATAGTCTGCCCACCTCCAACACTGAAGCTATTCTCCGGTGAGAATCTTTTTAGGATAATCAGACTGAATACTTGACGTTTGAGCTCTTGTTCATCAGCCGCAATCCGGCTTTGGAAGGCATTGACGAGGGCATTAATGGAGATGACCGCACCATTATCGAGCCGAATGTTATCCGGGTATTCAGAAATTTCAATACCAAAGTCTATTTCCGGAGAAAGCATTTCTCCTTGCAGACTAAGGTTTACCGCAGCAGGATAGTTTCTCCGTAGCTGTTGAGAGTTGAGGCTTTCTTCGTCTAGTGTATTGACCAAAGGAGCAAGTGATGCTAACTGTCGGTACTTAGCATCAATGTTGAGTATGGCACCATAGGGATCGCCATACCAAGATATCCGGCTTCCGTTTTCGATTTCAAACTCTTTATTGATGATATTGTACAGCGTGAAGTTGTAGGCACCCGTCTCTATCTCGAAATCACCAAACATATTGAAATCGCCCTTGGTGTCAATTTGTAGTTTAAGATTGCCATCGCCTCTTCCCCTGATAATATCTCCCGACTTGATGTCGAAGATTAGTTCACAATAAGCCTCATTGGTAATTTCAAGATCGAAATCCAATTTGATTCCCGATAGGTCTACCTGCTCCTCGATCTGGGACTGAATCTGACTGGTTAAGGAATCATTATCAAAATCTACGAAACTGATGTATTCTTCCTGCTCGATTGAGGTGCTGGAATTTAACGGAATGAATATCCGAGTTCCACGCCCTGTAGTAGCATTGGCTGAGATGGTCAAGTTTGAGGGAGCGCCGATCATATTGAGTTGACCCGTACCATATGCCGTACCATAGTAGAGCTCATTTTCGCTTACAGTGGTATTGAGAACTTGGAAAGTCTGTAGATCTGCCGAAAGATCAAGTATGAAATCCCTAAAGCCATCGTGGAAGACACCACCATTGATACTGGCCTTGTTTCCATCCTGATCAGTTAGTTGTAGACTTCTCACGCCAATCTCATTCGCATCGAATATAACACCACCTTCAAAGCTGTAATTAGTATTGAGGTAGTTGATTTTCACTGTGCCATCTTTGATTGTCCCAGTTCCCTCAAGGATAGGATAATCGATCGAGCCAGATATCGCAAACCGTCCCTCAACCAACCCGCTGAAGTTGGTGAATCGCGTGGCTATAAATGGCTGCATGATATTGAGATTAGCATCTCGAATATCTGCACTTAACTCAAGCTGATCCTCTGCTGCAGATGGATTAAAATATCCATCAATCTGGATGACATTTTGACCATCCCTCGTTACAAAGAAGCCTAAGTTGAATCGCTGATCTTCATCTTCCCATTTGGAGAGGGACTGGATATCTCCTACCAGAAATTCTTCCAAGTAAAAGTCTGAAATCCCTACATTGCTTTCTATGGCTGGCGTATTGAAAACATCACTTAGAAAGACACTACCATTTACGATTCCTGAGATATTCACCGGCAGCAGTGATTGTATATTCCTCAAATCGAACTTGCGAAGATTGAGTTCCAATTGCTGATCAGTACTGTCGCTCAGTATTCCATTGGCAAAGAGCTTTTGTTCATGAGAATAGAGTATCAGACTATCAAAATCTATCTGCCCACCATAGAAGGAAATACTGTTGGCATCATTAAACCTCCACTGATTCTCAAAAGCCTGCATTTCTGAAGGCTTGAGGATTATCCTCGTGGTGTCTTTGAGGAAAGAGACATCTCCGTAGAGTGAAGCATGATTGTCGAGTTCGTTCTGGTCAATATTGGATTGAAAGTCTATATGCTGCCCGTTCCAAATTGCTTCGAAGAAGGCATTCTGAGTTTCAGTGATTTTGCTCCAGTCTTGTTTGTTAGAGGATACATAGAGCATCCCTAGGACACTTGTGCTATCGATGACCTTAGAGGCTGTCAGTTCCACTTGATTTCCCAGGAAGTATTTATCATCTATCGCCAATGAGTCAAACTGGCTATAAAATGAAAGAATGGCGGTGTGACCATGTTGGAAGCTCCCCTCTACGCTGATATTTTTTGATAGTTTAACGTTGGGTTGAAAAAGCCCAATCAAAGGATTGGCATCTTTCAAAGCTAGGTTGATGTCCATATCATACTCAAGTGGATCTTCAAAATCACGGGCTTGATAATACTCTGCGAGCTCCTCACTATTATTATTGATGTTAAGGAGGTATTCTTGATAGAGCCTTCGGAAGTCCCTATAGACATTTGTGAATAGATAGTCTCCTTTGATCGACAGGTCAAGCAAATCTGAGGTCAGACTTAATAACCTTCCGCTGGTTTGCTTTTGTGAGCTGATGACAAGAGTGTCAACATGAGCAAGGTTTTCATTCAATCCAATATCAAGGGATGTGACTTTGAGTTCACCTTGCAGGCTATCAATTTGGAAGCTGGATATATTGACATCTATTAGCCCTTTAACTGCAAAGTCCTGCTTCGTAATATTGAGGGGTAGTAACCGTGCACTATCAATTTCGATTTGACCATTGATGGTCTGCTTGTCATCGCGAAAATCCACCAATCCTTGTCCCTTGACCTTTAGGAGAGGGTCATTTACTTCAAAATTCCCCTGAAAGAACTGATCAGCAAATCTCCCATCAGTAGATATGTTATTGTATTCATAGTCGTTTACTTCGACTTTTGACACATTCGATTCGAGTGTGAAATTGGCGGTAGGTAGTGTGATTCCCCGGCCGTTGATCCGACCGTTGAGACTTATTCTCCTTACTGTGTTCTGATCGTTGAGTATGCTCTGAAGATCAAAGTTTTCCAATGACAACCGTCCGCTATAGCTGGTAAATTTAACGTCTTGAGGCACCTTGATATTGATATCTGAAACCACTCGACTTCTACTATTGTAGAATTGGCCATTGGCGACAAAGTCATTGACAAAACCCAGAAATTGCCCCTGGACATTGAGTGTGCCGATGTTGACTACATTAGAATATAAGCTGCCAAGGTACTGCCGAAGATCTTGCGGCCTTAGCCTGCCAGATTGCACATTGAGATCAATAAAAGTCTCCTCTATTCTGGGTAGCCCAGCCATGTAGAGCGATCCTTTCAGTCGACTTGTTCTTCCTACCGCAATGGATAGGTCTTCACCTCTGAGTCTACCTACTTTCCCGCTAAAATACCCTGACACATTGTACACATCGTCCAGCTTTGCAAAGGCTGTAGCAAAGGCTCTTACATCTTGAGAGCCAATGGACGAGTTTGTTAAGTGAAGGTCAAAATCTACACTATCAATAAAGTAGCTCAAGTTGGACGGGCTACTATACCTCAGCACCAATGAGTCGGTAATATGACTATGATCGGTACGGAGATCCAATTCTGCCAACTGGAGCGACTTAGAATTGAAGTTCAATTGAGTGGATAGTCGGTTGATATCAAAGTAGCCAGATGGCTCTGAAGCTACTAGTCTGTCAACACTCAGTAAAAGGGAATCGCTTCGTATCTGAAAGTCAGAAAAATCAGCGTTGATACTGTCGAACTTAAAATGCATGTAGTCAAATCGGTCAGCGATAGAATCCTTACGCCGATCATTTAGAGAAAAGAGTCCATGATCAAGTTTGACTTTACCGACCTCTAAGACAACCGCCTTTTTCTTCTTTTGCTTATCGCCAGATAGTCCTCTCAGTCTGATAATAAACTCTGTAATGTTGATATAGCTGCTGTCGTTGTGTTTAATCAATCTCACCTCTGGGTGCGACACGCGCACCGCGTCAAAGTAGTATCCATCATCTTGAAAAGGCAAACCCAAGACGTTGACATCTATGAACATCTCGGGAATGGCAACCATCAAGCTGTCATAGCTATCATAAATCTCCAAACCATCGACCCGCACCTCGTCAAACCAGCTAATAGATATGCTTTCTAGTTCTAAACGATTATCCACTTTAGATGAAAGCCACTCAAAGGTCTTTTGGGTGATGAATGTTTGGAAAACTGGAAGTTGAGCTAACAGCAAAGCAATCAGTAGGACGCTGACCAAGGATATGGCAAACCAAAAGACTATGCCGCCGGAGCGATTTTTGGTAACTTGCGACGAATTTTGATCCTTTTCCAAAGAATGAGTGAGATAATTCTGGCTATTGAATCATCATGTGATGAGACCGCAGCAGCGATACTTAAAAACGGCACCATTCTTTCCAATATTATCGCGACTCAGTCGATACACGAAAAATATGGAGGAGTGGTCCCCGAACTAGCTTCTCGCGCTCATCAGCAAAACATTATTCCGGTAGTGGAAGAAGCTCTTTCTGAAGCAAAAATAGCTAAAAATGAAATCAATGCGGTAGCGTATACCAAGGGGCCTGGCCTGCTAGGGGCACTACTTGTTGGTGCTCAATTTGCCAAATCATTGGCCTATGCCTTGGAGGTACCGCTCATTGGTGTGCATCACATGCATGCCCATATATTGGCTCATTTCATAGAGGAGCCAAAGCCAAATTTTCCATTTCTATGCTTAACAGTGAGTGGCGGCCATACGCAGATAGTTTTGGTCAAGGACTATCTGGATATGGAGGTAATAGGACAGACTAAAGACGATGCAGTAGGGGAGGCATTTGACAAAAGCGCAAAGATGCTGGGCCTGCCTTATCCAGGAGGTCCGCTGATCGATAAGCTAGCGCAAAAAGGCGACCCAAGGGCTTATGAGTTCTCAAAGACCAATATGCCTGACTATGACTATTCATTCAGTGGCATCAAGACGAGCATCCTGTATTTTTTGAGAGGTCGCGAAAAGTCAGAACCTGGTTTTGCAGAAATTCATAAGGAGGATATTGCGGCGAGCATACAAAGGGCCTTGGTAGAGATGCTAATGATCAAGCTGAGGAAGGCCGCCAAAGAACTGAAAATCAACAATGTTGCTATTGCCGGTGGGGTTTCCGCAAACAGCGGCTTGCGATCCGCACTACTGTCAGAATCAGATAAAAGGAATTGGAATGTATTTATTCCTGCATTTGAATACTGTACAGATAATGCTGCCATGATTGCGATAGCGGCGAAATATAAATATGAGGCGGGTATGTTCGAGGCGCTTGATGATTCACCAAACCCGCGATTGCCTTTTTAATTCTAATTATTCCAGATATTTTAGTCCTTCTTTGAGTAGGTGCTATGTCCAATACTAAGTCTAGATTTCAGAAAATTGTCAACATCAAGAATCGTAAGGCCTCTTACGAATTCGAGTTTATAGACACGTATAAAGCAGGAATAATGCTCAAGGGTACAGAAATCAAGTCGCTGCGGGAGGGTAAAGTCAGTCTTCAAGAAGCATACGCGTATTTTAGAAAAGAGGAGTTATACCTCAAAAGCATGAGCATCGCTGAGTATACGCAAGGGACTTATGCTAATCATGACCCTGTCCGTGAAAGGAAATTGCTACTCAACAAAAGGGAGTTGCAAAAGCTCAAGACTAACTCTAATGATAAGGGGTTGACGATTATTCCTACCAGAATATACATCAATGATCGGGGGCTAGCGAAAGTCGAAATAGCTCTGGCCAAGGGTAAAAAGCTGCATGACAAGCGTGATAGCATAAAAGAAAAGGACGTGAAACGAGAGCTGTCAAGACTTAAGTACTAAGATGATCGAAGTAGGGAATAAAGGAATATGTCGGTTGAGTCTGGTGGCGATGCGCAAGAAGCCCGTTGACGATGCGGAAATGGTTTCACAGCTGCTTTTCGGGGAACATTACACGACCATTGAGGTATCAGAGAATAGTCAATGGATACAAATAGAACAGCACTTCGATGGACAACTTGGATGGATTAGAGCTGATCAGCATTTTCCGATAGCTGATGAGTATTTTAATAAGATCAATGAGTCAGACTACAAGGTCTGCCTGGATGTCGTCTCTAATATCCTGTTTAGAAAGAATAATATTGCCATACTCTTGGGCTCGGTACTGCCTATCGCAACCAATGAGCTTTTTAAGATGGAGGAGCAGCTGGCTTTCAACGGGGATGCCAAAAGTCTTGCACAGAAGCGGGATGCGGAGTTTTTGGAAAGCATCCTCAAGCGGTTTATCTCGAGCCCATTGCTATGGGGTGGTAAGTCGCCCTTTGGGATAGATATTGCCGGACTCATCCAACAATCATTCAAAACAGCAGGTTACAAATTGAAACGCTCGCTGAGCGAGCAAGCGAAGCAGGGCCAACTAGTTGCCGGTATTGACGAAATTCAAATGGGTGATGTGGTATTTTATGGTAAAGAAAAGCCAGAGAACGCACATATTATCATTGGTGAGGCTGAGGTGGTTGGTATACGAGGGTTCGTTTATCGTGAGGAAGTGGTGCTCAGCGAGTTAAAAAATATAAATTGTATACGCAGATATATTAAGACATGACCAACAGGGTGCTGGTATTGAATCAAGATTATAGTCCAATGACAGTTTGTTCTGTCGAGAGGGCTTTCTTGCTGATATACCTCAAAAAGGCAGAACTGTTGAACGCTGTAGAAAGCAAGGAGCTAAGATCGGTCAATGCTACCTTCCCGTTTCCCTCAGTAATCAAGATCAATCGGTACGTGAACATGCCCTATATGGGAGTGGTACTTACTCGTCAAAATATATTTAGACGTGACTGTCACGAATGTCAATACTGTGGCACGCACAAAAACTTGACGCTGGATCATTTAATACCTCGGTCCAAAGGAGGTAAATCAACTTGGAGCAACCTGGTAACCGCTTGCAGAAGGTGCAATGCGCGAAAGGGTGATTATTTGATTGACCAGATCGACATGCAACCGAAGGCTATGCCTCATAAGCCTTCCTATGTCATGTTTTTGATGGATAGCTCTGGACAACTTCAGGAAGAATGGAAGGCCTATCTAAAGCCTCACCTGAAGACTAGAATTGTAGCGTAAAAACAGTCTGCTTTTCTGGCACTGATTCCACCAATAGATTACCAAAATGCTTCTGCATGATTTGTCTGCTAAGGCTAAGTCCAATGCCAGAACCAGTGGGCTTGGTCGAATAAAATGGAATGAATACCTGCTCAATGGCCTCAGGAATAATTCCTGGCCCATTGTCTGTCACGGTAATCAGACATCTTCCGGCGGCATTTTCTTTAGCGAGAACGCTGACACTGGCATCCTTCGTCTCGCTGGAGGCTTCAACTGCATTCTTCACCAGGTTGATCACGACCATCTCGATCATGGATTGATCTGCCTTGATTTCAAGATTATCAGTCGCTCCGGAGAAAGTCAACCGAACATTTTTTTGACTTGCCTCAGGTGCGAAGAGCTTCTCAATATTGAAAAAGATGTCTTTGACTTTGACCACACTAAACTCTGGGGTAGGTATCTGCGTGAAGCTCCTATAGGCACTGACGAAGTTTTTGAGTGCATGACTTCTGTTTTGGATGGCCTGTAGGGCCTCCCGCATATCCGTCATTAGCTCCTTGTCTAATGGCTCGTCGGGTGAATGGTCTTTAAGTTCTTCTTCGAATATTTGATTGAGTGTCTCAATAAGGCTGGAAATCGGCGTAACGCTATTCATGATTTCATGGCGAAGTACTCGGGTTAGGTTCTGCCATGCTTCGAGTTCTTTTTGCTGTAGCTCGGACTGAATGTTTTGGATAGAAACCAGCCGCAGTAACTTATTCTGTAGCTTGATTTCACTGACATAAATGGAGAGGTATCTATTTTCATCCATTCGGTAGAGGAAGTTGGTGCCTGCCTCTAATTCATCGATCACCTTGGCTGCCTCAGGCGTATAGTTGGTCATTTCAGGTATGGACTTGATCGTAGGTATCCCGAGTATCGAGCAACACTTAGAGTTGATAAACAGTACTTCCCGATTTGTATCATACGCCATCAGACCAACATTGGCATACTTCACTAAAGTGTCGAGTAATTGGAGGTTTTCTTCCTTCGACTTCCGAGTCTCTCTGAATTGATCTAGGATTCCTTTAAGCGAGTCATTAAGCATTTGAAAAGACTGGCCCAGCCGATTGTCAATTTCAAACCCCGGAGAGAAGTCGTCATACTGGATGGACTCGATGAAGCGGGCTAGCTTGCGGTTGGTGGTCTCCACAAAGTGAATGAGGCTAGAGATTTGATAAACCAAGACTGCCATGATAATGAACGCACTCACGTACTTCGCATACCATATTAGTAGGATCACCAAGATCACGGATAGGCTTATCAGCAATACCCGAATGATGACGCTCGCCCTGAAGCTTTTAAATACCATATTTTTCCATTCGGCGATAGAGCGATGAGCGTGTTAAGCCAAGTTCACTAGCGGCTTTGGTGATGTTGCCATTGTACTTCTGTATGGCTTTTCGGATCAGGATTCTCTCCATCTCCTCAATATTAAAGGCCTCCATATTGAGGTGAGATTCCTTATCACGCTGACTATCGTTGAAGAAATCATCAATGTCCAAGACCTGATTTCTCGACATGATGACGGCTCGTTCCATGGCATGCTGCAGCTCGCGGATGTTGCCGGGCCAGGTATACTTCTGCATGCGTTTGATCAATGCATTGCTGAGAGAGCGGATAGGCTTGTTGTACTTATCAGCAAACTGTCTGAGAAAGTGCTCCGCAAGTAGTGGTATATCATCAAGCCTCTCTCTGAGTGATGGTAGCTGTATCTCAATAGTATTGATGCGATAGAGTAAATCCTGTCTGAACTCCCCCTTGTCTACCATATCATAGAGTGGCTTATTCGTAGCGCAAATCAACCTCACATCAATATCCACATGCTTGGATGACCCTACACGGAATATTTGCTTGTTCTGTATAGCGGTGAGTATTTTGGCCTGGCCCTGAGTGGATAGGTTGCCAATTTCATCAAGAAAAAGTGTGCCTCTGCTCGCTACCTCAAACCTACCTGTGCGATCCTCTTTGGCGTCCGTGAAAGCCCCTCGCTTATGACCGAATAGCTCGGATTCAAAAAGTGACTCTGTAATCGCCCCAAGGTCCACGCCAATGAAGGCTTCTGAAGCTCTTAACGAATGACGATGCAGCGCTCTCGCGACTAATTCCTTACCTGTTCCATTTTCCCCAAGAATGAGCACATTGGCATCTGTCTTAGCGACCATCTCTATCGTATCAAAGACCTTCTGAATGGCTGCACTCGTACCAATGATCTCCTGAAACTTATGATCTATATCCTCCGAGATCTGCTTATTCTTCTCTCTTAGGCTCTCCGTTTCATTCCGAGACTCCCTTAGCCGCATGGCGGAATAAACAGTCGCTAGTAGCTTCTCATTTTCCCAAGGCTTCATTACAAAGTCTGAGGCACCTTCTTTGATTGCTCGTACGGCCAGCTCTACATCTCCATAGGCGGTGATAAGGACGACTACTGCTGAAGGGTCTATCTCAAGGATTTTGTCCAGCCAGAAAAAACCCTCCTGACCACTGCTCACATCCTTCGTAAAGTTCATATCGAGCAGGATCACGTCATAATGCTCATTCAGCAAAAGATTAGGAAGTGACTCTGGCGATTTTTCAGTGTCTACTTGCAGGAAATGACGCTTCAAGAATATCCGTGCTGCACTAAGGATATCTACATTATCATCCACTATTAGGATTTTGCCCGCCTTGCCTTTGATCATAGCTCAATGAATTAGATGGAAAAATTACTGATTAGCTCAAAGACGTACTAATTGATTGACCGCTAGCGGTCAATTTATTTCATGGCAGTGGATGATGACGGTTAGCCTGTCAAATAGGGTTTTCTATAGTGCTAACTACACGAAAGCCGCATAATATGACTCTCCGCTCACCGACTACTCATACATTATTGAGTCAACCGGATTGGTTTGAGCGGCTTTCAGCGAATGATAGCTGATGGATACGAAGGCAATCAACAAGCCAGCAACAGCGGTCAAGATAAAAGGCCATGCGGAGAGTGGAATTTGGTAGGCAAAATCAGCCAACCAATTTTTCATTAGCCAGAAGGCTACTGGTGCTCCTATAATGTTAGCCAGCAGAACCAATCTCAAAAAGTCTTTAGAAAGGATGCCAATGAGTCCCTTGTTAGATGCGCCTAGGACTTTCCGAATGCCAATTTCCTTAGTACGTCTCCTCATCATGAATGCGGTCAAACCAAACAAACCGAGACAGCCGAGGAATATGGAGAGCAATGAGAAGGCTGATAGTACTTTCAACAACTGGTCTTCGGCCTGATAGTGTTCAGCTAGTTCATCATCCATAAACTCAAAGTAGAATGGCCTGTCCGAGGTAAAGCCGCGCCATAGTTCGTCAAGTGACGCAAGTGTCTCTGGAATCTGTTGTCCACTAATCCGTACAATCATCCAATTGAGAGGTATAGTAATTTCAGAGCTTAATGAAAAAACTGTAGGTCTGATTTTATTGTGCAAGGAGGCAAAGTGAAAGTCCTCAACCACACCTACAATCCGGGCATTTTTCTCTGACCACTGAGCTCCGGTAAAAGCATAGCCAGCCAGTTTTTCGCCGACAGTATTTTCAAAGCCAAAGAACTTCGCAGCAGCTTCATTGATAATGTAAGACTCAGTATAATCGCTTGTGTAAGTTTTAGAAAACGTACGCCCTTCATTTATTCGGACACCCATGGTCTCAAAATAATTGTGGTCGACTACTACGGTTGGGCAAGACATATCTTCTTCCATTCCATCCGTTTTATACCCGCGCCATCCACCGATGCGGTTAGTCGGCTTCACCGAGGAGGCAGTCACCGCTACAACCCCAGGCATATTTTGAAGCTCTGATTTGATCACCTCATATTTCTCAAAGATTTCAGATGCTCCAAACGGTATGAGCACTACATGTTCAGAATCTACGCCTAAGTCTTTGTTGCGCATGAACCGGACTTGCTGCGTGATAACAAGAGTGCTCCCAATCAAGATGGCGGCCAAGAAGAATTGAAGTGAGACCATCAAGTCACGAAGTGTGAATTTTGAACTTCCCCTAAAGTTTCTTGAACCACTTAAGTTGTCCTTGATGGAATCCTTAAGAAGAAAAAGGGCAGGGAAGGTGCCTACAGCTATGGCTAGGACAAATACAATTGCGATCAGAACTGTTCCAATCAGCAGATAATCCTGTAAACCCAGTAGAATTGACTTGTCGGTGATTTGATTGAAAAATGGTGTAGCCACTAATATCATGATCAGGCTCAGCACAACGGCCAGCATCCCCATCAAGAAAGCTTCAGCTTGGAATTGTAATGTCTGCGATCGTCGACCAGCACCTAACACCTTCTTGATACCGACCTCTTTGCCTCTGTCTAGTGCTACCGCAACAGAAAGATTAACATAATTGATGCACGCGAGCAGTAGGACGATCAAGGCGGTGATAGTAAAGGTGGTCACTGTTGTTTGAGAACCGTTAATGCCCACCTCATTAGCCAGATCTGAGTTGAGATGGATATCAGTGATTGGCTGAGCAAAGAATTTTGGTTTTACCTCACCAATCCATTTTTCACCCACCGCCTTTTCGATGTTGGTTGCAAGTCGCTCAATATCGACATGCTTGGCTGCCTTGAAATAGGTAGCATGGCTCGTTCCAGTGAGATTAGTGGTAACCCAAGGAGCATACCAGTCCATGATCCCATGAATGGGGAGGATAATTCGAGCTTGAAAATGAGTAGTGGAGGGTAGATCATTGAAAACGCCCACCACTTGAAACGTTTTTTCATCTATTTCGATCAGTTGTCCCATGGGATCGGTTTGATCAAAGTACTTTTTCGACGTGGTGAGGTCTATGGCGATACCCTTAGGATCTCGGAGTACTTTCTCAGGACTGCCCGATACAAAGTCAAATCCGAAAACGTCAAAGAAAGTAGAGTCAGCAGCAAGGATTTCGTTTTCTATGAAGAGCTCATCCACTATTTTCACTACCCCGCTACGGAAGTCAAGCCGGGTATAAGTGACCTCCTCGCTCGTAACCAACTCAGCCGCCGGTAAGATGAGATAGCTTGTAAATGCTGATTCTACTATGCCATCACCACCTTGATCATAGCTGCCTGCCAGGCGATAAATCTGATCCGATTCTGGGAAGTGCTTATCATACTGCACTTCATCATAGACGAAGAGAGAGATAAGTACAAAGGCACTTAAGCCGACTGCTAAGCCTAAGACATTGATGGAAGAATATAGCTTGTTCTTAACAAGCTGCCGCCTCCCGATTTTAAAGTAAGTGTAAATCATAATTATTGTTGTATTTGAGTTGTTGACCTTGTTGTGATTGCTGATGATTTTGAGCTTGAGCATGCTCATACTGTAGAGCGTCCATGACCAAACGGTCGCTCGGTAGGAACGATACTCCAGATCATCCTGAAAATGCTCAATGAAATCACCTAGCAGATCGTCGCGACCGTCGGGGGAGCAAACGGTGAAGAGCTTGACTAGCCAAACAGGAGGCTGTCTCATCCTGTAGGAGATACTTGGATTACGCCTTCCGGGATGCTTCTCCAAAGAGACTGACGACTATCCATCACGTCTTTGAGCTCATTTTGCCCAGAGATAGTCACTGTATAGAAGCGCTTCGGTTTGCCTCCTCGCTTTTTTGTGGCCTCTCCAAGTGTCGATGCTAGTAAGCCCTTTTGCTCAAGCCTGTAAAGCCCGGTGTGCAAGGCCCCCATGCTGACTTTTCTGCTAAGTCTGACTTCAATCTCGTCTCTGATAGCGACTCCATAGGCCTGATCCGCCAATACGCATATTGTCAGCATGACGATCTCCTCGAACTCACCGATTTGATATCTTCTACTCATTTCTATCTTATTGCAGTTATTATACGAATGTAGATAAATTTATTATTACTGCAATAAGATAGAAATAAAATATTCTTAGCTGAATATCATATTGAGTTATGCAGAAGATCTTTTACGGCTTGGCTAAGTTGGCAAATTCAGCTCTCGCTGTACCGATTGTGAAGTTGTCTTAGGAGAGTAATTGCCTGTTTGGGTATATCCCGACTGACCCGTATAGTATTATCAGAGGTCTGAATGATGGTCTGCTTACTGCTTTCTTCGATGCTTATGATATCCTGTATCGGGAGAATCATATTCCGCTTAAACAAGTAAATGAAGGTAATGACCAGCCCGTCGAATTCGATCTTGGTGGCTTGTCGAGTATCTCTGAGTACCTGAGGTAAGTAAAGAGCGAGCACCAACACCGCCATCCCTATCCAGAAATAGGTGCTATTGGTCATACCGCCATTGTGAAAGCGGCGAAATAGAAGTATCGGATGAAGCAAACTGAAATAGGTTACTACGATCCATCTGTTCAACATTCTTAATCGTGAAATCCGAAAGGAAAAAGGATGATCCATCTATAGACAATGTTAATGCTTATGCAAGAATATTAGTAGCATGGGGCAGGGTGATAAATACAACCGGAATTAATATCAACGGTGTATATCTGGCTTTAATTCTTATTTTTGGATCTAAAGGATTCCTCGAGCCTCTGCCTCGCGGTTCCTATAAAAACGTCATCCTCGCGAAGGCAGGGATCTAACTTAAATCACCCATATGCTCAAGTCATTATTCATCTTCACTTCGTTATGTGCTTTCGTTTTCAACGCTTTGGGACAGGAAATAGTCCAGAAAGTTGAAAATGCTGTTGGCCAAAATTCAATTGAGGCCCATATCAGGTTCCTTGCCTCTGATGAGCTCAGGGGTCGCATGACCGGAACACCTGAGAACGAGATCGCCGCTAAATATATCGCCGAACAACTCAGAAGTTATGGTGTCAAAACCGCTCCTGACCAAAATGGATATTTTCAGTTTGTTCCGCTTCGTAAGGATGTGCCTGCTGCTCAGGCCAGTTTTTCAGTTGAGGATACCACTATAGCTCAGTGGGATCAACTCTTATTCCTCACTACCGTGAATGGCGAAATGACTGCAGATATAGTATATGCTAACTACGCGCTCGGAGATGATCTCAAAGGGCTTGATCTGGAGGGCAAAATTGTCATTGCCAGGGCAGGAGCAGAGGGTGAATCTAATCCTCGGGCTTTTTTCGGATTGTCTCAACAGAAAGCTCAGGCAATCAATGAAGCCGGCGGCAAAGCACTAATTGAGCTTTATCGATCTAGCGAATTACCTTGGAGTTTGCTTAAGAATTATTTTTCTGGAACGAAATTCAGTCTAGAGCTTAGTTCTGGATCAGAATTTACGCGTGGGATGATCAATGATGCGGACAACTACTGGGTGGAGTATTTTTCTGGTAAGAAAAAGAAGAAGCAAGGTACAGGGACGATCAAGATCAAAGGGGCTATCAGCGAAACTGTAGAAGTACCTAACGTAATAGGCTGGGTAGAAGGTACTGATCCAGATCTCAAAGATGAATATTTGATTATTTCTGCTCACTTTGATCATGTCGGTGTGAAGAAAGTGCCGGCTGGTGAAGACTCCATTTTTAACGGAGCGAGAGACAATGCTATTGGTACGACGGCTTTGCTGACCGCAGCGGAGTTTTTCGCTAACAATCCCCAAGGACGTTCAATCGTGTTTCTGGCCTGTAATGCGGAAGAGGTTGGTTTACTAGGTAGTCGATATTACACTAATAACCCTTGGTTCCCCTTGGAAAAGGCAATATTCAACTTCAACAATGACGGAGCTGGATATAATGACAAGTCAAAAATCACAGTCATCGGTTTGGAGCGTACCACAGCAGAAAGCATGATCATTGATGGAGCTAATGCGTTTGGGTTGGAGGCCATCCAAGATCCTGTACCAGAGCAGGGCCTTTATGATCGTTCAGACAATGTCAACTTTGCAGCAAAAGGTATACCGGCCATTGACGCAGCTCCTGGTGCAACAGCGTTCGACGAGGAGGTTTTGAAGTATTATCATCAAGCAGCAGATGAAGCCGAATCTCTGGATTATGGCTATCTGGAGAGTTTTTACCAGTCATATGTCTATGCGGCCTACCTGATAATGAATGCTGATGAAAAACCTTTTTGGAAGGCCGGAGATAAGTATGAGGAAGCGGGTAAAGCACTATATGGGAAGGAATAGTAGTTTTGATTACTATCTAGTCCGCAATTCTATTCTTCATAACCTAACTGCTTCTAAATTGTGCGCTTCGCAAAATATGAGCGTTGACTGATACACCTGATGGCCATCACTTCTCTACCCTTTCAGCCGCATCCTCTGGTTTCCTACTTTCGTGTAGGGCGACTGTTGTACGGTGCTTTGGGTCTTTTTATACTTGAGTCTTGGATTTACTGGGTAGAGCTGAAAGAAGCGTTTGAGGCTGGTTCAATATTCTGGATAGGTTTTTGGATATGGTCATTTGGCTTTTCCTTCATTCATATTTTCCTCGTCATGGCAGATGGCTGGTCTCGCTATCAGAACTATAAGCGAGCGAAAGATCAATTTTTCATGCACGGATTCCATCCCCGCATTGCTGATATGTACATTGTATCAAAGTGTCAGCGGATGGCGGCCGAGGTAGCCGCAGCAGAATTGGGAATAGATAGTGAAGTGAAAGCACATTATGCTAGTCGTGGCGTGAAGTGGTATCATTATGTGCCTTACTTCATGGTTGAAGACCCGCTTTTTTTTCTGAGCAAGGATTTTTGGTCAAAGACTTTTCTGGAGAAGAATTATAAACCGCGATTCGACTACCGCAAAATCCAATTGGAGCCGGCTTCATGATCCTTACCGGCCAGTCGCTTACTAAAACCTATGGTAGCCTATCGGCACTCACAGATGTGGACATTGCTTGTGCTGCGGGAACAATATATGGACTGTTGGGTGCCAATGGCGCTGGCAAGACTACTCTATTTAGAATTCTACTTGGGCTCATTAAGCCTAACAAAGGCAAAGTCATCATCAACTCAGATCGCATCAAGCCACTTGGAGGAATTATCGAGAAGCCAGCCGCCTATGAATACCTCAGTGCCCAGCAAAACCTTCGACTATTCAGCAAAATACAGAAAGCGCCTGCTGATAAGACAACTATAGAAAATAAACTAAAAGCCGTCGGCTTATCACCCGAAAGGAAAGATCCGGTTAGGAACTTCTCTCTTGGTATGAAGCAGCGGCTGGGAATAGCAATAGCCCTGCTCAATGATCCTGAGTGCCTCGTACTAGATGAGCCCTTTTCGGGGCTGGATCCTATCGGGATAGCCTCGCTACGCTCGCTGATTCAAGAGCTGGCCACTAAGCAGGGGCTTTCTGTACTTGTATCCAGTCACATTGTTGATGAGCTCTCTAAGGTCTGTGATGAATTGATCATCCTCAAAGAAGGACAGATTGTCAATCGAGGAGCCACTCAGGAGATCATCTCCGCCTGTACTGAGAGCTATCTGATCTCTGGTCCTGAGATCACACAGACTGACCTTTGGGAAAAGGTTGATGCGAAGATGCTTCGCCAAAGCGTGCAAGTGTTCGTGGGAGCTGAAGAAATAGGAGAGATCATCTCAGTGCTAGCGAAGAAAGGGATCCAAATAACCTCCTGTACCCCGGAGATTAGCATGTCAAAACTCTTTGATACTGATACGAAATGAGGGCATTGATCTGGTCGGAGCTCTACAAACTGGTTCATCAGCGGATGACCTACCTGGCATTAGCTGCCATTCTGATCATAGAGGGCGTGGTGATTTTCAGCGCCTATTTCCAAGGCAATACGATCCTCGACATATTGCTAGACAACCTCCGCGATAGCTTCTACTTCGAAGGGAATCTTCTTAATGGACACCTGCTAGTCTACTTGATCCTCAATAGTCTCTGGTTTCATCTACCACTTATCTTGATGATCGTCAGCGCTGGCTTACTTACCACAGAGTACAAAGACAAAACCCTACAAATGGTGATGCTCCAGCCCGTCAACAGGACTAGTTTTCTCCTTAGTAAATATGTGGTGGCGATTATTTTTAGCCTTGGCGTAGTGTTGGTGCTGATGGTGTCTTCGATGGGCGTATCCTATGCTGTATTCGGCGGTGGCGATTTGGTAGTCTATCTCGGCTCGCTTAACTTTTTTCCACATGAAGAAGCGTTCCAAAGAATACTTTGGGCATATGGCTGTGGCACACTTACAGTCATTTTCTTTTCCGTGGTTAGTGTGACCATCGCAGTGCTGGTTAGAGAAACAACCATTGCATGGATTGCCTCTGCATTCTTCCTTATCGTTGCGAATCTCTTGTTGAAGGTCGACTTTGGAGACGGCTGGTTTGGTAAGTATTCATTCGTCAAGCTCAACGACACCTGGCAACAGCTCTTTTATCAGGACATCAATTGGACCCAAATCCACACCAACAATGCCTTGATCTTAGGCTACACTTTACTATTCATGGTCATCGGCGTGATCGTTTTCAAAAGGAGGGATCTGTTATGAGGAGCTGGATAAACCTTTTAGGAGGGATGCTGCTATCGCAAATCAGCTATGGGCAGGAGATTGATCCTGACTTGGTCATGGCGAAGGAGCGATTGGATGCCATTGCGTCTTTTGAAGCCGACCTTGACCTGACCGTTGATATCAGCTTTGTCAATATGCCCCCCAAGTCTGCGAAGATGAGTTATCAGAAGGGCAAGTCGACCACCTTTTCCTCGGAGGACTTTATATTGATACCAAAGCGAGGGCTGGACTTTTCCCTATCGGAAATCTTCAAATACTCGTTTATTACAGTTGATCGTGGCTTTGAGCAATATTCCGGTAGGACGTGTAAGCTTCTCAATATCATACCCACGGATAGCAAAGCTGACTTTTCGATTGCTTCATTAGCGCTAGATACACTCACTCATCAGGTGATATTCAGTGAAATCAATACTAAAAAAGATGGTGCTTATCAGATGCTCATGAGTTACGATGACAATCAGCAAGCCATTCCCGGTAGGGTGGAGGTAAGTTTTGAAATCGAACGAATCAGAATACCACTGCAATATATGGGCAAGGAAGTGGAGGTCGACAAGGCGCAGATGAAGGCTGAAGGGCTGAGGAGGGGGCGAATTATCCTGGAGATCGAAGCATATGACGTCCAGTTGGTGAAATAACCAAATTACCTCATTGATTTTGCGCTTCTAATTTATACTTTAGGCGGCTCAAACACTTTGACGGTGGCCGGCTAATGTGCCGGTAAACAATAATCCAAAACAAAAACTTAATCATTATCTGGTATCTGACCAGTTTTATAATCAACCAATACAGTCGTTTATGGATATTACCAATCCTCTAGTCTGGGGTGCCCCCTGTTTCATTTTACTTGTCATTATAGAGCTAGCCTACAGCAAAATACAAGGCCATGAAGAGCTTTATACTTGGAAAGATCTGTTCGCAAGCGGCTCTATGGGCATGGGTGCGGTATTGATCACTCCACTGGTCAAAATAGTATCGGCAGGCACGATTTTCTATCTGGTCTATGAGCTTTTCAATCCTGAAGTAGATGGTGTCCGCCAAAACATCATGGGCTATGCTTCATTCGGATGGGCATGGTACATCTGGCTTATCTGCCAGTTCTTAGATGACTTTTGTTACTACTGGCTGCACCGATGCAATCACACGGTTCGCTTTATGTGGGCTGCCCATATTGTGCATCATTCTTCTGATCACTACAATCTGGGTACTGGATTGAGAAACGGATGGTTCACGATCCTATACAAGCCCTTCTTCTATATGTGGCTTCCAGCGATCGGCTTTCATCCAGAGATGGTGTTGGTTTGCATGGGTATCGAAGCACTTTGGCAGTTTCAGCTACACACTAAGTACGTGAAGAATCTTGGCTTCCTTGAGAAGTTTCTCAATACGCATCGTCAGCATCAAGTGCATCACTCCAAGAACCTTGAGTACTTAGATAAAAATCACGGAGGGTATCTTAATTTGTTCGATAAGATTTTTGGAAGCTGGAAGGACTATGATGAGAATATACAGCCTGAGTATGGCGTAGTTCATGATCCGAATTCTTATAATCCGTTAGTAATCGTTTCTCACGAGTACAAGAGTATCTGGAAAGACATTAAAGGTTCTAAAAGCATCAAAGAAGTGCTGATGTACATATTCGGCCCTCCGGGATGGAGCCCTGACGGTTCTTCAAAGACTGTCCGTCAGCTACAAAGAGAAGCCCGCAAGGAAAGGGAGATGCAAGCTCAGGCGGTGGTGGCTTAGTTCGAGCTTAATGAGCTTTAGCGGCAGGATTGATACATTCCCCACACTGCATTAGCTCAACAGCTTTGCTTTGATCAGTATTGCGTTCATTTCTGCAATATTGCTAATCGAGATGCCTTCTGGACGTTCTACCTCACATGCACCAGTGAAGGTACAATGACCAAAATCTTCTTTTTCCATTTGATTGGCCATGCTTTTGGTGCGATGATGCTCCTCTGGCTTCCTCTTGGGTAGCGAATTCAGATGATTGATCTTAGGGGAATGCTGTCAACATCCGAAAAAATCTTTTTTTCTTGGGTCAAACCTTACAATTTCATCAATGCATCAAAGAATCCCATATTCTCTCCTTTTTCCTTGATAATCAGAATTGGGATATCACTATCCAGATAGACCAGCTTTTCAGCGACCGAACCCATCAGTATAGAGGCAATACCAGTCCGTCCTTGGGAACCCATAATGATAAGATCCGTGTCATTTTTTTCTGCATAGGAATAAGTCAGTTCAGGATAGTGTCCATTATCAGTTAAGAGATATTCACAGGAAGTATTCAATGGGAAATGATACTTGGCCAGAAACTTCTGATGGTCTTTTTCAGCATAGGTTTTCATAATGGCAGCAAACTCCTGTAGGCTTTTCCCGGTCTTATAATAACCTATCGGCACACCATAGATATGAACCAATTGTAGCTTTATACTAGTGTTTTCTTGAATGTGAAGTGCGAGTTGAATGGCCAACGCCGAATGCTCAGAAAAGTCAACGGGGACAAGTATTTTGTCGATAGCTACGGGTGAATCACGCGTCACAAAAAGGATAGAACAAGGACAATTGCGTGCAATCTTGCTCGAAACGATACCAGATCCATCAAGGTTCTTTTTACGTCCCAAGATGATCAAGTCAACGTTTTTGACCTTGCTGAGCTTCAGGATTTTGTCAATCGGATGTCCCTCCTTGACTATAATGCTGATACCAACATCCATTTCGATAAAGTATTTTTCGACTTTAGTCATGATGTCAGTCTCAATACTCTCATCCAACGGGTCAACAAGGCCTGGGTACTTTGCTATTAGCTCATCAGGAAGCTGTAAGTCTTTGGCGACATGCACGAAGAAGATGCGCTCCAGTGCCAACATCTTGCACATAGTAGCAGCCTGCCTGATGATATGATCATCCATCTCGGTGAGGTCTAAGCCCACCAGAGCTACTTTGTAGGGTTCATATTGAGTCTTTTTCATCATCTTTAAGTTTTGGTGTTTATAGTATTCCTCTAATTAAAAATAGAGACGCGAATGCTATAATCGCGTAGAGTTCTGGGAATACGGCCAGGATCAATGCCCGTCCGAAGACATCATTGCCCGAACCAATGCTATCAATGCTATTGGCGCAAACCTTGCCTTGATACATCCCCGACAGCAGCCCTGCCAGGCCGAGGGCAAGCCCACCACCGAGTATGCCAGCTCCCTGCAGTAGGGTCATCTCTGGACCAATGAGATCTTGCAGGATGAAAAAGCCTGCAAAGCCATATAGACCTTGGGTGCCAGGTAAGGCACTCAGTACAATAAACGAACCGAAGGCATCCGGCCGTTTCTTCAGCGCACCGACCGTAGACATAGCACCGATAGCAGTACCCATGGCGCTACCGCAACCTGAGAGGCCTACTAACAGGCCTATGCCTATAAATGCGAGTGTTAAGGGTAAAGCTTCCATAATTCTCTAATTTGAATGTGATAGGTTTATTTTTCTTAATGGTTTGTATGGGATGCCACCGCCTTCGAATTGAGCGTTGTTGTAAAACTCGACGAATGTCAACCTGAGAGGGTGTACGAAGGAGCCCAATGCCGCAAGGGCAAAATTGAGACTATGACCCAGTAAGAGAAAAACCACGCCGAGTAGTATACCCCACCAGTTGTCACCCATTATTTGCATTCCGATCTGGTTAACGACCAGACCCAATACCGAGGATGCTACACCAAGTGCAAACAAGCGCACATAGGAGAGGACATCACCTAATATACCCGTTAGGATGAAAAAAAGTGGCAGAATACCGCTAGCAGCTCTGGTCACTACAGGGAGCTTCATGTCGTGAAAGAAGAGCACTAGTAGTACACCAAGGGAGAGTACTACCTTTCGTAGCACACCAAAAGGCTGCAACGCCTCAACCCCCTGCATATCGGCCAAAAACATCCAAATGAGCGAAGTGACCATGAAGAGCTTGCCAATTTGCGGTAGCCCCGCCATCATACTCTTATACTTGATTTTGTTAACGATAGAGACGATGATGCCAGTGATGATCTGTACCACACCTATGAGCAAAGCGACATTGAAGGCATTGAAGATCACGCCGCGATCATCAGGGATGATGACGTATTGCGACAGATATTGGAATAAAGCATTGTCGCTAGACGCCATTATCGGTAGCCCGAATACACTTCCCGACTTTACCACGCCCATCAGTGTGGTGAATGCCCCGAGGATCATTCCCAAAACAGCCATATTTCTGGATTTGCTAAAGAAGGTGAACCAGCCTACTGTAGAAACAGCGAAGAGGATCAATCCGTAACCCGCGTCTCCCAGGCAGTAGGCAAAAAGTATAGGGTAAAAAACGGCGATAAATGGTGTAAGATCCATTTCATAATACCCTGGCAGTTGGAATATTTTGGTAATCGATTCGAAAAGTTTAGGATACTGCGGGTTCTTCAACAGGACGGGTACCCTATCCTCGGGCGTGGGGTCGGCCATGGCATAGGATAGATTTTCCTTCTTCATGTATTGTAGCAAGCGATCCTCCATCGTGGCTGGAAACCAACCTCTGAGATACAGAATGGATCCTTCAGCATACTCATTACAGCTACCATTGGCCAACTGCAGTGCCAATTGATTTTCGATCCTGACAAGCTCTTGTGAGAGCAATGGCAGTTGAGATAGGTAGGTGTAAATGGTCTCTGCCCGCTGCACTTTGTTGCGATCAAGTTGTTTTTCCTTTGACTTGATGTCCCCAATGTGCAAGGAAGGTAGCTGGACAGTATCGAAAGGTAATGAGGGTACTTCGCCCATTGATAGAACCACCAGGTACAGTCTGTCTGAACTCTCGTAAATCACCTGATAGGTCAATGAGGCCAAGCTCTCCTTTTTGTACTCTCTCTTGTCTGCGATACAGAAGGTGACTTGCACACCTGCTTGAGAGAGCTGCCGTAGCTTATTGGGATCGAAGTTGCCCCATGGCTGGAGCTTCTGTTTGTTCTTACGGAGTAGTTCCTCTTCCTGGTGATCTGTCTCTTTCTGGTGCTTTAAGTTCAGAATGTCGTCTACTATTCGATCCACAGGTGGCTTGTCTGAGTTGGATTCTATGGGGACAATCGAATCTTCATCTCTGTATTCGCTGACAAACTCGATAGCCTTGGTCAATCGGGTTTTTTGAAGCTCCAGTTCCTCAATGTCTTCATTCCTGAAATTGTCATTCAACTCTAAATGGATCACGCCTAACTCCTGTAGTATAGAGGTGACTCTTTCTCTATCCCGGTAATGAAGGAGCAAGTCTATTTTTTTGAACTTTGCTTTCATGCCGCCAGCCCCCTTTCCTTTCGCTTCTTCACTATCTTCTGTGCAGCCTTGGAGATGTTTTCCCTGTCTTCGAGAAAGCGCTTTATTTTTAGAATGGCCTCTTCATAGGCCGGTATTTGTACCTTTTCGTAGAGATTGACCTTCTGGGTAGTTTTCTTTCTTGCGGAGTTGAGTGTATCGACCTGTAGGGTTTTGATTTTGATTCTGATATCGAGTGCAATGAACCGCTGTAGTACTTCCATCCCGGAGGGAACCCAAGCGGGGTAGTTCCACCAGCTTACATCTGCCAGTCGAAAGGAGACCTCTCTGATCTCAGGCACTTTGACACCCACTATCTTCTTATAGTACACTCCAGGATCCTCCAATGAGAGGATGTTGGGAAACTCTTCCCAAAAGGCCTGAAAGGCCTTTAATTGCTGCTGAATAGTGCTTTTTTCAGCGACCAAGCTGTCCAGCACCTTCCTCATTTCCTTTTCCTCTTTGCGCAGCGCGGTTTCCTTATTCTTCAGTATAGGCAAGGCTTTCTCCCGGATCGCAAGCTGTCTGCGAAACTGCTGAATAGTGGTCTTGTTATAGTGGAATTTGAGTGCCATAGACCTATTCTTCCAACACCAGTTCTTCTTTAGTAACGGTTTCCTTCCAGTATTTATTGATCAACTGCTCTTTGATACCCACTTCATACTTTTCGAAGTGTTTTTGTAAGAGCTGCCAGCCAGTATCGAGCATCTCATCTATAGGGATATTGATGTCTACCGCCAAAAGTTGCATTGCATACTCTTTGGAGAATGCCAGACATTTTTTGTCGTATTCGTTAAGGTCAAAACCATTCTCTCTTTTGGTCTTGGCATCCATCGCATCTGCATACAAGCGGATGAGCGCATTCATCACCTGAGGATGATCCTCTCGAGTCTTCTTGCCGATCACGTTTTGCTTCAGCCTCGACAAACTGCGGAAGGGATCGACGATGACCTTACCTATGTCCGTATCGTGTTTCAAAAAGAGCTGACCCTCAGTGATGTATCCCGTATTGTCAGGGATCGCGTGCGTAATGTCTCCTTCATTGAGCGTAGTGACGGCTATGATAGTGATGGATCCACCATGTACAAACTGGACAGACTTTTCATATATCCGTGCCAGCTCACTATACAATGAACCAGGCATGGAGTCCTTGGAAGGTATCTGATCCATCTTATTGGCCACTATAGCCAAGGCATCAGCATAGAGTGTCATGTCTGTCAGCAATACCAGCACGTTTTGCTTCTTATCATTTGCAAAGTACTCAGCCGCAGTACACGCCATATCAGGAATGAGCAATCGCTCTAAGGGCGGATTTTCTGAAGTGTTGATGAAAGAAACGATCTTGTCGAGCACCCCAGCATGCGCAAAAGTATCTTTGAAAAAGAGGTAGTCGTCGTTGGACAGTCCCATACCTCCCAGTATGATCTTATCAGCTTCAGCTCGCATGGCCACCTCTGCCAGTATCTGATTGTAAGGCTGATCAGGATCAGCGAAAAATGGAATCTTCTGGCCCGTCACCAGCGTATTGTTGAGATCGATCCCTGCGATACCTGTAGCAAGGAGGGTAGAAGGCTTGGCCCTCTTGACTGGGTTGACAGCACTGCCGTTGATCAGCCGAGGTTCGCCTACCAGCTCAGACCCACCATCCATCGGTTCTCCATAGGCGTTGAGGAAGCGACCTGCAAGTAGGTCACCGACTTTGAGCATAGGTGGCTTACCAGAAAACACTACCTCTGACACGGAGGAGATGCCTTCCGTACCCGAAAAAACTTGCAGGGTGACGGTACTACCCATCACACTGATCACCTGCGCAGGTCGGTCATTAACCCAGGCCAGCTCCCCATAGCGAGCGCCTTCAGCACTAATTTCACAGGTAGCCTTAGTGATTCTAGATATCTTGGTATAGATCCGTTGAAATGCTTTCCTTTTCATAGATGATTGGTTGCTATGGTTAGATCTTCCTCCTGCTCTTCTGCTAGGGTCTTCTCTAGCTCGGCCTCATACTTTTTGAAGTCCGCCGACTCAAACAGCGAATAATTCATTTGCTTGAGAAAGTTGATTAGTTTTTTGAAGTAGGTGCCCACATGCTCGAAATTGGTAAAAGCAAAATCTCGTTCGCCGATTTCCATCACAGCGTTGAGCATGTATTGCTGCCTTTTGATGGATGTATTCATGTCTACATCATCAAAAGAGTCCTGCTGTATCAACGCAAAGTCTATCAGCTCACTTTTCCAAAAATTGACATGGTAGCTGACAGGCACAGCATCATCACCGAGTATATTGATCTGGTCTCTGGCTTCTATACCCTCTCTGACCAGATCCTTTGATCTCTTGACGAGCTTGACCCACCCTTCCTGGATATGGGTGTCCGTATCCGCAATGAACTCGGGGTAGTCGAGATATTTAGAGTATGATGCCAGCGAGTCGATTGCTGGATAGCGCTTGGCATCTGCTCGCTTTTGCGATAGCGCATAAAAGCATCGTGCCACCTTACTCGTCGACTCGGTGACGGGCTCTTTGAAATTGCCACCTGCAGGAGAAACTGTCCCGATAAAAGTGACAGAGCCCTTTGATCCATCGCTCAGCTCCACCATACCGGCGCGACTGTAGAAGTTGGCGATAGTGGCAGGCAGCTCCACAGGAAAAGCATCAGGGCCGGGGAGTTCTTCCATCCGGTTGGACATTTCGCGAAGGGCCTGCGCCCATCGGGATGTGGAGTCCGCCAGCATGAGCACCTTCAGTCCCATATTGCGGTAGTACTCGGCAATGGTCATGCCGACATAGACGGAGGCTTCCCTGGCCGCCACAGGCATGTTGGAGGTGTTACAGATAATAGTAATTTTCTCATCCAACTTACGACCTGTTGAGGGATCAGTCAGTTGAGGAAACTCAGTAAAAATCTCCACTACCTCATTGGCGCGCTCGCCGCATGCTACGATGATGACAATATCAGCCTCACTGTTTTTGGCGATAGCCTGCTGCAAGACTGTCTTACCTGTACCAAAGGGTCCTGGGATATAGCCCGTACCACCTTCTGCGATCGGGTTGAAAGTATCCATCACGCGCAAGCCCGTTTGTAATATGTGGTAGGGTCGTACTTTCTTCTCAAATGCTTTTACAGCCAGTTTTACTGGCCACTTCTGCCTCATGGTTACGCTTTGTTTCTCACCTTTTTCAGAGATCAATGTGGCTATCACATCAGAGATTTTGTAGTCCTCCTTTTTGACAATGGTATCAACCTTGAATTGACCTTCCAGAGCAAAAGGCACCATGATCTTATGATCGATCCAGTTTTCCTGAACTCTGCCGATCCAGTCCCCGGCCTTGACTGAATCACCCTTTCTGACGATAGGGGTAAAGGTGAATAGGACATCATCATCCAAAGGGGCGGTGACTTCACCCGTCTCAATAAACAGCCCTCCCATCTTCGAAAGGTCATTTTGGAGTCCGTCGTAGCGCTTTGAAAGAATTCCCGGGCCAAGCTCTACTTCTAGCATATGTGCCGTAAATTCCACCTCACTGCCCATTCGAATGGTTTGACTCGACTCGAAAAGCTGTGCGGAAGCGATGCTGCCATTCACCCGAATTACTTCGGCTTTGAGTTTCTTACCCTCGCTGAGGATCAGACAAATCTCGTTTTGCATGACGGAACCCTCAGCTTCTATGGTAATTAGATTTGATACTACGCCTACTACTTTGCCTTTGGTCATATGACTGGGGTTTTGAGTGAACGAACCTTATTTTTTATTCCTTCTTGAAGCTCTTGGAAGCGCGCGGCTCCCTTTTCAGCATTCATCGTTTGCCAGCGATGAACCATCAGCAGTCGCAGTGTATAGGCAAAGACTTGCTCTCCGCTAAAAAAACTCCTGACCTCATCGAGGTAGTCCCACTTGATCCTATCCATAAGCATCTCTATAGCTGCTGGCTGATGTGTAGAGATGACTTGTGCTATTTCTTCGATATAGGGATAATCCCTGAGTAGATCAGAGGGTATAGATTTGCCCTGTCCAACTTGATGCATTAGAGCAACTTCGTCATCGACAGGAGCTGCGAGAAAGTCAAAATACGAATGATTATATGCCGAGAAGAGTCCTTTTAAGCTTCTTTCAAACCGATAGTATTCTGCGATAAATGGGCCTTTTTGTCCTACGTCTTCATAAAAGAAATCTAGTAGCTTGTTCTCCATCTCGCTGGGAGAGATAGATGAAAACTGATCTTCGTAGGCGTCTAAAAACGCACTCATGTAGGAAGGAAAGCTTCCTTTATGTTTATGATAATCGAGCAGGTCTTGCTGCGATAGTAAGGCTGGGGTGATAAAAGTGGACTGGACCAGATCTGAGTGCTTGGCAAACAAGATGTTTAGCAAGTTGTGATTGTCATGAGGATAGATCAGGTAGCGAAATAGCTGCTCATCCGAAGGCTCTAGGTTTCTCTGGATTGTGTCTAAAATCTCATCTACGTCGATTGGCTGAGCGGGCACATTTTCAGTGATCTGGTCTAAGCTCAAGTTGGGTAGTCCGGAGATGAGATAGTAGTAGCTCATACCGATTGTCTAAAAAGCAATTGCTCAGTTTGATGATCCAGGTAAGACTTGAAAAGTGCGATGAACTCCTCGTCTGAAAAAGCTATTTGATACCCCTGATCTTTTTCAGCAATCCGAAAACCTCCAGTTAATTTGTTGCTGAATGTAATAGTCAGGTTCTTGGCATGGTCACAGATGCTTTGATGGAACGCCCCCTCTAGTTTGTCCTCCAATTCCTTAGGTAATACGACTTCCAGATCGTTGGTAGGCTGCCAAGTATCAATCGCTGCTAAGATGGCCGACTTGAGAAACTCAGTGTCTGCAAAGGCGGCCTTGGTGCTCCTAGTTAGTACTTTTTGCGTTAGCACCTGATGGACTTCTGACTTGAGATCACTTATCAGCTGCTTGCCTTTCAATAGCAATTCGTTTTCGACGGTCCTTGAGATTCTAGCAGCTTCTCGCTGGGCTTGCGCGATAGTTTTTTGCGCTTCACTGCGCGCTGCTTCCAACAGTTCGGTACGCTTGACTTCTGCCTTATCAAGGATCGCTTTGGAGTCTTTTTCTGCCTTTTCTATTCCTTCGCGATAGATTTTGTCGGTTAGGATATCGAGGTTACTTACTTCGGTCATGATAGTATTATTTAAGTATCAATAGAGGCAGTGGACTTAGATATGTCATTTGCTCGGTGAAGCTCTCATGGAAGATACTATCCAGAAAATCGTAGTTTTTCGGTAGAATCGTGATCATGCCTATGTCATTTTCCTTGGCATAATCAATGATGCCATCATCTACATAGCTGTGAAAAGTAAAGCTGAAGCTTGTGGAGATGCCTTCTAGTTTTTTCCTTACGATCTGTCGATAGGCCTTGTCCTCATGCGTCATTTCCTTTTCATTTCTATTGAGTGTGACTACATCAACATATAGCCCTAGTGCTTCTGCTATACAGCGTAATAAGTCCAAAGTGTGATAGTCTGTTTGATTACTGTAGTCACATACCAAACCTGTTTTTTTGATATCCTCGAGGTTGGTATTGTCAGGTATGACCAATACAGGTATGTTTAGCTCTTTGACAATAGTGGCCGTCTTGGTACCCCAGATCATACCTAAGCCTTTGGCACCTTTGGTGGGCATAGCCACAAGGTCGACCTTCTTTTTCTTGGCTACATTTATTAGACCTTCTGTAAACATCCCCAACTCTTTGACGAATTCACATTGAATAGATTTTAAGTCATCTATCTGTTTCAAATAAGACTTAAACTTTCCGTCGATGAGTCGCTCCACATTTTTCAGTAGTTTATCAACGTGCTCTAAAGCACCAGTTTCGGAATATGGGCGATTGTAGGCATGGTAAACGATTAGCTTTGATTTGGACCTAAGCGCTAAGCCTGCTACTTGAACCAATCCCTTGTTAGCTCTATCTGAAAAGTCCGTCGGAAAAAGTATGGTAGTCATGACAGTATTACTTTTATGGTAAGTATGAATCTCTACTTCGAAAGTAATATTATCACACAACCAAAGACCTGACTATTACTTGACTACAGACTGATTTTGGTCAGACCTTAGCCATGGCCGTATTTCAGCCTTATCGGGATGAGTATTCCTGCCTTTCAAGTTATAGGACTCAGCACTGGTGAACTTGTCCACGGCTTCATTTTCACTGCCAACAAGAACGATGCACTAGTCTTCGACAGCAACAGCCTCTTTAAGGGTGGTAGAGCACTCCATGGTGATAATTTCACCACTGCAATAGATGAATCGAGTGACTTCTAACATTTTTGGTGTCGATCGTGTTGTGACAGCTAGCATACAGAAGGTAGCAAGTAATGATAATGTTGATGAACCGTTTCATGGCAAGTTCTAATAGGTTTTTACCGCTTAGGTTTGTGAAATTGCCACTGCTGAGTTATCAATGCCATTGATAGTTTGCTAATGTTTTTACTCCTAGTTTTACCATTGGCAGCTTTTGAAATGGTCATTCTCTGTATGGTATGGTTACTTTCCTAAGCTACCAAAGTCATGAAAAAGCTTCGTGGATAAATTGACAGCACTAGGATAGCGTTTTGCCTAAATTGAAAGAAAGCAAGACATGGCTACTCCAAGACTAACAACATTTACCAATGGCTAAACCAGTCACTAAGTACAAATTCAGCAGCAATCTTCACGCAGAATACACTGCCACGCTTAAGAGAAGAGTTTCGGCTTATTTTGATGAAAACGATATAAAGATTACCGCAAATGGTGAAATGATTTTCAAGACCATTGTGGTTCTTTCGATCTATATCGCACCATTTTTTGTCATACTATTCAGCGGCATTACCAATTTGGTAGTATTGTTCGCCCTTTGGGGCATCATGGGATTAGGCAAGTCTTTTATCGGCACGTCAGTCATGCATGATTCATTACATGGCTCCTACTCGAAAAGCAAATGGGTGAACTCTATTATTGGTCTATCTACAGCTATCTTAGGAGCTGACCCAAAAATTTGGAAAATTCAGCATAATGTACTGCATCATACCTATACGAACATAGCGGATGCAGATGAGGATATCGCACCACGATTTGTGTTGAGATTTTCCCCAAACCAACCCTTAAGATGGTTTCATAAGTACCAGCATATCTATGCGCTATTCTTCTACAGTATCTCTACTTTGACTTGGGTTACTATTAAGGATTTCATTAAGATTTTTCATTACAACAAGCGCGGCTTCATCAAGTCAGGCAGGGAATTGAATACTCACTTTGCCATCATGACTTTCAGAAAGGCCGTGTATTATATCGTATTGATAGGGGGGCCTATTTACTTCCTCGATTTACCTGTTTGGTTGACAGTGTCAATGTTCGTATTTATGCACGCAATAGCTGGTGCATCTCTAAGTCTGGTGTTTCAGACAGCACATGTAATGCCCGATACTCTTTTCATAAAGCAAGAGGAGGAAAAAATCAACCAAAACTGGCTGGTGCACCAACTGTATACGACAACCAATTTTGCTCCGAAAAACGGCATTTTGTCATGGTTTATTGGAGGCTTAAATCGACAAATAGAGCATCACTTGTTCCCAAATATTTGTCATGTCCACTATCCAAAGATCACCGGCATTGTAAAGCAAACCACTAAGGAATTTGGTCTTCCCTATTTGGAAGAACGGACATTCACTTCGGCAGTCGCAAGTCATATCAGGATGCTCAAGCGAATGGGTAGAGGAGAAGAGCAGTTGGTACCCGTGAATGCTTAACGGGCATTCTGAGAAAGCTTTTTTGAGTTAACGGGCACTAATATTACTATTCTTGTATATTTGCGGTCCGTTCAAAGATACCGGCTTGATAACCAGTGTCAATGAGCATTGCGAAATCAGTTTGTAGTGGTTGAGCTCCTAACAGTGAATAATTATTAATCAATTTATAATATAATGGAAAAAGGTAAAGTAAAATTTTTCAATCACGAGAAAGGTTTCGGTTTCATCGTGAATGAGTCAAATCAGGAAGAAGTATTCGTACACAAAAGCGGTACAATCGATCATCTGAAAGAAAATGACTCAGTAGAGTTTGATGTAGAAGAAGGAAGAAAAGGTCTGAACGCGGTTAACGTTCGCGTGATAGACTAATATCGTTCATAACTAACTATCATGAAAACGAGAGCTACAATATGTGGCTCTCGTTTTTTTGTACCTATCGGTAAAAATCCCTTGATTCGAGTGGTTTTAATCATCCCTTGACTTCTTACTGACGGTAGTTTCATCAGATGGATGAAGTCAGTGTTTGTCTATGCTGAGGCCATGGATCGACACTTACTTGGAGATGGTAGTAAGAGTCAATTTATACTGGGACGAGACAATGGTCATATAGTTTTTCTGTCTGTCGATTTCAGTTTTGAATACAATCAATGCCTTACTATCGTCATAGTTTGGTTTACGATCAGCACAACATGAATGCGATAGCAATAATTAGTACTGGTACACTTTTTTCATCGTTGGAAATTTAGTCTATAGGTATTCAACAAGTTGAATATTGTTTCCACAGGTGTCGTCAAACACAGTAAACTTAACAGTTCCCATGGCCGTTGGCTCTACACTAAAGTTTACCCCTAGCTTTGTTAATCGTTCGTATTCTGTATCAACACTTTCAACATCAAATTGAGTCCACGGAATTCCGGCTTCCATCAATGCATCCTGAAAGACTTTTGATGGCTCAAAATGGTTAGGGGCTGGTTCCAATAATAATTCTGGGCCATCCTGCCATTCTGCTGAAACTACGGTCAGCCACCGATTACCAGCGTCCATCGGTGTATCTCTCTTTTTTATGAAACCAAGTATTTCAGTATAGAATTTCAATGCCTTTTCCTGATCCCGTACAGGGATACTAATAACTGTTACTTTCATTTTTTATGCTTTGTTAGAATTCCAAAATACGTGTTTCGGAAGCTTACATGCTTCTTGAAAGTTGCTCTTTTCGATATTTACTAGGTGATTCACCTGTTTTGGCCTTAAAAAGCGAGCTAAATGAACCTAAGCTTTCAAAGCCAACGACAAAACAGGTTTCAGTTACTGACTTACCATTTTTTAGTTGCTCTTTCGATTTGGCAATTCTTTTGTCTATCAAGTACTGTCTTGGTGTGAGACCGTAATACTTCTTGAAAAGTCGTAGCAAATGATATTTGGATGTTGAGCCTTCGAAGGAGAGAAAATCAAGATTAAGTGCCTTATCAAAATTGTCATCGATAAATCTTCGTGTGGCAATTATAGTCTGTAATTGTTTATCGTTTGAATAGCAGGTTTTCCTTATCCGCTTTATTTCAGTTTCGTAAAATGTCATTTTCAGATGGGTTCAAATAGCTGCCAATTGTGGTTTAAGGTATTAAAAGGATGACTTCTCATTCATTTTGGTAATGCCGTTAGTTACTATTGTCCAATCATGCGTATTTAAGATCACTTGCAAAGAGTTTGTCGTTCGAAAAGAACTTAATGATTATCATATCCAAACACAGCGTACTAGGCTTCACTCGAACCAGTCCTCCCACCCAACTACTCACTCAAGTTAACAATCAACTGATGGTAGTACCGAATGGTCTCCTTGTAGTTCTCTACTTCGATATGCTCGTTGATACCATGGAAACCGGTCATGTTTGATTCCGAGATGCGAATGGGGAAAAAGCGATAAGCATTTTCTGCGATCCCTTCCCAATGCTTCGCGTCAGTACCACCACCGACTAGGCCGGGGGATACAATGGCATTGGGAAGAACTTGGCGTATTGTTTTCTCAATATTCCGGTAGGCATCACTGTCAATAGATGAGATAGCGGAAGGCTCGTTGACATTGCTAACCGTACTCAGGGTAATACGCTCGTCATCCACGACCTCCATGATATGCTGACGAATATTATCTACCGTCTCTCCTTGTAGTATTCTGAAGTTGACCACCGCGGTAGCCGTAGTGGGGATTACATTGTCTTTGACGCCACTATTGAATATGGTGGGAGCAGTAGTTGTATATCCACTCAATGCCTCAAGAATCTGACCTTCAAATAACCAGTGATTTGCGAAAACCAATTTCTGAACGAAGGGAAACTCAGGTCCGATATGTTCAATTTGCCATTGAATTGGTTCCACCATCCGAGTGTGAAATTGATTGGCCTCTAGTTTGGTAATTGCGGTAGCCAGCGAGCCGATGGTATTATCCGCCGGTGGCGCAGAGGAGTGTCCTCCTTTAGTGGTGATCTTGAGCTCGAATGACACATAGCCCTTCTCTGCCACATTGATGACAGCCAGTGGCTTTTCTAATCCTGGTACCATGCCATCTGCGACATAGCCTCCTTCGTCGAGTACGAAAGACGGCTTGACTCCTTCGCTAGCCAATTTCTCAGCAATAACCTTAGCGCCATGCTCGCCTCCGATCTCCTCATCATGTCCAAAGGCCAAATAGATAGTTTGCTTTGGTACCACACCGGCTGCCAGGTGACGTTCGACAGATTCTAAGATGGCCATCAGGCTGATCTTGTCATCCATGGTTCCTCGACCATAGATTTTACCATTTTGTATCCTACCGGAAAATGGTGGTGCCTCCCAATCAGCCAATGTATTCTCATCAACCGGCACTACGTCGATATGCGACATGAGTACCACGGGAGCCGCAGACGGATCAGTGCCTTCCCAGGTATACAGTAAGCTAAGACCAACTTCTTCCCTTTTCAGCAGACTATCAGTCAAAGGAAACTGCTCTTTCAAATATGCATTGAACTCTTCGAACGGAGCTGCTTGAAAATCCGCAGTATCCTGATAAGAAACCGTCTCGAACTTAATGGCATCAGAGAACCGCTGAAGTGTAGCGTCATCTATCGCCATCGGTGGTATCGAGTCCACCTGAGCCTGCTTCGAACTAAAGGTGAAATAGTTGAAGAATAGTACAAGCACAAGGCCTAGGAAAGCAATGAGCAGTAGAAGAAATAGCTTTTTGATCATGTAGATAGTAATTTGGACTTCAAGATAAATATAATTGTAGCCCTAGCGGAATACATAACTACAAAACCATGAATACCCTTCAGATCTCCAATAAGAACGATTATCAGATTATTCAACTCAACAATGGCAAGGTCAATGCCATCAGTTTGGAGATGATCAGTGAACTAACCACTGCTATCAATGCTGCCGAAAATGACACGGCTGTTCGCGGTGTAATCATCACAGGTCAGCCACATTACTTCTCAGCGGGACTCAATATCAAAGAGCTATACCACCTTGATGAAAAGGGAAGCGAAGAATTCTGGGGTGACTTCTTGAAGATGGTGGTAGCACTGAACAGGTTTTCAAAACCACTCATATCGGCTATTTCAGGCTTCAGTCCTGCTGGCGGTTGCGTGATAGCCATCTGCTGTGACTTTAGATACATGGCCAGTGGTGACAAGTATGTTATCGGTCTCAATGAAGTGCCTCTGGCGATCATGGTGACCGAAGGCATCTTCCATCTATACGCACACTGGATAGGTGATCGAAAGGCGCATCAGTACCTGATGGAGGGTAAGCTGCACTCTGGTCAGGAGGCTTTGGCGATGGGCTTAGTGGATCAGCTGGTTCCATTGGAGGAGCTGTTGGCTACCGCAGAGCGAAAGATGCAGCTACTGCTGAGAGCCGATGATGGAGCTCTTCGTGGTACTAAGCAAAACATCAAAAAAGGTCTCATGGAGAAGGTTGATATTGACATTGATAGCATACTCCATAAGTCAGTAGCTCAATGGTGGAGTCCAAATGCCCGTGCGGTGATGAAAGCGGCAGTCGAAGGACTAGGAGGAGGGAATTAACATGAAAAGTCTACGCATAGCTACTCTTTTTCTCATCTTGACCTTGTTGGGCTTTTTTGTGGGAGGTACGATTGTCGCGTTTACCATTGAACAGCCGTCAGGTTTAGCCGGGGGAGCCACTGCAGCAGTTTGGGCATTGATGGGAGCTTTCATAGGACTACTGTTTGCAATATATGTGTTTAGAAATGCTACTATCGATCAGATTATACGAATCAATCTGGTCAGCTCGATCTTAGTTGCTCTTCTTTTTGGGATACTCCAAGCGAAGAAGGCCAAGGCCGCCGATTTATTGCCTGTTCCGCTACTCCTACCGGAATCATTTCAGCCGGACGATCAGATTATACAATCTCTTGGCGTGGCAAGCCCAAAGTTTTACGAGTACCCTACGCTCTACTTCTACAATCCTAATCTTGATAAAGCGGTGGATGAACATACTCCTGTTGACAGTCTTGTTTTTACTAGGACGGAACGAGGGTTTGAAATAAGCTATGCCCCAGCTTGGTATTTCCCTGAGCATATGAAGCTCGATTATGATGTACTACTTCACAAGGCCATTTCCGTAGGTAGAGACTGGATGGAGCTGGAGGTAAATCGCTCCACAGGACAAACTGCTTGGGTGGATGCCTACAGTGTGGAGTTGAGCTATTGGCCTCAATTTCTGCTAAGAATCAACAGTGTCGAGTCGCTTGATCCAGCAAGCAACCCTGTGCGCATCAAGGCATTGGATCATGCGTCGGAAGTGTCGGCGGATTATTCACTACTCACGCCGATCATGGTGAAGGGTGAGTGGATAAAAGTTGCGTTGGTCGGCGATGATTATCAAAAGGTAGCTGAAGGTTGGATTCGATGGGCCAAGAATGGCAAATGGCAGATTCGCTATTCCTTATTCAGTTAAATCGATCACTCTAATTTTAGATAATTGTACGCACGTTGATAAAGAGATTATGATATCAAATGATCTACGTCATTCCGGTTTTTGCATAGCAAAATACCGGAATCTGTATTAAGGTTTCCCCGGTGCTTTTGAATTGCCACAGACATTTTCGGAATTACAGATTCCTGACTTCCACTACGCTCCATCAGGAATGACGAATAGAGAATAAATATTCCATAATGCCCAACCGACGAGGTAGGTTACTGAAGGAGCAGGTATAGCGAATAGTTACGCTCCCCAAAAGTGAACCAATACAGGGCATTGGATCATGCCTCGGAAGTGTCGGTTGATTATTCACTGCTCACGCCGATCATGGTAAAGGGAGAGTGGATAAAAGCTGCGTTGGTCAACGAAGACTACCGGAAGGTAGCTGAAGGCTGGATCCGCTGGATCAAAGAAGGTAAATGGCAGATTCGTTATTCGTTACTCAGTTAGTCTATAGAACCAGCTATTTGATCGAGTAATAACATGCTTTAATAGCTGTTATGAATAGCTTGCGCCCCTGAAAATCAACTACGAAGAAATAAAAAATAATTTGCGTGGATATATGTTTGGTGTAGGCCTTACTGTTGTCACACTCTTGGCTTCCCGTTATCCAGACAGCCCTGTGTTTGTTGACGAACTGGATATAGTAGTTACTATACGGCCGGATGTTTCTTTGAAGGGATACAATGATTACTTTATGCCTGATACGGTCATTTATATTGGTGATCGAGGTGACGAATTGAGCCTAATAGACGAGCGTCGAATTCTCAGCTTGGTCAACGACAATTTGCAAAGCTACGGCTGGCAGAAAGAAGCAGATCCAGAGGAGAATGGCTCTGATGTGCTCGTTTTCGTGACAGTTCTCAATAATAGCCAGTCAGGTGTGATCTGGTGGGATTGGTGGGGCTGGTGGCCTGGTTGGGGCTACCCTTGCTATCCAGGATATCCCGGCTATCCTGGATGGGGTGGTGGTGCAGTATATAGCTACGAGGTGGGTACTATTCTGATAGAGATGATCGATCCTGCTCAGTCTGCTGATGGGGACAATGAGTCTTATTTGTTCCTGTGGGAAGCAGCTATGAATGGGCTGATCCAGGGATCGAATGTTGAAACGAGATATACTGATGGTATCAATCAGGCCTTTGATGATTCACCCTACTTAGCCAGATAATCATGAAGATTAGAAATATTAAAATAACAGTACTATCAATCGCAGCTGCAATGATGACAACACTGGGTGTCCAAGCTCAGTCTCATGTGGAGCTTTCTTATCAGACTGCATTGCCGTTGGGTGAGCTCTCTGATGCCGTCGGTAACTTCTCAGGAAGGGGCGTAGGCCTAGAGTACCAGTACCTCGTAGACGATGAATTGGCTATCGGCCTAAAGCTTGGATGGAATGTCTTTCAGGATGTCGGCCCGGACAATGGGCTTTATGAGACTGAGTCTAATGGAGCGGCCTTGACCATCCGAGGGAAGAGATACCACTACGTCAATGCGATTCCTATTATGGCGAATGTGACCTACTACTTCGGGACAGATGACCTTGACATACGCCCTTTGTTTAGCTTGGGAGTTGGTGGTATGGTGATTGAGGAACGCGTGGACATTGGTCTTTTCACTTCTACCGAAAGAAACTTTCATTTTGGTCTTAGTCCAAAAATCGGTGTAGATATTCCAGCCGGTAGCGTGTCGCTTGTGCCTTCTGTTACATACAACTTTGCACCTCCATCAAAAGACTCAATTACTTACCAATACATAGGATTTAACCTGGGTATTAAGTTTTAGTAGACTCCATCCTTAATCGTAATTAATTAGGCTTATCTCAAAAGTGCACTCTCTTCATTGAGTGTCACATTGAGCCCCGTCGAAATGTTAGTTGGGTTATTGAACTGGGTTTCGACGGAGCTCAACCTGACACTCTTGGGGCTTTTGAGATAACCCTAATTATTTAAAGCTGCGATCTACTCTTCATTATACTTATTGAACCAAGTGAGTACCGCCTGCACCTTGGCGATCAAGTTACTCGGCCTAGCGGCAATACCGTGTGATGCGCCGGGTATGCGTACCATGGCGGATTCAACTTTGTTGAGTTTCAGGCCAGCGTAGAACTGCTCTGACTCTGGAATAGGCGTACGGAAGTCACTTTCGCCAGTCAGCAGCATCGTGGGAGTCGTCACGTTACCAACATAGCTGAGTGGTGATCGCTTCATGTAATGCTCCATATGATCCCAAGGCAAGCCTGGAAACCAATACTTATAAAATGAGCCGGGGCTGTCAGCATACAAAACAAAACTGTACCAGTTGATTACAGGTTTTGCTACTACGGCTGCTTTGAATCGATCTGTCTTACCCACTATCCATGCTGTGAGTACCCCACCTCCGCTACCACCGGTGACAAAGAGTCGATCTTCATCAATGTAGCCTTTTGCGATAGTAGCATCTACGCCACTCATTAGATCATCATAATCATTGTTGGGATAATCGTGATGGATGAGATTGCCAAACTCCGCTCCATAGCTTGTACTGCCTCGAGGATTGGTATAGAGCACCACATAGCCTGCTGCTGCATAGAGCTGTACCTCTGCTGAGAAAGTAGGCCCATAAGCTGCAAAGGGGCCTCCATGGATCTCCAGAGCTAAGGGATACTTCTTATTAGGGTCAAACTTTGGTGGCTTCACGATCCAGCCCTGGACTTTGCGCTGGTCAAACGATGACTCCCACCAGATCTCTTCGACAGTACCTAGTTTTTTATGCTCAAACAGATCGTCGTTTAAGGAAGTCAGGACCTTACTGCTTCCTTTTTCGCCTACACCCAGGTCTGCGGGTAGATTAGTTTTTCCGTAGGTATAGGCATATCTGTTGTTGTTACTCACGCTGAAGTCGCCACTAGCGTAAGGCCGGCCAATCGCGGTACCGCCTAGTCCGTCGATCACATCTGTTACCTTACCAGAAAGGCTCATTTCGGCGATCTTCACCACACCTTCGTCCGTGTATTGGAAGAAGAAACCCTTGCCATCATTTCTCCATTGGACGTTCCCAATATTACGGTCGAAGTTGCCAGAGATCAGCTTCGAATTACTACCATCCAGATTCATCGTGTAGAGCTTGCTCTGCTGGTAACCCAGGTATTGATCGTCATATCCAGTATAGGCAATCATCTTACCGTCAGGGGATAGCGTAGGATTACGATCCGGACCTTGTCGGCTTGTTAATGCTTTGATGTTCCCTGAGGCAATGGTCAACTCGTAGATTTCGCTATTCTGCGGATCAAACTCAGCATCCTCATGCATGTTGGCAGAGAAGTAAAGCTTACTTCCATCCTTCGACCAGACAGGCGAGCCCAGGTTGTACTTGACATCCGTCAACTGTCTTGGCGTGCCACCATCAATGGATAGGGTGAAGATTTGACGATTGCCACTCTTTACATAGCCGCTACCATCACGTCGGTACTGCATGTCGTCGATGTACTTTGGCGGATCATTCCATTTAGCACCATTGGGCTTGGCTGGCATCTTGATCGGTGAGGGATCGCTCTTAGACACGAACATGCTAAAGGCAAGGTATTTCCCATTAGACGACCAACTAATGTTTCCAGATGACTGCTGGAGATTAGTCAGCTTAGCCTCAGTACCATTATCTAGCCACTTGAGATAGAGCTGTACAGTGCCGTCTTTGTTGGATTTGTAGATCACTTTTGACCCGTCGGCTGACCATACTGGCTGAAAGTCTCGCTGGTTGCCTGTAGTGAGCGGTCGGTGTTGACTGCCGTCAAAATTGGTGATCCAGAGGTTGGACAAGTTACGGTCGGTCATCACATCCTTGAAGTTTCTGGAGTAGATGACCTTTGATCCGTCAGGTGAGATCTGAGGATCCGTGACATACTCCAGGTTGAAGATGTCAATGGGTTCGAAGACATCAGACACCTGAGCCATGCCAGGTACGGCGAATACCAGGAGTATCAGTTGAAAAGCTAGTTTCATTATTCAGCGATTTAGTGAATGAGTAAAATAGCTAAAGTGAAGGGTAGATGAAACTGGATTTATGTGAAGCGGCTATTGCTTCATTTGAACTTCAAGCCGGTGGATAGAGAATCAATTATTCGCTATCTTCACTATATCATTGTTAAGAGATGAGCGCATCAGAAAAACTCCTAGACAATCAAGGCTTGCAAAGTATTCCTATTGAAAAGGAGCCCCAGCTTTACCAGTTGAGTGTAGAGCAGTATATCCAGATGATCGAGATGGGCCTTTTTCATCCTGAGCTAAAGACGGAACTCATAGAGGGACGACTATACCGTAAGGGTGGCATCCCAGAAAGGCATGCATACTGTGTAAATAGATTGGTAAGTCTCCTTTTTCGTGAGTTGACTAATGATGAATTTGATATCTCTGTACAAAACCCCATTCGACTCCAAAATTCCAGACCTGAGCCCGATCTTGTTATCCAGACGAAGGCTTCATGGGAGGCAGGGGGTGACCCTAAGGCAGAAGATATTTCCCTGGTTATAGAAGTGGCACACAGCTCGCTGACCTTCGACCGTGAGATTAAACTACCCATCTATGCCAAAAACGGTATTAAGAACTACTGGATTGTCAACCTTGAGTCTAATCAACTAGAAGTATATGGCCTGCCCTCCGATGGCACTTATAACGAGAAGAAGGTGTATAAGCCGGGTGAGAAAACCTCATTGCCTGGTATGGACAAGGAAATAGCTGTTTCAGATTTTCTAAGTTGATCAACACGCTATGACTCGACTTAGCAGGAACATTAAGTAGGTTTTGGAAAACTAGCATCTACTCAACACATCCAAATACTCCTGTATAAACTCAGCTTTTCGCTTAAGTCGATACTGCATGACCCATCGGGGATGTTGTAGAGGGATGATTTCTTCGAATAGCTGATGTCTACTATTCAGCCAATTTAGGAACCGGATATTCTGACCTTTGCCAATGCTGAAGGCTGTTTTTCGGGAGAGGCCTAGCGGAAACTGCTTCTTTATCTCAGCAACGGCATATTCGTCAAAAAGTGCTTTGTAGCCTTTGATGTCGTAATAGTTGAGGTTGATACCTTCACGGATATAGCCTAATGGTGAAACGGCCGAAATGTAGAACTTCGAATAAAATGCCTGTGGTCCTCCAAAAGCTTCGATCATCTCATAGACGAACTTTGAAGAAAGCTCGGCTCTGTTTTCGAAAGGGTGGTCGATCCCACAGACCTCTTTAAGTCTGATCGGATCAGTAAATGGAACGCCCGTGATCCCAGCCCCGAATCGGCCTGGGTTGATGCCAAAGCAGATATATCGGTCCTGATTATCGGCGTAGTATTGATGATAAAACTTTGAAGCCACCTCGAAAGTTGTGGCCTTCTGGTAAGGGTTCATCACCTCCACATCGCTCGGCAGCCCTTGTGGACCTTCGAGTCCGCGGTAATAATCCATTAACCTGTCAGCGAATGTTTCCATATCGTATCGTGCAGGGTTCTTAAGTGAATAGCTCTTCCAACATCACCCTCACCCCCTCCTCATCATTGGCCAAAGTCACCCGATCCGCGACTGCCTGTACATCAGGGTGCGCATTACCCATCGCGATACCCAGACCCGCATACTTGATCATCTCCAGGTCGTTGAAGGAGTCGCCTATTGCCACTACTTCATTTTGACTGAAGCCGAGTGCCTCATGTACATGCTGGATCGCTAGATGCTTAGAAGCCAATGGATGGGTGATCTCAAGGTAGGAGGGATGTGAGATATTGATGGTGAGGTCAATCGTAGTATCTGACTTAAGGTGTCGCTCTAGTTTGGTGATATTGTCTGGATCTCCCATGGCCATGAGCTTGTTAGCAGTGTGGCCTCCCCGCTGCTGCCATTGCGCCATGATTTCATGGATTGATCCGATGAAGGCTTTGGTTTTCGTTAATCCCTCCTCTAGTGTGATCCATTTGTCGCGCTTGACAGCATAGCTGGCTTGATAGTCATGTAGGGCAAGATTTAAGCCATGTGCATCTGTTGCCTCAGCTACTTGGTGTGTCACGTCCTGATCGATTTGATGACTCACTTTATGAGTGCCATCTGGATTGAGGATCAACGCGCCATTAAAGCAGATCATTGGGGTGTCAAGACCGAGCTCCTCTCTGTAAAAATAGGCGCCATAGTACGGTCTGGCGGTAGCCAGTACTACGGGTATTTTCCTGATTTCAGTTAGCTGTTGAATGATCCTTGCAGTGCCTTCTGTGATCTGGTGATCAGGGTTGAGCAGCGTACCATCGATATCGAGAAATACGATCTTGTAGTCCATGTGGCGAAACTAAATTGAATTACTCACACTATGATAGAGGGTATGAAATTTTGAGAATGATGAGCAGCTAACCTGCTTGTTGGCCGGCCCATTGATCTACCTTGATCATATAAAGCACATGTCTGGCAAGCTTGCTCTTGCCGTCGACTTTGGGATGATCAAATTCTCCGATCTTCTCCATGCCGATCTTTTTCATGACGCCTTCGGATGGGATATTGACCTTAGCAGTAAATGAGTATACCTCTTCCAAATTAAGCTCTTGAAAGGCACGATCAAGACAAGCGCTAGCGCCTTCAGTAGCATAGCCCTTGCTCCAGTATTTCTTGGCAAGCCGCCACCCGATTTCGACACATGGGGTGAAATCAGCGGCGAAGTTGGTCCACTGTAGACCGATGAAACCAATGAACCTACCGGAAACTCGTTCTTCGGCAGCCCAAAAGCCAAACCCATATTGCTCGAAATGACTTTTGATTCTCATGTAGGATTGCTCCGTTTCTTCCCAGGTCAATACCCGAGGAAAGAACTCCATAACTTGCTTGTCGGCATTGAGTTTGGCATATGAACTCAAGTCTTCAATCCTCCATTCACGAAGGCAGAGCCGTGTGGTTTCAATCATAGACATGGATTTTTGCTAATTCTCAAGTTCGCAAATTGCTGGATTAACTCAAATACTTCTGGAAATAATCCAAGAGGATGTCCAGCACGCTTGAAAGTTAAACCCCCCTGTTAATGCATCAATGTTAAGAACCTCCCCAGAGAGATAAAGGTTTGGAAATCTTCTCGCCTCCATGGTCTCCATGTTGATCTCGCTAAGTTCGACACCACCGCAGGTTACAAATTCCTCTTTGAATGTACTCTTGCCTGAAACGGCGAATCTGGCCTGAAAAAGTTCTTCAGTGAGTTTATTGAGGGCTTTTTTACCCATATCACCCATCTTAGTTTCGGGATTAATCTGACAATAATCTAGTAGAGACAACCAGTAGCGTTTTGGTATATCTGGCATCACATTACCGATATTTTTTTTCACGTTTTCCTCCTTACGTGAGGTCAAGAATTGCCTGGCTTCTTCGTAGGTGGTTGACTCAAGGAAGTTAATGATAATCTCAAATTTATAGCTCATAACGGCAAGATCACGCGCACCTCTCGCAGATAACTTCAATATGGCAGGTCCGCTCAGTCCCCAATGGGTGATGAGCAGCGGTCCAGATTCTTCAAGCTTAGTGCCTGCTATCTTGATCAAGCATCGAGGGAAGGATACCCCTGCAAGCTCCTGGAGTCGCGAGTCTTTGATATTGAAGGTGAATAAGGAAGGTACTGGTGAGGCTGTCTTTAAGCCGAGTGCTCCGAGCTTATTCCAAAAGTTGGGTGAGGCACCTGTGCAGATCACGAGTTTGTCAGCTAAGAAGGAATTAGCGGTTGTGCTTATTTGCCATTTGTAGTCTGATACCTGCTTGAGTTCAGTGACATTTTCATTTCTGAGGATATTTACTCCATATCTCTTGCATGCATCGATAAAGCAGTCAATGATGGTTTGAGAGCTATTGGTAACGGGAAACATACGCAGGTCAGCTTCCGCCTGGGTTTCCACACCATGATCTTTGAGCCACTTCACCATATCTGTCGTACCGAATTTCTCAAAAGACTTATAGAGCTTCTTTGCGCCACGGGGGTAAAAGCCGACAAGCTCAGAAGGCTTAGATAGCTGGTTAGTCACATTGCAGCGTCCACCACCACTGACTTTTACTTTCTGAAGCCATTTGTTGGTCTTTTCGAGGATGACCACTTCATCATCAGGGTTGCGCTGGGCAATGTTGATGGCAGCAAAAAAGCCGGCTGCCCCTCCTCCGATGACGATGATCTTGCGCACTAGGTTTTTGCCGTTAAAGATAGCTGCAATTCACAGAGTAAATGTGTCAATTCACCATGTTCAGTAGTCAGTTCACCCTTGATTTCTGGTAAGCCCTGAGACAGAGGCGTTAATTCAGAAAACTAAATCTGAAAGTCATGAAAAACATTACTAAATCTTCTATAGCTGCCGTTCTTATGCTGATAAGCTTTTTTGCGGTAGCACAAGCACCTAAAGATGGAGCGCTGCTGAAACTGGATCAGGCCAAGGTGGAGTTGACAAGTGGAGAAGAAGCAGTTGTTGCTATTGAAATCGTGCGGTCAAAACGATTCCAAAAATCAAAAATCGGATCACCCTCTCTGGCCTCTTCTGTGAATGGTCTGACGCACGAAATTGCGGTAGCTGAGCAACCTGACACCTACTTGTTGACGTTAGTAGCTGATGAGGGAATGCCTACTGGTACGCACACCATGGTGATCAACGGTGACCGACGATGGGGAAGGAAGATACGTTCTGTATTGCTAATGGTGGAGGTTATCGATAGTGGTTCGGTGGTTTCGAGTAAGCGATAAGATGATTATCTTGATAGGCGTATGAGGCATGTGAAAAAATATAGTGTCAGGGTGCTCATTGGGGCCCTGATACATTTGTTTTTTGAGATCACCCATAGCGAGACGATCCAGCAGGCGTTGGATTATCAGATGCTCAAGGTGACCTCTCTTTTTTACATGGTGATCGTGGTATTGCTGCTGTGGGAGGTCTTGGATTTCTCATTCGACTTCTTTGATAGGCGAGATTATGACTATTCGTCCTCACGTCAACTCGCGAAAATTGTCGCGATATTGACCATGGTGACATTTCCACTCGTATGCCTCGCTACGTTGGTTCATGACGTTGTTTTGATGCCAATGCTCGACTGTAGGCCGGAAGAATTAGACTTGTACAAGGGAGCTGCCCAGGGGCAAATCCTGGCTTGGCTGGTGATCTCAGCACGACTGCTTCGGACGAATTCGGAACATGTACAGCGAATCGAGCGAGATAAAGCAATCATCCAGAAAGACCTCTTGGTCAGTCAATACGAAAACCTGAAGTCACAGGTCAATCCTCACTTTCTATTCAACAGCTTTAGTGTATTGCAGTCGCTCATCGAGACTGATCCTGAGAAGGCGGGACAGTTCCTTGCCAAGCTGTCTAAACTCTATCGGTACATTTTGGAAAATGAGCACGAATCCATGGTTTCGCTCGAAAAGGAGTTAGCCATACTTGATGACTATAGTTTTCTACTGAGGATGCGTCATCATGAGAGCGTTCAAATCAAAGTAGACATTAAGGAAGAGTTATTAACGGCTTTTGTGCCGAGCATGTCTCTTCAAATGCTGATAGAAAATGCGGTGAAGCACAACAAGTTCTCCAGTCGTGAGCCGCTGGAAATAAAGATATATTCGGATAACAATTACCTAGTGGTATCAAATAAAGTCAGCCGCAAGGGCGAATCAGTCTCGTCAACCAAAATTGGCTTAGAGAATATCAAGAGTCGATATGAATTTCAGACCAGTGAGCCGCTAGTGGTTGAAGAGACCGAGGGACGATTTGTCGTGAAGATGCCCATACTATCAACGATAAGGCTAGCCTGATGAAAGTAATTATCATTGAGGATGAACTTCGCTCGGCAGAGCGATTGCGGAAGATGCTACTGCAGATGGATTCTGAGATTGAGATCGATGCAATTCTTGATAGTCTCCTATCCGCTAGAGAGTGGTTTCGGGATAATAGTCCGCCTGACTTGGCCTTTTTGGATATTCAGCTGGGTGATGGTACGAGCTTCGAATTACTTCAAGAGTTGAATGTTGCCTTTCCGGTGATTTTCACTACAGCTTTTGATCAGTATGCGATTAAGGCTTTTAAGTATCAGAGTGTTGATTATTTGCTAAAGCCCATCGAGGAGACGGAGCTACATCGGGCACTGGAAAAACACAATAACGCTAACGGCCTTACGACAAAGCCAGTACAAAATGATGTGACTACCACTCATAGATTGATCACCGGAGACTTCAAGAAGCGGTTTCTAATCAAGATAGGAGACCAGTATAAGCCCGTGACTATTGACGAGGTAGGTTATTTCTACTCTCAAGACAACCAGACCTATTTGATGACCCTACCGGGAAAATACTACCCAATCGATCAGTCACTCGAGCAAATAGAGAATAGTATTAATCCACTCGAGTTTTTCAGGGTGAGTCGTAAGATGCTCCTTGGGCTCAACGCTATTGCTGAAGTACATACTTATTTCAACAGTCGATTGCTGATTAAACTCCAGCCCTCTACTGACCTGGAGTGTATCGTCAGTAGAGAGCGGGTGAGTGACTTTAAGTCATGGATGGATCTTTAACCATACTTGCCCAAGTCTTTCTTTGTTCAAAGCCAAGGTTCGTGTCCTCACGAATCTATCAACTGAAGCTCGTGGAGACACGAGCCGTAGCGTCGGGTCAAGTCTGATTTTGTTCTATCGGGTGTCAGATTGAGCTCGTCGAAATCTTGTCCCAACTTATGTTTAGTCCACTTTCAGCACAAGCTTTCCTAGCTTATCGCCACTGAAAAGTCTTAGAAATGTCTCGTGGAAGTTTTCTATTCCTTCTTCTACATGCTCCTTTGACTTGAGCTTGCCTTGCATCATCCAGCCACCCATTTCCATGGCTGCTGTTCTGAAGTCTTTAGCATAGTCCAATACTACAAAACCTTCCATTCTTGCTCTATTGACAAGAAGAGACAGATAGTTGACAGGTCCTTTAGGAACTGTGGCGTTGTACTGAGAGATCGCTCCGCAGATAGGAATACGAGCACCTCTATTGAGCCTGGTCAATGCGGCATCCAGTATGTCTCCACCAACATTATCAAAGTAGATATCGATACCCTTCGGACAATGTTCTTTGATGGCCTTTTTGACATCCTCTGACTTGTAGTCGATGCAAGCATCAAAGCCGAATTCACTCATGACATAGTCACACTTGTCTTTGCCTCCAGCGATTCCAACTACGCGACAGCCTTTGATTTTTGCGATCTGCCCAACGATACTTCCTACCGCACCAGCAGCTCCAGATACGAGTACCGTTTCACCTTCTTTAGGCTGCCCAACATCCATGAGACCAAAGTAAGCAGTCATGCCGGGCATACCCAATGTACCGATGTAAGTCGGTAGGGGAGCAAGCTTAGGATCGACCTGATGCCAGCTTTTATCATTGAGCACACAATACTGCTGCACTCCACCCCATCCTGTGTAGTAGTCCCCAACTTTAATATCTGGGTTTTTTGATTCTACTACCTGACCTACTGTGCCTGCGCGCATCACCTCATCGATTTGTACCGGAGGTATGTAAGAGCGCGCATCATTGATCCAGCCTCGCATGGCAGGATCTAGCGAAATGTAGGAGGTTTTTACGATGGCTTCTCCGTATTTGGCTTGCGGGATTTCTTCTTCTACAAGATTCCATGTATCTGCACCTGGCAGACCCACAGGACGTTTGGCAAGGGTTATTTTTTTATTCATAGCATAAATGGATTAGAGGATGAAAGATAATAAAAATAGTATGCATGCATACTATTAATTCAAATATTGGACTATTGATTCCAAGAAATGGCTAGGATAATTAATCTTTACCGAAATCGTTCGACCCATTGAAGCAGTTAACAGTTGTACTCATCATCTTGGCCTCCTTGTACGGAGCTAGCTATCAACAGTACCGACATTTTAACATTGATATGCCGAAGGGCTCCACAGATGCTAATTCCTACATTGCTATGTCTCACGGGGACTTTGATGTTAGGCAGATTCATCGATATCGAATAGTCATTCCTTTTATTGCTGGTGGACTCCAGAGAGTCCTTGAAAATTGGATTTCAGATGTATCTGAAGTTGATAAACTGTCTTTTTATGTCATCAATTTCTTGATCAGTGGACTTGCGGCGTTCTTACTGTTTTTGTTGTTTCTTAAGCTTGGATTCAGTGTAGAGCTGTCACTCTTAGGAGTGCTATTGTTTATATGCAGCCGTATTGTCGTCATATCAACTGCAACACCATTAGTTGATTCTTTATTCTACTTATCCATTGTCTGCATGGTTTTCTTAATCGAGAAAAGAAATGTAATAATCCTTAGCGTATTGCTACCATTGATGCTTCTTTCTAAAGAAACATTTCTACCTCTTCTTTTCTTACCACTGCTAATCAATGAGTTTAGAAAGCCCATTTATATCATCGGTATTATTTTTTCATTACTCATATTTTTTGGAGTGAGAAGTATGTTGGGTGATGTCCAGGGCGCCCATGAGTCATCTAGTCTTGTGAACATTGTTTTAAGCCATGCTCGAAATATGTTGAGCAACTTGAAGATCTCTTTTACTGCATCTGGGCTGCATGATTGGCAGAATGGTTTTTCATTCATCCTGATATTATCAATGCTCGGGTTTCGAAGAGATTATTTTAACGGTGAGAGATTTGTTCCCTTATATTTGATATGGATCATCCCATTGGCGATTGTCTATGGTCTCCTGAGCGGCAATATGGGTAGGATGCTTTTTACCGCTTACATCCCCATTTACGCCTACGCATTGATTTTTATTGATTATGTGATTAAGCAGAGAAGCCTCAATTAGAGCAACCACTAAACTCTCTATCATCAAAATCTAAGGTATCAACGGGAGTATTCTTGACGCAGAAAGCTTACTTGCCTGGAATATTGCTATTTTGAACTGTGATCTCAAGTAAACAAAAACGGAAAATACAGGGTGTACTCTTCTATACGTTAGGTGTGACGTTCTTAGGATTGATTTATGCACTACTAGAGGCTGGTTTGCTAGGAGATGCCAATGTCTATCCTAGCACTCAAAATCCTTACAGCACTAGAGATTCAGTTATTGGTATCTCCTTAGGCACATTCATATTAGGTTTTTTCATTGGATATCTAGAAATGTATTTATTCGACCGACTATTTATCCGTGCAAACTTTGGGCTGAAAGTACTGGCCAAAGGCTTAATGTATGTGCTGGGAACAGCCGTACTGCTTATCATTCTAGGTTGGGTCGTAGCAGTTGTCAAGTACCAGGTACCTTTCTACGATCCGATAGCTCTCTCAAATGTGGCGGCCTTCACCTACAACTTTGTATTCCTTACCATATTGATCTATGCGTCGATTGGCATTATACTACTGATTTTCATCAAAGCGATGAGTGACAGTCTTGGGTCTGGCACCTTGCTCAACTTCGTGACAGGTCGATACCATCAACCACAAATTGAAGATCGCATCTTTATGTTTCTAGACATGTACGATTCCACACCTATCGCTGAATCAATTGGCCATGTTCGGTATTTCCAATTGCTCAATGACTGCTTTTCGGATATGACAGACGCTATTTTGGATAATGGTGGGGAGATTTATCAATATGTCGGAGATGAGGTCGTGATTACATGGCCTATCGGCATAGGTCTGGATCAAGCCAATTATCTGAAATGCTTTTTCGAAATCAAGGAGGTATTAATTTCGAAATCAAATTATTATGACGAGCTCTATGGAGTGACGCCTGGCTTCAAAGCTGGTGTGCATCATGGTGATGTGACTGCTGGTGAGCTGGGTGTGGTCAAGAAGCAAGTAATGTTCTCTGGAGATGTGTTGAATACCACAGCCAGGTTAAGAGACCTCTGCAAAACGCATCAAGCTGAATTGATCGTATCGCAGGGTCTTATAGAAATGACCCCTCTCCAAGACCGATATACTATCCAGTCTTATGGGCAAAACGAGTTGAGAGGTAAGTCGGAAGAGATCAGTGCGGTCGGAGTGCTAGAAATGGCAGCTAGATAGCCAATTAAAGAGTGCCTTATGGGCTCTACTCCGATGGTGCCCTACCGGAAATGAATTTACCGATAATTATTCCTGTCACGAATACAGTGTAGAAGTGACCAGCCAAAGCGATACAAATGGTCACCACTTTGGCAATATCAGTTTGAGGTGCCATGTCGCCATATCCAATGGTAAGAAGCGAAATAAAGCTGAAGTAGACCAGATTGTCAAATACCTTGAGCCGCCCTTCAAGTCCAGAAAATGAATTAGGCTCAAATATTTCTACTAGCGTGAATATGAAGCTTGCCAACAAACCGAGCATAATGAATCCGCAAAACACTGCTGCTACCATTTCTCCATTTACTTGACGGGCACGATAGATGTCGCTATAGACGATTAGTGATATCGATGTGAAATAGACAATGTAGATCACAGGTATGAGCTTACTCATCAAGTCGTCAGACAGTAAGGAGAGCAACGAGATTAACTGCATCGCCAGTGTCGTGTAGCCAATGGCACGAATGATCTTCGTCCTTAGGTTTCGCCTATTCCCAATCACGATCAAGCCTGCAACTATGCTTAAGGCGAGTGTAATAGCATTCAGTAAAAACGTAATACGAGATTCTCTAAAAAATGGAGAAGTCACGATAATAAGTAAGCAGCTTGCGAGGAGCAAGCTGTATTGATGGGCGTGTATCTTTCTTGATAGCCGATTCACCACCCTATCTATTCATTATTTTGTAATAAACTCATCCTTTACCATCTGACGATACACAGCATCAGCGACCTGACTAATCACACGATCAGCTTGTGAGACGTTAGTGGTGGAGGTGATACCCGACCACAGAACTTTGTCAGCTCCAAGCGAGAACACATTGGTTTCGACAAAGTAGCTCACATCCTCACGGTAGTAGCCAGGTTGATAGTAGCCTGTCCAGAAATTGGTATGGTAGCCCCAATAGCCACCGTTGTAGTAACCCGCCACAGGAGTCGAACTGGTGTTAGTGGTCAATAATTTCATTGTCACTACACCATCAAACCCTTCTTGCTCGACAAGGCCTTTTGATTGCGCCAAGTTTTGTGTGATCTGCTTGTTGCTAAGTAGTTTATACGAAGGGACAAACCTGTCATCCCTAGCGGCCAATTTTTCTTCAGCTGATCGTCGAGCTTGCTCATTGGTTGTAACTACGGCAATCATTACTTTCTGGAATTTCTCCCTGTTTTGATCAATGTCTGGATCGGTGTAGGCACTTACGATCTTAGTGGTGTTGCACGAGCTAAGTAGGACAAGAGCTAGTAGTACTGCCGCCAAACCTGTTTGAGTGGATTTCATAATGTAATGAGGAGTCAGAATTAAGAATTGCTTTGAAACGCGAAGGTAGTAAAATGTATATCTATAGGTTAATAAAGGCCGAAAAACAGGAGTTTACTCCCCTTAGGATCTTGCTTGTTGACGCTAGTTATTTTTAAGTTTCTCTACGATGGTCGCTACATAACTTTTAGCTGCTTTATCCACACTGCGAGGATCTTTGATGTCAGAGAATACGACAAACACTAGTTTTTGATACTCAGGGGCCTTCATGTTGTAAGCAACAGTTTCCAAGACGTAAGTGGTAGAGGTGGAAGTAGTAGATGAGTTTGGTATATACGAAGGGAAACTAGAATAATAGGAGCCGTAATAATAGGGCTGACGGTAGTAGTTGTAAAACCCTCCGTAGCGTCCGGGATAGTAGCTGTTAAATCCTCCTCCCATGTACCCGCCATTCTGTGTGGTTGTCGTAGTTTCTTTTTTGTCTTTGACCGACACCATGATTACACCTCCGAATCCATCATTCTCAAGAATCTCCTTGATTTGAGCTATTCTCTCCTCAGACATTTCTGCCTTTGGATCCAGCTGAGGAAATTTCTGATAGCTTGCCAGCGCTTCTATACCATCTTTGGCCAGTTGCATGACGATCTCCTGTTCAAGCGTCGCTCGAGTGAGATTGCTATTGGTTCTCGCTATCACAAATATCTTTTGTTGTCTGAATTGCTCCACACTGGCCTGATCATTTTTCCAGTAGTTGGTGACTTTAGTGGTTGCACAGCTCTGAAAAATAGAGGATGCAACTATCATCAAAATGATGAGCTTGATATTCGTACTTTGATTCATGTTATTATTTGTTGGATTGCGATTACAGGCGGCAAAAGTAGAGCTTATTTTATTGAGCAGGGATCTTTTGTCTTTTTCAGAAAGGAACATCGTTAAGCTACTTCAGCTTTTTCTATAGCTCGAGATGAGTTGGGAAATGATGGCGATGAGATAGCTAAGTTGCCACCAAGGTCAGATGTCAAGAAGCATGTCTAGGTTGAGGCCATTGTACTCAAACTGACCAACACTGCGGAAGCCCAACTTTTCATAGTATCTCACTGCTCTATGGTTGTTGCACTGAACTCCACCCCAGAGAATGATTCGCCGAAAGCCTTTCGTCTTCAAATCCATTAAGATATAATCAAACATCTTTGATCCAAAGCCATGTCCCTGATAGTCGTCGGCAAGAGATGGAGCAAAAGTACAATCCAGCTTTTCTGATAAGGCAAGACCGTAGCGCTGCAAGCGATTGGCATCATGCTCCAAATAGCCACCTTTTACTGCACTGTAACCGATAATTTCATGATCATCCGATTTTCTGATTAGATAGCCCAAATGCTGATCATTTGCCTGGTAGATGAACTTCAGTGTGAGCAGGTCAAAGCGGTGAGGGCCAAAGCGACTTTTGGTCTCAGGACTTAACCTTTCAAAGTAGCGCTGCAAGTCAGGAAGATCTGCGGGCTGTAGCGGCATACAGTAAGACTCAATCATTCACTTACGGATTGATCTGAGTGCTAGCCTTAATTTGCCTTAGCACGTACTCTATTTCTGTATCTGTGCCGTTGAGCAACTGCGCTGGGGTCTTTTGGATTTCTACATCAGGGATCGGTCCGCTATGTGGACTTCCATTGGATGTATTGAGTTTCATGCTCCATATTGGATAGCTGACACGGAGACCTGAATAGGGAAGTGTGAATTTTACCATTTGTCGGCCATCCACGGTAGTGAATGCACCACCGCCTTCTTGTCCCACGTAAATTCCGGCTTTATGTGTTTTAGTCCAGGACAAGAATGTGGATGCCGCGGACCAGGAGCGACCATTGCCTAATACATAAACCTGACCTCTAAATGCATACTTGGCTTTAGGGTCGAAGGTCTTCAAGATGGGGTCGTCTTTTTTTTGAAACCCGCTCTCATTTTCCACATAGTCACGTGTATTGAACTTGGTATCGCCTTCAAACTCAGGGAGCGACTTAAGACTGCTGTATTCTAAAGAGCTGGTCTGGATGTATTCGTATGGAGTGAAAGCATATGGAATCAAATAAGTGAGTATATCCACCCCAAGTAACTCCTCACCACCTCTGTTGTCCCTTACATCGATGATCAGATGCTCTAATCCATGATCACTGACCTTTTTGAAGAACTCTTTGAAAACCTTTTTATACTCTTTGATGCTGTACTTGCCTGTCCACCAGGCAAAAGTGGTCACTTTTAGCAGAGCATAATTCTCCTTTATATTAATCTCTGTGGTTACAGGAGCCTCTCTTTCAGCAGGAAGTTTTAAGTAATCATCGTCCTTGATCTGACCAGCTACGCCTCGTACCTGCATGATTTGGGATTCAGTTTCACCTCTTTTTTGGTACCCCAATTGGAAGGTGTTGGTAGTGTCTACAAAGTAATAATAGGCTTGCGCAAAGTTATTGTACAGTGAGAGTGACTGAATGAGTCCCTGATGGTTATCCCTTCCGGAGCTGCTGCCAGCCAAGCCGACCAAGCATTGAATAATATCGTTTACTGGCCTCCCGTTGATGCTGGTGATTTCAGAGCTTACCATGTCTTCATAGCTGCTGTCTCTCGTAGCGCGCACGACGAGTCTATCATCGAGCAACCATACATCAAATGGGAATAGGGCTTTGTCCTGCATTTCGGCAATCAACTCACGCGATGGGCTGACGCGACTGTGACCTTCTTTGATCATACTGAATACACGGGATGCTGCTCTGAAAAACTGGACTGCTGATAACTCGTCGTTCATGGTTTCTCGCAGTGAGTCCAGTACTTCGTTGAATTTAGCTTTGGGAGTACTTCGATAAAGGTTAGGATGGGTAGTCAGTAAGGCACCCGTCAATATCTCAAAATCTGCTTTATGGCGGCCTGATCTGCTCTGGGCATAGCTACCGCAAATGCATGATAGGATCAAGCAGAGTGAGACTATTGACTTAAGCACAGTGTACATCTTCGTAAACAACTGTTTGACTACTCAAAAATTGCTTTAACTCACAGGTTCTGATATACTACGAGTGTTTATGCCTCAAGTTGTTCCGATAGGAGTCTTTGAAACTGATGAACGCCCCTTTCTCTGGTAGGCGAGAATCTACCTCTGGTATAGTGCCTCGATTTAAGGCCTTTGTGCACACCTTCTACAACCGCCTCGTCTTCTCGCTCGACCTTGTCGATATCGGCTCCTGCTCCTGATGCCAGTTTTGACTCGTCATAGACATAGCTGATGAAGGATACCCTGGTTTGATTCATACTGATCGGCTTCACAACATTTACCGACAGGCCCCAGGGATAGAAGTTGAACATCATATTGGGAAACACCCAATAGTAGTAGGCAGCTACATGGCGTCCATGGTCTGGGTGACCTACAGGTAGGTCGAAGGTATCCTCACCATTGCCGGCATAGCCTACCTGGAGATTACAATGATCGTACAGCTCTGTGGTGTAGTGACCATAGTCCAGCAGATTATTGAGACCGCTATGGACAAAAGGGATGTGAAAGCCTTCCAGGTAGTTATCACAATAAAGTGCCCAATGGCAATTGACGACATAGTCTCTATTGAGATGTGAGGTGGCTTTGAACTCATGTAACGGCAAGAAGCCAATGCGCTCCTGCATCTGATGTAAGATAGGGATGAGGTCAAAGCTTGGCTTCAACCCTACAAATAGAAAGGGACCCAATCGTTCGATAGGGAAGTTGGGCAAATCATCGCAGGGTCTTGGGAAGTTTTTGGCTTCCTCAAATTCAGGCATGGAGACAAAGCGACCGTCCAACTGAAACTTGCGCCCATGGTACCCACAAACCAGAGTCCGCAGCTTTCCAGGATGATTGACAAGTTGGTTGCCTCTGTGAGTACAGACATTGCTAAGACAGTTGATTTCATCGTTTTGATCTCTTATCAGCAGCAATGGCTCGCTCACGAGCGGATCATAGAGCTTAAAAGGGTAAGCAGAATTTGACAATGCGACCAACCCTTCATCCCCGACCCAATGCCATCCATTGGCAAAGATCTTTTCTCTCAATAGTTCGAAGGCTTCTGGGTCGCTGTAGAAGCTACCGGGAAGAGTTTCTGCGATTGTGATATCTGGGTGGACGTGGTAAGGGTGAGACATTCTCACCAATTTAATGATAAAATGGGGTTTATTCAGAGAGTAGTATTCGGAGTTAAGGGATCTCTTTGATAAGGTTTAGTACGTCTTGCAAGCAGACCCTAAAACGAGTTCAGGGTGACAGTTAAAACCTGATGTCTGCTGGCTACCAGCTAATCAAACAATATTTGGATGGAGTACATGAGCTTTTCTTTGCAGTCATGCGGAAGGTTACCCCCGCCTTGTTTCAGCGTCCATTGAATAATACGTTCAATGACTGTAGTATGTACCTCCACTCCGAACCTGTCACCCTGAATTTATTTCAGGGTCTGCCAGAAATGTGTGGTACCCAACCTTCACAATTTCTCAAAGTGAACGTTGACGTTAGTATCTGTCTCTTTAATTTAGAAAAATGCGAGGCGGCTACACCTATATAATGTCAAACAAGAATCGAACCGTTCTTTACATGGGAGTAACCAATGATTTGTTCACAAGAGTCTTACAACACAGAGAAGGAAAGGGATCAAAATTCACCGCCCAATACAACTGCCATGACCTGATCTACTATGAAGTACACCATAGAATCACAGATGCCATTGATAGGGAGAAACAGTTGAAGCGATGGCATAAGGAGTGGAAATGGAATTTGGTTAGAGAGCATAATCCTGATCTGAATGACCTGTTTTCAGAGTTGTGATTGGTTGTATATGAAGAGCAGACCCTGAAACGAGTTCAGGGTGACATGGGCGCAAGAGCGGAATGCCGGTTGCCAGACTGATTTGATTACCCATAAAATCATTTGAGCCTATTCAAACCTAAGTGGGTTGATTGAAGTTTAGTTCAAATATTATGATAAGCTTTTTGTTGCCTTTGGTATTCTACTCAATTCTCTGGTCAGATCTTCCACAAGAAGACCTTCTGCGAGAATATCGCTGGAAAAACCGCATAGTACTCATATTCTCAGTGGACTCTAGCCACAAGCAAAGCCTCACTCAACTTAATGAACTTACAAGTGTCTGGGAAGATGTCGAGGAACGTGATATGCTCACTTTTCTGGTAAGAAAAAATCGAGTGACGGATCAAGGTGATCAGCTCATTAGCGCAATAAATGCAGCGTCATTAAGAAATCAATTTTCCATTGCAGAAGAAGAGTTTGCAGTGCTACTCATTGGTAAAGATGGAGGCGTCAAACTCAGAAGTAAAGAAGAGGTCATTGCCACCGACTTGTTTGGATTGATTGATGGGATGCCGATGCGCCGTGGCGAGATACGTCGTAAAAAATGGTAACTGAGGATTAAGCCTCCTCTTCTGACCATCACTTTTCCCTGAGACTCCCTATATTCGTCAACTCAATTCAGCGCAACACACATGATGTCTCGACTCCTGTTAATTTCTCTAATGCTATTGGTATCCCTTGGTATTAATGCCCAAAAACCCAGAGCACGAGAGATCGGCGTTCCTTTTAATGGTATCCCAGGAGCGCTCAATTCTATCACAGATGTGAAAGGCGTGGAAGTTGGACATAGTACCATTATTACCGGTAGGGGAGCAAACGAAATAGGCAAGGGGCCAGTCCGAACTGGAGTCACTGCGATCTTTCCTAGAGGTAAGAAGTTTGGGCCGGTCTATGCTAACTGGTACAGCCTCAATGGTAACGGTGAGATGACAGGTACCACCTGGGTGACAGAGTCGGGCTTCCTAGAGACACCCATTATGATCACTAATACCAATAGTGTGGGTGTCGTGCGCGATGCAGTGCTCAAGTGGTTTGTAGACGTCAACTGGTACGCCAATGATGACTGGTGGTACATTTACCCTGTGGTGGCGGAAACCTACGATGGCTTCCTCAATGACATATACGGCTTTCATGTTAGGGAAGAGCACGTGTGGGAGGCAATCGCTGATGCCAATCCTGGTAAGGTAGAAGAAGGAAATGTTGGCGGAGGTACTGGTATGATGTGTCTGGGCTTCAAAGGCGGAATCGGTTCATCCTCACGTATCTTGACCGTCAATGGCGAACAGTACACCCTCGGCGTGCTTGTACAGTCGAACTTTGGAAGCAAAATGAACCTTACGATCGCAGGAGTACCGGTCGGTGTTGAATTGATGGACACTCTAAATAGCGTCTACAACGCAGCGCCTGAGTCCCGTAGACAAGAAGGGGATGGCTCGATCATCGTTGTGGTAGCTACCGATGCACCATTGCTTCCTCATCAGTTGAAGCGGATTGCTCAGCGCATCCCTATCGGAATAGGCAATACTGGTGGCCGAGGAGCCAATGGCTCAGGAGATATTTTCATTGCCTTTTCTACCGCGAATGAGGAGGCTTTTAGTCGGACAGAAGTCACTGAAGTCGAAACTTTATCCAATGGCTTGATCACGCCTTTCTTTGAAGCGACCGTACAGGCTACCGAGGAAGCCATCATCAACGCTATGGTCGCTGCTGAAACCATGGAAGGCATCAATGGTAATACAGCCTACGCCTTACCCCATGAGCTCGTCGTGGAGGTACTTAAGAAGTATAATCGGTTGAAAGAATAGGAAGGAGACTGGCTTGAGTATTAAGATAACTCAAAAAAAATGGGCAATAGTTTGAAGTATTGGCCCATTTTTTTTGAGACGAACCCTGACTACATCCCAAGAATCTTCATCGCTTTCGTCAGCATTGCTGGATTGCTTTGTACGAAGCTGATGGCAGCTGTAGCAAGATTTTGATCTCCCAGTAGGGATTTCATTAACCCGCTAGATCCTCCCCCCATGCTTTTCATAGCCAACTTGGCCATCGAGCTTTTTGTATCTGGGTTTTTCTTGAGAAAATTGATTGTTTCAGTTTGCAGCTCTTCATCCTTCACCAAAGCGTCCTTGATTTGATCATCAGACAATTCTGCTTGGCTGGATACTTGCTCCATGCCCGATTGGACATCAGCCTTATTGATCTTAGGAAGGGACTGTGCCATTACGGTTGATGAAGCAGCAAAGACGACAAGAACGACTAGTAGATTTTTCATGGTTGATTTTGTTAATTGTTAGAAGTGTGTGAAAGTAAGAAATGCTTGTGTTTTGAATGTACTCCCATAGGACATCTTCGATGAATGAAGCAAAACACTTGACCTATCTTATTAAGAACTCCTATGAGCTGTCAAAATGGTGTTGGATTGACCAGCTATGTCCGAAGAAACGAGCAGAAATCAGCCAGTGTATGACAGTGAGCTTAACAATGTTAAATTAATCTTAATCTCGAATGAGATATTCACATTCCGTGAGCAATGGATGCCTTACGTCAAGAGTGGTAATTTATCTCCGAGGGATGCTAAGACTGGTTACTGTTTCTGATCTCTCGGAGGCTTAGGTATTGCAAACTCTGACCGATTGCCCCATTCATCGAAAAAACAGCAGTAACCATACAGATTGCTTGTTAGAGGTCAAAAAATTGAGTTAATTCCTTCCGAGGACAATTTGGTGATCCTTGTGATGGTGACGAAGTATCCGCCTATGATGAGTAGAGGACTCATATTTATTAGCTTTTTATTAAACTAAAGCATGTAACAGTGGATTAACAATTGACAAACTCAGTATAAGAGTTTTTTAAGGACTAATTTTGTGCAAATTCTGTAATCAATGAATCAACCCGATAAGATTTTCTTCAATAACGAAGACGAGAATTCCAAAGCCTTTACAGCCACCCTAAACAAGAGAGTGAACGAGTACTTCAGGGTAAATGGGATTTCGAAATATGGTAACATCCAGATGTATCTGAAGACAGTGTTTATGCTGTCATTATTCCTACTTCCTTTTGCAGGAATTGTGGTATTCGAACCCGGTACTATTGTAGCTCTGGTACTTTGTGCTTTCAGTGGTTTAGGTATGGCCGGAATTGGTCTGAGCATAATGCATGACGCTATTCATGGTGCCTACTCGGCCAAGCAGACGGTCAATAAATTTTGGGGTTATACTTTAAATTTCGTTGGTGGTAATGCAATGAATTGGAAAATTCAGCATAATGTAAAACATCATTCCTATGCCAATATTCACGATCATGATGAGGATATTGCACCTAAGTTGATATTGAGGTTATCTCCCTATTCAAGTATTTCTGGTGTTCATAAGTATCAATATATATATGCCTGGATATTATATGGGTTAGGCACTTTCTTTTGGGTTACTTTCAAGGACTTCATCAAGATGATCAGTTACTACAAAGAGGGTTGGTTGCAGAAAAACTCTAGCAGCGTTACCAAAGAAGTGGTGATTCTTATCTTCTCCAAAGTCTTCTACTACAGTTATATCATCGGCATTCCTTTGATGTTTACGTCTTATACGGGCTTGGAGATTTTTCTTGGTTTCTTAACGCTGCAAGTCTTTAGTGGACTGGCTACTGCTGTAGTTTTCCAACCTTCACATTTGATGGAAGAGGTATTGTATCCTACCCCAAATTTCAATGGGCAGATGCCCTATTCTCGTTTCGTACATCAATTGTACACCACTGTGAACTTTGCCAATGACAATAAGCTAGTGACATGGTATGCGGGTGCATTGAATTACCAAGTAGAGCATCACCTCTATCCTCAAATTTGTCATGTACATTATCCTGCCATCTCTAAAATGGTCATTCAAGCCTGTGAAGAATTTAAAATTCCTTATCACAGCAAAGACGGATTTTTCGAGGCATTGAGAGAGCACAATAAGATGCTCAAGTGGCTGGGAACTCCTGAAAGTAAGTACGAGCTGGCTCACGCTGGTTGAGGAAGGTGTATGGTAGATTAATACGCTTGAGATCACGGAAGAGAGTTCGCGTTATTTAAAGCTAGTGGATTCTTCATTTTTGAATGACAGTATTCTGGGTTCAAACTTGTCAGAGCACCTACTCAACGACTTGTTTATTAAATGAAAGTGCAATCCATAAGCATAATTTGGTCACTCAATCGCAATCACCGCCTCTGCATCGATCTCGATTTTCCATTCCGGTAGGGCGAGGGCAGAGACTCCCACCAATGTACTGGCAGGGGTGATCGTATCCCCGAAGATCTCTTGTCGCACACCTCGAAAGATGTCAAGATCAGCTGGCTGATAGTCCACGATAAAGCTGTTGATCTTAACTAGGTCTTCATAGCTCGCCCCCTCGGATGCGAGTAGTTCCTTGATTGCTTTTAGCGCTCCATGCATCTGCTCTTCCAGCGTTTCACCTGCCCCTATTTGTCCGGAGATATGTAGCCTCTTCATATTGCCATGTGTGATGACTGCCATGTGGGCATAGCCATTGGTGGGTTGTATATAGCGTTTTTCTATTGTTGGTGCCTTCGGCTCAGGAGCAGGAGGTTGACAAGCTGAGACAAAGACAAGAAGGAGTAAGGGGAGTATGTGTTTCATGCTGACTTTGGATTACAGGGATAATTTCGGTGGTTTTGCTTAGAGAGGGAAACAGTGAGACAGTTTTATCACTATGGATCAACTTGAAGTGGAATGAAATGATCTCATGAGCACTCATTATCTTTACTGCATGTCGATGAACCTGACTGTGCTGAAAACCAAGGTTGCTGATCTGATACAGTTCGTACAGGTTGACCTGTGGAATATACGACTGGCTGATCTCCCCAAGTCACGATCGACCCTTTATCACAACCTTCGGATTGTGATACTCACGGTGCAGGATTTTGTCAAGGACAATTGCGCCATTCAGGCTTCCGCTTTGACCTACCTCAGCATCCTCTCTATCGTGCCGGTCATTGCGACTTTCTTTGGTATTGCTAAAGGGTTTGGGTTGGGTGTCGACCTAGCGCAAGAGATCAACAATCTTTTTCCTGGGCAAGAGGCAGTGATGGGTGAAACGGTGAAGTACGCCCAGAATATGCTGGATACGGCCAAGGGTGGCATCATCGCCGGTATATCTATTTTGGTGCTGCTTTATACAGTCTTGCGGCTTTTCCATAATATCGAGATGGCCTTCAACGGCATCTGGGCTATCAAGAAGCAACGGTCAGTGATCCGCAAGGTGACGGACTATCTATCGATTATGATCATCTCTCCGATTATACTAGTGCTGTCCAGTAGTATGACAGTTTTCATCACGACGCAGCTAGATGTGTTGGTGATGGAATATCATATTCTTGATAGTCTGGTTGGGTTGATCAAGTTTGGGCTGAGGGCAGTCCCGGTCATATTGATCACTTTTATGTTCTCACTTCTTTTTGTAGTGATGCCCAATACCAAGGTGAAGTTTAAGTCGGCTTTATATGCGGGTTTGTTGACTGCCATCGCCTACCAGTTTCTTCAATTTTTCTACATCGAATTTCAGGTGGGTGTATCTCGCTATAATGCCATCTACGGTAGTTTCGCAGCACTTCCGCTGTTTTTCATCTGGGTGCAGCTGAGCTGGACTTTGGTACTCTTTGGAGCTGAGTTTGCCTTTGCGCATCAGAATGCTAACCGGCACTACTTTGATACCAATAAGACTAAACCAAGCCTGGAAAGTAAGAAGCGATTAGCACTGCTCATCATGACCGCTATCGCCAAAAACTTTGAGCGCGGAGATGATGGACTCACCGATGAAGTGATTGCAGAGCGGATCGGCGTTCCTCTCCGATTTGTGGTGCTTATGCTCGAGGAGCTGAAGGAGTCGAAGCTGATTCATGAAGCCTTGGATGATAAAGATAATGTAGTTTTCCTACCGTCAATTGATGTGCATAAGCTCACGATCGAATTCGTCACAGACCGACTGGAAAAGCAAGGTCTCGATCAAATGGCTGTGGGTAAGCTCTCTGAGGTGGACGCACTTGTTGCAGCACTTGAGGATCTCAAGCAGACCTCTCGAAATTCCGAGTCGAATAGATTGTTGATGGAGTTGTAGATTCTTTAAGAATCAGAGATTCCCAAGCCTCATAAGCTGAGTCTGCTTACGGCATCCTTACAAAGTCGCAAGGGAATGACGATAACTCTACGACCGTCATTCTCTTGCGAGCTAGCCTGTAGGGTTAGCGAGACTTGGGAATCTGACGACCCGTCATTTCGAGACTTAACATTTGGGTTTCAAACGCACAAATTACAATGACGTATCGCTCGGTGCTATTGGTCATCCTGAGCTCGTCGAAGGATCGTCTGTAGGATTTCCCTACAAGTCTTCGACCAAACCTCAGACTGACAGGAAGGCATACGTCATTGGTATGATATTCTAGGCTCTTCTTACTATTTTCATCACATGAAAGCCAAAGGTGGTTATGTCTATGCCGTTTCCAACAAAACTCGGAGTACAGTCTATATAGGAGTCACTTCAAATCTCTATGCCTGAGTGTACCAGCACAAACATGAATACGGCTCATACTTCACAGATAAGTATAGATGTACTGATTTGATCTAGTATCGATTCTATCCAGATATGGAGTCAGCGATTACTAGGGAGAAGAAAATGAAGAAATGGAATCGTGCTTGGAAGGATAAGGTTATCATGGATTTCAATCCTAGCTTGAAGGATTTGTTTGACGATGTTAAGGAGATGCAGTAGGTGTGAGTGGCTTCATAGAGATTCCCAAGTATCCTAAGCTGCGCAAAGTCGCAAGGAATGACGACAGCTCTACGCTCGTCATTCCCTTGCGAGCTAGCCCTTAGGGTTAGTGAGACTTGGGAATCTGATTTTGCGATTCGGGCTCGAAGGATATAGAACCTACCTCCTCCGCTGCTTAAACGACCAGGTAAACTCAAATACCGAGACCACAGTACCATCAGCCATAGTACCGACCGTCTTGGCGGTGACGGTGGCCGCTTCTCCGGTGGACTTTGCGCGCTCGACGGCTTCAAAGATTTGCTGGCCATCTTCACAAGTGAAGGTCACCCGACCCGTTGCTTTTTTAGGAAACTCGGCCTTCATGTCGATGATGATGGTGGCAATAGAAGGATTGTTCCCCTCGATGGCCAGCAAGCCGATAGCTGCAGTAGACAGCTCAGCAGCCATGCTCTGCACGGCAAAATAGGTCGACTTAAACGGGTTCATGTTCAGCCATTTGAAGGGCTGGGTTGCCACAGCTCTCTCGGTAGTTAATTCCGTTAGGCGCATGCCAGAGAGCCAACCCATCGGCACCTTGAAGAAGGCGAACGTGCGAAACAGCCATACATTGAGCATCTTCTTTTTGAAGGCCTCTTGTGCCGGAGTGAGTGTGATTGTAGTTGTGCTCATAGGCTTATTGGGTTACCACCAAATGATATAGATCAAAGCTACCATGGCTAACACTACAGCCGCGGCAATATTGAAAGTCTTGGTGGAGATATAATGTTTTTTATGAATATCGATGGCATTGTCATCATAGTCAATATCCCGGGTCAGGAAGAGCGCTAGCGCAAGGAACATCAAGCTCATCATGTGAATGGAGAACTTGCCAAAGGCATTGTCCATATCGAGAACAGTGTCATGGAACATCTCATGGTCACCAGCTACCACGATGATGAACAAGAACATCGTGCCGAATATCATGAGGAAGTTCTGATCCTTGAATTTGAAATCATACTTGCCAGCCATAGAGATAAGGATCATCGCATAGCAGAGGAGGATGAAAATGAAGCCCATTCTATCAAGGAATGGTACTTCTGGGAAGCCGAAGTAGAAGAGTAGGTTCAACGGAATCGTCAAAATGGCTACCCATAATGCGGCGGTAGGAGTCGCCTTGCTCCAGAACAAGCCAAAAAGGAAGATGACTGTCACCGCAGGTGTGATAAAGCCTGAGAACTCTTGAATGTATTGGAACATCTGGTCAAAACCGCTCAACGCCGGAGTGACCAGGCAAGCGATAATGAGAGACACAAGACCGGTGATTCTACCGACTGAAACCAACTTGGTTTCACTTGCATCTTTGTTGATGTACTTGTGGTAGATATCCATCGTGAAGATCGTAGAGGTACTGTTCATCATAGAGCTCAATGATGACACAATGGCTCCAATAAGTGCCGCGAACGTGATGCCCTTCAAACCAGCTGGTACCAAGGCAAGCATGGTCGGGTAGGAGTTGTCAGGCTTAATGACACCATCGATTTTAATCAACTCAGTAATGGCAGGGTTGCCAGTCTCTACCAGATAGTAAGCTGCCACTCCAGGGAGCACGACAAAGATCGGCATGATCACTTTGAGGAATGCTGCAAAGGCAACACCCTTTCGAGCCTCTTCCAGATTTTTTCCCGCTAGGGCGCGCTGGGTGATGTATTGATTACAACCCCAGTAGGAGAGGTTGGCAATCCACATACCTCCGACGAGCACGGTGATTCCCGGTAGGTCCATGTATGCGGACTTGGTGTCACCATTGATGGTGTAAGTATCTCCTATCTCGAATATCATGTCGAACTTCTGTGGTACCTCAGCCACCAATGTGAAGAAGCCCTGAATCGCGCCATTGCCGCCACTGACCAAATCAAGGGCTATGCCCGTCACCATCACACCACCGATGACAAGGAAGATAACCTGGACGATATCTGTGTAGGCGACCGCTTTGAGTCCACCGTAGAGCGAGTAGAGTACTGAGAAGGCTGCCAACCCGATGATGGCATAGATGAAATCTACACCAATGACTGTATTTAAGGTCAGTGCACCTAAGAACATCACAGCCGTGAGGTTGACAAAAACGTAAAGTACTAGCCAGAATATGGCCATGATTGTTTTGATGCGATTGTCATAGCGCATCTCCAGGAACTGCGGCATTGTAAAGATGCCTTTGTGCAAATAGATAGGCAGGAAGTACTTGGCGACAAGTAGCAGGGTGACTGCAGCCATTAGTTCGTAAGCTGCTATGGCCATGCCAACAGCATAGCCTGACCCGGACATACCGATGATCTGCTCAGCAGAGATATTGGAAGCGATCAGAGAAGCTCCAATCGCGTACCAGGGCAAGGTCTTGCCTGCAAGGAAGTAGTCTGTCGAATTCTGCTCTACGCCTTCTTTTTTGCGGGACACCCAAAGGCCCAATCCGATAATAAATAGGGCATATATCGAGAAGACGACAATGTCAATAGTCGAGAATGCGGTAGTCAATTCCATGCGGTCGGTTTAAGTTTTAAGCTGATCAGATTTTGCAGTTTGCATTTTACTTAATTCGACTCAGGAAAGCAAAGACAGCTACTCTTGGCATCCATGGATTTGGAAGATATAGTAGCAAATACTGACTATGTGCAGTCCTCCTACTAACTCAATGGACAATTGAAAATTGATAATGGATAGAAAATTGTCAATTATCAATTCAATTTACTCATACCGTAGTGCTTTTACTGGATCGGACTTGGCTGTCATTAGAGTTTTATAACCTACCGTAAGTACCGCAATCAGGACAACTGCAAACCCAGCAAGAAGGAAAACAGGAATTCCGAGGTTGATCCTTGTGGCAAAGTTATCCAGCCACCCGTCCATCACGAGGTAGATCAAGGGGAATGCGATGACAATAGCTATCAAGATCAACTGGATGAATTCTCTGGTAAGGATGAAGATGATATTGGAAATGTCTGCGCCTATCGCTTTGCGAATGCCAATCTCTTTGGTGCGCTGCAATGCGCTAAATGAAGAGAGACCAAATAAGCCGAGACAAGCCACGATGATGGCAAATCCTGCGAACAGCGTGAACACTCTGCTAAACTCTCGATCATTATCATACTGCCTGTTAAAAAAATCATCGAGGAAGAAATAATCAAAAGGGTTGCCTGGAAAAAAGCTGCTGTACTGCTCCTGTGCGATATTGAAGGCTTGACTATAATCGTCGGTCTTCAGTTTCAAGGTGATAAAGCTATTCTGATCCAATGATAGCGGAAATATGATCGGAGAAACGGCTGTTTTTACTGACATCTGCTGGTAGTCATCCACTACGCCTATGATCGTTTTAGGGTATCCCCAAAACATCACCTTCTGATTAATGGCTGCCTCAGGACTGTCAAACCCCATGTCCTTGATGGCCGCTGTATTGAGAATCATCGATCCGGTATCCGTGCTGAACGTCTCGTTGTAGTTCCTGCCGGCTACCAGCTCAATATCATAGGTGGAGAAATAGTTGTAGTCGATCCCAACAATATAGATCGTCTTGTTCTTATCTGGAGTGTCTCCATTTCGACGGATGCCGTTGGTCCAGAAAATC